>CP119314.1:2579642-3223928 GCA_029202385.1 Candidatus Sphingomonas phytovorans
GTTCGAGCTCAACAACATCTTCATCTACAATGGCGCCGGCGCGGAAATCTACGGCGTCGACCTCGATCTCCAGTTGCGTCCGGCCAAGGGGCTGACCATCGACGGTGGCGTCAGCGTCCTCCACGATCGCTTCACCAGCTTCCCGAACGCCGATCGCTACACCCCCAATCCGTTGGGCGGATCGATCCGGTCGACGGTATCGGCCGAGGGCAACCGGCTTCCGATCACGCCGGACGCGACAGTCAACCTCAACGTCCATTATGTGCGCGAGACGAAGGCGGGCATCTGGTCCTTCGATCTGGGCGGCTACTATAACAGCGGCTTCTTCGGCCAGCCCGACAATGTGCTCGAGCAGAAAGCCTATGCGCTGCTCGACGGATCGATCGGCTGGAAAATGCCGGACAAGCGGTACGGCATCAGGGTCTGGGGCAAGAACCTGACCAACAAACCGGTCACCACCGCACTCGGCCAGTCCGACACGTCAGCCATCGTCCAGTACGACGCGCCGCGCACCTACGGGATCACGCTGAGCGCCGACTTCTGACCAGTTGAGGCTTTCATGATCGGCACGACCGATACCCGCGACACCCTGGCGATCAGATCGAACCCCGCCGAGCGAACATTGGAGATTTTCATGAACCGATACAGAAAGAGGTTGATCGTGGCAGGCAGCCTGGCCGCTTTTGCGATGGGGAGTGCAACCGTGGCGGATGCGAAGGAAGCCCAGCCCGCGGGTGGCCCGTCCGGCACCCAGTGCCCGGCGACACCGCCTCCGCCAGGCATGCCGAGTATGCCGCCCATTCCGATGGCGACAAGCGTCAAGCCAAGCGATGTGAGCACCAGTACCGTGATCAAGCCCGACCCGGCCGATCAGATCGAGTGCGGCCACATCGCGTTGAAGACGGTATCCAACGTCGCCTTCGCCCACATCCCCGGTCCGGGCGGCCAGGCGCGCGATCTCGCCCTGGATATTCTCTCCCCTTCCGCACCCGGCAAATATCCGCTGGTCATCTACGTTACTGGCGGCGGCTTCGTCATCGCCCCCAAGGAGAACGGGCTGAACCTGCGCACCTTCGTGGCCGAGAATGGCTTCGTGGTCGCCAGCATTCAGTATCGGACGGCCATGGACGGCGCGACCTTCCGCGACGGCGGTCGCCGACGTAAAGTCAGCGATCAGATTCCTGCGCGCCCACGCCGCCGACTATGGCATCGATCCTTCGCGCGTGGCGGTCTGGGGTGAATCGGCGGGTGGCTATCTCGCCGCCATGGTCGGCGTGACGAACGGGGTGAAGGACTTCGATCGTGGCGACAATCTCGACCAGAGCAGCGCCGTCCAGGCCGTTGTCGACAAGTTCGGCACGTCGGACACGGTGCATGTGGCGGAGGATTTCAATCCCGAGATGGCAGGCTTCGTTGCGCCCGGATCGCCGATCGCACGCTATCTTGCCGAGGGTGGTACGGCCTTTCCCCCCGCTTCCAATCCCCTCACCTATATCGACCGGTCTGATCCGCCGTTTCTGATCTTCCATGGCAACCAGGACCGGATTGTGTCGCCGAGCCAGACACTGAGGCTGCACAATGCTTTACGCGCCGCCGGCGTCCCGAGCACGCGCTATATCCTGGATGGGGCCGGCCATGGCGATCTCGCCTTCGTCGGTGATCCAATGGCCGGCCTTCCCTGGTCGTCGAAGGAAACCATGAATATCATCGTCCACTTCCTGCATGATCCGAAGTGACGGCAAAGGGGGAGGCGACCACGGCAGTCAGGTGACGGTTGCCGACGAGCGTCTGGCGGCAGGCAGGCTAACGCTTGCCTGCCGTTTCCTTCTATCGGCAATCTTCCTTTCGACCGGCGTTGCCGGCCTGCTTTCGCCTACGGGTTTCGCCGCCGGGCTGGGCCAGATGGGTGTTCCGTTTCCCGCCTTCAGCGCTGCGGCATCGACCATCCTGAACATCGTCGGTCCACTCGTCCTGATCTTCAACGTCAGGGGATATGGACGGATCGCGGCATTCGCCCTTGCGGGTTTTACCGCTCTTACGATCCCCTTCGGCCACGCCTTCTGGCGGTTCGACGAGCCCCGGCGAACCGAAGAATTGCGGATCGCGATCGAACATCTCTCGCTTATCGGAGGATTGGTGCTCGCTGGCCTGCGATCACCTGGCCTCAGGCAAGAGCGCGTTCCGGATCATCCCCGCTGAGATCGTCAAGGACTGCATGGCGCAGTTGCTCGACCGGGAGACCGGGCAAGCGCAGGGTCGCGATGCGTTGGGCATTCTCGTCGGCGACACCGAAGGATCGCAGGAGCATCTGCGCGCCGGCATCGATTTCCTTCGGCGTGATACCGCTTGTCATACCCCGCTGCACGAGTGCCGTTACAAGACCATAGCCCATTTCAAGCGCAATCTGCAGCGACGGGACATTCACCAGCCCCTCCGCCTGGGCCGCAGTGATGTTGCGGAGCGCGTGCTGCCGCATGTCCGGCGTTGGTGGTCCGATCAGCGGCAGTACGCGCAACAGGATTTCCGCGCCGACACGATCGGAGGAAATGCGCCTGATGGAATAACGGATGTTGCAGCAGATCCGTTCGATCGGGCTGGTCAATCCGTCGAAACTCGCTGACTGTTCCTTGTTAAGCTGGATGACCATGTGCTGCGCCATCTCCCGCAGCATTGCGTCAAAGGTCGGAAAATAATTGTAGATCGAACCGCGCGAGAGGTGCGCTGCATAGCGGACGTCGTCGATGGTGGTGCCGTCGATGCCGCGTTCCTCGAACAGGGCGAAGGCAGCGGCCAGGATTCGGGTGCGCGTCTTTGCCCGCTTGATGCGGGCGTTCCTCGTCCTGAAATTCTCTTCGTTATTCATCGTTCCGCCACAGGATAAATTTTGAACAGACATTCATTATGACACTTCGTCAATAAAGATGCCTTCCACCGCCGCTTGTCAACACGTCTCGCGCCCGCACCGCGCAGGGAGAGGTCGCGAATGTTCATGGCACCATCTAGCCGGAGTAACCCCGCGGCAGGAACGGAAAATCGTGTGCGGAGACAAGGACCGGGATTTCAACTGGTCGGCGGCAAACATGAAAGCGGGAAGGAGGGCGCACCGGCTCGAACCTCGTCGGTCCGGGGCGTCGGTTGACGCTGGGTCCGCGCCTGCTAGGTCCTGAAGGTGACTGGATCGGTGGTGATACTAGAATGGCGCGAACACAGGCAGCTGATTACGAAGAAAGACGCGAGGCCATTGTCGCGAAGGCGGCACAGCTTTTCGCGGAAAATGGCTTTCTCGGCGCGTCGGTGCTCGAGCTGGCAAACGCCTGCCAGACGTCCAAGTCGCTTCTATATCATTATTATCCCTCGAAAGAGGACGTCCTCTACGCCGTCATGGCTTCCCACATCGACCGCCTCGTCGCTGATGTGGATCAGGCCATGGCCGTCCAGGGCAAGCCGGAGCAGCGACTGAAGACCCTGCTTCGTCTCTTCATGAAAGACTATGTCGGGGCCGCCGCGCCGCAAAAGGTCCTCCTCAACGATCTGAGGCACCTGCCCGATGAAAAGCGCCACTCCATCGTCGCGAAACAGCGCAGGATCCTCGATACGGTGCAGGCCCTGCTCGTTGAGCTCGACCCGACACTGGCCGATCAAAAAGGCAAGGCGCGCGCCAAGACCATGTTGTTGTTCGGCATGATCAACTGGACCGGGAACTGGTATGATCCGGCCGGTCCGCTTGATCCGGAGAGCATCGCCGACATGGCATTCAACCTCGCTGTCGGTTAGTTTTCTGAACCGGAAGGGCGCGGCGTTCCGGATTGGAGCGACGATGCCGACACTCGCTGGATCAGCGAATTTTCAGGCATCGAAGTCGAGTTCGACATCGTCCGAAAGCGGCACGGCCTGGCAGGTGAGAACATAACCGCGCGCCACCTCCTCCCTGGAGAGGCCGAAATTCTGGTGCATGGCCACCTCACCGGTGACGACCTTCGCACGACAGGTAGCGCACACGCCCGCCTTGCAGGCGAACGGGGCCGGCAGCCCGGCGGCGCGCGCATTCTCGAGAATGGAGCCCTTCTGCGCGTCGAAAGTCAGCGCGCGTCGGCGGCCATCGAGCGTCAATCGTACCTTCCTGCCTTCCGCCTTGCGGGCGCGTTCTTCCGCCGCGTTGCGGTCCGCCTCGCTGATCGGACCGACATTGAACCGTTCCGAAAGGATCGACGCGGCAGGGACGCCCCCGGCGAGCAGCGCGCCTTCAACCGCATCCATCATGCTGCCCGGCCCGCAGATGAAGGCCGCGTCGATGTCCGACGGATCGAGCAGCCGCTCGAATATCTCGCCGAGCTTGCCCGTATCAAGCCGGCCGTTGAACATCGGAATACCGTCTTCTTCCTCGGTGAGGAAATGGAAGATCTGGACCCGATCTAGAAACCGGTTCTTCAGGGCGGATATCTCCTCCAGGAACATGATGCTGGACGAGGTCCGGTTGCCATAGAAAAGCACGAACCGGCTATGCGGTTCGGTCGCGAGGCCCGTCTTCAGCAGGGACAGGATCGGCGTAATGCCCGAACCAGCGGCGAAGGCCGCATAGGTGGCGCTGCGTGCCGGATCGAAGCGCCAGGTGAAGCTGCCATGCGGCGGCATCGCGTCGAGCGTGCCGCCGACCGTCAGCATCTTGTTCGCCCAGGTCGAGAAAAGCCCGCCCTCGACGCGCTTGATGGCGACCCGCAGCTCGCTTTCATCCGGCGCAGTGCAGAGCGAATAGTTCCGCCGCACCTCTTCCCCGTCAAGCTCGGCGCGCAGGGTCAGATGCTGGCCGGGCGAATGGCGAAATGCCTCCCGAAGCGACGCGGGCACGGAGAGGCGAAGCGACACGGCATCGTTGGTCTCGCGACGTATCTCGGCGATTTCGAGGGCATGGAACCCGGTGGACATCGTCGCTCCTAATGGCATTTGAATTTGTCGAACGGCTCCAGGCAATCGTCACATTGCCAAAGCGCTTTGCACGGGGTCGACCCGAAGCGGCTGATCTCACGCGTCCCGGCCGAGTTGCATCGGGGGCAATGGACGGTCTCACGAGCGCGCAACGAATGCAGGGCCGCATTCCTGGCCGGCGGCGCAATGCCGTAGGCCAGCAGTTTCTCCCGCCCGGCATCGGTGATCATGTCCGTCGTCCATGGTGGATAGAGTTCGGTCCGGATCTCGACATTCGAGAAGCCGGCATCGTCGAGCCCGGCCCGTACGGAAGCCTCGATGACGAGCGTGGCCGGGCAGCCCGTATAGGTTGGCGTCAGCGTGACCCTTGGCGTGCCGGCGGTCTCGATCGACCGGACGATGCCGAGGTCAATCACCGAAACCACGGGGATTTCGGGATCAGGCACGGTCGCCAGCACTTCGGCGAGACGATCGGCCAGGCCAGAATCGGACGGCACCGATGCGCCCATGGCCGTCACCAGGCGGCTTCGGGGTGCGCTCGGGGCACGACCTGCATGACCGCGAGAAGCGGTGACAGATGCTCGGTGTGGCGCCCGTCGCGACCGCCCGATATCTGCCAGACTCGCCCGGGCTGTGCAGGCAGCGTCGCGATGGACAGCAGTTCGGCGACGCGGCTGTCGAACCCCGCCCGCAGTGCCGTACGATCGAACAACACGCCTTCGGGCTGGAGACCGGCCTGTTCCTCGCTGCGGGCAAACATGTCGTCGACGAAGCGCCAGAACCAGTCGAAGCCCTCCGTCATGCGTAGCCTGCTTTCATCGGTGCCGTCGCCGAGCCGGACGACCCAGTCCGACGCCAGCTCGGCATGATAGGCGACCTCCTTGATCGCCTTCGCGCTGATGGCCGCGATCCTGGCGTCGGCTGAGCCCTGAAGCTTGCCGAACAACGCCAGTTGATAGGTCGAGAAGAGGAACTGCCGGGCGATGGTCTGGCCGAAGTCGCCATTGGGCTGTTCGACCAGCAGGCAGTTCCGGAATTCGCCCGCATCGCGGTGGAAGGCCAGCCGATCGGCGCTGCGCCCCTTCCCTTCCACCTCGCCGGCATAATCGAGAAACAGCGTGGCCTGGCCGATCAGGTCGAGCGCGAGGTTCGACAGGCCGAGATCGACCTCGATGCTCGGCGCATGCCCGCTCCATTCGCAAAGCCGCTGGCCAAGAATGAGTGAATCGTCGGCAAGCTCGAGAAGAGCAAGGAAAAGCGGGTCGTTCATGCCTGTCTCACATGTGCTTCACGGCGTCGGGAAGGTCGTAGAAGGTCGGGTGCCGGTAGATCTTGTCTTCGGCGGGCTCGAACAGCGCGGCTGATTTCCCCGGATCGGAAGCCACGATGTCGCTCGACCGGATGACCCAGATGCTCACCCCCTCCATCCGCCGAGTGTAGGTATCGCGCGCGTGCCGGACGGCGAGATCACCGTCGGGCGCATGCACCGAGCCGACATGGCGATGCTCGATCCCCCCGCGCGCCCGCACGAACACTTCCCAAAGGGGCCAATCCCTGCTCATTCCCGCACCCCTCCTGCCAGTGCCGCCACGGCGTGCGCGTGCTTCGCCTGATAGGCATCGGCCGCCGCGCGAACCCATGCCCCCGCTTCCCACGCGGCGCGGCGCGCGTTGATCCGTTCCTTCGCCACCGGGCCATGCCCCTGGACGACCGCGTAGAATTCCTCCCAGTCGATCGCGCCGAAATCATAATGCCCGCGCTCCTCGTTCCAGCGCAGGTCCGGATCGGGAATGGTGAGCCCCAGCAGTTCCGCCTGGGGAACCGTCGCATCGACGAATTTCTGGCGCAGCTCGTCGTTCGTCTCGCGCTTGATGCGCCAGCGGATCGACTGGGCGCTGTTGGGCGAATTGTCGTCGGGCGGGCCGAGCATCATCAGCGCTGGCCACCACCAGCGATCGAGCGAATCCTGCGCCATCGCCTTTTGGGCGGTGGTGCCGTTCGCGAGCGAAAGGAGCAGGTCGAAACCCTGGCGCTGGTGGAAGCTCTCCTCCTTGCAAACGCGTACCATCGCTCGGGCATAGGGGCCGTAGGATGTCCGCTGGAGCGGGACCTGATTCATGATCGCGGCACCGTCCACCAACCAGCCGATCGCGCCGATGTCCGCCCAGCTCAGCGTGGGATAGTTGAAGATTGTCGAATATTTCGCCTTGCCCGCATGCAGGGCGTCGATCATCTGTTCCCGGCTGGTTCCCAGGGTTTCCGCCGCGCAATAAAGGTAGAGACCGTGCCCCCCTTCATCCTGGATCTTGGCCAGGAGGATCGCCTTGCGCTTGAGGCTTGGCGCCCGCGTCAGCCAATTGCCCTCGGGCAGCATCCCGACGATCTCGCTGTGCGCGTGCTGGGATATCTGGCGCGTCAGCGTGCGCCGATAAGCTTCAGGCATCCAGTCCTTCGGTTCGATGAATTCGTCCGCCGCGACCCGCGCCTCGAACGCGGCAAGCATCGCGGAATCCTCCACGTCGGCCGGAGCGACTGCCGCAACCCTATCCAGCTCTGTCGTATACATCCTGAATCTCCTGCGCTTCAGGCCATATAATTAACCGACCATACGGTCAATGAATTATCTGCATTGAGCGAACGGATTCTTTCACACGCGCTCGATGACCATCGCGATCCCCTGTCCGACACCGATGCACATGGTGCACAGCGCATATCTGGCACCGCGCAATCCGAGCTCCTCCGTCGCCGTCAGGATCAGCCGGGCGCCGGACATGCCCAGCGGGTGGCCGAGGGCGATCGCGCCGCCGTTGGGGTTCACGTGCGGGGCATCGTCGGCGATGCCGAGCTGCCGGAGAACGACCAGCCCCTGGCTTGCAAATGCCTCGTTCAATTCGACGACATCCATATCGTCCACCGCCAGTCCAAGCCGATCCAGCAGCTTCCTACTGGCGGGCGCAGGCCCGATTCCCATGATATGGGGAGAAACGCCCGCGACGCTCGTGCCAAGGACGCGCGCTCGCGGACTGAGTCCATATCGATCGATCGCGCGCGCACTTGCAACGATGATGGCGGCGGCGCCATCATTCACACCGCTTGCATTGCCGGCGGTGACCGTGCCGTCCGGGCGCACTATCGGACGAAGCGCGCCAAGTGCCTCCAGCGTCGTCTCGCGAGGGTGTTCGTCCCGCTCGACCACAAGCGGATCGCCTTTCCGGTTCGGGACGCTGACAGGTACGATCTCCTGCGACAGGCGGCCGCTCGCCTGGGCCGCAGCCGCGCGGCGTTGACTTTCAGCCGCGAATTTATCCTGGTCGGAGCGGCTCACGCCGAATTCCCGCGCGACGTTCTCGGCCGTCTCGGGCATCGAATCGATCCCAAACTGCGCCTTCAGCCGGGCATTCACGAAGCGCCATCCGATCGTGGTGTCATAGACCGCGTTGTCCCGGGCGAATGGCTGGGCTGCCTTCGGCATGACGAACGGCGCGCGGGTCATGCTCTCCACGCCGCCCGCGATCATGAGGTCGGCCTCGCCCGCCTTGATGGCGCGCGCGGCAAAGGCAACCGCATCCATGCCCGATCCGCACAAGCGATTGATCGTCGTGCCTGGCGCGTCTTCTCCGAGACCCGACAGGAGCGCCGCCATGCGCGCGACGTTCCGGTTGTCCTCACCTGCCTGGTTGGCACATCCAAGGATGACGTCTTCGACATTGCCGACGAGGCGCGGATTGCGCTCGACAAGCGCCGCGAGCGGCACCGCGGCCAGATCGTCCGGCCGGATCGTCGCCAGGGCACCGCCATATCGCGCGACGGGAGTCCGCACGGCATCGCAGATGAACGCCTCAACCAATATCTTCTCCCCATGGCGCCGGCACCAAAAGCGCTGGCGACCTCTTCTGAATCGATCGACATGCCTCGCCTCCTAGAGCCGAAAATTGCGCTTGCCAATAATTGTCCGATCGGTCAGTCTATAAAAAGAAACGTAGAGGAGCCAGGATGAGCTACAGCACGATCCTTCTGGAAATCGGGGACGGTGCCGCGAGGCTGACCCTGAACAGACCGGAGCGGCTGAACAGCTTCACCGTGCAGATGCACGAGGAAGTTGCCGCAGCACTCGACCTCGTCGAACGCGACGAGAACGTCCGGGTGCTGCTGCTCACCGGCGCGGGCCGCGGATTCTGCGCGGGCCAGGATCTTTCGGATCGATCGGTTGCGCCGGGTGCCGAGCCCGTCGACCTGGGCCATTCGGTCGAGACCTATTATGCGCCGCTCGTCCTCAGGCTGGCATCGATGGAGAAACCGGTCATCTGCGCGGTCAACGGCGTCGCGGCCGGCGCGGGCGCGAATATAGCCCTTGCCTGCGACATCGTCATCGCGGCCAGGAGCGCACGCTTCATCCAGTCCTTCGCGAATATCGGTCTCATCCCCGATTCCGGCGGGACATGGGTTCTCCCGCGCCTTGTCGGGCAAGCGCGTGCGCTTGGACTGGCGATGACGGGCGAGCCGTTGTCGGCGGAGAAAGCCGAGAACTGGGGGCTCATCTGGAAGTGCGTCGATGACGAGCAGCTTGGGCAGGAAGCCGACACGCTGCTGCGGCGTTTCGCGACCGGCCCAACGCGCGGCCTTGCCGCAACGAAGCGCGCCATCCGGAATGCGGCGCTGAACTCGTTCGAGAATGAGTTGCTGATCGAGCGCGACCTGATGCGCGAGCTCGGACGAAGCGACGATTATCAGGAGGGTGTGGCCGCCTTCATGGCCAAGCGCCCTCCCCATTTTACCGGCCGATAGGCTCTGGCAGAGGCTTTTATGACGAAGATCCTGGAGAACTATTCGGCCGACCGCTGGGTCAGAAGCACTGAACCGGTGCCCGTGCTGTCGGCGATCAGCGGCGACCCCGTCGCTCAGGCCGGCAGCACGGGGCTCGATTTCGCGGCCATGCTGTCGCATGCCCGCCAGGTCGGCGGCCCGGCGCTTCGCGCGATGAGCTTCCATGATCGCGCGCGCATGCTCAAGGCGCTCGCCCAGGCGATCATCACTCGCAAGGAAGAACTCTACGCGCTGTCGACGGCGACGGGCGCGACACGAAACGACAGCTGGATCGATATCGAAGGCGGCGCGGGAACGCTGTTCGCCCTGTCGTCAAAGGGCCGAAAGGAACTGCCCGACGACGTCATCCTGACTGATGGCGACTTCGAACCGATCGGCAAGCTGGGCAGCTTCATCGGCCAGCATGTCTATACGTCGCTCCAGGGCGCGGCGATCCATATCAACGCCTTCAACTTTCCCGTCTGGGGCATGCTGGAGAAGCTCGGCCCGGCCCTGCTCGCGGGAGTACCGGCGATCGTGAAGCCCGGCACGACATCATCCCAGGTGGCGGAGCACGCATTCCGCATCATGGTCGAAGCCGGCGTTCTGCCGCCGGGCGCCGTTCAACTCATCGTCGGAAGCGTCGGCGACCTCCTCGATCACCTGACCTGCCAGGACGTGGTATCCTTCACGGGATCGGCAGGGACCGCGATGAAATTGCAGGCACATCCCGTGATCGCGCGTGAATCGGTGCGCTTCGTGGCGGAGCGGGATTCGCTCAATGCTGCGATCCTCGGGCCGGATGCCGGTCCTGACACACCGGAATTCGATCTCTTCATCAAGGAGGTGGCACGGGAGATGACCGTCAAGGCGGGGCAGAAATGCACCGCGATCCGGCGTGCCTTCGTACCGCGCCAATGGCTGGATGCCGCCGAAGAGGCATTGAAGGCACGGCTCGGCAAGATCGTCATCGGCGACCCCGCCATGGAGGGCGTCACCATGGGCGCACTTGCCGGACGGTCCCAGCTTGCGGATGTCCGCGAAAAGGCGCGGGAACTGTCGACCGAGGCCCAACTCGTGTTCGGCGATATCGACCATGTCGACATCAAGGGTGGCGAGCCCGCATCAGGCGCGTACATATCGCCCCTCCTGTTCCGCATGGACGATCCCTGGGCCGCGCAGAAGGTTCACGATATCGAGGCATTCGGGCCCGTCGCGACGCTGATGCCTTATGACGGTCTCGACGACGCGATCGCGCTCGCCAATCGTGGCAAAGGGTCTCTCGCCCTTTCATTCTTCACTTATGATCCACAGGTCGCGCGGCAATTCCTGCTCGGCACGGGCTCCTTCCACGGGCGGATCGTCATCCTCGATCGAGACAGCGCGAAAGAATCCACCGGTCATGGCTCCCCTCTGCCGATGCTGATCCATGGCGGCCCCGGACGTGCCGGCGGCGGCGAGGAAATGGGCGGCATCCGGGGCGTCAAACACTATATGCAGCGCAGCGCCGTGCAGGGCCATCCGCGCATAATCGGCGCCATCACGCGACGCTGGCTTCCGGGCTCGGCGCAAGCCGAAGCGACCACCCATCCGTTCCGGCTCCGCTTCGGCGAACTGGAGATCGGCTATACGCTGCGAACCGGCGCCAGAGCGATCACACTGGAGGATATCGAGCATTTTGCGCATTTCACGGGCGATACCTTCTACGCTCATATGGACGAGGAAGCGGCCGCGGCTAATCCCTTCTTCCCGGGCCGCGTGGCGCATGGCTATCTGATCCTGTCATTCGCGGCGGGGCTGTTCGTCGATCCGGCACCGGGGCCCGTTCTCGCCAATTACGGGCTCGAGGGCCTGAGGTTTCTGAAACCCGTGTCGCCGGGCGAGACCATCAGGGTGGCGCTGACGGTGAAGAGCAAGACACAGCGCAACGAGCAATATGGCGAGGTTCGCTGGGCGGTCGTGGTGACCGACAGCAGCGACGCTATGGTCGCGACCTATGACCTGCTCACGATGAACGCCCTCTGAGAGGATCGGCCAGAGAAATGGACTACGGCCCCACCACGAAAGAGGCATTGCAGCGCGTCCAGCTTGAACGGCTGCGATGGTCCGTCGGGCACGCCTATCGCAATGTCGGCTCCTTCCGCGCGGCGTGCGATGCGAAGGATGTCAGTCCCGACGACATCCGTTCCTTGCCGGACATTGCGCGCCTGCCCTTCACGACCAAGGCCGATCTGCGGGCAGCCTATCCGTTCGGCATGTTCGCTGTACCGGAAGACAAGGTTGCACGTATCCACGCGTCCTCGGGCACGACCGGGCTGCCGACCGTCGTGGGCTACACCGCCGACGATATCCGGACATGGTCGTCGCTGGTCGCCCGAAGCATCCATGCCGCGGGTGGGCGCGCAGGCATGAAGGTGCATATCGCTTATGGCTATGGGCTGTTCACCGGCGGGCTCGGTGCGCACTATGGCGCCGAGGCGCTTGGATGCGCCGTCATTCCCATGTCGGGCGGCCAGACCGAAAAGCAGGTCAAATTGATCCAGGACTTCAAACCGGAAGTCATCATGGTGACGCCGAGTTACATGCTCTCGATCCTCGACGAATTCCGGCGCCAGGGCATCGACCCGAGAAGTTCGTCCCTGCGCATCGGGATATTCGGAGCCGAGCCCTGGACCGAGGCGATGCGCCGCGAAATCGAAGGCGCATTCGATCTCGCCGCAACCGATATCTACGGCCTGTCGGAAGTCATGGGCCCCGGTGTCGCCCAAGAGTTCCAGGGGACATCGGGCCCGACGATCTGGGAAGACCATTTCCTGCCGGAGATCGTCGATCCTGAAACGGGCGAGCCCCTTCCCGATGGCGAGGAAGGCGAGCTCATCTTCACCTCGCTCTCCAAGCAGGCGCTCCCGATCATCCGGTATCGCACGAGGGACCTGACCCGCCTCCTGCCCGGTGACGGGCTTCCCTATCGCAGGATGGCGAAGATCGTCGGCCGATCGGACGACATGCTGATCGTCCGGGGCGTCAACGTCTTCCCGACGCAGATCGAGGAGCAGCTTCTCAAATGCGCCGAGCTCGCGCCGCATTTCGTGATCGAGGTCACCCGGCCCGATCGCATGGATGAAGTGATCATCGAAGTGGAGCCGCGCATCGGCATCGACATGTCGACCTGCCAGGCCCACGCGACCACCCTGTCGAGCTATATCAAGGAGAATGTCGGCATCAGCGCACGCGTGTCGTTGCGCCCGCCGGGCGCAATCGCCCGCTCGCAGGGGAAAGCATCACATGTGCGGGACCTTCGACCCGCCCACTGAACGCGGCATCATCGCTTCGGGCGGATAGAGGCCGTTGACCCGCGCAAAAAGGCGGCTGAGACCAAGCAGCGTCTGCAGATTTTCCACCCGCAGGTTCAGTGATTCCCCGATCTCGATCGGTGCCGACAACAGTTGATCGATTTCCAGTGGCTTGCCCGCCTCGGCATCCTGCAGCATCGAGGTCTTGAAGGCGCCCAGTTGCCGCGTAACGGCGTTGCGATCCTCGCCGCGCTCGGCAATGTCGCAGCCGATGCGCGCGCCGATCGCTTGAGCTTCAGCCATTGCCCGCAGGACGAAGGCGCTGACCAGCGGATCGTCGAGCACGCGATCGCAGGTAGCACCGGTCATCGCGGAGATGGGATTCATCGTCATGTTGCCCCAGAGCTTGTACCAGATATCGCGGCGGATGGCCGGGCTCCGTTCGACATCGAACCCCGCGCCGGCGAATATTCCGGCCACCAGGTCGAGCCTTGGGGAAAGCGATCCGTCCGGTTCGCCGAGGATCAGCCGGTTGCCCGCCTTATGCGCGACATCACCCGGCCCGCGAACGAAGGCCGACGCGTGAACCACACATCCGAGCACCGTTTCGAACGGGATCGCCTGTGCGATCGCCCCGCCCGGATCGATGGAGAGCAACGCGGTTGACGCCAGCTCGCCCCCGCCGCCCAGCAGGAACCACCAGGGCACGCCGTTCATCGCCGGTATGACGATCGTATCCGGCCCGATCAGCGGTCGGAGCGACGACGCAAGCACGGGCAGCGCCGGCCCCTTGAGCGCGACGACGACGAGGTCCTGGACGCCCAGGACAGCCGCATCATCGCTGGCCCCGACCTGCGCCTCCAGCGCCTGTCCTCCCAGTTCCAGCCGCCATGGCGCCTCCCGTAGCGCGGCGAGCGTCTCGCCCCGAGCGAGGACGCTGACATCATGACCCGAGGCGGCGAGACGCACGCCCATCCAGCCGCCTATCGCACCCGCCCCGACAATCGCTATCTTCATATCAGACCTTCTCAATACCCATTCCCGGCAGCCGGCACGCGCCCAGCGCCGCGAGGGCAGCCTCGCTATCGATCGTCATGATTTCGCCCGCAATCAAACCGGATTTTGCATTCATGGCAGGACCTTCCCAGGGTTCATCAACCCCAGGGGATCGAGCGCCTGTTTGACGACCCGCATCAGGGCGGTCTCGACAGACGGCCTGTAGCGTGCCGCCTCATGGTGACGCAGCTGGCCAAGACCATGTTCGGCGGAGACCGTGCCGCCATGCCGAACGACGATATCGTGAGTCACGCGATTGATCGCATCCTGATCCGCCAGGAACGCCTGCTGATCGCCGCCGCGCGGGGGCGAGAAATTATAGTGGATATTGCCGTCCCCGAGGTGACCGAAGGTGACGAAGCGAATCTCCGGCCAGCGCGAGGCGATCGCTGCATCGGCCTCCGCCAGAAAGGCGGGGATGCGGGACAGCGGCACCGCGACGTCGTGCTTGATCGTCTTGCCGATCGCCCCCTGCGCCTCGGAAATACCCTCGCGCAACGCCCAGAAGGCACGGGTCTGCGCCACCGATCCGGCAATCGCTGCGTCGATCACATCCCCTCGCTCGAACGCTCCGGCGAGCAGATCCTCCAGTGCCGCACGAAGTTTTGCTTCCTCCTCCAGGCCGCTCAGCTCGATCAGGACATACCAGGGCGCCGCCTCCGCCAACGGTCGGCGCAGGTCGGGCCGATGATCGAGCAGCAGGGCGAGGCATTCCTCCGACAGGAACTCGCAAGCGGTCAGGGCCGTGTCGAGCGTCGCGCGGGCACGATCGAACAGAGCCAGCGCCGATGCGACCGACGACAGGGCGACAAAGGCCGCGACGCGTGCCGCCGGTCTCGGAAAAAGCCGCATCACCGCACCGGTGATGATCCCCAGCGTGCCTTCCGAGCCAATAAAGAGATCGCGCAGATCATAGCCACTATTGTCCTTGCGCAACCGCCTGAGCCCGTCCCACACCTCGCCCTGCGCAGTGACGGCCTCGATCCCCAGGCACAGGTCGCGGGCATTTCCGTAGCGCAATACCCCGGTTCCGCCGGCATTCGTCGCGAGATTGCCGCCAATCGTGCAGGATCCCTCCGCCCCCAGGCTGAGTGGGAACAGGCGACCGACCTCATCGGCCGCCTCCTGCACCGCCTGAAGAATGCAGCCGGCATCGACAATGATGACATTGTCCAGCGGATCGACGGCGCGGATCCGGTTCATCCGCGCGAGCGAGAGGACGATCACATCGCCCTCCACCTCGGGCGTCGCGCCGCCGGACATGCCGGTATTGCCCCCTTGCGGCACGATCGCGACGTGGTGTTCGCCGCACCAGCGCACGATCGCGGCGACATCCTCAGTGCTGTCCGGCTGGACCACCGCACTCGCCGCACCGCGCCACAGCTTGCGCCAGTCGACAAGGAAGGGTGCCATGTCCTCCGGGTCGGTCAGCAACCGTCCGGAAAAGCGGCCGGCAAGTTCCCCGATCGGCGACGCCGTGCTCATTCTCCCGACGCGGCGCGATAATTGGCCTTGAGATCATCGCGCACCCGCTCGTCGAAGCCGAGCGCGACACGGCGCACCTCGGGCGTATCCATCGGCGGATGGCCGATCGCGTCCGCGCGGGGCCGGGGACCGGCGACGACGGTGTTGCGCAATCGCCCGATATTGGTGATCTCGACCTCGATCGTGTCGCCGGGATCGAGCGACCGCGAATGGGCCGGGGTGCCGGTGCAGATGATGTCGCCTGGCAGCAGCGTGATGTAGCGGGCGATGTCGGCGATCATATAGTCCGGTCCCCACACCATCTCGTCACCGATCGCCGCTTCCTGCACCAGCAGCCCGTTGCGATAGGTGCGCAGCATTTCGTTGCGTGGATCAACGCCCGATACCACGCCCGGCCCGATCGGGCAGAAGCCGTCCATTCCCTTGACCCGCAACATCGATCCCTGGTCGGTGTCGCGGAAATCCTGCGCGCCCATGTCGAGCACCGGCGCGAAGCCGGCGATATGATCCCAGGCCTCATCGGGGGTGATATTGCGCGCGAGCTTGCCGATGATCGCCGCGAACTCGCCCTCGTAGTTGAGATAGCGAATACCGTCAGGCTTGATGAGCTGGCCGTTATGGCCGTTGAGCGCGGTGACGGGCTTGGTGAAATAGGTCGGCGTTTCGGTCGGGCTGGGGTTGTTCCGCGTCTCGACCCCGCGCGACGCATAGCTCAGATGGACCGCGATGATCTTGCTCGGCGGAACCGCGCAAGGTGGCAGATGGACAAGCGCGGCCGGATCCACCGAACGCCCGTCATCCAGCCGAAGCGTGATCGGATCGACCATCGTGCCCCAGCAAGCCGATCCGTCGACGACGACCCGTCGCCGTTCGATGCGCGGACCGTCCAGCACGCTCATTGCGCTGTCTCCCCGGCACCGGTGCCGCAATCGAACCAGATGTCGATATTGCCGGTGCCGCGTGCATTCTCATAGTCCGACACTGGCTCTCCCCTGGCACGGCACGCCGCACCGCCCATGGCCCCGACCATCTGAAGATAATGGCCGCCCAATCCCTCCCACGGGATTTTGGCGTATAGCGACGGAAAGCGCTCGACGATCACGTCATGGCGCCCCTCGCGCAGCAAGGCGACAGCCTCAAGGTCGCTTTCGACATTTGCCGCGCTCGACACATTCTCCGGATGGTAGATGCGTGGATTCTTCTGCTGCCAGTTGATGCCGTTGAACTTGTGGCTCAGCGCGCCCGAAGCGAGCAGGACGACACGCAGATCGCTGCGCCGGATCGCCTCCCCGACCACCTCGCCCGATTCAAGGAAGTTCTCGCTCTCGCAATTCTGGCAGTTGCTGACGGTCATGATCCGTTCCCGCGCGCGGAGCAGGTTGACGACGTTGATCGTGGCATAGTGACGCGGCAGGGTCGGCTCGGCGATGGCACGCCCCATGACGCCCCTCTCCTCGGCGACCTGCTCGCACAGCCGCGCCAGTTCCGGTGCGCCGCGATAGTCATATTTCTGGCCGTGCAGATACCAGGGCATTTCGTCCGAGATATAGCTGCCGGCATACTGCTCGCCGGCATCGTAGAGGTGATAGCCGGTGGTGAACCAGTGGGTGTCGAAGATCACCAGAACGTCCGGGCTGACCGCGTCGATCCTCTCGCGCAGCCGCGCCGCGCCGGCGATCAGATCCGAATCCGCGCCGGCACCCATTTTCACCCGGAAGTCGTCATCCTGCATCAGTCCCGGATGATGCGACACGAGTGCCGCGCCCACGATCTTGCCCATCTCGATCCTCCTGTCGGTCAGCGATGGCTGAAGCTTGGCTTGAACGGCTGCTTCGGCACGACCACGTCCTTGATGTTGCTGAAGAACTCGAAGCTCCAGTCGCCACCCTCACGGCCGATGCCGCTGTTCCGGCAGCCGCCAAAGGGTGCGGCGAGATCGCGGATGCCGAAGCTGTTGATCCAGATAAAGCCGGTCTGCACCTGCTCGGCGACCGCCTTCGCATGCGCTTCCTCACCATAGCAGACCCCGCCAAGCCCATAGACGGTGTCGTTGGCGAGGCGCACCGCCTCTGCATCGTCGGCGAAGGTCTGAAGAACCAGCACCGGCCCGAACACTTCCTGCTGGACGATCTCCGAATCCTGCGCGACGTCAGTGAGCATCGTCGGCTTGTAGTAGAGCGCACCGGCAGGATCCGGCTCTCCGCCCCACAAGACTGTCGCGCCGGCCCGCCTCGCCCGTTCGACATAGCCGATGATCCGATCGACCTGGCGCGGGTGGATGATCGGGCCCACCTCGGTCAGTTCCTCGCGCGGGTCGCCCACGACCAGTTGCTCGACGATGGCGCGCATCGCGGCGACGAACCGGTCGCGAACGCGCTCATGAACCAGAAACCGCGTCCCGGCGAGGCACACCTGGGTGGCATTGCGATACATGAGCGCGCCAGTCGCCGCAGCCGCGTCCAAGTCAGCATCCTCAAGGACGATGAAGGGCGATTTCCCGCCCAGTTCCAGACTGCACGGCACCAGATTCGCGCCGGCGACCTGGGCGATCTTCCGCGCCGTCGCGACCGAACCCGTAAAGGAGATCCGTGCGACGCGTGGGTCACGCACCAGCAGATCGCCGGTCACCGCGCCGTCGCCCTGCACCACGTTGAACACGCCTGCCGGCAAGCCCGCCGCATCGGCAGCATCAGCCAGGATCGAGCAGGTGAGCGGTGCCCATTCGGGCGGCTTGATGACAATGGTGTTGCCCGCCGCAAGCGCAGGCCCCGCTTTCCAGGTGCTCAGCATCAGCGGCGCGTTCCACGGCGTGATGATCGCGCACACGCCGGCCGGATCGTGCCGCACGTGATGGAGCGCCTGCGCCGTCTCGATCGTCCGGTCCTGCAGAGTCAGGGCCGCCTCTGCGAAGAAGGTGATGTTGAGCATCGCCCGCGGCACGATGCCGTGGCGCATCCGCGACAGGAGAACCCCCGCGTCGTTCGCTTCGGCCTCGCACAGCAGGTCGGCGCGCTTGCCGATCTCCTCGGCAAAGCGGCGCAGATACGGCAGGCGTCCCTCTGCGCCGAGCGCTGCCCAATTGGGAAAGGCGTGCGCGGCAGCTGTCACCGCGGCGTCGACATGCTCAGCCAGACCTTGCGCGACCCTGCCCAGTCGACGCTGGTCGATCGGCGAGAACAGGTCGAACTGCTCGGTCGACGAGACTCGCCGGCCGTCGATATAGTGCAAAGGGGAAACCACCCCACTGCCGATGATGATGTCTTGCATGACTGCCCTCTTCTTGGGTCAACCCTAGCAAAGCCCTTCAATTCAAATTAGCGAAACCTTCTGGCCTATTATCAATCAAAATTGCACAATGATGCGATGACCCCACGTTTCACCCCCCGCCAGCTCGAGGCGTTCATCGCCGCTGCGGAGCTTCACAGCTTCAGGCAGGCAGCCGGACGCATCCACCTTACCCCTTCCGCTATCAGCAACCTCATCGCGGAACTTGAAGGTGCGGTAGGGTTCGCCCTGTTCGACAGGACCACGCGAAAGATTGCGCTGACGCCGGCGGGGCGCAGTTTTCTTCCCGCCGCGCTCGCCGTCCAGCGCCAGATCGGACGGGCTGCGGCGGCCGCCGATGACATTCGCGACAATAGAGAGGACGTCGTTCGCGTGGCCGCGCCCCTCGTCGTCGCCTCGACGCTCCTTCCCCGGCTGATCGCCGCGCTATCGGCGGATTCGCGTTTCACCATCAGAGTGATCGATACACCGGTCGTCTGGCTGGCCGACCGGGTCGCAATCGGCGAAGCCGACCTGGCGATCGGACCCGACCGGGACGTGCCGGCCAATATTGTCCAAACACGGCTGTTTCCGACGCCATGGGTATTTTGGTGCAGGCCTGACCACGCCCTGGCCAAATCGGCCTCTCTCACATGGCGCGAACTGGCCGATATCGAGCTGTTCGCCGCCGGACGCGATCATGAGGAGAGAATCTGGCCGCAGCTTGTCGAGCTCGATCCTGCGTGCGTGCCCAGGCGAGTGCAGGTCGTCGACCACATCTCGACATCGCTGGGAATGGCGGCGGCTGGCCTCGGCGCCACCTTCTCCCCGGACTATGTCGCCCCGCTCGCCCGATCCTTCGGTCTTGTGCAGCGTCCACTGACCGATCCCGACATCATGCGACACTTGTCGCTCTATGAAAGGGTCGGAGGTGAGTCAGCTGCGGTCGCCACCGTCCGCGACTATATTGTCGATACCGCGAAACAGACCGCGGCGGCTCTGCGCGCGTGGCCGGCTCCCGGCGGTGACGAACCCTGGCGCAAAGCGGATTGAACAAGCGGGCGGCGATTCCCCACTCCCCTCAATTCAGAAGCCTCACTGCCCATTAGCCGCGAGGCACGGCATTCGGCGCGATATCGAGGCCGTCCACGATCCTGTGCCTGAACAGCGCCCGCCGCCGCGACGTTCGAATTTTCACGCCGGCATTTTCGCCATAGCGGTTTGACGCACCCAAAGCATCGAGCCTGCGACGCGGCATTCCGCCGCAGGGGGTTTCTCGTCATGCGTCGTCGTTCGGCTATCACCTTGCTGCTGTCAGGCATCGCGCTTGCGCCGGCATCCGCTTGCCTCGCTGCTCCGGCAGCGGCTGCGTCCCGCACAATCGCGCTCGATATTCCGGCATCGGACCTGGGCGCTGCCCTGAACGAAGTCGGGCGCCAGGCGGGAATCCAGATATCCTTTCCGTTCGATCACGCTTCCGGCCACCATGTGGCGCCGCTGAAGGGCCGGATGACGCCGCTCGATGCCGTGCGCCGGCTCATCGTCGGCACCGCGCTCACCGTGAGGGAGGCGGGCGAAGGCCATATCCTGCTGACCGCCGGGGAGCAGCGGACCAATGCAGCGACATCGACCAACGATGAGCCAACGACCGAAGGCGACATCGTCGTCACCGGCTTCCGCCTCGCTACCCGCCGCGCGCTCGATACCAAGCGCAAGAGCGGCCAGATCATCGACGCGATCAGCCAGGACGAGGTAAGCCAGCTTCCTGACGTCAACATCGTCGAAGCCGCGCGACGCATTCCCGGCATTTCAGTGATGACCGACCGGGATTCGAGCCGCGGACACGACAATTATCAATATGTCACGATCCGCGGACTCGACAGTCGCTACAATCTCGTCACCGTCGACGGCGCGCAGATCGCCAGCGCCGACAGCAGCTATCGCGGCGCACAGCTCGCGATGCTGCCTGCCTCGCTGGTCAGCGAGATCCAGGCGATCAAGACAGTGACGGCCCAATATGATCCGCACGCGCTTGGCGGCCAACTCAACCTCGTGACCAAGAGCGCGTTCGACACCGGCACCTCGCTCACGGCACAGGCAATGGGCGGCTGGACCTCACAGACCGGCAAGGTCGTCCCCGACAGGAACGCCAATATCCGGGCTGACGCGACCGGCGCGATCCTGTTCGGCGCGAACCATGAATTCGGTCTGGTCGTGTCGGGCGAATATCAGCAGCTCCATGCCTCGGCGCTGGCGAACCTGCCGGGGGACACCGCAGGTGCCGGCTGGACCTATTACACCGCCGCGGGCGCAGCGACCGGAGACATCGCCAATTCGACCGGACGCGCCGTGCCCGTGCGCGTGCAGGATTATGCCTTTGACGAGAAACGCGAACGCTACAGCGTCAACGCCAAGCTCGAATATCGTCCGAACGACCGCTTCGGCGTGTCGGTCTTCGGCGGCTATTATCACGAGCTTTCGGACGAGGACCGCTACGAGGCGCTCGCCCTTCCCTCCAGCAGCTACACGCCGGGCGCGTCGGCCGAAACAGGCAGGCTGAACACCGGCAACTACCAGCTCGGCCTCGTCGCCCAGCCGGAAAAGCGCCGTACCTGGCTGGTCAATGGCAACGCGCATTACGACTTCAGCGACAAGCTCAAGCTGACCGCCGGCGCGTCGAATTCCCAGGCGCACTACAATGAAGATCGCTGGATGTATAAATGGAACACGGGGATGGTCATCACCCCAACCTCGGCCGCCACCTCCAATCTTCCCGCCTATGGCTATAGCTACCAGAACGCCAACGGCCAGCCGACGATCGCGCTGAACGATCCTTTGGCGGCGGCGAAGGCCGCCAGTTACGGGCCGCGCTACTGGCGCGACATCGTCTATGACATCGACAACCGGGTGCGCGGCCTGCACGGCGAGCTGTCGTGGAATTTCGGCGCCAACGATCGCGGCCTCGGCATTCAGGCTGGCGTCAACCAGACGCTGACTCATGTCGAAAGCCTGCTCAACTATCGCGAATGGTTTGCGAAGGACGCCGCATCGGCGGCACTGATCGGCAATCTCGACCAATATTCGCAATCGACCGTGCTGACGCCGCTTTCCGCGCCGGGCGTCAACTTCTACCTGATCGACGCGGCCAAGGCGAAGGCAGTGCTGCTCGACCATCCCGAATGGTTCCGCCAGTCGACGGCGCGCGTCGCCGACGGCAACAACGCCTTTTACGAACTGCGCGAATCCATCACGGCGGGCTATGGCCAGCTCCGCTGGCAGGGCGATGCCCTGAACCTGCAGGCCGGGCTTCGGTACGACAGCACCTCGGTCGGCGTGACGACTCACCTCAACGGCGGCAGCGCGCTGGTGTCGCGGCAGCGCAGCTATGCCTATGCCCTGCCGTCGGCGGTGGCGACATGGAACGTCACAAGCGCGGTCAAGCTGCGCGGCGGCATCAGCGAGACGATCGGCCGCCCCGATTACGGCCAATATGGCGCGACCACGACCATGTCGCTCGACCTTTCGTCGACGCTCACCCCGCTGACGATCAACCAGGGTAACCCCGATCTGAAGCCACGCCGTTCCTGGAACTACGACCTTTCGGGCGAATGGTATCTCGGCGCTGGCGGGCTCCTTTCGGCGGCCCTGTTCTACAAGGACATCCACGACGAGATCTTCACCAAGTCCACGGTCGGAACCGGCGTCTATACCGATGGCGCAACCTATGGCGCGACGATCACCCAGCCGGTCAACGCCTCGCGCGCCGCCGTGAAGGGGGCCGAGATACAGATCGTCAAGGACCGGCTCGATTTCCTGCCGGGCCCGCTCGCCAATCTCGGCGTGTCACTCAACGCCACCTGGCTCGACGGCCATTTCGACTTCGTGTCGACCAACGGCGCCACCCGCCGGATCGGCGCGCTCTTCAACCAGCCGAACCATATCTACAACGCAACGCTCTTCTATGTGGACGGCCCGTTCAGCCTGCGGGCTGCATTCAACCGGATCGGCGCGTCGCCCGTATCGGTCGATTCGCAATTCAGCTGGCGTGATATCTGGGCGGATTCGCGCGACCAGCTCGATCTGCACGCCAGCTATAATGTGACGCCCTGGCTGCAGGTGATCGGCCAGGTCCAGAACGTGACGAACACGGCGTTCGAGGCGCATCTCGGCCAGAATCGCGAGTTGCTGCAGACGCGCTATCCGGTGGGCCGGACGGTGTGGTTCGGGCTCGTCTTCAAGCCCGGCGACAGGAAGTGAGCGACATGTCCTCCGGGCACCAGTGCCCGGAGGACACCATCTTCCCGAAAATCACGGGCGTGACCGGATCCTGTCACGGCACCGTATCAATCCGGCCCTAGGGCAATCGGGAAACATCCAGAATCGAGCATTTCCCCGATCCATGTCCTGGCTTCGCCCGATCGATGCATGGTTCGCATCGTCAGTCCTTCCCCATGAGAGCGAGCTGCTCCGCCAGGCGCGGCGCTGGGCCCTTGACGACGACGAGGCCCGCGACCTGCTGCACGAGGCCTATGCCCAGCTTCTCCAACTCGACCGCTGGGACCAGATCGCCAACCCCGCAGCCTATGCCGTCCGCATCATGCGCAACACGGCGCTCCAGCGGATGCGCCGAGCGCGGATCGTGCCCATGCGCCAGTTCGCCGCGCTCGAAGAGGCCGAGCACCCCGACCCGGCGCCCGACAGTTTCGCCATCGCGGCGGGCCGCGACGAACTGCGGCGCATGATGACGGCGATCGATGCCCTGCCTCTTTCGTGCCGCCGCGTCGTCCTGCTGCGCAAGTTCGAGGAATTACCGCCCCGGGCGATCGCCGAACGGCTCGGGCTCAGTCTGTCGACAGTGGAGAAGCATCTGTCGCGGGGGATATTGCTGCTCTCGCGTGCCCTGCGCGACCTTCCCATTCCGGCCGACCCAGCCGGTTTGGGTGAAACGAACGGCGCCGCACGCCGGCTAGCATGAAGAAAATCGCGTCGTTGGCATGGCGGTTTCGCTTCCGCTAATCATCGGGAGGTGATCGGCATCCCCACGGACATGAGAAAAGCATTTTGACCCTATCGATCGAGCGCCAGGAGCGAATCGAGGCCGAAGCGGCCGATTGGCTCGCCGCACTCGACGCCGGATGCGCCGATGTGGCTGCCTTCGAGGCCTGGCGCGCGTCCGACCCTACGCATGCCCTCGCCTTCATCCGGATGAACGCCGTGTGGCGCGACCTCGATCGCTTGCGCAGTGGCCATTCCGCACATGAACCGGCCGCTGCGGCAGCCCCGCCAATCATGGCTGCTCCCCGCATGGCACTGCCGCGGCGCACCGCGATCAAGGCAGCCTTCGGCATGGCCGGGGCGCTGGCGGCGGGTGGCGCCGTCTTCATCGCAAGCCAGGCGGCGGCTCATACCGTGGAAACGGCGATCGGCGAGCGCAGGCGCTTCTACGTGGCGGATCATACCTGCCTCGACCTCAATACCGGAGGCCGGTTGCGCTGGTGGTTGGCCGAAGGCCAGCTGGAAGTCGAGCTTGAACGGGGCGAACTCGCCCTGGACCTTCCGCAAGGCACCCAACCCTGCACGCTTCATGTCGGTGCGGCGCGGTTTCGCCTGGGGCCCGGCCGGTTCAACGTGCGCTTGCACGCCGGAGAGATCGTCGACCTTGCGACCATCGCCGGCAAGGCCTGGATGCTGCCGCTCCATGGCCGTGCCGGGACCGCGCTTGTGGCAGAACGCCGCAAGCTGGTCGTTACCGATGCGAAACAGGAGGCAAGGCCCCTGTCGGACGGTGATATCCAGACGCTTTCGGCCTGGCAGGAGGGCGAGATCCTGTTCGACGGCCAGCCCCTGACGGAGGCGATCGCCGAATATAACCGCTACCTGCCCGCACCAATCGAACTGGCACGCGCCGAGATGGGCCAGGTTCGGCTGGGGGGCCGTTTCCTCACCAACGATCCGAGCGAATTCCTGAAGGCCCTTCGCCTCAATTTCGGTATTCGCGCCGAGGTGCGGCGGGACCGGATTGTCCTGTCGACCTGACCGTCCCCGTCAGCTTGCGCCAGCAATGCCCGCCCGCCCGGATTCCACCTCGAAGCGCGCAATCGTCGATACGGCGGAGTCGGGATTGCGGGCATCGGCCAGGCCGCGAAACAGGACTTCGCTGCCCTTCCCGCTCAAGTCCACCCTGGCATAGCCGCGCACCTCATTTTCGGCGAAGCGAACCCCGGGGTTGGCCTTAGCCTCCTCACGCCATCCGGGATGGTTGTTGAGCGAGGTGATCGATCCGCCGACGAACTCCGCGGCGACGGGCGCGGCATCGGGACGATCGGGATGGTGGATATCGGTGGCGGTGAAGGCGTGGATATCGCCACTCAGCACGACAGGGTTGGGCGTCTTCGCGTCCGCCCAGCGGCGGAAGATCCGGTCGCGCGCGGCCGGATAGCCTTCCCAGCGATCGGCCGGATGGACGACCGCGCCCTGTTCCGGATGACGGGGATCGATCATCGCGAACGGCGTCATCAGGGTCTGCTGCGCGAGGAAATTCCACTGCGCGCGCGTCTTCCCCAACGCGTCGAGCAGCCAGCGTTCCTGGACGTCGCCGAGCATCGTACGGGATGTATCATGGCGCTGCGGGCAATCGAGCACCCCGACCAGATAATCGCGATGCTCAGCGAGCAGTTCGGGCGGCTGGCAGGCACGGGCACCCCGGAACTGCCGGTCGTCGATCACCTGGAACTGGGCGAGCGTTCCCCAGTCCAGCGTCCGGTAGAGACATGCATCGGGGCCCGAGGGACGGGCAGCCGCTCGTAGCGGCAAGTGCTCCCAATAGGCCTGATAGGCTGCCGCGCGCCGCGCGAGAAACGCGACGGGATCGCCATTATGCTCGTCCAGCGCACCGGCATAATCGTTCGCGACCTCATGATCGTCCCAGGTGACAATCCACGGCGCGGCCGCATGAGCCGCCTGGAGCAGCGGGTCCATCTTGTAGGTCGCGTAGCGTATCCGGTAGCCCGATACATCGAAGGGTTCGGGATTGAGGTGGCGACGGACGCCGCCATTGCCCGGGGCGTTCTCATAGATATAGTCGCCGAGGAACAGGATCAGCTCGGGGTCGTCGGCGACGACGTGGCGCCAGGCGGCGTAATGGCCCGCTTCGTATTTCTGGCACGAGCCGAAGCAGAAACGGAGGTGGTCGACGGTCGCTCCCGGTGCCGGAGCCGTCCGCGTCCTGCCAACCGGACTCGCCACGCCATCGGCGACGAACCGATAGAAATAGGGACGCCCCGGACGCAGGCCCGATACTTCGACATGCACCGAATGGCCGGCCACCGGATCGGCTGCGGCAGTTCCCGACCGGACGACGCGGGCGAATCCTTCATCCTCCGCCACCTGCCAGCGCACCGGGACACGGCGGGGCGGCATGCCGCCCTCGGCCTCAAGCGGGTGCGGCGCGAGACGCGTCCACAGGACCATTCCGTCGGGCGACGGCTCGCCCGATGCCACGCCGAGCGTGAACGGCGTATCGCTGCCGAGCAGCACGCCGGCGCGTGCGGAGAAGGTCAACAAAGCAGGCGCGGCGATCGCACCGGCCTTCAGGATATCCCGACGAGTCTTACGAAGCACTGGCACCCCACACATCCGCGACCGTGAAAAGGCGAGCCGCCCTGAGTCTCTCGTCTCCGATTGTGACGTGCTCGCGACACACCCGGGTCTGTTCCTTGGTGCCAGGCGGCCAACCGTTCCACCGGCCCGGCTTCGTCCACCATGGGAGAAGGGCCGCCCTGCGTATTTCACCGTGATTCATTACTGATGCCGCAAATATCAAGGACAGGTACCTCGGCGATATCACTTCCCAGCGACCCTCCCCAGATCTTCAATCCGAAAATTGTGACGCTCCACATTGTTATCGAAGCGAGCGCTTGCAGCAGCCGATGGCCTGTCGCATGCTGATGATCTCTCGTAAAAGGCAAAAGCATTCAACTTCAATTTGGCGCCAAAAGGCTGATTGCCTGAACTTGTCGTAGTCGTGTCATCCATAACTGATAATATATCCAGGATCCTGTGTTGCGGGACGGGAAAGAGGGGGAAGAATGCAGCCGGCGGAGGTCGATACCTTATTGTTCTCGATGGGCGTGCGGCAGCGCTTCACCCAGGATACCCCGATCCTTCCCGAAGTCTGGTATGCCTATGCCGCAACGCCGGATCAGCGGCACGATTTGCTGATCACACCACTCAACACCGATTCGGCCAATCGCCTGCTGCGGGAAATACTGGAAGCGCCCGGCGATACAGACCTGATCGCGACATGCCCCGCCGCACTCCGCGGATTCGTCGCGATGCGCCTGACGTTCGATGAATTCTGCCAGCTTATCCTGCCGCGCACGCATTGGGCCAAGGCCGCCGTCGCGCTCGCGCGCCGCAACGACTATCGCGAGGGCTGGTTGCACCTCGTGTTCGAGCGCAGTCGTCGTCTGGCCGTTTCTGAATCGCCCCGCGACAAGGAGATGTCGGATTTCGAAATAGGTCGAATTGCCGTATTGATCGGCGCGATCCTCGCTGACCGCGAAGCCCTGCGCACTGGGCCTGCAAAGCCGAGGGACGGAGATTTTTTCTCCGCAAGCTTCAGCAACGCCGAAAAGCTGATCGCACGCCTTTCCGACACACCCGCGACGGGCGCGATCTGGCGCGTGGCGATGAACCGGCCGCTAGACCTTTCGGACGAGCAGGCCCGCAGCACGGTCAAGGCGGACGCCGCGTTCCGCGTCTTCGAGGTCAAATGCGCTGATATCTGCTGGGCGGTCATCGATTCCGGCATCGACGCCGGTCATCCGGCCTTCAACGACGGCGGCACCTCTCGAATTGCAGGCGCCTATGATCTCACCAGCCTTCGGCCATTGTTGAACGCCGCCTATCGCACCAATCCGGCGAACAACCCCCAACTGGCCCGATGCTGCGCCGCTGCGGGCGTTACGATCGACGATGGAGTCCAGCTCCTCACCGCGATCTACCGCGCCCTCGATACCGACACGATGGACTGGTCCTCGATCGAACGGCTCATCCGATTGCAGAATCCGTCTCTACCGACCGACGGCCATGGTACCCATGTCGCGGGCATCATCGGCGCCAATTGGCGCGACGAAGATGGCGAACCCATCGTCATCGGGCTCTGCCCGGATATCCATCTGCTCGATCTTCGTATTCTCGCGCCCGCATCGGACGAGGGAGAGACCGCCGAGGAAGACACTGAATTCGCGGTGATCAGCGCCCTGCAGTTCGTTCGCTATCTCAACGGGCGCAACGAACATATCGCAGTCCACGGCGTCAATCTGAGCCTTTCCATTCCCCATGCAGTCGAAAACTACGCCTGTGGAAGAACGCCGATCTGCGACGAATGCGAACGACTGGTCGGGGCCGGCGTGACCGTCGTCGCGGCGGCCGGCAATAACGGCTATCAGGGTTTCGCCACGGCGAAGGGCCTTTATCGCGGCTATGCGACGTTGAGCATCACTGATCCCGGCAACGCCGATTCAGTCATCACGGTCGGTTCCACGCACAAACGCGAGCCCCATACTTTTGGTGTCTCCTATTTCTCGAGCCGGGGGCCGACCGGCGACGGACGCCTGAAACCCGATCTGGTCGCACCGGGCGAGCGCATCAGGAGCACGCTTCCCGGCGGCGAGTACGGGCCGCTCGATGGAACCAGCCAGGCGACACCGCACGTCAGCGCAGCGGCCGCCATGCTGATGGCCCGCTTTCCCGAACTGATCGGGCAACCACGGCAGATCAAGCAACTGCTGTGCGAGAGCGCGACCGACCTCGGCCGCGAGCGCGCTTTCCAAGGGCATGGTCTGCTCGACACGCTGCGAGCGCTGCAATCCTATTAGAGGAGCCTATCGATGGAGCATTTCACGCTTGAACCGCTGGCCGCCCGTCACGGCGACTGCCTGTTGCTGCACTACGGTCCGGCTGCCGCACCCGGCACGATCCTGATCGATGGGGGGCCCTCCCAGGTCTATGGCAAGACGCTCAAGCCCCGTCTTAAGACGCTGAAGGCAAAGCGCCCGGGCGGCGCCTTCGCGATCGACCTGCTGGTCGTCAGCCATATCGACGACGACCATATCCGCGGCATCATCGACTTCACCGAGGACTGGCGCGACGCGAAGACCGATCACCGCCCCTGGGACTGGCCAATACGCCAACTCTGGCACAACAGCTTCGAACGGATCGCCGGCGGCAATCCCAATGATGTCAGGGCATCGGTACTCGCCTCTTTCGGTACGCAGAATTTCGGCGACATCGCTGCGCTCGATACGGACAATGAAAACGAGCACGCGGCGTTCAAGATATTGGCGAGCGTCGGTCAGGGCGCGCAGTTGCGCAATGACGCGAAATTGCTCGATATTCCGACGAATCAGGGATTTGACGGCCTGGTCCAGCCGGGTGCAGACCCTAGCCAGCCCGTTCCGTTCGGGGATCAGCTTCGGCTTCATGTCGTTGGCCCATTGTCCGACCAACTCAAGGCGCTACGCGACAAGTTCGCCCAGGAATTACCCAAGGGACCGGCTGCGTCGCTCGCGGCCTATTCGGACACATCAATCCCGAACCTGTCGAGTATCGTGCTGCTGGCCACGTATCGCGACAAGTCGATACTCCTCACCGGAGATGCGCGCGGGGACTATATCCTGACCGGGCTGGGGAATGCCGGGTTGCTCGATCAGGGCAGGCTGCATGTCGACATCCTCAAGATGCAGCACCATGGCAGCGACCGGAATACGGCGGGGGAATTCTTCGAGCGGGTGACGGCGGATCACTATGTCGCGTCGGCAAGCGGCAAATATGAGAATCCGGATCGCGCGACGTTCGAGATGCTGGTCGGGGCGCGGCCAAAGGAGGATCGCTATACCATCCACCTGACCGGCGAGGTGGCCGATATCGACGTGCTCCGCGCGAAGGAACGCGCCACCACGCGGGATCAACAGGCAAGGGATCACAAGCCTTTGTCGCCCCAATGGGACGACGCCACGGACAGCCTCGCGGCATTCTTCTCTCGCGCCGGGCAGGACGGATACAAATTCACGGTGCAGACGCCAGCGCTTCACCCGGCGCCGATCGATCTCCTTGATCCGATCGGTTTCTAAGCCGCGCCGGGGGAATGGATCCTAGCTCCATGCGCGTTGCCGCGACCGGCACGGCTACCTATCTTCAACTGCGATCGCTGGCGTGACGGATGCGACAGCCATCCGCACGTTGCGCAGGAGGATCTGATGGAACAGGCCGACACTCCGCGAACCGACCCACCGCTGCCGGACGATCCCAAGCCGCCTGCCGATCTCGACCGCTGGCTCGACGAGGCACTGGAGGATACTTTCCCCGCCAGCGACCCGGTCGCGCCTCGAAAGGTCTCGAAGGTCACTCCGGCTCGAAATTGTGCAGGATCACCGGGCGCGGGTTGAACGGGATACGCGTCGACATCGGCGTCAGCGGGCTGTTGCCGGCGCGATGCCAACGCCCCTTGGCAGCAGTGACGATATCGCCCTGGTCAGCCTCGAAATAGGGGAAACCCTCGATCTGATAGCCGATCCTGCCTTCCATAATGAACCAGAACTCGGTCCAGTCGACATGGAAATGCCCCTTGTTGGTCGCCGGCGGTACCGGCTGCGCCTTGCCGCGCAGGATGTTCGAGGTGAAGTGATCGTCCCACACGAACTTGCCGTTATACGTCTTGTCGCCGACCGCGATATCCTTTTGGAAATCAACCCAGATCGGGTTGCTCGTCCCGCCCGTGGCGATCGTCGCGGGTCCCGGATTGCCGCGCACCTTTACATAGGTGCGGCCCGGATAGGCCTCCGGCGTTTCGGATAGCGGGAAGAGCGGCGGCGAGCCGGCCTGGCGCACCTCGAAGCGCAGCGACGGCTTATCGCCCACCGTCTCGATCGCATAGAGATGGCGGAACGGCACGCTGACCATGAAGCCCTTGGTCGCGACAAACGGCTCGACGCCGTCGATCGTCACCTTCATCGATCCGTCCTGCACGATCCAGGCGACCCGGTCGTCAGCGTACATGCGCGCCCTGGTCTTTTTGCCGGCGCCCAGCGAGATATAGTCCGCATCCTGTTCCCGGTTGCGGATGATCGGCTGAACCCAGTCAGTCCTGCCGCGATGCGCGGCGAGGATTTCGGACAGTTTCCAATGAACCTTGTTCGGCGCCACATAGGGGGTCGGCGTGGTCGGCTTGGCCGACCAGTAGTTCTCCGGGATCTTCGGCGCGGCCGGCATTGGTTCGGTCTGCGGCACGAATTGCGCGGCTGCCACGCAGGCAGTCGTGACCGCGACGGCAGCCGCACCAAGATAGAACAGGACCTTCATCGCATTCCCCCTCCAACGGCGTTGCCCGCCCTTGGAGGTAGGATGCATGATATCAATATTGCATGCAAGATGTCCGAACAATCCTCGACGAAAGATCAGGCACCCCGGTCGAGCATCCTGATGATGCCGGAAAAATCCAGCCCGCCCTGCCCTTCGTCCGCGAACTTCTCGTAGAGTTCGGCAGCCTTCGCGCCCATCGGCGTATCGGCGTGCGCGCCCGCCGCCGCTTCCATCGCGAGGCGCAGGTCCTTGAGCATCAGCGCTGTCGCGAAGCCGCCCTGATAATCGTGATCGGCCGGCGTGTCCGGGCCGACGCCGGGTAGCGGAGCGTAGCTGGTCATCGACCAGCTCTGGCCCGACGAGACCGAGGAGATATCGAAGAATTTCTGCGGATCGAGCCCGAGCTTCTGCGCAAGCAGGAAAGCCTCGCACGTCGCGACCATGGTCGCGCCGAGCAGCATGTTGTTGGCGATCTTCGCGGTCTGGCCGGTGCCGCTTGGGCCGGCATGGATCACCGCCTTGCCCATGTCGGACAGGAAAGGCTCGGCCCGGTCGAACGCCTCCGCGCTGCCGCCGACCATGAAGGTAAGCGTGCCCGCATTGGCCGCACCGATGCCGCCGGAAACGGGCGCGTCGACCGCCGTCAGGCCCCTGGCCAGCGCTGCTTCGCCGACGCGCTTGGCGGTGGCGACGTCGATCGTCGAGCAATCGATCAGGATCGCCGACGCGGGGGCAGTGCCGAACAGGCTCTCGCTATAGACCTGCTCCACATGCTTGCCCGCGGGCAGCATAGTGATGATCGCCTCCGCACCATCGGCCGCTTCTTCCGCGCTGGCCACGGGCAGGCAGCCCGCTGCCTTCGCACGCTCCAGCGCTTCCGCGGAGAGATCGAAGGCGCGAACGTCATGCCCCTTCTTTGCCAGGTTCGCGGCCATGCCGCCGCCCATGTTGCCGAGGCCGATGAATCCTACGCGTGCCATATTATTTTCCCGTCCAGTTACCGGGGCGCTTCTCCACGAACGCCGCCATGCCTTCCTTCTGATCCGCCGTACCGAACAGGCCGTGGAACAGGCGCCGTTCGAACTGCACGCCCATGGCGAGCCCCGTCTCGAACGCTGCGTTGACCATCTCCTTGTTGGCCTTCACCGCGAGCGGCGCCATCGAGGCGATCGTGGCGGCGGTCTTCACCGCTTCCTCGACCAGGTCGGCAGCCGGGACGATGCGACTGACGAGACCAGCGCGTTCAGCCTCCTCGGCGCCCATCATCCGGCCGGTCAGGCACATCTCCATCGCCTTGGCCTTGCCCACCGCACGCGTCAGGCGCTGCGAGCCGCCCATGCCGGGGCCGACGGCGAGCTTGATCTCGGGCTGGCCGAACTTGGCGGTGTCGGCGGCAAGGATGAAGTCGCACATCATCGCCAGCTCACAGCCGCCGCCAAGCGCGAAGCCGGCGACCGCGGCGATGATCGGTTTGCGCGTCGCCGTGAACTTCTCCCAGCCGGCGAAGAAATTGTGGCCGTACATCTCGGCAAAGCCCTGGGCCTGCATCTCCTTGATGTCGGCGCCGGCGGCGAAGGCCTTTTCATTGCCGGTGACGACGGCACAGCCCTGGCTTTCATCGGCATCGAACGCGGCCGCCGCAGCGATCAGGTCGGCGAGCACCTGGCTGTTGAGCGCGTTCAACGCCTGGGGCCGGTTGAGCGTGATCAGCGTGACGGCGCCGCGCTGTTCGACGAGGAGGGTTTCATACTCTGCCATGGAAGGTTCCTTATGCGGGGGTCCACGCCTCGCCATCGGGCAAGGGCGCGAAGATCTGGTCGATGACGTGATCGGTGACGCCTTCGGGCGTCGGCGGATCCCATCGCGGCGCATTGTCCTTGTCGACGATCACCGCGCGGACGCCTTCGAGGAAATCGTGGCGCTGCACGACATGCGCGCCGACGGCATATTCCTGGCGCATCTCGTCCTCGAAAGTCGGCATCATCGCGCCTTCGTGGAGCAAGCGCAGCGAGACCTTCATCGTCTGCGGCGACTTGGTGCGCAACGTGGCGAGTTGAGCTTGTGCCCATTCGCCGGGATCGGCCTCCAGCGCGGCGAAGATATCCTCCAGCACGTCGGACGCGAACAGCCGGTCGATCGCGTCGCGATGCGCCAGGATGCGAGCATCCGGGGCAGGGGTCGACAGCTCATCGAGAATCACGGCGATCCGCTGGGGCTCCGCGGCGATCCGGGCCTTGGCCGCGTCCAGTCGGTCGCTCGGCAGGTAGTGGCTGGCCAGGCCCAGCGCGAGGCACTCAGCACCATCGAGACGATGGCCGGTCAGCGCGAGATATTGCCCGATGCGACCCGGCAAGCGCGAGAGATACCAGCCACCGCCGACATCCGGGAACAGGCCGATCCCCGTCTCCGGCATGGCGAGCCGGGTATTCTCCGTCGCCACGCGATATTTCGCCGGCTGCGACAGGCCGACGCCACCCCCCATGGTGATGCCGTCCATGAAGGCCACGATCGGCTTGGCATAGGTGAACAGCCGGTGGTTCATGCGATATTCGGTGTGGAAGAAGGCGCGTGCTTCAACGCCATCCTTCGCGCCGCTCTCCGCCAGCATGCGGATATCACCGCCTGCGCAGAAACCACGACCCTCGGCATGGTCGATCAGCACCGCCTCGACATCGGGATCGGTGCGCCAGCCGTCCAGCGCATCGAGGATCGCGGCGCACATCGCGGTATTGAGCGCGTGGATCGCCTTGGGTCGATTGAGCCGGATACGCGCAGCCTTGCCGTCGTGCTGGGTGAGGACGTCGTTGGTCATTGCCGTGTCAGGTCCCGGCCGACGATCATGCGCATCACCTGGTTGGTCCCTTCCAGGATCGAATGGACGCGCAGGTCGCGCCAGAAGCGTTCGATCGGATAGTCCATCAGATAGCCATAGCCGCCATGGAGCTGCAACGCGCGGTCGGCCACCGACGATCCGGTGTCAGTGGCGAGGCGCTTGGCCATCGCGGCGAACTTGGTCTTGTCGGGCGCGTTGGCCGTCACCTTGGCCGCCGCCATGTACAGCAGCGCCCGCGCCGCCTCGAGCTCGGTCGCCATGTCGGCGAGCATGAACTGGGTGTTCTGGAAATCGGCGATGGCAGTACCGAACTGCTTGCGGTCCTTGGTGTAGTTGATCGCCTCGTCAAGGCAGCGCTGTGCACCGCCGAGCGAGCAGGCGCCGATGTTGAGCCGCCCCCCGTCAAGGCCCATCATCGCGATGCGGAACCCCTCGCCCTCGGCGCCGACCAGATTCTCCTTCGGCACGCGGACGCCGTCGAACATCACCTGAGCGGTCGGTTGCGAATGCCAGCCGAGCTTGCGCTCGTTCGCGCCGAAGCTGACGCCCGCCATGCCCTTCTCGATCACCAGGCACGAGATGCCTTTCGGCCCCTCCTCGCCAGTGCGGACCATGGTGACGTAGATCTCGTTCTCGCCGCCTCCCGAGATGAACTGCTTGGAACCGCTGACGATATAGTCGTCGCCGTCCCTGACCGCCTTCGTTTTGAGCGCAGCGGCGTCGGAGCCCGAGCCGGGCTCGGTCAGGCAATAGCTGGCGATCTCGTCCATCGTAACCAGGCGCGGAAGGTATTTGTCCTTCACCGCCTGACTGCCGAAGCGGTCGATCATCCAGGACGCCATGTTGTGGATCGAGATGAAGGCCGAGGTGGAGGCGCAGCCATAGGCCATCGCCTCCATGATCAGCGCCGATTCCAGCCGGCCGAGATTGATGCCGCCACTTTCTTCCGAGACGTAGATCGAGGCGAAGCCGAGCTCGGCCGCCGCCTTGATCGTCTCGCGCGGGAAGATGTGCTTCTCGTCCCATTCCGCCGCGAAGGGCGTGATGCGGTCGGCGGTGAACTTGCGCGCGAGATCCTGGATCTCGCGCTGGTCGTCGGTGATGTCGAATTGCTGGGTCATGCGGGTGTTCCTGAGAGAAAAGCCTAGGCCGCCTTGGCGGTGACGTCGGGACAGGCGCGATGCGGCCTCCTGTTGCGGTCGCGGCATTGTCGATGCCGATCGGTGAGCGCCACGATCGCGGGCGGCTGGTGCATCACGCGTTCGTTGAACAACGCGCCGGCGATGCGGGCGTCGTTGCGGCCGTACCAGCGTGGGCCGGGGATGCCCTTTGCCCATGCCATCGCCTCGGACAGGGTGCCGTTCGAGGTCGGGACATTGGGCTCGCTGTGATAGATCGGGTCGCGATAGGCCGCGTCGGCCGTCACGATCCGCCACCCGTTGTTGCGCAGCGCCTCGACAAGATCGCCGATATAGCGCGCGGCGAGATCGGTCTCGTGCAGCAGCATCATGTGCGCGGGCGAGCGGCCGATGGTCTTGCGCATCAGCCTGTCGGAGAATTCCGCCGACTGGACCATCGTCTCGATATAGAGGTCGTGGAGCGCATCCTCGTCGATCGGCTTGCCCGCCCTCGCCGCCTCAAGCGTCAGGCGTTCGAGATACCAGTCCGATCCGTCGATCGTCACCGCACCCACCAGAAGCCCCCGCGCCTTAAGTCCGTCAAGCACCGCGCGGCGCTTGGCCCGATCCGCGCCACCCTGGTTGAGCCCGGGAAAGCGGAACCAGGGACGATAGCCCGGCTGATGTTTCAACCATGCCTCGGCCTGGTCGACATCGGCGAGGAACGCCGCGGCCGGCACGGCGGCGAGGCTGCGGTGCGAGAAGCTGTGATCGGCCAGCACATGCCCGGCGGCGGCATAGGCCTCGATCAGATCGAGCGACCCGTCCTTCGCGCCGACGCGGCCTGGATTGACGAAGAAGGCCGTCTGGGTGACGCCCGATGCCCTGAGCGCGGCGATCAGGCGCTCGGTGCGCTCCTCCCTCGAATAGAAGGCGCCGGGCGCGCGGGGGATATCGTCGAAGCTGAGGGCGATCGTCTTTTGCAGCGCGGAGGCCTTGGCGACAGCGCGGGGCGCGTCGACGGCGCCGCCGATCGGCAGCATCACGCCGACGAGCGCAACGACGGTCAGGAGCGCCCGCAGCGCGATCATCTCAGCATCCCCGTTCATCATTTCCGGACACCGGAAGGGGTCTATCGCGCTTGTTGGAGAATTCCCACAGGCGCGATGGACGGGGTTTCGCGAGCGGGCCATAACGGTACCGATATGACGCGGCTGATGCTTCTGGACACGGTGATGCGGATGCTGGCGATCGGCCAGCTGCTGCTGATCGCGCTGGTGATCGGGCGCGGGCGGGCGCCGAGGCCGATCCGCATCGCAACGGCCATGCTGCTGCTTGGCGTCTGCTGTTACCTGACGCTGGCGACCCAGCTTTTCCGGCCGACCGAAGGGCCGTTCTGGGCGGTCGTCCAGCTCATGGCGCAGTCGGTGCCGCTGCTGCTGTGGATCTTCGCGCATCTGCTGTTCGAGCGCGCGATCGACCGGCGGGCGCTGATCGCCGGCATCGCGGTGACCGTCGGATGCTGGGCCTGCTTCTTCTTCGCCCAATATGCCGATGCGAGCATGCGATTCTGGATAGCGCTGATTCAACGCTGCGTTTCGCTGGTCTTCATCGGCCATGCCATCCTGATCGCGATTCGCGAGCGGGGCGACGACCTGATCGAGAAGCGCCGCCAGCTTCGCGTCGGATTCGTCATCGTGGTCGGCGTGCTGGCCTTCATCGTGATCGCGCTCGAAATGTTCTTCGGATTCCGCCGCGCAGGACCCGACATCGCCATCGCGCAGGCGACCGCCATCCTGATCGCGACCACCGCCATGGGCGTCGCCTTGCTGCAGAGCGACCCCGAACTGCTGTTCGACCCCGCCCAGCCCGAACCGGCCCCTGCCCCGAGCTTCAGTCCGTCCGAGCATGTGCTCAATCGCAAGCTGGAAACGGCCATCGCCGAAACCATCTACCGCGAGCCGGGCCTCAGCATCGGGGCGTTGGCCGAGCTGCTCGAAACGCCCGAGCACCGGCTGCGCAGCCTGATCAACCAGCGGCTGGGCTATCGCAATTTCTCGGCCTTCCTCAACCATCACCGGATCGACGAGGCCAAGGCACTGCTGGTCGACCCGCGGCATGTCGACCTGCCCATCCTGACGATCGCGATGGACCTGGGCTATGGCTCGCTTGCCCCGTTCAACCGGGCTTTTCGCGAGACCGTCGGCCAGTCGCCGAGCGAATATCGCCGCGCCAACATCGTGCGGAACTGAAAAAACGCGATCGATTCCGGAATCGATCGGCATTTTTCGGGCCGGCGCAGCAGCGGAAGACGCAACGGGATAGGCAGGCCACCGAAGGAAATTGACCGGAGCACCCCCGTGATTGGCACAGTGATCGGAACCCTGCAGACCCTCAGCGCGCATTGGCTGCACAGCTTCACCGTCGAGATGACGCGCTACCTGATCGGGGCCGCGGGCATCGCGCTTCTTTATTGGCTGCTGCGCCGCTGGACCGCGCCGCGCCGCATCCAGCAGCGCGCGGCCACCATAGCCGATCGTCGGCGCGAGCTGACGCTGTCGGTGCAGACGATCGCGGTTTTCGGCGTGGTCGACCTGATCGCCTTCGCGCTGATCGCCGGCGGCGTGATCGCCATCGCGCGCGATTTCAATCCGTGGATGATCGCGGTGCAAGTGGTCGCGCTGGTCATCGCGCATGATGCCTATTTCTACTGGATGCACCGCGGGCTGCATCTCCGCGCGATGTTCCGCCGGGCGCATGCCGCGCATCACCAGTCGCGCACGCCGACGTCCTGGGCGGCCTATGCCTTCGCGCCGATCGAAGCGGTGTTCGAGTCGCTCTACGTGCCGATCGCCCTGCTGCTCCTGTCGCTGTTCGGACCGATCCATCCGCTCGCCATCTTCATCTTCCTCGGCCACCAGATCGCCCGCAACGCGATCGGCCATTCGGGGCATGAACTGGCATGGCCCGGCTTCACGACGTCGCCCTGGACCGGATGGCTCACCACCACCACGCACCACGACCTGCACCACAGCGAAGGACGGCACAATTTCGGCCTCTACTTCACCTGGTGGGACCGGTGGATGGGCACCGAGCATCCGAAATATCATGCGCGGTTCGAGAGCGTGGCGGCCCGGAAATCGCTCGAAGCAAGCCCGGCCACCGCCTGACCATCGTCGCCACGGACCCTGACGGGCCCGTGGCACGCGAGACCGAGACAGCCGGCCAAGCGCCTCACCCCATGGTCGGGATGACGAAGGCATTGGCGGCATCGCCCACACCACCGTCCGGCCAGCGCTGCGTGATCGTCTTGACCTTGGTCCAGAACTTCACGCCTTCCATGCCGTGCTGGTTGGTGTCGCCGAACGCGGAGCGCTTCCAGCCGCCAAAGGTGTGATAGGCGACCGGCACCGGGATCGGCACGTTGATGCCGACCATGCCGACATTGACGCGCGCCGCGAATTCGCGCGCGGCATGGCCGTTGCGGGTGAAGATGGCGACGCCGTTGCCATATTGATGCTCGCTCGGCAGGCGCAACGCATGCTCGAAATCGTCGGCGCGGACGATCTGCAGCACGGGGCCGAAAATCTCTTCCTTGTATGCCTGCATGTCGGGCGTGACATGATCGAACAGCGACGGGCCGATGAAGAAGCCCTTTTCATGGCCCTGCAATTCGAAGCCACGGCCATCGACGACCAGTTCGGCGCCCTCGTCGACGCCGGTCTGGATCCAGTTCTCGATACGCTGCTTGTGCGCCGCGTTCACCACCGGGCCGTAATGCGCATCATTGTCGGTCGAGACGCCGACGCGCAGCGCGTCGATCGCCGGGATCAGCTTTTCGCGGAGCGCGATGGCGGTCTTCTCGCCGACCGGCACGACAACCGGGAGTGCCATGCAGCGCTCACCCGCCGAACCGAAGGCGGCGCCGGAGAGGTCGGCAACCACCTGGTCGAGATCGGCGTCGGGCATGACGATGCCGTGGTTCTTCGCCCCGCCCATCGCCTGGACGCGCTTTCCGGCGGCGACGCCGCGCGAATAGACATAATGCGCGATGTCGGACGAGCCGACAAAGCTGACCGCCGAGATGGCGGGATGATCGAGGATCGCGTCGACCATTTCCTTGTCGCCGTGCACGACCTGGAAGATGCCCTCCGGCAGGCCGGCCTCACGGAACAACTCGCCGAGGCGCACCGGCACCGACGGATCGCGCTCGCTCGGCTTGAGGATGAACGCGTTGCCGGTCGCGATGGCGACGCCGGACATCCACAGGGGGATCATCGCCGGGAAGTTGAACGGAGTGATGCCGGCGCCGATGCCGAGCGGCTGGCGCATCGAATAGACGTCGATGCCGGGGCCTGCGCCCTGGGTATATTCGCCCTTCAGCACATGCGGGATGCCGCAGCAGAATTCGATCACCTCGAGCCCACGCTGGATATCGCCGCGCGAATCCGCGACCACCTTGCCGTGCTCGGACGAGAGCAGATGGGCCAGTTCGTCCATGTGCTTCTCGACCAGCGCCTTGAAGGCGAACATCACCCGGGCGCGTCGCTGCGGGTTTGTGGCGGCCCAGGCAGGTTGCGCCTTTTGCGCGGCGGCGATGGCGGCATCGAGCACGGCTTGGTCGCCAAGCTGGACGGTCGCCTGGACCTGGCCGGTATTGGGGTTGAACACATCAGCCGTGCGGCCCGAACCGCCAGCGGAGAGGCCAGCGACGTGATGATCGATGAGGCGCATATCCAACCTTCCCAAAACTTTTGTGATCCCCCCTTACGCTCGGAGAATTTGCAGGCAAGGTGGATGGGGTGCATGTTGGGACTGCAATTATGCAGGGCGTGCGGCGTTTGGGATGAGCTTGGTGAGCTGACGATAGAATAGCTGCCGCACGTTCGAAGGAATGGCTGCTGGCGGACGGTTTCAATATACCGGTCAAATCTATCTCTCCGAGATGGGGATGTATTATTACAAAGCGCGAATTTATTCATCGAGGCTTGGGAGGTTTCTGCAGACCGATCCGATTGGGTACAAGGATCAGAACAATTTATACGCGTATGTGAGAAATGATCCTATTGGGGGACGCGATCCAACTGGGAGTTGCACCTTGGTCGGCAGGGTCGAGTACGGATTGTGTGGGACATCTACGCCCGCCAAGGGCTGGGTCGATCGCCGGCTTCAGGATCGATATTCGATGGCACCAAGCCTTGAGAAAGAGCTTGTTAGCAAAGCTATTCGCATTAAAGTACTGAAGCTAGGCAAAATGATAGGGTCTCTGGTGCTCATTATGAAGCACGTGACGGAAAGCTCGGCGGCGAATTGAAGTACGATCCCGCAGATACAGTACAATCCAGAACGTGGGACGGAAAAATTTACACCTATTCAGAAGCCGATTTAGCCGAACACGGATTATCCAATGTTAGGAATGATATCAGAGGCCTTCCGGGAGATGACGGAACCGGTAATCACGCTGGCTCCATCGACGCAGAGAACTCCCGCAGAGCGAGGTCGGGAGAAAGTGAATTTTTTAGGGCTAATACGACAACTGTTACAGTAAACGCGCGTCCACCAGAGAATCCAAATTTATGCCCCAGCAGCAATGGAGCCAACCCATCGTGCTAAACAGCTGGAACATTTGTTACAAACTATAGCACACTTGGACACAGTGACCATATTAACTTTAGTGCAATTTGGCCAAGAAAGTTATTTGGAGGCTTTTATATGATTGAACATCTTATCATGGCTGCAAACTTTTCCGCTGCCTCATTGCCGGCATTGGCATCTCAGGCTCCGGCTTGCACGGTTAGCATGGATATTAAAGTAATCGACGGCAATATTTATCAAATATCATCCATGGATGGATTCAGAAATGTTGTTCTGGATAAAACAACAGCCCGCATCTACAAAAATAAATCACTGAAAGGGCCGCACATTATTGCTTTCCCCCTTGGACTTATTGATTCTTCCGAAGGCCTCAAATACCACAGACTATTTCAAGCTAAAGTAGCGAGCGAAAAACCGTTTAACGGTATATACTTCTTTTGGGATGCTGTAAATAAAGGTGGGACTATAACGGGCGGAGTGATACAATTCGACGGCTTCACAATGAAGGAATACTGCAGAGGAATTGAGTTCCGGCGTTTTTGGTTCCGATGACAGTGCCTTTAATTGCCCCCATCCGGCGCTTATAGCACCCCAAGCCCATGGCACGACTGGCACGCGCGACCTTCCCAGGGCATCCCCACCATGTGACGCAGCGTGGCAACGGTCGTGCACAAACCTTTTTCGGCGACGAGGATTATGCGCTCAATCGCGATCTGCTCAGCGCGCACTGCGCGGCAGCCGGGGTCGAAAGCTGGTCCTGGGTGCTGATGCCGAACCCGGCGCCAGCCTGGCGCCACGAGCGGCGGACTGGCCATGGTCGAGCGTTCACGCCCATCTCGGCTGCTTCGACGATGGCATCACGGCGCGCGAACCCGTCATCGCGCGTTATCTGGATTTCGCCGCCCCCTCGCGGCTGGAGAGGATGAGGAGCGGCTGATACGATTGCGCAAGGCGGAACAGATCGGCCGGCCGATCAGCGATGCCACCTTTCTCGATCGGCTCAGAAATGAAGCAGGCCGATCCCTCAAGCCGGCAAGCCCAACTCCAAGCCGAGATAAATGCACCGTCACCGGAATCTAGGAAAGCGGCGAAATCACCCACGCGCCCCAGCCCCGGCGCCATGTCGACAAAACGGTCACCCTCGCCAGCGATATGCGCCGCCGCACTCGACCATCGCCAGTCCTCGGGCCGCTCGACGAGCCGCGCCCGGACCGGATTGAGCGCAACATAGCGCAACGCACCAACCAGATGCGCCTCGTCCATCGCGACCGAACTGAAACGGCCCTGCCACAGATGACCGGTCACCCGCATCCGCGCATTGATATAGCCGATATAGTGGCGGTGGACCGAGCGAAAGGTGCGACGCAACCCGTCCCCGTCAGCCGGCACGGCAATGATGTGGACATGATTGGGCATGAGGCAATACCCCCAGATCGCTGCCGCCTCGGCCAGAAGGTCGAGATACAGCGCATAGTCACTTTCCTCGAAGAACACGCGTTCGCGCCGGTTGCCCCGCTGCGTCACATGGTGCGGAAGGCCCGGAAGCATGATGCGGGGAAGCCGGGCCATATGGTCAGGCTGGCAACCAACCCCGCAAAGTAAAGGGACTGTTGCACGTGTCACCGTAATTCTGCCACCGTAATTCCACGGCGAACGGCGGCGCGGGGGTCGTTGTAGGAGTGGCTGGCGCCGGAGTTAACACCGGAATCTCGGGTCGGGCGCCCACCAGAAGAGAGTTGGCCAAAGCAGCTGTTATTGGCGGCATCGTGGGAGCCGCAGGCTCCGTGGCGGCGGATACTATTAAGGAAGGAGCTCGCGCCCTTGCAGAGAAAACGGGTGTTTCCATCGTGTCACCGCGCGGTACGGTGACCACTCCGGCACCAAACTCGCATACGGATGCCGCTGTTCGCGGAACAGCAAATGCCGTCGGAAACGCCAAGGCGAATGCCGGGCCGCTCGCTGACGCCGCGTGTCAAAGAACAGGAAAAAGCTAATGATAGGTAATGTAAAATTTAACCTTCTGCTCAGCCTTTTGACGATTACCGTTATGGGCGCACTAGGATTGATCATCGATATCGCAAGATTCTTTGTTTACAACTACCAGCAACACATTACGGAATATTTCACATTTACGATTTCCATGACTCTAATTGGATTAGTGATATCCGCGGCACAGGTGGTCAAATTTTACTTGAGCACGCGAGAGCGATGACACAGCCAAACTAGGGTCCGACCCATAAAGAGGATTCCGTGCTGGTCTTGATTATGATTCAACGGGCTGTGCGAGGAGGCGTTTGAGATGGCAGATTTCTTCTGGTTTCGGATGCGCAGTGGGCGCGGATCGAGCCGCTGTTGCCGACGGGTACGCGTGGCATGAAGCGGGTCGATGACAGGCGGGTGCTGTTTTGCGATTGATGCAGAGGAGGTAAAATTGAAATTTATACCCGTCATTGGATTGCTTCTTCTCTACGGAGCCTTCTCGTTGAGCGCGGCTGACGCACAGAGCCTTCCTGCCTACAAAGCCGGTTATCAATCGTATCTATGCCGACCCATCCGACGTGGTCCTGCAGCTCGATGGCACCGGCCCCTGTGGCGGCTCGCTTTTCCATATCCAGCGGACCGCAGTCAATTTTCATGAACTGACGTCGCTCATGTACACCGCCGCTTCGTTGAAGAAAACGGTCAATCTTTATGTTTCAAGCTGCAACGGCAATCGCAATATTATCGAGGTTGGCGACGTTTCGTTTTAATAACCCGGAATCGGGGTCATAGACATAGCGTCGTTGCACCACGCCGGAACCGCTGAACGAACGATTCGAGAGTGGAGTGGGTCAGCGCGTCAACTCTGCGAGCGCGGTGCGAATGAACATATCGGCCATTCACCCTGAACCTCCCCCGCTGAAGCCGGCGACGTGATGGCAAGCCGCCTGTCAAACCTCCCCTCACTCGCTTGGACCACCTGGCGACCCGGGGAATTTGCAGGCAAGCCGCCTGACGTGCATGTAGGGCCTGCAATTATGCAGCATGCGTGTCGTTCGCGACCAATGTCCCTTTTCGCGCTGCTTCCGGCATCAAGCGTGCCGCCGGTGCCTCGGACCGTTTGATGTGCGGCCCGATGGGCCCCGGAACAAGTCCGGGGTGACGGTGACGGACGGTTAGGGCGGGATGATCCGGCGGCACAAGGGGAGCGGGTTACGGCGTTATGTTCGATTGGGATGACCTGCGGATATTCCTGGCGGTGGCACGGTCGCGGCATCTTGCCTCCGCGGCGCGGTCGCTGGGGATGGATGCGACCACCGTGGGGCGGCGGTTGCGGCGGCTCGCATCCGCGCTTCAGTCCGAATTGTTCGAGGTCGAGGCGAGCGAGCGGCGGCTGACCGAGCAGGGGCAGGCGCTGTTCGCGCATGCCGAGACGATCGAGAGCACCGCGTTGCATGCGCTGGGCGAAGTGGGTGGCGGGTCCAACCAGGCGACCGGACATGTCCGGCTGAGCGTCGCCGAAGGAGTCGCCACCTGGGTGCTGGCGCCGTGCCTGCCGGAATTCCGCCGGCGCCATCCCGATATCCGGCTCGATCTCGTCACCGCATCGGGCTTCCTCAATCCCTCGAAGCGCGAGGCGGATATCGCGGTCATGATGGCCCGCCCCCGCCACGGCCGGCTGATCGCGGCGAAGCTCGCCGACTACCGGCTGAGGCTCTACGCGGCGACGCGCTATCTCGACGCGCATGGCCCGATCGGGTCGATCGAGGAACTGAGCGAGCATACGCTGATCGGGTACGTCCCCGAATTCCTCTATTCGCCCGAACTGGACTATCTCGGCGAGGTCGCGCCGGGGCTCGACGCCAATCTCCGCTCGACCAGCATCAACGTGCAGTATAGCGCCATCGCCAACGGCACCGGCATCGGCGTGCTGCCCAGCTTCATCGCCGACCAGGATCCAGGCCTTACCATGTTGTTCCCCGACCAGGTCGATATCGTGCGCAGCTTCTGGCTGGTGACACACAGCGACATGCGGCGGCTGGCGCGGATCGAGGCGGTGCTCGAATGGTTGAAGGAAGCCGCGACGGGCAGTCTGCGCCCGGCGGCCTTTGCGCCCGGGAGAAGGATATGAGCGTCGCATTCCGCCGCGAGAGCGATGAAGAGCACAAGGAACCGAAGTTCGAACTGCCGCTGCCGCCAGGGCCCAATCTGGTCACGGCGCGCGGCCGAGCGCTGATCGATGCGCGGGTGGCCGCGCTGGAGGGCGAGATCGCCGCCGAGGCCGACGACGCAGCGCGCGAAGTGCTGAAGCGTGAGCTGCGCTACTGGAACACGCGCCAGACCACCGCGATCCTGGCGCCCGAGCCCGATGGCGCGGAGGTCGCCTTCGGCACCAGCGTTACCTTCCGCCTCAACGGCGCGCTTCGCACTATCCGGATCGTCGGCAGCGACGAAGCCGATCCGGCCGCCGGTCGAATCGCCTTCACCGCCCCGCTGCCCAAGGCGATGATGGGCGCCGAGGCCGGCGAGCATCTCGACTATAACGGCACGCCCGATGCGATCGAGATCGTGACGATCAGCCGGGCGAGCAACGAACAAGATGAACGGGAGTAACCCGCCTGACATATTTTGCGACAATCCGAATCCTTGTCGATGCGGATGCATGCCCCGTAAAGGACGAGGTCTATAAAGTGGCCTTTCGCCACGAGGTGTCTGTGGCCATCGTCAGCAATTCCATCATGCGAATCCCGGTTCATCCGCTCGTCGAGCGGGTGATCGTGAACGATTCGTTCGATGCCGCCGACGACTGGATCGCCGAACGGGCCGACCCGTCAGCCGTCGTCGTGACTAGCGATATCCTGCTGGCCGACCGATGCCTCAAGGCCGGGGCCACCGTGATCGCCCCGACGGGCAAGCCCTTCACCACCAGCTCGATCGGGGCGGCGATCGCGACCCGCGCGATCATGGCCGACCTGCGCGCAGGCGGGGATGCGATCGGCGGACCCGCGCCATTTTCGAAGACCGACCGGTCCCGTTTCCTCTCGGCACTCGACCAGGCGCTGGTGTCGCTCAAGCGCAAGGTCCAGCCGTCATGAGCCAGGATAAATTCGAGCGTCATCGGCAGCCATGGACAAGCGACGAGATCCAGAAGCTCCATACTCTCGCGAAAAAAGGCATGGCGCTCAAGGCGATAGCCAAGGCGCTGAAGCGCAGCGAGGAATCCACTAAGGATCGCGCGAAGGCCGATGGCCTCTCTATCGCGAAACTTAGATAGGATATAGGATATACGACTAACAAAGCATTTGCCTGTTCCGCCCCGGGCGAGACAGGAACCAAGGGTTGAGGGACGGTGTTTGGCGCACTCCGCACGGGAGCTTCCCGTCGCGACATGCTGGCACGGCCTGAAGCAACGGGAGCAAGAATGACCGTACGATCGCCTGACCCTGCGCGCATGTCGACGACGCTCGCCCTGTTGACGGCGCTGGCGCTGCTGTCCGGCTGCGGCAAATCCGATACGACCAAGCAGGGCGGCGGCCGCCGTGGGCCGCAGGGCCCGCCGCAGGTGGGCTATATCGTGATCAAGCCGACCAGCGTGCCGATCACCACCGAACTGGCGGGTCGGACCACCGCCTTCGAAAGCTCCGAGGTGCGCCCGCAGGTTTCCGGCGTGATCCATCGCCGTTTCTTCACTGAAGGTTCGCTCGTGAAGCAGGGCCAGCCGCTCTACCAGATCGATCCAAGCCTCTATCGGGCCGCCGCCAACCAGGCGCAGGCCAATCTGGCCAGCGCCGTGGCCACGGCCGAAGCCAGCCGTATCAGGGCCGAACGCTACAAGCCGCTCGCCGATATCGAGGCAGTCGCCAAGCAGGACTATACCGACGCGGCGGCGCAGGCACGCCAGACCCAGGCCGCCGTCGCGCAGAACCGCGCCGCGCTCGATACCGCCCGGATCAACCTGCGCTTCACCACCGTCCCCGCGCCGATCACCGGCCGGATCGGCCGTTCGCTCTATACCGTTGGCGCGCTGGTCACGATCAATCAGGTCGATCCATTGGCGACGATCCAGCGGCTCGACCCGATATATGTCGACATCCAGCGATCGACCGCCGAGTTGCTTGCGCTGCGCCGCGAGCTCGCCACGGGGGGCCAGACCCCGGCCAATGCCGATGTGCGCCTGAAGCTCGAGGACGGCAGCGACTATGGCTATACCGGCACGGTCGAATTCTCCGAGGTCGTCGCAAGCCAGACGACCGGCACCGTCACGATCCGGGCGCGCTTCCCCAATCCGCAGGGGCTGTTGCTGCCGGGCATGTTCGTGCGGGCAAGCTTCGCCCAGTCGATCAGCAACAATGCCTTCCTGATCCCGCAGCCAGCCGTGTCGCGCGACCCGAAGGGCAATGCGACCGTGTTCGTCGTCGGCCCCGACAACAAGGCGATCCAGCGCAAGGTGACCGCGACACAGGCGATCGGCACGAACTGGGTCGTCACCGCCGGCCTGAACGCCGGGGACAAGGTGATCGTCCAGGGCGTGGGCAAGACGATCCCGAACCAGGTCGTGCGGCCGGTGCCGGCGGGCCAGCCCGAGCATATCGGCGCGCCGCAGGGCAAGGGTGAGAGTCGGGGCACGGGCCAGGGCACCCCGACCGGCAAGAAGCCCGGTTGACCGGCCGGTGATTTCGCGCATCTTCATCGACCGGCCGATCTTTGCCTGGGTCGTCGCCATCATCATCATGCTGGCCGGCGCCGGCGCGATCCTGACACTGCCGATCGAGCAGTTTCCCGACGTGGCGCCGCCGAACGTCAACATCCGCGCCAATTATCCCGGCGCGTCGTCGGAAACGCTGGAAAACAGCGTGACCCAGGTGATCGAACAGCAGCTTACCGGAATCGACGGGCTGCTCTATTTCAGTTCCAATTCCAACTCGCGCGGCGGCGTGAACATCAGCGCGACCTTCGCCAAGGGCATCGACCCCGACATCGCGCAGGTGCAGGTGCAGAACCGGGTGCAGCAGGCGCTGCCCCGCCTGCCCGCCCAGGTACAGCAGCAGGGCCTGACCGTCACCAAGTCCAACCCGGACTTCCTGATGGTCGCGGCGATCTACGACACGACCGACACGCGCACCAACCAGGACGTGTCGGACTATATGGTCTCCACCCTGCAGGAGCCGATCGGCCGCCTGGAGGGCGTGGGCGACGTCAACGTGTTCGGATCGCAATATGCGATGCGCGTGTGGCTCAACCCCGACCGGCTGGCGAGCTTCAGCCTGATGCCGAGCGACATCATCACCGCGATCCAGGCGCAGAACGCCGAAGTCGCGGCGGGCGAAGTGGGCGGCGTGCCCAACAGCCCAGACCAGGCGCTGAACGCGACGGTGACGGCGCAGAGCCGGTTGTCGACGCCGGCGCAATTCGCCAACATCGTGGTGAAGACCCAGCGCGACGGATCGACCGTCCATCTCTCCGATGTCGCGCGGGTCGAGCTGGGCGCGGAGAATTACGGCGTCGTCAGCCGGATCAACGGCCATCCCGGCGCGGGCATCGCCATCAGCCTGGCGCCCAATGCCGACGCGCTGAAGACCGCCGAGCTGGTCAAGGCCGAGATCGAGGCACAGGCGAAGAAATTCCCCAAGGGCTTCGCCTACGACTATCCGCAGGACGTGACCGGCTTCATCAAGCTGTCGGTCGAGGAAGTGGTGTGGACGCTGATCGAGGCGATCATCCTGGTCGTCATCGTCATGTTCATCTTCCTGCAGAACTGGCGGGCGACCCTGATCCCCACGATCGCGGTGCCTGTCGTGCTGCTCGGCACCTTCGCCATCTTCGCGGTGGCCGGCTTCACCATCAACACGCTGACCATGTTCGGCCTGGTGCTGGCGATCGGCCTGCTCGTCGACGACGCCATCGTCGTCGTCGAGAATGTCGAGCGCCTGATGGAAGAGAATCCGGGCATGAGCCCGCGCGACGCGACGATCGAGTCGATGAACGAGATCACCGTCGCGCTGATCGCCATCGCCCTGGTGTTGTCGGCGGTGTTCCTGCCGATGGCGTTCTTCGGCGGATCTACCGGCGTGATCTACCGGCAATTCTCCATCACGATCGTCTCGGCGATGGTGCTGTCGGTGGTGGTCGCGCTGGTGCTTACACCGGCGCTGACCGCGACCATGCTCAGGCGCAAGGAAGAGGAAAGCGAGAGCAGGCATGAATCGATCCGGTGGATCCAGCACCGGATGGAAGGGGCCAAGACCTGGTTCAACACCAGCTTCGAACGCATGGTCGAGCGCTATACCAACACCGTCTCCAAGGTGGTCGATCGCAAGGCCCTGTTCCTGATCATCTATGCCATCACCGTCGCGATCCTGGTGATCCTGTTCGTCAGGCTGCCGACCGGCTTCCTGCCGACCGAGGACCAGGGCACGACCAGCATCCAGTTCAACCTCGCCCCCGGCGCGACGATCGGCAAGACCCAGCAGGCGCAGCGCGAGATCGAGAAATATTTCCTCAAGACCGAGGGCAAGGATACCGACGCGATCATGACGGTCGCGGGCGGCGGCGGCGGCGGCCAGAATACCGGCCGCGGCTTCGTCGCGCTGAAGGACTGGTCGGAACGCAAGGGCGAGAAGAACGGCGCCGACGCGATCGCGCGGCGGGCGACCGCCGCGCTGGGCGGCCTGCGCGACGTCGAATTCTATTCGACCGTGCCGTCGGCCGTGCGCGGGCTCGGCCAGTCCGCCGGCTTCCAGATGGAATTCCAGAATACCGGCGGGCTGAGCCGCGAGGAGTTCAAGGTAGCGCGTGACAAGCTGCTCGCCGCGGCGCGTGCCGACCCGACACTCCAGGCGGTGCGCCCGACCGACCTGCAGGACCAGCCGACGCTTAAGGTCGATGTCGATGCGCAGAAGCTTAGCACGCTCGGCCTGAACCAGGCCGACGTGAATGCGACGCTGTCGACCGCCTGGGGCGGCCGGTACGTCAACGACTTCAACGATCGCGGCCGCGTGAAGCGTGTCTATGTCCAGGGCGATGCGCCGTTCCGCGCAGCGCCGGACGATATCGGCTCCTGGTTCGTCCGCGGATCGACCGGCGACATGGCGCCTTTCTCGTCCTTCGCCAACGTTTCCTGGGGCACGGCGCCCTCGTCGCTCAGCCGGTTCGGCGGCTTCTCGGCCTATGAGCTGCAGGGCCAGGCCGCGCCGGGCGTCAGCTCGGGCGAGGCGATGAACCGGATGGAGCAGCTCGCCGCGCAATATCCCGGCACCAGCGTCGCCTGGGCCGGCCTGTCCTTCCAGGAGCGCCTCTCCTCGGGCCAGGCCCCGTATCTCTATGCGCTGTCGCTGCTCGTCGTGTTCCTGTGCCTCGCCGCGCTGTACGAGAGCTGGTCGATCCCGATCGCGGTGCTGCTCGTCATCCCGCTCGGGCTGGTCGGCGCGATCTTCGCGGTGACGTTACGCGGGCTGGAGAACGACGTGTACCTCCAGATCGGCCTGCTGACGACGATGGGGCTGGCCGCGAAGAACGCGATCCTGATGATCGAGTTCGCCGAACAGGCCGAGAAGCAGGGCAAGCGCGTGATCGAGGCGGCGCTGGAGGCGGCCCGAATCCGTCTCCGCCCGATCCTGATGACCAGCTTCGCCTTCATCTTCGGCGTGCTGCCGCTCGCCGTGTCGACCGGCGCGGGCGCGAACAGCCGAGTCGCGATCGGTACGGCGGTGATCGGCGGGATGCTGACCGCGACGATCCTCGCGATCTTCTACATCCCGCTGTTCTTCGTGCTGGTTCGCCGGGGCACCCGCAACGTGCTGGCGCATTTGCACCACGAGCATCCCTCGCCCCCTGCCCAGCCGGTGCAGGCCGAAGAGGGGATCGCGTGATGCGCCACCTGACCCTATTGCTCGCAGCGACATCGCTCGGCGCCTGTTCGATGGCGCCCAAATATGTCCGCCCCGACGTGCCGGTGCCGACGTCCTGGCCGGCCGGCGATGCCTATCTGAAGCAAAGCGAGGCGGCGCTGCCCGCCGTCACCTATCGCGACATCTTCCGCGACACGCGGCTGCAGGCGCTCATCGAGCAGGCGCTGACCAACAATCGCGACCTGCGCGTCGCCGCGGCAAACATCGCCGCCGCACGGGCGCAATATCGCATCCAGCGCTCGGCACTGTTCCCGGCACTCGGCGTATCGGCGGGAGCGACCCATGCCGACACTGGGAACGGCAATGGCGAGCGCAGCAATTTCTCGGTCGATGGCGGCATCACCGCGTTCGAGCTCGACCTGTTCGGCCGTATCCGGTCGCTCAGCACCGCGGCGCAGAACAGCTATTTCGCGACCGAAGCGGCGGCGCGGGCGACGCGCCTGACATTGGTCGGCGATATCGCCACCGCCTGGCTGACCTATGGCACGGACAGGAGCCTGCAGGCGATCGCGCAGGACACCGCCGCGAGTGCCGAGAAGAGCGTCACGCTGACCCGGGCCCGGCTGGAAGGCGGTATCGCGCCGCGCACCGACCTGCGCCAGGCGGAAACGGTGCTGGCCACCGCGCAATCCGACCTCGCGCAGCAGACGACAAGGGTCGCGCAGGATATCAACGCGCTGCAATTGCTGGTCGGCGCGCCGATCGATCCCGGCCTGCTGCCCGGATCGATCGAGGAAGCCGGCAAGACAGTCGCCGAGCTGCCGGCGGGGATCGATTCAGGCATATTGCTGCGCCGTCCCGACGTGGTGCAGGCCGAATATCAGCTTCGCGGCGCCAATGCGCAGATCGGCGCGGCACGGGCGGCATTGTTCCCCCGCATCTCGCTGACGACGGTACTCGGGCTGGCGAGCGGTTCGCTCGGCAATCTCTTCGAGGGGGGATCGTTCAACTATTCGGCCGGCGCCAATGCCAGCTACACGATCTTCAACGCCGGCGCGGGCCGGGCGAATGTGCGCCAGACCGAGGCGCAGCGCGATGCAGCGCTCGCCGGCTATGAAAAGGCGATCCAGACCGCGTTCCGCGAAGTATCCGATGCGCTGGCACGGCGCGGCACGATCACCGAGCAGATGCGCGCGACCGAGGCGCTGGCCAGCGCCGCGGCCGACAATTACCGCTTGTCCGATGCGCGGTATCGTGGCGGCATCGACACCTTCCTGCAGAATCTGGATTCGCAGCGATCGCTCTATTCCGCGCGGCGGCAGCTTGTCTCGACCCAGCTCATCGCGGCGACCAATCTCGTCACGCTCTATCGCGCGCTGGGCGGGGATTCCACGCTGGACGCTACGGCGGCCGGGCCGGAGCCGGCAGGCGGCGGCGCCACCGACTGATTGCTGCGGCGATGCTGCGGCCTGTTCCGCAGCAGGCTCGCTTGACGGATGCTTAAAGCCGGTAAAGGATGGCGGTTGCATGACGACCCCACCCGACCCCGGCGCGTTCTTCCGCGAAATGCTCGGCCAGTGGGAGCAGATGGCCAACCAGTTCGGCGGCCAGGTGATGAAGTCGGGCGAATTCTCCCGCGTGATGCAGGGCGCCAGCAGCGCGACGATGACCGCCCAGGCAGCCGCGCACCAGATGATGGACAAGGCGCTGGCCGCCGCCAACATGCCGAGCCGCAGCGAGGTCGAGGACCTGTCGGCCCGCGTCAGGCGGATCGAGGAGTCGGTCGGTCGGATCGAGGCGCTGCTGATGGCCCAAGCCCCAGGCGTTACGCAAGGCATCGCGCCGTCGGAGCGGCCAAGGCCGAAGCGCACCCGCAAGCCGCCGGAGAAGCCGGCTTGAGCGAGTCGCGGCGCTGACCATGGCCGACCGGAACGCCCCCGACCTGTTCACCCAGGCCAGCACGGCGTTCGACCGCGCGTTGCAGCGCAATTTCAAGGGGCTCGATTATTTCGCCTCGCCGGCGCCGGTGCTCGGCGCCAGCCCCAAGGATCTGCTGATCCAGCGCGGCACGATGAACCTGTACCATTATCGCCCGATGACCGACGAGGTTTACCGGGTGCCGTTGCTGCTGGTGATGGCGACGACCAATCGCGGCTATATCTTCGACATGGTGCCGGGGCAGAGCCTGGTCGAATATCTGCTCAAGGCCGGGTTCGACGTGTTCATGCTCGACTGGAGCCCGCCCCGCGCCGACGAGAAGGGCCTGAAGCTCGACGACTATGTGCTGGATTTCATCCCCTCGGCGATCGAACGGGTACAGCGGGAGACCGGCGAGGAGGAGTTCACCGTCGTCGGATATTGTTTCGGCGGGGTGCTCTCCCTGCTCTGGGCGGCGCTGCACCCGGGCGCGCCGATGAAGAACCTCGTCACCTTCACCACGCCGGTCGATTTCTCGAAGATGGAGATGTTCCAGGCCTGGGCCGACAAGCGTTTCTTCGATGTCGACCGGCTGGTCGATACGTTCGGCAATTGCCCGGCGGATTATCTCTACACCGCGTTCGACATGCTGCGCCCCGGCGCGCGGATTGCGGGGAATATCAGGCTGATCGATAATCTCTGGAACGACGAGTACGTCAAATCCTTCCGCATGTTCGATCGCTGGGCGAGTGACACGCTGCCGCTGGCGGGCGAATATTTCCGCGAGACGACCAAGAAGCTGATGTGGGACAATCAGCTTAACGACGGCACGATGGAAGTCGGCGGACGGCCGGTCGACCTGGGCGGGATCACCGCGCCCTTCCTTCACGTCACCGCCGAGCACGATCACATCGTACCGTCCGCTGCGTCCGCGCCGCTGATCGAGAAGATCGGATCGGCCGACAAGGAACAGGTGACATTGAAGGGCGGCCATGTCAGCCTCGTCGCCGGGGGCAACGCGATCAAGCGGCTATGGCCGAGGCTGGTCGAGTGGTTGGGGGAAAGGTCGACATGAGCCATCACATCAGGCGGTTCGCGCCGGGCGACCGCGACGCGATGCTCGCCTTCGCCAACACCCTGCCCGAGCATGACCTGCTGTTTCTGGGCCGCGACCTGAAGCATCCCCGCGTCGTCGAGGCGTGGCAGTCGGCGATCGAGGAGGGCTGGATCGACAGTCTGGTCGCCGAGGATGGAGGAAAATTCGTCGGCACCGCGGCGCTGGTACGCGATCCGCTGGGCTGGAGCGCGCATGTCGGCGAGATCCGGCTGCTCGTCGCGCCGGGCAAGCGCGGCAGCGGGATCGGCCGCGACCTGCTCGAGGCGATCTATACCGTCGCGATGGAGCGCGGGCTCGAGAAGCTGACGGCACAGATGACCCCCGACCAGATCGGATCGGTGATGCTGTTCGAGAGCCTGGGTTTCCGCGCGGAGGCGTTGCTGAAGGACCATGTCCGCGACCGCGACGGCAGGCCGCACGACCTGGCGATCCTGGCCCATGACGTCGCGCGGGTTACAGCGCAGCACCGGGCGTTCGGGATCGACGAATGAACCATATCGCAATGCAGCACGTTCAGACTGCATGTACAGGAAGGATGACCGAATGACAGCACCCAGCGCCGAAGAGATACGGCCGCCGTCAGCGCTTCTCGCCTTTACCGAGCTGCCGCGCGCGCTTGCCGAATTCGGCTCGCTTGGCCTGGCGGCGCCGATCCTTGCCACCGCGCCGCGCGGCGACGGGCATCCGGTGATGGTCCTGCCGGGTTTCGTCACCAGCGACCGGTCGACCACGGTGCTGCGGCGCTTCCTGGGTTCACTCGGCTATGATGCGCATGAATGGGGCCTCGGCCGCAACCTTGGCCCCAAGGCGATCGGCTATGAGGGAGAGAAGCTGGTCGAGCGGCTGTGCGATATCCACGAGGCGACCGGCCAGAAGGTGAGCCTGGTTGGCTGGAGCCTGGGCGGCGTGATGGCGCGCCAGCTTTCACGCCGGGCGCCCGAGGCGGTGCGGCAGGTCATCTCGCTCGGATCGCCCTTCACCGGCACCCCGCGCGCGACCAATGTCTGGCGCGCCTATGAGGTGCTGACCGGGCAGAAGATCGACGATCCGGACGTGCGCAGCCAGCTCCGCGAAAGTGCGGCGCCGCCGCCGGTGCCCTCAACCGCGATCTATTCGCGCGAAGACGGGGTGGTCGCGTGGCAGAACTGCATCGAGCCGCGCGGGCCCGAGACCGACAATATCGAGGTACATGGCAGCCATTGCGGGCTCGGGGTAAACCCGGCGGTACTCTACGCAATCGCCGATCGGCTTGCCCAGGCCGAGAACGACTGGCGGCCATTCGAGCGGAACGGGCTGAAAGCGCTTGTCTATCCCTTTGCAGGGCATGCGTAGAAGCTGAAGCCCGGACCCGATAACGGGCCCGGGCTCCCTTGTTATTGCTTGCACGCCTGTTTGTTGAGATTCCCGGCCTTCGAGCAGTCGTAATGGACGACCTTGCCAGTCTTGGTCGTCCAGGCGACGATCCGGCCAGTCGGCTGCGCGGGTGCAGCGGGCCGCGCGACAGGCTGCGGATGGGAGACCGGCATCGGGCGCGGCGCAGCGGCCGGTGCCGGACGGGCCGCTACGACGGGGGCGACGGGGGTTGCGCCGCGGCAGGCCGCCTTGGTGGCATTGCCCGCCTTGGAGCAGTCATAGTGCCGGGCGGCAGCCGGAACCGCGGCCGGCCTGGCCGCCGCCACGGGCGCCGGTTTCACCGCCATTACGGGCGCCGGCTTCACCGCTGGCTTGGGCGCGGCAACCGCCGCGCCCTTGCACGCCGCCTTGTTGGCGTTGCCTGCCTTCGAACAATCATAGTTGCGCGCCGAAGCGGGCGCCGCCGCCAGCAGCATGGTGCCCGTGATGACACAGGCTGCAATCGACCATCGCGACATCGCTCTTCTCCCCTGAAGCCGCCGGGTACCGGCGGCAGGATGCGGGGACGATGTGCCTCTCCCGAAGCGGGTTCAAATGAACTTATTGTCATGTTCGGAGAGGCGCAGGCGGGCCGACGACCGGATATTTTCGCCCTCTCCCTCGCGCAAGGGAGAGGGCGAAAGGTTATTTGTCGCCCTTGAGCGGGGCGACGGCGTCGCGGCCGATCTGCATGATCAGTTCGCCGATCTCGCGCGCCTGGCTCATGCTGCGGCTGCCCTGGTCGCGCAGGTAATCGCCCTGCACCTTCATCACCTCGGACAGGTCCTTGGCGGCGGCGGCGGCGCGCATCGCGGCAAAGGCCTGGCGGGCATTGTTCTCCGCCTGGTCGATCAGCTTCATGCTGACGGTCGAGCCGCCTTCGGCGACCTTGGCGCCCGAGGCGCGCATCGCCTCCCCCGCCTTCTTCGCCGGATCGACGATCTTCTCGTTGATCGTGTCCTTCACCTTTTCCGTGGTGCTCTTTTTCTCGGCCATCATGCTGCTCCTTTCCTGCGAGGTGCCGGCTTCGCCGCCGGTTTGGGTTTGACCGCGGCCCTTGGCCTGGGCGCGGCTTTGGGTTTCACTGGCTCGGTTCCGCCGAGCGTCGCTGCCTTCAACGCTTCAAACGACGATTGGAGCGCCGCCGCATATTTTTCGGGGTCAGGCATCATGCCCCGGTCGGCGGTGAAGGAGATCGCGATGGTGTCGCCATAGGAATAGACCGGATTGATCAGGCCCATCGAGTCGAACACCGGCGCGGTGCCGTAGCTCGCCAGCATCTTCGCGCCGCAGAAATAAAGCGGGACGCGCGGACCGGGCACATTGGTGACGACCGTGTTGAACACCGGTGCATGTGTGTTCGCGGCTCCTACCCTCGTGTAGAGCCGCGCGGCGAGACCGGCGAGGCCCGAGGGAATGAGCTGGCTGTAATCGGCGAGGCTGCGCGCGCCGACGGCGTTGGTCATCGCCTTTGAATTGACCGCTTCGTCATGGACATATTTCAGCCGCGCCAGCGGATCGGCGATATGGGTGCCGAGCGGGATGACCATCGCCGAGACGAGGTTGCCGAGCGCCGTCTTCTCCCCTTCGCCGCGCACCGAGATCGGCGCCATCGCGGTGAGCGATTCCCTGGGCAGCTCGTTCTTGTCCTCGAGATAGGTGCGCAGGCCGCCGCCGACGATCGCAAGGATGACGTCGTTGACGGTCGCATCGGGCACGGCATCCTTCATCGCGCGAATGTCGGCGAGCCTGAACGGCACGGCGTCGAACACGCGGTGGGGCGAGACCTTGCCGTTGAAGCGGGTCTTGGGCGCCATCTTCGTATTCGACAGGCTGACCTCGCCCTTGCTGACGGTTGCCGCGAGCCTGGCCATGCCGGGGAGCGAGCGGCCGATCGTCTCGACCACGCGCATCGGCTGGCGGAGCGAGTTGAAATAGCTGCGGGTGAGCAGATCGGCCACATTGGGCATATGCTCCGGCTTCCACTGGTCCTGCTCCTTGGGCGGCGCCATGCTCGCGTCGAGATCGTGGACGGCGGTCGACATCTCGACGCCGGACATGCCGTCGACCGCTGCGTGATGGACCTTGGAGAGGAGCGCGAAGCAGCCCGGCGGAAGGCCCTCCACATTGTCGAGCCCCTCGATCACGGTGAATTCCCAGAGCGGCTTGTTGAGATCCATCGGGCGCGAGTGGAGACGGGCGACCTGGATGCAGAGCTGGCGCCAGTCACCGGGCTTGGGCAGCGCGATGTGACGGACGTGGAATTCGATGTCGAATTCGGGGTCCTCGATCCAGTAAGGGTGATCGAGATCGAACGGGACGCGCACCAGCCGCTGGCGGAAGCTGCGCGCGCCGGAGAGGCGGGAACCAATGAAGTTGAGGATATCCTTGAAGCGGACGAAACCGCCCGGCGCGGTGGAGGGATCGTAGATCGCGACCGAACCGATATGCATCGGTGTATGTGGCGTCTCCAGATAGACGAACGAGGCATCCTGGCCCGATAGCTGAAGCATGCGTACTCCCTCTCCCCTTCGGGGAGAGGGTCGGGGAGAGGGGCAGTGTGTCGAACCGCCCTTCCCTCACTGCCCCTCTCCCGACTTCGCTCCGCTCGTCTGCCCTCTCCCCAGAGGGGAGAGGGCCTTTATTTCCCGAAGCCGAACACGTCCTGGTGGAAGCGTCCGTCCTCGATCAGTTCCTCAAGCCATGCCGATCCCTGTGCATGCTCGTCCCCAGCCTGCTGCATCTGGATGCGGATCAGCGTGTCACGCACCGCCGGCGCCATGAAACGTCCGTCACCGCACAGGAATATCTGCGCGCCGGCGCTGAGCGCAGCCCAGACGCGGTCCTGTTCGGCCCAGAGTGCGTCCTGAACGAACTTCCACGGATGAGAGTCGACAGCGGAAAAGGCGAGATAGGGATCGATCACCCCGTCCCGCGCCCAGCCGTCGACTTCGTCGCGGCAGAACCAGTCATGATCGGGATGACGGCAGCCGAAGAAGAGCAGGCTTGTCGCAACCTCCTTCCCCGCCCGTTTTTGCGCCGCCCGTTCCTGGATGAAGCCGCGCAGGGGCGCGAAGCCGGTGCCGGGGCCGATCAGGATCATCGGCACGCCTGTATCGGAAGGCGGGGCGAAGGGCGGGTTCGGGCGGCGGACATAGCCGAACACCTGATCGCCCGGCGCGACGCCCTGCATATAACCGGAGGCGAAACCGCGATGCTCGCCAAGGCCCGACCAAGCGGGCGCCGCCATGGTGCCGACGATCAGTTCGGCGACGTCGGGCGACACCAGCGGGCTGGACGCGATCGAATAGAATCGCGGGGAGATCGCCGCCGACAATTCGACCAGCGAGTCGAGCGAGAGTTCTGCGGCAGGATGCTGGTCGAGCAGGTCGAGCAGAGTGAGGCGCTTGCCTGCCACCTCTGCATCGAACGCCTCCTCCAGCCGCGCCATGTCGCGCTTCGTGTTGGGGCAGCGGGTCTGCGCGGCGATCACCGCTAGAGCACGCCGGGGCAACGGATCGGACAGCTCGACGAAATCAGTCAGCAATTGCCTGACCGTCACTGTCTGGCCGAGCGGCAGGTGGCGGAAGCGCCCGCCCTGCCCGTCCACGCGCAACTGGGTCGAGCCCTTGAGGCCGAGCCGGTCCATAGCGCGCTCGACCAGATCGGGGCGGTTATGGGCATAGACGGCGATGTGATCACCAGTGTGGTAATGCTGGCCCTGCGGCAGACGGATGCGGATGAAACGGGTCGACGGGCGCGGCGGCTCCTTCGCGAAATCCCAAAGCCCGTCGGCGGGCAGGATCATCTCGTCATTGCCGGCGATCTCAAGCTGCTGGGCATGCTCCGGCAAGGCGGCCGCACGTGCCACCGAGGTATCGATCGGCTGGAGCGACAGGGTCGAGACCGACTCGCTCGGCGCCGCATCGCTGCCCAGCGCCTTCCACAAATCCCGCACGAACCCGGCAACGGCACCGTCGAAATCGCCCTGCCCGTCCGCTTCGGCGCGGGGCAGCAGGCGGGTCGCGCCCGCAGCCTCGATCGCGGCATCCACCCGCTTGGGGAATATCTGGTAATTGGGCCATTGGCTGTTGCCGATGCCGAGCACGGCGAAGCGCGCGCCGCTCCAGTCGGCACCCTCAAAGGCCCCGGCGTCGAGCGCCTTCTCGACCGCCAGCGCCGTGTCGGGCGCGCGGCCGTTATAGGTGGCAGTGACGATGACGATCACCTTGTCCTCGGGCGCGGCCCCGCCCTTGAAGCTCTCGTCCATCGACCGGACGATCGTCTCGAACCCATCGAGATTGGCGCGCTCGGCGATCTCCTCCGCAATGTCGCGCGCGGTACCGAGGCTTGAACCATATAGCACCGCGAAACGCTGGCCAGTGCCGGAGACCGAGGCGACCGGCGTTTCCTCTGCCCGCTCCTCGACAGGAGCGACGCTCAGCCGCTCGTGCGGCGCGCGGAGCCGGACGCGCATGTAGAACTCGTCCGGCTTGATCGAGAGCGTTTCCTTGATCCGCAGCTTATAGGCATGGGGATCGCTGATCGCGAATTTCTGGAGCAGCATGGCCAGCGCCAGCTTCGCCTCGACCATGGCGAACTGGCGACCGATGCACGCGCGCTCGCCATTGCCGAACGGCTTGTAGGCATGGGGGTGCCGCGCGGCCTCAGCCTCGGGCAGCCAGCGGTCGATGTCGAATTCTTCCGGGTCGGCCCAGACGCCGGGATCGCGGTGCAGGCCAGGCGAAAACACGTTGATCGGGCGATCCTTGCGCATGTGCCATTTGCCGCCGATCACGACATCCTCGAACGGCGCCACGCTGAAGGCGGGCGCGGTCGGCCAGAGGCGCATCGCCTCCTTCAGGACGCGCTCGATCACTTCTAGCTTCACGATATCGGTATAGTCAGGGCGCTTGTCGCCGGGCAGGACCCGGTCGACCTCGGCATAGGCCTGGGCCAGCACATGCGGATGACGCAGCAGCAGATGCTGCGAGAAGGTGAGCAGGCCCGAGGTCGTCTCGTGCCCGGCGATCAGGAAGGTGAGCACCTGATAGCGGATGTTGATATCGTCGAGGCCCTCGCCCGTTTCAGGATCGACCGCGCTCAGCATCAGGTTGAGCAGATCCTTGCCGTCGTTCGGATGAAGGCGGCGTTCGGCGATGATGCCGTCGACCAGCGCGTTCATCTCGGCGATGTCGGCCTCGTACTGGCGCATCGCCTTTTTGGCGAAGCGCTGCTGGATCGGCAGCCGGGTGATCATGTTGAGCGATTCGCCCAACGCCCGGCCGAGCGCCTCCAGGAAGCTGTCGAGTTCCTCCTTCTCGAAGCTGTTGAAGCGGTGGCCGAACCCCGCGACCGCGATCGAATCGAGCGTGAAGCGGGTCATGTCGTCGGCGACGAGCACGTCAGTTCCCGACAGGCGCGACCATTTGCCGACTAGCTGGTCGGCCACCTCAAGCATCATGTCGAAATAGCCGCGCATCGCGCGCTGGCTGAAGGCGGGGAGCAGGATGCGGTGCGCCTTGCCCCAGTTCGGCTCCTCGCTGAACGCCGTGAACAGCCCGTCGCCGGCGAATTTACGCACCACGCGCAGGCCAGGCCCGGGCATCTTGCGGAAGCGAGTCTCGTCGCAGAGTTGGGCGACAAGGTCCGGCGAGGTGACGAACAGACCGATGCGGCTGCCGAATTTGAGCTTGAAGATGCCTTGGGGGAAATCGCGGCTGACGGCGAGCAGGTGACCGATCAGCCCGGCGCGGGCGATCTGGTGGAGGTGGCCGACGACGGGCAGGCCCGGTGGCGACGGAATCACAGGTCGCTCGACCGCAGCTGTCGCCATCCTCCCACCTTTCCCCTGTGTTCCAGGGCGCGTGTCGTTGGACGGCAGTGGAACACAGCCGAGCGCCGGGCGCAACCTTGGACGATGCGGGCCCCTCCTTAACGTGGCCTCAACACCCGCCGGGGCAAGATCGGGCCATGATGATGGTTCGTAAGCCTGTCCCGCCCCTGCCATCAATCCCGCTGCCCCTCGCCGCGGCATTGACCATCCTCTGGGTGGCCGTGGTGTGGATGACGATGCCCCTCGTCACCACGGACATGACGACGTATCTCCTCCCCTGGTTCGACCATATCGTCGCGACCGGCCCGGTATCGTCCTTCGCCGAGCCCTTTTCCAACTATGCCCCACCCTATCTCTACCTTCTTGCCGCGCTAAGCCTGTTCAACGGCGTGCTGCCCGCCATGACGCTGATCAAGCTGCTGTCGATCGCCGGGACGGTGGCGCTGGCCTTCGCGGTGCGGCACCTGCTCACCCGTTTCGACACGCCCCAGCCGCTTCGCACCGCAGCGCTGGTCTTCGCGATGCCCAGCATCCTGCTCAACGCGACGCTATTCGGCCAGTGCGACGCGCTATGGGCCGCGCCGTGCGTGATGGGGATCGCCGCCGCGCTGGATCGCCGGCACAGCGCGATGCTCGCCTGGTGCGGGCTCGCGCTGGCGTTCAAGGCACAGGCAGTGCTGGTCGCGCCTTTCTTTCTGGCGGTGCTGATCAAGCGCCGCGTGCCGCTGAGGCTCTGGCTCATCGCGCCCGCGGTCACGATCGCGACGATGCTGCCGGCCTGGGCGGCGGGCTGGCCAGCAGCCGATCTCGCGACGATCTATCTCCGCCAGGCGGATACATTCCAGATGCTGTCGTTCAACGCGCCGAATATCTGGGCGATCCTGCAGGCGCTGCCGCTTGGCCTGCCGCTGTCCGGGCTCGCCTGCGCCGCGGCGATCGGCGGGACCGCCGCCTATATTGCCCGCTTCTCGACCCAGATTCTCGACAACAAGGCCCTGCTGTCCGCCGCCTTGCTGGCGACACTCGTCACCGCCGGGCTGCTGCCGCGCATGCATGAGCGCTATTTCTTCCTTGCCGATGTGCTGGCGCTGGTCCTCGCCCTGATATGCCGCGACAGGCATAGCCTGACGATCGCGATCCTGGTCCAGGCGGGCTCGACCCTGGCGTTGCTCAGCTATCTGAGCGGCATCGCCGGACTGGCCGCGCTCGGCGCGGTGGCGATGATCGTCGCGACGCTTTTCCTTGCCCGGCCGCTGCTCAAGCCCGCTGCGAACGACAATCCCCTTCTGGCACGCGCGATTTGACGATCGAAGCTCCAGCAAAAGCGTAACTTATGATAGCTATCTGAGCCATTCGTGCGATTCGGGAATGGGGGCTTCTTTCGGATGTCGATGTTCAACAACAACAGGAATAGCCGCGATCCGGGCGTCACGCTGCCGCCCGCCCCCGCCGCCCAGGCCTCGGGCGGGAAGCGCGGGATGTTCTCCGTGCTCGGGCCCGACGTCACCATCGTCGGCAACGTGACGGCGACGGCAGATCTGCATATCGACGGCCGTATCGACGGCGACGTGAATTGCGGCAGCATCGTGCAGGGCACGGACAGCCGGATCAACGGATCGGTCAAGGCGGACATCGCGCGCCTGGCCGGTGCAATCGAAGGATCGGTCTCGGTGCGCCAGCTCACCATCGAACGTGCCGCGCGGATCACCGGCGATGTCGAATATGAGACGATCGCGATCGAGAATGGCGCGTCGATCGACGGCCGCCTGAAGCATATCGCCGCCGATGCGGGTACTCGCAATTTCGAGCGCAATGCGCCGATGGCCCCGGCGCCGGACATCATCGTGGTCAGCTCTAGCGGCGAAGCAGCCTGATCCTCATGGGCGGCGGTCAGCGCGACCGCCCCCTACATGTCGATATTGCCCATCGCGTCCTGATATCGGATCGACGCCCTCGCGATGTCGACGGCGGATGGCGGGTTGTGCCTGAACGGCATGAAGCTTCTCCCCTGTCGCGACGATTGTGCCCGTGGCAAAGGGAGCGAGTCCAGTAGCAACGGGAGAGCGACGATGACCCAGATGACCCTGCCGATGGAGGGTGGCTGCCGCTGCGGCAAGGTGCGCATCCGGATCGACAAGCCGCCGATGCTGACGATGGCGTGCCATTGCACCGGCTGCCAGAAGATGAGCGCCAGCGCCTATTCGCTCAGCGTCGCCATTCCCACCGACGGCTTCACGGTGACGAAGGGCGACACCGTGATCGGGGGGCTCCACGGCGACCAATCGCAGCATCATCATTGCGACTGGTGCAAGAGCTGGGTCTTCACCCGGATCGCGTTCGACGTCGGCTTCGTCAATGTCCGCCCGACGATGCTCGACGATGCGGGGTGGTACGTTCCGTTCATGGAGACCTATACCAGCGAAGCACTGCCCTGGGCGAAGACACCCGCAAAGCATCGCTACCCGCAGTTTCCGGAGATGGCGGATTTCGGAAAACTGCTCGCCGAGTTTGCCGAGCAGGCTTAGCGGTCGGAACCACGCCTGGTCCCCTTATTGTCGTCCGGAGGTCGAGATGAGCAACGCCGACTTGAACGATCGCCAACTTCTGCGCGAAGCCATTGCCGCGTTCCGCGAGAAGGATATCGAACGCGCCAGGCCTCTTTTCGCCGAATTTTCCGAACGCAGCGTCGCGAGGGTCAAAGCCAGGGTTGCGAACGATCCGGCGTGATCGGGCGTCCGCTCAGGCACGCCGCCCGCCAGACGCTGCCCTGAAGCCATCTCGGACCCGGACGCTCACCCGCTGCCGGCAGCCGGCAGCCGGCAGCCGGATCAGGTCGATCCGGCGACCGTCCTCCGCTACGCGCGGGCCCTCGCTTCCGGCTCGGCATCATATTTTGACGACGCGGCAGCGAGCCCCGCGATATCATCCGAGCAGATGAACGATTTCAATGCATCGAACTTTGCCTTCTCCCACTGGTAGATGCCCAGGGCGAGGAGGGCAGCGACCGTCTCCGATGGGAAACGCTGGCGGATTGGAGCAGCGGGATTGCCGGCCACGACCATGTAGGGCGCGACATCCTTCGTGACGATCGCACCGGAGGCAATGACCGCGCCTTCGCCGATGGTGACGCCGGGCATGATCATGGCACGCATGCCGATCCAGGCGCCGTCTCCGATGACCGTGTCTCCCTTGCCAGCATAGGCATCGAGGATGACTTCGGGAAAGGGGTAGAGGCTGAACCAGTCAGTGCGGTGAGTGTGGTTGCCACCCATGAGGATGACCGCCTCAGCACCGATGCACACATGATCGCCGATATGGAGCTGGTCGACAGGCCATTGCGACACCCAGGTGGCTGCGCTGTATTCGTCGCCATAGAGATAGCGGACAACGCTCTGCTCAAACGAGCCCGACCAGGCGTCGCTATAATAGCTGCCTCGTCCACGGATATGGATGTTCGGATTCTTTACCGTCTCGTGAAGATATTCGACGTTGGACCAATGCTTCTTGCGAGGTGTCATACTTGGCATATCTGTTCACTAGGCCGAGAGGCAAAAGCCATGCCGGCCGATGTCAATCCGCCGCCCTGCCCGAGCGTATCGCTGAAAGGTGAGTCGCAGGATCTCGCCGCATCTCCCGCTACTATCGTGTATCCCATGGTGGGGCTTGCCGCAAGCCGCGCCTCTTGTCCTATGAAAACGGCCCTCGATTCGCATCAAAGGAGCCGCGAGCCATGTCAGCTTCCGCCAGCATGTTTTCACCATCATTCTTCCACGGAACACGGGCCGACCTGAAACCCGGAGACCTGATCGTCGTCGGCTACCAATCCAACTTTACCGAAGCCACGCCGCTATCCTGGGTGTATCTGGCGGGCACGCTCGATGCTGCGATCTGGGGCGCCGAGCTTGCCGTGAACGGTGCGCGAGAACGGATTTACGTCGTGGAACCGACCGGGCCGATCGTGGACGATCCCAACCTGACCGACAAGAAGTTTCCCGGCAATCCGACGCTCTCCTATCGCTCCCGCGATCCACTGCGCGTCATTGCCGAAGTTACGAAGTGGGAGGGACACCCGCCTGAACAATTACAGCAGATGAAAAACGGTCTTGCCCGTTTGAGGTCGGAGGGCGCGGATATCATCGACTGACACATGAACGCTATCCGGCATGTTCCGGTGGGTTTGCATAGCGGCAGGGCTTCAACGGGACAGTCGATCTCTCGCTCGGTGGATGGCAGCGGTACAAGAATTGATCGGCGCTTCGGGCCTGGCTGAATAGAGCTCTATGGTGCGATCAGCCGGGCGCGATCGAGATCCTGTTCCGTCAGTTCCTGAGCCGAGACATATCGCGTGGTCCATTGCGGGTAGCCCCCGGGCGTCATCTCGATATCGGGAAGGCCGATGGGATCGTCCCCCGTCTCCACCCACCCTGCACCGAGGCAGTGATCGCAGATCACGCGCGTGCAGCGAAAACTCACCAGATCGATCTCGCTGTTCCATTGCCCATGCCCCACGCAGACGGGGCACATCGCATCGAGCGTACCGTTGCGGGGCTGAAGCGGGACGATGTCGAACGCGTGCGGGCTGTCCGGCCCCGCGCAGGTAACGATCATGCTGGCGTGAGGCATTGGCTGCACTCTTCTTTCGGAAAAAACGCTCCAACGTGCCGGGCTCGTATAGGTTCGATCGTTCAGCCCAGCATGCCCTGATAGCTTGTCGGACTTCGCGGCAACGATATCCGCGCCGTGACCCCGGCCGCTACGATAAGCGCGAGCACCGCACCACCAAGGACCAGCGCCCGCCGCGACGGGCGCCGCTCGGCGGCCAGCAATATTGCCGCCAGCGCCGCCGCCATCATCGGCCAGAGATGATAGCGAAGATCGGAAGCGATGCTCACCACGGCGAAGCTCGCCTCAAGCGTGAGCGCCGAGACAGCAAGCGCCAGTGCGAGATCGCGCGCGGGGCTCCGTGGCCGGGCCAGCGCGACGCACAGGCCGACGGCAGCGACGACGATCCACGCGATCGGCCAGCCGAGCGGTGTCTCGGCCAGCCAGCCGCCGAACCAGGCGATCGCCGACGCGACCGGTCCCGGGGAACCGAGACCAAGACCGTTCGGTTCCGACCGGCGGGGCGGGGCCGCATCGGGCCTGCCCGCCGGCACGAGCAGGCGATCGGTCGAATTGAGATGCGCCAGGCGGTGCCTGGCATAGGCGATGGGATGATGTGCGATCGACCCGAGCCACAGGGTAGTAAGAGCACGCGGCGGAATCAGTTCGAGACGCCGGGCGATGCTGCCGCAATGATCGTCGTCGCCAAGCGGATCCCAGAAATAGGGCTGATAGCACTGGCGCTGTTCGATCAGCGTGTGCTCGGCCGGCAGAAGGACATCGGCGCTGCCGGAGAAATGGGCGATGCCCGCAAGGTCGAAGATCGGCAAGGTGCGCGTGACCTTGGTCTCGTCAGCACCGAGCAGGCCGTGGTTGATCGGCGGGCTCACCGCGAGCACCATGAGGATGCCCACGACAATGGCGAGGCCGCGCTGCCAGAGGCGCAGCGGCCATGGCGCCAGCATCACGACCAGCGGCACGACCGCGAAGACGGCGTTCGCCCGAACCAGCATCGCATACACGAGCAATGCCCCCACCGCCGCCATGACAATGATCGGCACGCGCCTGTCCGCGAAGCGCCACCAGCCGACCAGCCCCGTAGCGGCGACGATCGCGCCGAGCATCTGAGTGTCCTTCAGCACCGCAGCCTGCCATCCGGCGAAGAGCGGGAGCGCGCCGATGGCGAGCACCGCCACGCCAGCGCGCGCCTTGTCCGATCGGGCGAGCGCGGCCGCGAGCAGACCCAGACCGAGCCAGTACAGGACGAACTGGACCACGAACATCGGCGTCGCGCCCGGCCCGAACGGATGCAGCGCCGCCCAGAGCCGCGCCATCGCCGGCGGATGCCAGTCGAGATAGGTGCCGCTCAGGACCTGCTTGTACTGCTCGACCGAGTCATACTCGACCACGCCCGGCCACCAGATCGCCAGCGCGGCGCAACAGAGAAGCGAGGCAGCGATGGCGAGGCGGACCGGGCTCCCTCGCCCGACAGTCACGTTTTCTGAATATCCCGAAGCCATCTGCGCTGCCGGATCAGCGGATGCGTTGACCGCCCTTGATGACGGCCGCCGGATGTTCGAGCAGGCGGACATCGGCCAGCGGATCGCCATCGACCGCGACGATGTCGCCATAGCGCCCCACCGCGATCGTACCGACATCGCCGGTGCGCCCAAGCGCCTGGGCGGCATTGCTGGTCGCCGCGCGGATCGCCTCGAGCGGCGGCATGCCCCATTCGACCATCTTGGCGAATTGCAGCCCGTTCTGGCCGGCGGGGAAGACCCCGCCATTGTCTGTACCGAAGACCATCTTCACGCCAGCTTTGTAGGCGTCACGGAAGGTCTCGCGCTGGCGGCGGCCGATCGCGCGCTCCTTCTCAAGCGATTCCGGATAGACGCCGTTCTTCGCCCCCTCGGCAAGGATATAGTCGTCGTCATAGATATCCATCGAGAACCAGGCGCCATGTTCCTTCGCCAGCCTGAAGGATTCGGCATCGGCCAGGCTGGCATGCTCGATCGTGTCGATCCCGGCGCGGAGCGCGTCGTTGATCCCGGCCGTACCATGGGCATGCGCCGCGACCTTCAGCCCGAGCATATGCGCCTCGTCGGCGACTGCCTTCATCTCCTCATAGGTCATCTGCTGGGCGCCGGCGACATCGGAACGCGACAGCACGCCACCGGTCGCGCAGATCTTGATCACCTCGGCGCCATATTTGCGCACCTTGCGCACCAGCTTGCGATAGCCCTCCGGCCCGTCGGCGACCGAGGGGGTCGGCACCTCGGCGAAGCTGGGAGGCAGACCCTCGGTCCCGTCGCAATGCCCGCCGGTCGCGCCGAGCGCGAAAGTGGCGGGAACGACGCGCGGGCCAGGCACATAGCCACGCTCGATCGCCTGTTTCAGGCCGACATCGTTATACCCGCGCGAACCGACATTGCGCACCGTGGTGAAGCCGGCCTCAAGCATCGCCTTCGCGTTGGCGACACCCACCGCCTGCCAGAAGCTGTCGGTGAATTCGAGCGCCTTGAAACCGCTGATCCGCGCATCCGAATCGAGATGAACATGCATGTCGATCAGGCCGGGGAGGATGGTCTTGCCGGCGAGATCGATCCGCTTCGCATCCTTCGGGATCGCAACCACGCCCTGGGTACCGACCGTGGTGATCCGGCCATCGACGATCACCACCGCCGGCTTGTCTAGGGTCCGCCCGGCGGCAACGTCGACCAGGTGATCGGCGGTGACGACCACCGTCTCCGCCGCGCTTGGCGCTGCGACCAGCGCCAGCAACGCACCGCCCAGATATTTCAGCATGGCTTTCCCCCCGTTCGACCCGCCATCGCCTCGCGACGGGCCATTTTTCGAACCCGCCACCGGACTAGCGCAGATTCGAAATCCGACGAAACACAACTTCCGTTCGTGCCGGCCAACCACCGAGACGGCCGGGAGGCGCATGAAGGACGGACCTCACGCGCCACAAGGCCGGCGGGCACCGAACGGTCAGATGTGCAGCGCCTTCCCATAGGCGCCGAGCACGCTCTCATGCATCATCTCGGACAGGGTCGGGTGAGCGAACACCGTCTCCATCAGCTCCGCCTCGGTCGTTTCGAGCTGGCGGGCGACGACATAGCCCTGGATCAGCTCGGTCACCTCGGCGCCGACCATGTGCGCGCCAAGCAGTTCGCCGGTCTTCGCGTCGAACACCGTCTTCACGAAACCCTCGGCCTCGCCTAGCGCGATCGCCTTGCCGTTGCCGATGAAGGGGAATTTGCCGACCTTGACCTCATGGCCGGCTTCCTTCGCTTTCGCCTCGGTGAAGCCGACCGAAGCGACCTGGGGCCGCGAATAGGTGCAGCCCGGGATATTCCAGGTCTCGAACGGATGCGGCTTCTCGCCGGCGATCGCCTCGACGCAGACGACGCCCTCATGGCTCGCCTTGTGCGCCAGCCAGGGCGGACCCGTCACGTCGCCGATCGCGTAGATGCCCTCGACATTGGTACGCGCATAGCCGTCAGTGACGATATGGCCGCGGTCGGTCTTCACGCCGAGTTTCTCGAGCCCGATATCCTCGGTGTTGGGCACGATGCCGATCGCGACGATGGCGTGGCTGAACTCCTCGGTGGTCACCGTGCCGTCCTTGCCCTTGATCTTGGCGCTAACGCTCTTGGCGCCCGGGGTCAGACCTTCGATGCCGGCGCCGGTGATGATTCGGATCTTCTGCTTGGTCAGCGCCTTTTCCATGAAGGCGGAGACTTCTTCATCCTCGACGGGGAGGATGCGCGGCAGCATCTCGACGATGGTCACCTCGGCGCCCATGTCCGAATAGAAACTGGCGAACTCGACGCCGATCGCGCCGGAGCCGATCACCAGCAATTTCGTCGGCATCTCTTCCGGGACCATCGCGTGGCGATAGGTCCAGATTCGCTTGCCGTCGGCCTTGGCGAAGGGCAGGTCGCGGGCGCGGGCGCCGGTCGCGATGATGATGTTCTTCGCTTCGAGCTCGGTAGTCTTGTCGCCCTGCCTGACGCTGAGCTTGCCCCTGGCGGTGATGGTGCCGGTGCCCTCATAGACGGTCACCTTGTTCTTCTTCATCAGGCCCTTCACGCCAGCGTTGAGCTGGCCCGCGACCTTGCGCGAGCGCTCGACGATCTTCGTGAGGTCGTAGCCGGGATTCTCGACCTTCAGGCCGTAATCGGCGGCATGGCTCATATAATGATAGATTTCCGACGTGCGCAGCAGCGCCTTGGTCGGGATGCAGCCCCAGTTGAGGCAGATGCCGCCGAGACGCTCCCGCTCGACGATCGCGGTCTTCAGCCCGAGCTGCGCCGCGCGGATCGCCGCGACATAGCCGCCGGGGCCCGAACCGAGGATGATGAGGTCGAAACTGTCAGCCACGTGGTAGGTCCTTCTTCTCCCTCCCCCCTTGCGGGGGAGGGCTGGGGAGAGGGGGCGGAGACGAAACCGGCTCGATGCCGGGTTCGTCTCCTTCGAGCGCAACGAGGATGGACGTAAGAACGCCCTCCGGATTCTGCAGTATGTCGTTGTTCCAGAAACGCAGGAGACCGGAGCCCCCGGCTCTCAGCCAGTCGTCGCGATGCGTGTCGTAGGTGCTTTCCAGATGTTGCGAGCCATCAGGCTCGACAATCGAGCTTGCGGCAAAGCACGCGACATCGGCGATGTACGGATCGATCGGCTGCTGTCCCTTGACCTTCCAGCCGGCGAGCCGCTTGTTGCGAAGGAGTTGCCAAAGCGCACGCTCCGCCTCCGTCGGGTTGGCGCACATGTGCCCGGCGTTGCCAAGCGTGCTCGACTTCGTCGAGCCCCGTCTCCCTCCCAACGCTTCGCGTTGGGGCCCTCCCTCCCGCGCAAGGGGCGAAGGATTAGAAGAAGACAGGCTGATCATCCGGCCAACGCCTTTGGCCTGCCGTCCTTGCCCATCGATACCAGAATATAGGTGCCCTGCGCCGCCCGCGCAGTGCCCTCGCCGTGGCGATCGCGGCGCCAGACATCGACCGCGACCGTCATCGAGGTCTTGCCGGTCGCGACGATCTTCGCGTGGAAGGACACTTCGTCGCCGATGGTGACCGGCGTTGTGAAGCTGAAATCATTCGCGGCGACGACGGGCGCGTGCCCGCCGCAATGGCGCGAGGCGACCGAGCCGGCGGCAAGGGCCATCTGCCCCATCAGCCAGCCGACGAAGATGAAACCATAGGGATTCGCATCCGCCGCCATCGCGGTCGCCCGGATGACGGGCGGGCTTTCGGGAGGGCCGTCAGCCATTGGCGCGGGGCTGGCCAGTCTTCGATTCCTGATCGGCGCGCCAGGCAAGCCTGAGCGGGCGTATGCCCATGAACGCCACCACCGCCATCACAACATAGGCAACGTCCCAGATTGCCCCCGCCGAGCGGGGCACGCCCCAGGCAGCGGCCGACGCGAGCAGCGCCGTGCCGACAAGGCCGGCCGCGATATGAAGCAGTTCGAAGAGAGTCCGCTTCACCGCGCCCTCACGCGACCATGCCCAACGGGTTCTCCACCAGCGCCTTGAACGCCTGCATCAGTTGCGCGCCATCGGCGCCGTCGATCGCGCGGTGATCGAAGCTGCCGGTCGCCGACATGACCGTCGCGATACCGAGCGCGTCGTCGATGATCCAGGGGCGCTTCTCCCCCGCGCCGATCGCCATGATCATACCCTGCGGCGGATTGATCACCGCCTCGAACTGCTTGATGCCGAACATGCCCATGTTGGACAGGCTCGCGGTGCCGCCCTGATATTCCTCGGGCTTCAGCTTGTTGTCGCGGGCACGGGCCGCGAGATCCTTCATCTGCTCCGAGATCGTGGCGAGCCCCTTCGTATCGGCCCCCGCGATGATCGGGGTGATCAGGCCCGAAGGCGTCGAGACGGCGACCGAGATGTCGGCACGCTGGAAGGAAATGAGCTGGTCGGGCGTGAACATGACGTTGCACTTGGGCACCTGGATCAGGCTGACGCCCAGCGCCTTGATGAGGAGGTCGTTGACCGACAGCTTCACGCCGCGCGATTCGAGCGCTGCGTTGAATTCGGTGCGCAGCTTCAGCAGCTTGTCGAGCCGGATATCCACGGTGAGGTAGATATGCGGCACCGTCTGCTTGGATTCGGTGAGACGGCGCGCGATCGTCTTGCGGATGTTCGACAGCTTTTCCGCGGTATGCGGGATGTCGGGGACGACCGCCGGCCTGGCGGGCGCAGCAACCGGAGCCGCTTCAGGTGCTGGCGCGGTAGCAGCAGGCGCGGCGCCGGGCTTGGCGCCTTCGACGTCAGCCTTGACGATGCGGCCGTTCGGGCCGGTACCGGCGAGCGCCGACAGCTCGACGCCCTTTTCCGCGGCGATTCGCCGGGCGAGCGGGCTTGCCTTCACTCGATCGCCCGAGGCGGCGTCCGGAGTTGCGGCTGGCTTGGGCGCTTCCACGGCGGGCGCGGCGGGAGCGGGCGCGGCTTCCTGCTTCGGCGCGTCTGCCTTGGGCTCCTCCTTCGGCGCGGCGGCCTTGGCCGCGGGGGCCGAGTCGGCGCTCTCGCCCTCTGCCAGCAGGGTGGCGATGACGGTACCGACCTTCACATTGTCGGTGCCCTCGGCGACCAGGATCTTGCCGATCACGCCTTCGTCGACGGCTTCGAATTCCATCGTCGCCTTGTCGGTCTCGATCTCGGCCATCAGGTCGCCCGACTTGACGATATCGCCTTCCTTCACGAGCCACTTCGCCAGCGTGCCCTCCTCCATGGTAGGCGACAACGCGGGCATTTTGATCTCGATCGACATGGGGAGGCTTTCCTCTAACCGAATCCGTAGCGGCCCGTTCCCTTCGCGCCCGATGCGAGCGGGGTCAAGACCGGGTGCGTTCAACGACGCTGCTCTTGCGCAAAACCCGGGCCCGGCCCAACTAGCGCAGAGAGGGGTAAGCCATGCGCATCTATCTGGTCGTGATCGACGAGAATCCGGAAAGCGAGATCGCCCTGCGCTTCGCGGCCCGGCGCGCGGTGAAGACCGGCGGCGGGGTCGAGATCCTCGCCCTGATCCCGCCGGCCGAGTTCGTCGCGTTCGGCGGCGTTCAGGCGACGATCGAGGACGAGGCGCGAATCCATGCCGAGGCGCTGGTTGCCGGCGCGGCTGGCACGTTGCTCGAGGAATCGGGCCTGCGCCCGTCGATCACCGTTCGGCAAGGCGAAGGCCCGAAGATCATCCGCGACATGATCGCCGAGAATCCCGATATCTCGGCGCTGGTGCTCGGCGCCGCCGCGAGCGGCGCGCCCGGACCGCTCGTCGCGCATTTCGCCGGCACCGACGCGGGGGCGCTGCCGATCCCGCTGATGATCATCCCGGGCTCGCTGAGCCGCGAAGCGATCGACCGGCTGAGCTGACGCCGGCAATACGGAAGAGGGTTGAAGGCGCCCGTGCTTCCCGCCAACATTGCCTCATGCATCGTTTCCTCCCCCTCGCCGCCCTTGTCCAGTTCATCGCCGTCACCCCGGCAGTCGCGCAAGACACCCCCGACCCCGCCCGGCTGAAGGCGACGGTCGAGAAGCTGGTGAGCTTCGGCACGCGGCACAGCCTGTCCTCCACCGACGACCCGGTGCGCGGCATCGGCGCGGCGCGGCGATGGGCGGCGGGCGAGCTGACCCGGATTTCGGACGGGTGCGGCGGCTGCATCACCAGCGCCAATATCGCCCGCAGCTTCACCGGCCCGCGCGCGCCGAACGGCGTGGAGATCGTCGACGTGCTCGGATTCCAGCAGGGAATCGAACCGCGCCGCGTGATCATCATCGGCGCGCATATCGACAGCCGGGTTACCGACGTGATGAACGCGACGAGCGACGCGCCCGGCGCCAACGACAATGGTTCCGGCGTCGCGCTGGTGCTCGAGGCGGCACGTATCCTGTCAAAACAGAAATTCCGCGCGACGATCGTCTACGCCCTCTTCTCCGGCGAGGAGCAGGGCTTGTGGGGCGGCACCCTGCTGGCCGAGACGGCGAAGGAGAAGAAGTGGACCGTTTCAGCGATGCTCAACAACGACATCGTCGGCAACACGATCGGCGAGAACGGCGCGCGCGTCGCCGATCGGGTGCGGGTGTTTTCCGAAGGGATCGGCGCGGCGGAAGATCTGCCGACACTCCAGAAACGCCGGCAGAATGGCGGCGAGGATGACGGCCCCTCGCGCGCGCTGGCCAAGGCGGTCGACGGGATCGCCGGCAAGATCAAGGGCGGGATCGATGTCTTCGTCGACCGCAGGCCCGACCGGTTCGGCCGGGGTGGCGACCATAGCCCGTTCCTGGCGCTGGGCTATCCGGCGATCCGTTTCACTGTCGCCGCGGAAAACTGGAAGGGGCAGCACCAGGACGTGCGGGCCGAGAAGGGCGTCGCCTATGGCGATACGGTCGACAAGATGGATTTCGACTATCTCGCCAAGGTGACAGCGATCAACGTCGCGACGATCCGCCGGCTCGCCGCGGCACCCGCCGCGCCGTCGGGCGTCACGATCTCGGGAGCGCTCGGATATGACACCACGGTCAAATGGCAGCCGGTCGATGGCGCGACGGGCTACCGCGTTCACTGGCGCCGCAACGACGCGCGGGACTGGCAGAAATCGATCGACCTTCCGGCGAGCGCGGTGACCGATGTGTTAAAGGACGTGCCGGTCGACGACCATTTCGTCGGCGTCTCGGCACTTGGGACGGGCGGCGCGGAAAGCCTGGTGACCTTCGCAGGCCCTTGAGACAGAGGAGGGCGAGTCCCCCCGGCTCGCCCTCACTCTCCCGCGCGCGGCGCGGGCCCCAACCTCCCGTTTGCGGGGAGGGGTGTTCGGATCGACCTTAGTTGCAGGCGCAGCGTATCTTGGACTTGGGACGCCAGGTCCGCTTGGCCGCCTTATAGACACGCCGCACCGGCCGATAGGTGGTTTCGACATATTCGGTGGTCGTGGTGGTCACGACGGGCGCCGACTGGACGGTGATCGTCGTGGTAGTCGCGGGCGGATACCAGTAACCGCCGCTCGCATAGCCGCCCGAGCCGGCATAGCCAGAGGAATAGGTCTGGGTATAACCGCCCTGCACGACCTGCGGCGGCGGGCCCTGGGTATATTGGACCGGCGGCGGCGCATAGCGCGCGCCATAGCCGTCTCCACCGGAAGCATAACCATCGTCGCCGCCGCCATAGGCGTAGTCGTCGCCATAGCCGTACCCGTCGTCATAGGAATCCCAGTCGATCCCACCGACCGAATCATACACGCGGCCATAGGAATCGGTCAGGACCGCATCGTCATAATAGCGCGTCCAGTTATAGCCGACGGGCGGTGAGGACAGGCCGTAGAGGCCATAATTGCCGATGAAGAAGCTCGGCGCGATCCAGTAGCGCGGCAGCGTCCAGCCACGGTCCGGGCGGCGATAGGCCTTCCAGCCGCCGGGCGCGTTGCTTCCCGCATACCAGCGCCCGCCCACCGAACCGCCCCAGCGGCTGGGCCGAGTCCCCGGCTGGACCGGACGATAGCCAGGCAGCGGCGTCGTACCATGATTGCCACGGTTGCCGCCCGACCATTGGCGGTTGCCCGACCATTGCCCGTTACCTGACCACTGACGATTGCCTGACCAGCGCCGGCCGTCGGGCCCGTTACGGAAGGGTGGATTGGGCGACACGGTCGCAGGCGGCGCGACATGCGGGCCCGGGCCAGTGCGGTTCCAGGTCACGCCCGGCCGAGAGTTGCTGGCCGGCATGCTGGGCACGACGGCCGCCGGCGGCATGGCCCGGCCATTCTGCCAGCCCTGACCATTGGAGGGACTCCGCTGCGCCTCGGCCGGAGTCGCGGTGATCGCGGTAACCATTACAAGGCCTGCGATCGTGAGGTTCCGCATGGTAAACAACTCCCGTAAGGGCGCGCGATCGCCCGATGATTAAGAGTTTCGTTACCAAATTGCGTCGATTTCGGCGAGTCAGACTCCTGTCCCGAAACGGATCAGCCCGCGATGCGGGGCGCCAGCAGCCTGACGAGAGCCTCACAACCGGCCGCATCAGTCGCATCGAAGCGCGCCGGTTCCGGGCTGTCGAGATCGAGCACGCCGATCAGCCGGCCGTCATGGACGATCGGCACGACCAGTTCAGACCGGCTCGCCGCGTCGCAGGCGATATGGCCGGGAAAGGCATGGACGTCCTCGACCAACTGGGTTTCGAGGCTGGCCGCAGCCGCGCCGCATACGCCGGCGCCGATCGCGATGCGGATACAGGCAGGCTTGCCCTGAAACGGGCCAAGCACAAGCTCCCCTCCGACAAGGCGGTAAAAACCGGCCCAGTTGAGGTCGGGCAGATATTGCCAGATCAGGGCAGCGGCATTGGCCATGTTGGCGATGGCGTCAGGCTCGTCAGCGGTGAGCGCACCCAGCGCCGCTTCAAGGTCGTGATAGAGCTCGGCCTTTGAGCCGCTGGTGATGTCGAACTGGTACACACATATTCCTTTGTCTGCCTGCGCGAGATGAGGCCGGGCGCCTCGCTTCGCAAGTCGTCCGGGGGCATCGAGATGGCGCGGCGCCATCATCCATTTGGCCAAGAACCCCGAATCGCCTAACCGGGCACCATGACCGCCATTCCCGTCACCCGATCGATCTCGATCGACAGCGATGAGCTGGAAGAATCCTTCACGCGTGCGGGAGGACCGGGTGGCCAGCACGTCAACACGACGGATTCCGCCGTGCTGCTGCGGTTCGATGTCGGCGCCTCGCCCAACCTGCCCGTTGCGGTGAAGAACCGGCTGGCGGTGCTGGCGGGATCGCGGATGACCCGCGAGGGCGTGATTGTCCTTCGGAGCGAGGGCGCGCGGTCTCAACTCCTGAACCGGCAGGAGGTGCGCGAGCGGCTGATCGAGATGATCCGCGAAGCCACGATCGTTCCGAAGAAGCGCCGCCCCACGAAACCGTCCAAAGCCGCAAAGGCGCGGCGCATGGAGGGGAAGGCGAAGCGATCGAGCGTCAAATCGCTGCGCGGCAAGCCGATCGACTGATCGCGTGCCGGGCTTTCGTGCGCGCGGGCTCAGACGCTGAAGCCGGCCTTCAGGAAACGCTCCGGCAACGGGGCCTCTGCCTTGATCGGATCCTTGCCGGTACGCGGCACGAGCAGCGAGGCGGCGTGGAGCAGGGTTTCACCCTTGCCGTCGCCATAAACCGGATCACCCACCACTGGCGCGCCAAGCGCCTCGGCGGCGTGAACGCGAATCTGGTGGGTACGGCCGGTCTCGGGCCGGAACTCGACGAAGCTGCGCCCGTCCTTCACCGCCAGCACGCGCCAGGCGGTGCGCGAAGGCTTGCCGTTCGGGTCGCCACGCATGCGCCAGCCGGTTTCGGCCGTGCTGACTTTCGACAAAGCGAGATCGACCAGGCCGCTCTCCCCATCGGGCACGCCCTCCAACACGGCGAGATAGCGTTTCTCGACGATGCCTGCCTCGAAGGCATGGTGGAAACGCGCGTGCGCCTTTGGGTTGCGCGAAAGCAGCAGACAGCCGGAGGTATCGCGGTCGAGCCGGTGCACCGCCTGCGGCCAGCGGCGGAAACCGAAGGCAAGCCCCTCAAGATGATTTTCGAGGCTTAGCGAGCCATCGCGCGGGCGGTCGACCGGAAGGCCGGCCGGCTTGTCGATGACGATTGCCTCGCCATCGAGGAACAGGACTTTATCGAGGAGCATTTCCTGCCCTTGCCACTCCGCGCACCCACATGCCAGAGGATCCCCGTGACGTCGAAGACAAAGCACGCGATCGGGATGGTCTTGTCGGTGGCGTGCCTCGGTACGATGCCGGTTCTCGCTCAGGTCCCGAATGCGGGAACCCCGGCATCAATCGCACCCGTCATGGTGCCCGGTATCGGGGTCACCAGCGCCGATGGGCGGATGTTCGGCCACTTGCCCTATGCCGAAGCACCAGCGACCGACATGGTGCCCGTTACGTCGCCCGGCTTCGCGCTTGGCGGAGCATGCCGTCTGCAAAAGGATGCGGCCGCCGATCTTGTCCTCTTGATCGAGGCGGCCAACGCGACGCCGGGCATCGCGCACAAACTCAGGGGGGTCTCCTGCTATCGAACGATCGCTTATCAGCGGTCGGTATTCTGTCGGGCTGGCGGACGCGATTCCTGCGGCGACACGGCCTCTCGCGCGCACGATGTCGGGCCGCCCGGATATAGCGAGCATTCCACCGGCTATGCGATCGATTTCGGGGTCCATCCCTCGCCCGGCTGCCGGGATCTCGAATGGTGCATGGCCAGCACCCCCACCGGCCTGTGGCTGATTGCCCATGCGCGGGAGTTCGGCTTCGAACTGTCCTTCCCGGCGGGCAACAAGCAGAATGTCGGCTGGGAGCCGTGGCACTGGCGCTGGGTTGGCAGAACCGCCAATGAACCCGGCGCGGCACGGGCACGCACGATCTTCGCGCACGCCCGCGCCCTATTCCCGGCGAGGCCGATGATCGCCGGCCCGGTGATCCAGGTGACTCACGCCCGGCCTTCGCCGGCCGTCCTGCCGATCCCGGTCGTCTGGCCGGGGGTCTATTATTAGGGCTGGCTCTACCCGTCCGGCATCATCTCCTTCTGTTCGTGTCGAGCGACGTCGAGATATATTGGCGGCACCCAGAGCGGGTTTCTCGACGTCGCTCGACACGAACGCTGGCTGAGCGAACAGTGCCGGCTTCAGCCGAAGCGACAACGCCTCGCGACGCGACCTCCCGTACTGGCCGCACAGGAAAAAGGCGTCCGCGGCAAGCCGCGAACGCCCCATGATATCTTGAATCGCAGATGCTCAGCCGAACACCTTCGCGGCGACCTCCGCGATCCGGCGGCCCTGGTAGCGCGCGCCGTCAAGCTCGACGCTGCTCGGCTGGCGGCTGCCGTCGCCATCGGCGATGGTGGTCGCACCGTAAGGCGAATTGCCGTGCACTTCCTGCACGCCCATCTGGCCGGCGAAACCATAGTCCAGGCCGACGACAGTCAGGCCGAAGTGCAGCAGGTTGGTGATGATCGAGAAAAGCGTCGTCTCCTGGCCGCCATGCTGGGTGGCGGTCGAGGTGAAGGCACCGCCGATCTTGCCGTTGAGCGCGCCGCGGAACCACAGGCCGCCGGCCTGGTCGAGGAAGGACGCCATCTGGCTCGACATGCGGCCGAAGCGGGTCGGCGCCCCGATGATGATCGCGTCATAATTCGCCAGCGCCTCGACGCCCTCGATCACCGGATGCGCCGTGTCGGCCTTGAAGCCAGCGGCTGCGACGACCTCGGCCGGCGCCGTTTCGGGCACGCGGCGGATATCGACCTCGGCACCGCCGGCGCGGGCGCCCTCGGCGACGGCATCAGCCATCTGCTCGAGATGACCGTAGGACGAATAATAGAGTACCAGAACCTTAGGCATGGAAATCTCCTGGAAAATGTCCCTCCCGCGCCATGGGAAATCCGGGCGGGAGGGACTTGGGGGTGGGCACCCGGTCTGCAACTGGCCGGGCGTTCGGGGAGGACGAATGCCCACCCCCTGACCTGTTCCCGCCCCGGAGGGACGGAGCGGGAACAGGAACTCGCTATTCGGAGTCGACGAGCACCAGCTCGGCATCCTCGATCGCCTTGATCTCGACCGTCTGGCCGCCGCCGATCGCCGCGCCGTCACGCGCCTTGAAGGGCTGGCCGTCGATCTCGATCGCGCCGGTCGCTGGGACGAGATAGGCATGCCGCCCCTCGCCCACGCTATGAGTGATCGTCTCCCCGGCCTTGACCGTCGCCCCGAGTACCCGCGCGTCCGCGCGGATCGGCAGGGCATCCTTGTCCTCCGCGAACCCGCTGGCCAGCACGGCGAACCTGCCGCTGCGATCACTCTTCGGGAAAGGCTTGGCGCCCCAGCTCGGCGAGCCGCCGGTCCTCTTCGGCTCGATCCAGATTTGGAAGAGCGTCGTGGTCTCGGGCTCAAGGTTATATTCGGCGTGGCGCACGCCGGTGCCAGCGCTCATCACCTGGACATCGCCTGCCCCGGTGCGGCCCTCGTTCCCCATCGAATCCTTGTGGGTGATGGCACCTTTGCGGACATAGGTGATGATCTCCATGTCGCGGTGCGGATGCGCCGGGAAGCCGGAGTTCGGCCCGATCTCGTCGTCGTTCCAGACGCGGATCGCGCCCCAGCCCATGCGGGCAGGATCATAATAATTGGCGAAGCTGAAATGGTGCCGGGCGTTGAGCCAGCCATGATCGGCATGGCCCAGGCTTTCGAACGATCTTTTCTCGATCATTGGGTGTCTCCCTAAAAAGCAGGAATTGGATTGCCGCCAAGATAAGGGCTGGGATCGCGACGTAAATGGAAACGCTGGAAACTGATCGTTTCCCGTTATACAGTCCCCCCGAGCCAGCTCAGGGAGGAACGAAAATGCGGCTGCCGGATCTCGAAGCATGGGCGATCTTCGCTTCAGTCGTCGAACACCGCTCGTTCAGCGGCGCGGCTGACGCGATCGGCGTGTCGAAGGCGACGGTGTCGAAGGCAGTCACCCGGCTGGAAGCACATCTCGGCCAGTCGCTGTTCCACCGCACCTCCCGCCGGCTGACCCTGACCGAAAGCGGCAAGAGCCTGGCCGAGCATGCCGCGCGAATCCTCGCCGAGGCGCTGGCCGCCGAAGAAGCGGCGCACGATGCGGCCACCGCGCCGCATGGCCTGATCCGGGTGACCGCGCCGATGACGCTCGGGCTGCTCAGCCTCACCCCGGCGCTCGCCGAGTTCCTGACCGATCATCCGGGGATCGAGATCGATCTCAACCTGTCCGATGCGAAGGTCGACATCGTGGCGGAAGGCATCGATGTCGCGCTGCGCATCGCCGACCTGCCCGACAGCTCCCTGCGCGCGCGCCGGCTCGGGCCGATCGCGACGCATATCGTCGCCGCGCCCTCCTATCTCGAAAAGTATGGTCGCCCGACGCATCCGGCGCAACTTGGGGAGCATGCCTGTCTCGGCTATACCAATGTGACGGGGCCCTGGCGCTTCGTGGGCCCCGATGGCGGCGAGGCCGCGGTGCGCCCGGCCGGGCCGCTGCGATCGAACAGCGGCGACGCCCTGCTGCCGGCGCTCCGGGCTGGCCTGGGCATCGGAGTCCTGCCGGACTTCATCGTCGGCGGGGACCTGGCGACGGGAACGCTCGAGGCGATCCTGACCGACTGGCACACGCCGCCAATCGCGCTTCACCTGCTCACGCCTCCGGGCAATCTGCGTCCCGCGCGCGTGGAAGCCTTGATAAGTTTCCTTACCGACAGGTTTCGCGCCATCTGCGCGATCGAGGGCGCCGGGCACGCCTGAAACCGTCTGCCTAAGGGTAATTCCTGATCCGCCGATTCCTCGCGACTCGTGGAGTCAGGCCGGTTAGCGAAGAATTAACCTTTTGCGTTCATTCCTGATCAGGTTAATAGTTTGTGCAGGGTGCGTCGGGCCGTAGGGGGCATCGAGCGCCGCGAAGTGACAGGGGAACTGCCAGATGCGCGTGCTGCTGATCGAAGACGAGCCGACGACCGCCAAGGCGATCGAGCTCATGCTGACGACCGAAGGCTTCAATGTCTACACGACCGATCTGGGCGAGGAAGGCCTCGATCTGGGCAAACTGTATGATTACGACATCATCCTGCTCGACCTGAACCTGCCGGACATGCACGGCTATGACGTGCTGAAGAAGCTTCGGGTCGCCCGGGTGCAGACGCCGGTGCTGATCCTGTCGGGCATCAACGAGATGGATTCCAAGGTGCGCAGCTTCGGCTTCGGCGCCGACGATTACGTCACCAAGCCTTTCCACCGCGAAGAGCTGACCGCGCGCATCCACGCCGTGGTCCGCCGTTCCAAGGGCCATAGCCAGTCGGTCATCCGCACGGGCAAGCTCGCCGTGAACCTCGACGCCAAGACGGTCGAGGTCGATGGCAGCCGCGTCCACCTGACCGGCAAGGAATATGCGATGCTCGAGCTGCTGTCGCTCCGCAAGGGCACGACGCTGACCAAGGAAATGTTCCTGAATCACCTGTATGGCGGCATGGACGAGCCCGAACTCAAGATCATCGACGTCTTCATCTGCAAGCTCCGCAAGAAGCTGAGCCTTGCCTGCGAGGGCGAGAACTATATCGAGACCGTCTGGGGCCGCGGCTATGTGCTGCGCGACGCGGACGAAATCGGCGCACCGGTCGCCGAGGTCGCCTGAGCTTCACGATCCCCAGCAATCATTTCACGACGTAAGGCCGCGGCATCCGGGGGGATGTCGCGGCCTTTCGTTTTTTGGGTGGCCAGGAATACACCGTCACCCCGGACCTGTTCCGGGGTCCATCGATCCGCGAACACTACGGCAACTGATCGAACCCGAACCCTACAGCAAGATCATTCCAGGCCGGATTGTCGCGCTCGATCAGGTTGATGCGCCAGTCGCGCCGCCACTTCTTGATCGTCTTTTCGCGTGCAATCGCGCCGTCCATCGTGTCGCCCGCCTCGAACCAGACGAGACGCTTGATGTTGTACTGCTTGGTGAAGCCATCAAACGTACCGTCGCGGTGCTGCTGGATACGGCCGATAAGATTCGAGGTCACACCGGTATAGAGACGCCCGTAAAAGGCGCTTGCCAGGATGTAGATGCAGGGTTGCCGCTCTCTCACAAAGGGCAGTTCTTGCGGAAACATGGATGCCGGAACAAGTCCGGCATGACGATCGGGTAAGAAAATCCTATTTCCGCACGAACTCCTTGTGCCCGCCGACCCAGGTCTCCTCGACCTTCGTGGCGCGCAAATCGCCTGGGCTTGCCAGCAACGGATCCCGGTCGACGATGATGAAGTCGGCGCGCTGGCCGGGTGCGAGCCGGCCGAATTTCTCTTCCGCGAACCCGGCATAGGCGGCCGCGCCCGTGAACGCCCACCAGGCCTGTTCGCGAGTCAGCTTTTCCTCCGGCCGCCAGCCGCCATAGGGCTGGCCTTCAGCATCCTGCCGGGTGAACCCCGCCGCCCAGCCGGCAAAGGGATCCGGGCTCTCGACCGGATAGTCCGAGCCGAACGCCAGCACCGCGCCGTTCTTCAGCATCGAAGCCCAGGCATAGGCCCCCGCGAGCCGGGCCGGGCCGAGCCGCGCCTCCGCCATCGCGCGGTCGGACGTCTGGTGCACCGGCTGCATCGACGCGATCGTGCCGTGCTGGCCGAAGCGCGGCAGGTCGGCCGGATCGACGATCTGGGCATGCTCGATCCGCCAGCGGCGATCGCCCTTGTAGGTTTCGGACAGTTCCTCGATCGCATCGAGTACCTGCGCATTGGCCTTGTCGCCGATCGCGTGGACCGCGACCTGGTAATTGTCCATCGCCGCGCGGCTCATCAGGTTGCGGATCACGTCGTCGGCCATGAAGCCAAGGCCCGACTGTTTGGGAACGTCGCTATAAGGAGCCTTGAGCCACGCGCCGCGCGAACCGAGCGCACCATCGGCATAAAGCTTCACGCCGCCCATCCGCAGCCGATCGGCGTAGAGCCAGGAGGTGGGCCCTGCCCCGCCGACCCGGATCGCCGTCTCGACACCGCTGCTGTAGCTCATGATGCGGATGCGGAGCGCGCCCGCATCTCCGGCGCGGCGATAGCTGAGCCAGTCGTCAAGACTGGTGCCCATGTCAGCCGTCGCGGTGATGCCGAGGCTGAGCAGCCGCGCCTGCGCCTTGAGGAAGGCTGCGTCGCGATCCTTGGGCAAAGGCTGCGGCACGGCCTTGGCGACCAGCTCCATCGCCGCGTCGACGAACACGCCGTTCGGCTGCAGGCCGGTCTTCTCGATCCGGCCGCCCGGCGGCGCAACGCTTTTGAGGGTAACGCCTGCCGCCTTCATCGCGGCGCTGTTGCCCCAGCTCGCATGGCCGTCGGCGCGGGACAGCCAGACCGGACGATCGCTCACCACCGCATCGAGATCGGCCGCGGTCGGGAAGCGGCCAAGGCCCCATGCCTCCTGGTTCCAGCCACCGCCGAGGACCCATTTCTTGTCAGGATTCGCCGCGACATAAGCAGCGATCCTGGCCAGGGCCTCGTCGAGCGATTTCGTGCCCGACAGATCGAGTTCGACATCGCGAAAGCCCAGTTCCATCACATGACCATGCGCGTCGATGAAGCCGGGGAGCAGGACCTTCCCCTTCATATCGGCGCGCCAGTCAAGTTTCTCCGGACGCTTGTCGCTGGGCTGCATCAGCCGGATGACCTTGCCGTCGGGCGTCATCAGCAGGCCGTTAAAGTGGACGACCTTGCCATCCTTGTCGAGCGTCATGCCGTTGACATTGTCGACCAGGGCATCGGCGAAAGCGGGTGCGGAAAATGCGAGTGCGGCCGCCGCCGCGACAAGGAGCCTCACCGCGGCAACCTGCGCACCAGCGAGCTCGTATCGTTGCGACCGCCACCCATCTTCTGGACGTCGGCATAGAATTGATCGACCAGCGCCGTCAGCGGCAGCGTGGCTCCGTTCCGCCGTGCCTCGTCAAGCGTGAGGCCGAGATCCTTGCGCATCCAGTCGACCGCGAAGCCGAAATCGAACTTGTCCTCGCTCATCGTCGCCCAGCGATTGACCATCTGCCAGCTCGACGCAGCGCCGCCCGATACCGCCTCGAATACCTTGTCGGTGTCGAGGCCGGCAATCTGCGCGAAACGCAGTGCTTCCGCCACGCCCTGCACCACGCCCGCGATCGCGATCTGGTTGACCATCTTGGTCGTCTGGCCCGCACCCGCCGCGCCGATATGGACGATGCGCAGCGCATAGGCCTGCATCAGCGGCTCAGCCACGGCCATCGCCTCGGCGGTGCCGCCGCACATGATCGAGAGCTTGCCGTTTTCGGCGCCCGCCTGGCCACCCGAGACGGGGGCATCGACCACGAGCAAGCCCCTGGCCCCGCCCTCTTCCGCCAGCCAACGCGCGATCTGCGCTGAGACAGTGGTGTGATCGACGAACAGGCTGCCCGCCGCCATCGCGCCGAACGCACCGTCGACGCCCAGCATCACCTCGGCCAAGTCGTCGTCATTGCCGACACAGCTGAACACCGCATCCTTGCCGGCCGCGGCCTCGGCCGGGGTCGCCGCGACCGTGCCGCCATGTTTCCCGGCCCAGGCCTCGGCCTTGGCGCGCGAGCGGTTGTAGACGGTGACGCTGTGGCCGGCGGCGGCGAGATGCCCCGCCATCGGCGCGCCCATCACTCCGGTTCCGATGAATGCGATATTGCTCATGGCGTCGCGATAGAGGCTGTTTTCGCGTCATGCTAGATGAGAGTGACAAGGCACATGCCGTAACGACCATTGCGGCTGACGATTTCAGGGCCTACCTCGCCCACCTATGGCTACCGATCCCCTGCCCGCCGCCGAAACGCTCCCCGTCACCCTGGCCGACGTCAAGGCGGCGCATGCGCGGATCGCCACGTCGATCGTCCGGACGCCCACCTTCATCAGCAAGACGCTGTCCAGGCTGACCGGCGCCACCGTCTATCTGAAGTTCGAGAACCTTCAGTTCACCGCAGCCTATAAGGAGCGCGGCGCACTCAACACGCTGTTGCAGCTCGGCCCGGAGACCAAGGGCGTGATCGCCGCCTCGGCCGGCAACCACGCACAGGGCCTGGCGTATCACGCCAACCGGCTCGGCATTCCCGCGACGATCGTGATGCCGACCACGACGCCGACGGTGAAGGTCACCCAGACCGAGGGCCACGGCGCGACGGTCGTGCTGTTCGGCACCACCTTCGACGCAGCCTATGCCCATGCCCGCGAGCTTGAAACGGAGCGCGGCCTGACCTTCGTCCATCCGTTCGACGATGTCCGGGTGATCGCGGGCCAGGGCACCGTCGCGCTGGAGATGCTGGAAGATGCCCCGGCGATCGACACCTTCATCACGCCGATCGGCGGCGGCGGGCTGATCTCCGGCACGGCGACGGTCGCCCGCGCGGCCGACCATCCGGTCGAAGTGATCGGCGTGCAGGCCGAGCTGTTCCCGTCAATGTATAACCGCCTCAACGGCACCGACCTGCCCTGCGCCGGCGACACGCTCGCCGAGGGCATCGCGGTGAAGGAGCCGGGCGGGATCACGTCGCGCATGGTGAAGGCGCTTGTCGACGACATCGTGCTGGTCAGCGAGCGCAGCCTGGAGGAATCGGTCAGCCTGCTGCTCCAGATCGAGAAGACCGTGGTCGAGGGCGCCGGCGCGGCGGGTCTGGCCGCGCTGCTCCAGCATCCCGAGCGCTTCAAGGGCAAGACCGTCGGCATCATCCTGTGCGGCGGCAATATCGACACGCGGCTGCTCGCCAATGTGCTGCTGCGCGACCTGGCCCGGTCGGGCCGGCTCGCGCGCCTGCGCATCAGGCTGCAGGACCAGCCGGGCGCGTTGTTCAATGTCGCCCGGATCTTCGACGCCGAACGGGTCAACATCATCGAAATCTATCACCAGCGCGTGTTCACCACGCTGCCGGCCAAGGGCCTGATCACCGACATCGAGTGCGAGACGCGCGACAAGGCGCATCTCGACCGGCTGATGGCGGCGTTGCGCGCGGATGGGTACGAAGTCAGTCCGGTCGAACTCGCCTGACGAAATGAATCACAGCTGCGGTGAACCGATTCCCGCGACTCTATCCGCGAGTCGCGGGATGCGATATGGTGCGCGTCAAGTCCGCTCGGGCCATGAATCTCCAAGACTCAAAGCAACCGCAGCGTTAACTCTCTTTCATGGTAAAGCCACTTTTCATCACGACTCAGGCGATTCATAACGGGGTCGAACCAGGCACCGGGCCAAGGTGGAAAAGGAGGCTATAGGCGGTGACCGCGCCATTTCGTTTTCCGCGCTTCTTCGTGACGAGCCCGTCCCCCTGCCCCTATCTGCCGGGGCGCCAGGAGCGGAAGGTCTTCACCGAGCTGAACGGCCCGCACGCCGGCGATCTCAACGACGCACTGGGCCGGATCGGCTTCCGCCGCAGCCAGTCGGTCGCGTACCGGCCGAGTTGCGCCGGCTGCACCGCCTGCGTCTCGGTCCGTGTCGTCGCGTCGGATTTCGTACCCAACGCCACCCAGCGCAAACAGATCCGCCGCAATGCGGACCTTGAGGTCAGCCCCTGCCGCGCCTGGGCGACCGACGAGCAATATCAGCTTCTGCGCCGCTATCTCGCTTCGCGCCATCCCGGCGGCGGCATGGCCGACATGGACGAAGGCGATTATGCCGACATGGTCGAGCATTCGCCGGTCAACAGCTACATCATCGAATATCGCGAGCCATCGCAGAACGGCGTGCGCGGACGGCTGATCGGGGCGTGCCTGACCGACCAGCAGGCGGACGGGCTGTCGATGATCTACAGCTTCTTCGACGCCGAACATTCGCTGCGCGCCGGCATGGGCAACATGATCATCATGGACCATATCCTGCGCGCGCGGAGCATCGGCTTGCCTTATGTCTATCTCGGCTATTGGGTGAAGGGGTCGGAGCGCATGGCGTACAAGACGCGCTATCGCCCGATCGAAGTGCTTGGCCCGACCGGCTGGACCGTGCTGACCGACGAGGACGCGACCTACGCGCCGCCCGCGCAGAAGAACGTGCTGATGGCGGACGAACTGGCCTGAGCACGATTCCCCTCCCGCAAGAGCGGGAGGCCTGAATCAATCCTGCGGACTTCCCCTTCCGACGTGCAGGTCCACGTCGAGTTCTTCACTGCCTTCGCCGAGCCTTGATCCGGCAACGGGTGCGGCGCCAGCGGAATCAAGCGCCACCGCGACACGCGCATGCGCCTCGTCAGCCGACAGCCCGGTGCAGGGATCGAACGCAACCCAGCCGAGCCCCTCGACCCAGGCCTCAGCCCAGCCATGCGGCGCCGGTGGCGTGTCGCCGATGACGCAGACCGAGCTGTAGCCGGAAACGTAGCGCGCCGGCACACCGAGCCCGCGCGCAGCGGCGGCGAACATCTGCGCAAAATCGCGCGGCGTCGCACTCTCCAGCATGAATGCCTCCGCCACGGTCCGCCCGGAAACGGGACGGCCGCGATCAAGCGCGAAACGCCGGTGGAAGGCCAGGTTCAGCGCGTGAAGCCGTTCTACCGGATCATCTCTGCCGTCCACCGCCTCCGCCGCGAACCCGGCCAGCGCGACGCTCGGTTCGGTCAGCGGCGTCGTGCGCAGGAACAGCGGTGGCGGCAGCGGCTCGTGCGCGCCATGGACGATGCCGTTGGAGCTATTGGTCAGCACCTCGCCCGAGACGGATATCTCGATATGGCCGATCGGGCCCTCGACATAGAGCATCGTCACCCGGTTGCCGAAGCCGTCGCGACCCGGGCGCATCCGCGCATCGCAATCCACATGGAGCTGCCAGCCCGCGACGGTCTGGTCGTGCGTATCCTCCGGCGTGAGGCGGAGCATCTGGGTGAGGCGCCCTTGCGGCACCGAGAAGCGATAGATCGTTCGGTGGTCGACCGTTATCCGCATCAGCCGAACTTGAACTGCCGGCCGATCGCCTCATGGAGGAGATCATTCTCGGCGTTGAAGGCCTGGAGATACTGGTGCAGCCCGTTGGCGATCACTTCGCCAGAACGGGTCTTGCCCAGTCGTTGCTGGCGCATCCGCGCCATGCGGTCAGCCTCGCCGTGAAGGCCGGTACGCTTGGCGAGCAGGTTGAGGATTTCGAGCGTCTCCTCGGCCGAGGCAGCGAGGCTGCGCGGCAATTCGGCGCGGGAGATCAGCAGGTCGATCACGTTCGACGGCCGCAGCCCTTCCGAATAAAGCCAGCGATAGGCGGTGACCGCGGAGACGGTCTGCAGGATCGTTGTCCACTGGTCGCGATCGACCACGCCGCCGACCTGCTCGCCCTCCGGCAGCAGCAGGTGGTATTTCACGTCGAGCAGGCGGGCGGTATTGTCGGCGCGCTCGACCGCCTGGCCGAGGCGGATGAACCAGGTGGTCTGGTTGCGCAGCATGCGGTGGATCGCCCCCTCGAACCCGCGCGCTTCCGTCTTCACCGCATCGACCAGTCCGAGCGTCGCGGTAACGCCGCCGGGGCTCGATCGGCTGTGGAAGATCAGCCAGACGCGGTTGATCGCCGTCCAGGCCTCGCGGGTCAGCGCGGTACGCACCGCGCGCGCATTGTTGCGCGCCATGTCGAGGCAGCGGACGATCGACCCGGGGTGGCTCCCATCGAGCGTCAGGAAGCGCACGACATGCTGCTGGGTCATTGTCTCGCCGGTCGCGGCGAAGGCGGCGTCGGTTTCAGTGACGGCGAGGGCGCTGGCCCAGGCAGCCTCTCCGGCCGGGCGCGGCGAGAGGACATCGAGCCGAACGGTCGCCTCGACAAGCCGCGCGATGAAATCGGCGCGCTCGATATAGCGGCCAAGCCAGTAGAGCGAGGAGGCGGTGCGGGAGAGCATTTAAATCCCCCCCGCGCCGAGGAGGACCTGCCCCGCGCCCCTCACGATTGTTGCCCCTGGATCTGCGTGTTCCCGCCGCCCATCAGCACGAAGCTGTCTTTGGTCCCGCCGCCCTGCGACGAGTTGACCACCAGCGAGCCCTCCTTGAGCGCAACGCGAGTCAGGCCGCCGGGCACCACCTGGACTCCCCTGGAACCAGTCAGCACGAAAGGCCGGAAATCGACGTGACGCGGGGCGAGGCCGCTGTCGCTCAGGGTGGGCACGGTCGACAGCGCGAGCGTGGGCTGCGCGATATAGCGGTGCGGCTCAGCGATCAGCGCGGCGCGGAAGGTTTCGATCTCTGCCCTGGTCGCGGTCGGGCCGACGAGCATGCCATAGCCGCCCGAGCCGTCGACCAGCTTCACCACGACATCCTCGAGATTGTCGAGGACGTATTTCAATGCCTGCGGCTCGCGGCAACGCCAGGTCTCGACATTGGGCAGCTTCGGCTCGCCGCCCGAATAGAAACGGACGATCTCCGGCATGTAGCTGTAGATTGCCTTGTCGTCGGCGATGCCGTTGCCCGGCGCGTTGAGCAGGGCGACATTGCCCGCAGCATAAGCGGCGATCAGGCCAGGCACGCCGAGCATCGAATCCGGGCGAAACACCAAAGGATCGAGATAGTCGTCGTCGATACGGCGGTAGATCACATCGACCTTCACCCGGCCGGCAATGGTGCGCATCCAGACGATATCGTCGTCGACCACCAGGTCAGCCGCCTCGACCAACTCGATGCCCATCGAATCCGCGAGGAAGCTATGTTCGTAATAGGCCGAGTTGTAGTGGCCGGGCGTCAGCACGACACAGACCGGATTCTGGCCCGAGCCGTGCGGCGCGACCGACTTCATCGTCTCAAGCAGCCGGTCGGGATAGCTGTCCACCGCCGCCACGCGGAAGTCGCGGAACAGTTCGGGACAGAGGCGCAGCATCGCCTCGCGATTTTCGAGCATATAGCTGACGCCGGAGGGCGTGCGGGCATTATCCTCGAGCACGAAGAATTCGTCGGGCCCGGTGCGGACGAGATCGATGCCGCAGATATGGGCCCAGATGCCGTGCGGCGGCCGCATGCCGGCAATCTCCGGGCGGAATTGCGGGTTGCCGAAGATCAGGTCCTCGGGAAGGACACCCGCCTTGAGGATCTTCCGATCGCCATAGATGTCATCGAGGAACGCGTTGATCGCCTCGACCCGCTGCACCAGCCCTTCGGACAGGCGCGACCATTCGTCGGCGAGGAAGATGCGCGGGACGATGTCGAACGGGATGATGCGTTCCGACGCGTCGCTGTCGCCATAAACCGCGAAGGTGATGCCGAGCTGGCGGAAGGTCGCCTCGGCCGATTGCTGGCGGCGGCGCAATTCGGCGTCGGGCGTCTCCTCAAGCCAGTCGCCAAGCGCGGCGAGTTCCGGTCGCGGCGTGGTCGAGCCGCTCTGCCCCATGATCTCGTCAAACGCGCGTCGTGTCCCCATAGAAACGGTAAAGCCCCCGTATGACCGCCTGGTTCCATGCTGCGATGTTTTGCTGCGGCGCACAAGGGGCGTTCTTCACGCCGTAAAATGTCCGGGCGCCGATGGTCAAAATCGAACGCTTGGTACCCGCGTGCCAGAGGCGCGAACGGCCCTTTTTTAGTCAACGATGGGAAGGCTGGCCGGCCCGGAAGACGAGAAGCATGCAGAATCTTTAGGCAAGGTAATTGTCGATATCGGCCTCTGTCACGCCTCCCCCTTGGGACACCCGATCCGCCGAAAGGCCAAGGTTTGGCATACCCATCGATCGGACTGGAATAGCAGCATAAATATTCTCATCGTTTTTCTAACTGACATATTCAGCCACCGCGTGCCTCCATGCGCAGTTTCACATCTACCGCTTGCAACCGCGAGTCATTCAATCCGGATATGGACTCTTTCAGAGAAAAGCATACGTTTCATCATAACACGAATCGAAAGCTCTAAAATCGAAGCGCTTTATCGACGAGCAGGCAGCAGTCGTTATTACATTTTCCTGACTTTAATCGATGTTCAATTTACGTTCCGTGACGCCAAGGAGTCGATATGCTCGAAATGGCAATTGCAGGCGAAGCTCGCATTCATGAACAAATGGATCATTCCGCGAATATCTTGCATGAAGCGAAGGGCTTGCGTTTTATCTGGCTCGAGCTGACCCAACATTGCAACCTTCGATGCCGCCATTGTTACACCACGTCATCGCCCGCCAGGCCGCACAACGACATTGATTGGCTCGACCTGCTTGTTCAAGCCAAGGCACTGGGCTGCGAGGGCGTTCAGTTCATCGGAGGCGAGCCGCTAACGCACCCCAGAATCAACGACTATATCACGTTCGCCGGCGAGAACGGGTTCTCGAATATCGAGATATTCTCAAATGCCGCCCTTCTGGGCGAGGGGATTTGCCAGCTCATGGCCAAATTCGGCGTGCAACTCGCCACCTCATTTTACTCTGCGGATGCTCGCAAGCACGATGCCATAACATTGACTGATGGAAGCTTCGACCAGACAGTTTCCGGCATCAAATTGGCGCTTGAGTACGGCATTCCCATTCGAGTGGGACTGATAAATCTGGAAGACGAAACGCAAGCGTCCGTTCGAGATGATATCGAAATAACGATGATTTACCTTGAGCAGCTTGGCATAAGCCGACAGAGAATCGGTGTCGACAATGTCAGGCCCGTCGGGCGAGGAAGCAAGATAACGCCTTTCGTATCGCAATCCGAAACGCTGTGCGGCGGATGCTGGAAGGGAACGCTTGCTGTTTCGTTCGATGGGAATTGCTATCCCTGCATTTTCTCGCGCCATGAGAATGTCGGGAATATTCGGGCATCAACGTTGAGCGAGATTGTGGAGGGCGCGGCGCTAACTGACTTTCGCATTGCATATGCGGAGGAGGCGATGGCGAACACCATCAACGCCGACTGCACCCCTGAGTGCAACCCCGCTGGATGCACTCCAGTATGCGCGCCCTCCGATCCATCCGAGTGCAATCCCTGGGGATGCGGCCCCTTGTGCACGCCCGGCACGCCGAGTTGCATTCCGGGCAATGGCTGCCGACCCAGCGACGAATGCCCGCCGCATACCTGCCCCCCACGCAAGAATTGATCGCTCATGCCCTGGTTCAAATATGGCGACTATCTCAAGCATTGCGATCAGCCCTGCTACGATGAAGTGCTCGCGACAGGGAGCCCCGTCGCGTATCAGGGCATTTATCAATGCTCGAGGTGTAGCGGTGAAATCGTGATGCGCCCCGGCCAGCGCCTGCCCGAGCATGCCGAATGCAACATGTTGGGAAAAGTGGGCTGGCGGCTTATCGTGTTCGCGGACTCAAAACCCAAATGGTCCGGGACGCTGAAGAATCCAAACTGGACCGAGGACGTCGATATTTAATCAATCGGCGACCCTATTGCTCGCCGTAAATCTCTTCGATCTTGCGCGGTTCCGCTCCTGCCAGCGTGCTGACGAAACCAAGCGCCTGCTTCTACCCGTCAAGAGCCGAGCGCCGCCAGTATTCCGGGTGTGAGGACCTGCGGCAGCACCTGGGGTTCGGCGACGCCGGGCGCGTAATAGAGGTAGAGCGGCACGCCGGCGCGGTTGTGCGCCTGGATGAAGCGGCCAAGCGTGGGATCGCCGTCAGTCCAGTCGCCGACCATCACCGCGACCTTGTGCGCGGCGAAGGCGGATTGAGTCGCCTCGGTCTCGATCGCCACCTTTTCGTTGACCTTGCAGGTCAGGCACCAGTCGGCGGTGAAATAGGCGAACACCGGCCTGCCCTCGGCGCGGAGCGTGGCGAGCCGCGCCTCGCTGAACGGCTCGGCCGCACCGGCCGTCTTCGCGCCAGCGACGTCGGGGCGGTGCGCGGTCGCCGCGAGCCAGATGCCGCCCGCGACGATCGCGAGCAGCAGCGCGATGGCGACGATACCGAAGCTCAGCCCGCGCGCCTGGCGGCGGCCGGCCGCCCACAGTACAACCGCCGCGCCGAGTGCGACGAGCAGCCCCTGAGTCATGCCGTCAACCCCGGTCTGGCGGCCGAGCACCCACACCAGCGCGATGGCGGTGAGCCACATCGGGATCGAGAGGAAACGGCGGAACGTCTCCATCCAGGCGCCCGGTTTGGGCAGGCGCTTGCGCAGCGCCGGCACGAAGCCCAGCGCCAGGAAGGGCAAGGCAAGCCCAAGCCCAAGCCCGGCGAAGACCGCGAGCGCGGCGGGCCAGGGCAGGATCAGCGCCGCCCCCAACGCCGCGCCCATGAACGGGCCGGTGCAGGGAGTCGCGATGAACGCTGCCAGCGCGCCGGTCGCGAAGGCACCGCCGGCACCACCGGCCTGATTGACGAAGCGCGGCGTGGGAATTTCGAACAGGCCGCCGAGGTTCAGCGAGAGCGTCACGGTGAGCAGCAGCAGCAGCATGATCGCCCGCGGATCCTGAAGCTGGAACGCCCAGCCGACCGCGCTGCCGCCAGCCCGGAGCGCGAGGATCGCACCGCCCAGCGCCACGCATACCGCGACCACGCCCGCGGTATAGGCGAGCGCCTCGTGCCGTGCCGAGCGTTCATCGAGATGCCCGCGCGCGAGGCTGAGCGCCTTCAGGCTCAGGATCGGGAAGACGCAGGGCATGATGTTGAGGATCAGCCCGCCAAGCATCGCACCGGCAAAGGCGATCAGCGTCGCCATCAGGACACCGTCCGGAATGCCAGTCGAAGAGGCTGCGACGGTTCCCGCCGCCGCCGTCACCATCAACCCCTGCCCCGGCGCGATCCGCAGCACGCCGACCAGCGGCCCCGCGCCGCCGCCGGGCGCCGCCTTGGTCTCGACCACCACCCGATCACCGTCGCGGGACACCTTCTGTCCGGCAGCATAATCGACCAGGCCAGTCGTGACCGGGAAGAAATAGGCATCGGCCAGGGGCGCGCTCGCGGGATAGGGGATGGCGATCCGGATTTGTCCGGCCGCCGCCTGGAAACTCGCCTTCGCATCGAGCGGCTTCGGGATCGCGCGGCGCCAGGCATCGAAACGCGCGCGGGATTCGGCCGCGACCGCGCCGTCGCCGATGGTCAGGTCGACGGACAGATCGGCCTCCTCGGGTACGCAGACCGTCTTGGTGCAGACGAGATACTGCGCATGAAGCTTCACCGGCAGCGCGGTTCCCGGCGCGAGCCCGGCCGGTATCCTGAGCGTGACCAGCGGCGCATAGGGCGCCTCGAACACATAGTTCATCAGGCCGGCCATCAGCAGCATGCCCGGAACCGGATAGGCCGGCTCGCCCGCGGTCACACCCTTGGGCAGAGTCCATTTGAGCGTCGCCGGGAAACCAGCGTCGCCAGGATTCTGCCAATAGCCGTGCCAGCCAGGCTCTGGCCGCGAGTCGAGCGCGAGCGTCACGTCCTGCCCGGGGGCGGGCGTCATGCTCTCGGCGACCAGGCGCATCGCGAGGTGCGGGCCCTTGCCAAGGGCGCCCGGCGCCTCCGCCGGGGCACTTGCCGCCGCGAACATCGCGGCCAGCATCGTCACAATCAGGTAACCGAACGCGCGCATCGCCCATCCTTGTCGGCAGTCACCCACTCGCCCATAGCGGCAGGCGGGGTGCATTGCACCTGAGCGCGGAGAAACAACACGTGAAAAGATTGGCATCGATCGCCACCCTGGCCGCCATCGCCTTGTCGGCCCCGCTCCAGGCCCAGGAAACGCCCCCGCCAAGCGCCGCAGCCGCCCCCCGGACCCCGCCGAAGCTGATCGTCACCATCTCGGTCGATCAATTCTCCGCCGACCTGTTCGCCGAATATCGCAACCGCTTCACCGGTGGCTTTGCGCGGCTGCTGAACGGCGCGGTCTTCCCCTCGGGCTATCAGAGCCATGCCGCGACCGAGACCTGCCCAGGCCATTCGACCATCCTGTCCGGGTTCCGCCCCGAACATACCGGCATCATCGCCAACAACTGGACCGACCTGAAGACACCGCGGGCCGACAAGCAGGTCTATTGCGCCGAGGACGAGAGCGTGCCCGGCAGCACCTCCTCCAAATATACCGTGTCAGACAAGCATCTGCTCGTCCCGACGCTCGGCGAGCGGATGAAGGCGGCGAACCCGGCGGCGCGCGTCGTGTCGGTCGCCGGCAAGGACCGCGCGGCGGTGATGATGGGCGGCCACAAGGTGGACGAGCTCTGGTGGTGGAACGGCAAGGCGTTCGTATCCTATGCCGGCCGCGTCGCGCCGCCGGTGGTCGAGCGTACCAACACGACCGTGTCGGCGCTGATCGCGCAGGCGCAGGGGCCGCTCGACGAACCCGATTTCTGCCTGCCGCACGACCGCGCCATCCCGGTCGGCGGCGGCAAGACCGTCGGCAGCGGCCGGTTCGAGCGGGCCGCCGGCGACGCGGGCAAGTTCCGCGCCTCGCCCGCCTTCGACGCCGCGATCCTCGCGCTCGCCGCCGGCATGGTCCAGGACATGAAGCTCGGCCAGGGCAGCACGACCGACCTGATCGCGGTCGGCGCCTCGGCCACCGACTATGTCGGCCATGGTTATGGCACCGAGGGCAATGAGATGTGCGTGCAACTCGCCAATCTCGACCGGTCGCTCGGCTCCTTCTTCGACGTGCTCGACAAGACCGGGGTGGATTACGCCGTCGTGCTCACCGCCGACCACGGCGGCCACGACCTGCCGGAGCGTAACCGCGACCACGGCATTCCCGAAGAAGCGCGGATCGACCCGAATTTCACCCTGGCCGGCATCGGCGAGCACATCATCGCCAAGCTGAAGCTCAAGGTCGCCGGCCCGCTGCTCTACGGCGATGCCGGGTCGGGCGATGTCTGGATCGACCCGAAGCTGACCAGGGAGCAGCATGCCGCTGTCCTGAAGGAAGCGCTTGCCCGAATCCGCGCCCATCCGCAGGTCGCCGACGCCCTCCCCGCCAGCGCGATCGCGGCGACGCCGAGCCCGAGCGGCCCGCCCGAAACCTGGACATTGCTCCAGCGTGCCCGCGCTTCCTATTACGCACCGCGATCGGGCGACATTCTTGTCGCGATGAAGCCGCGCATCACGCCGATCGCCGATCCGACCAGGGGCAGCGTCGCGACCCATGGCAGCTTCTGGGATTATGACCGCCGGGTGCCGATCCTGTTCTGGCGCAAGGGCATGACCGGGTTCGAACAACCCTTGTCGGTCGAAACGGTCGACATCATGCCGACGCTCGCCGGCCTGATCGGCCTGCCGGTCTCAGCGCCCAAGCCGGATGGCCGGTGCCTGGATCTCGATGCGGGCCCGGGTTCGACCTGCCCCTGACGAAGGCGCCGGGACGGTTGACGAGGGCGTGGCGCTGATTGATGTTGGGCCCCGATGACCGCTTCCTCAGCCGCGCTCGCGTCCGTCCCGGACCATCTGCCCCATATCCGCGGGCTTGAAGATTATTGGGCGCGCTGCACCTTCAGGTCGCAGGCGGAGGCGAACCGGGAAACCCAGTCGCGCCCGTTGCTCGACGTGCTGGGTCTCGGGCTTGAGCAGACGCTGAAATATCTTGGCGCCGAACAGCCCGATTTGCCGACATTCCAGGCCTGGGTCCTGGAAACCGCCGGGGAGCCCGACCCCCTGAAGGTCGCGCGCTATCATGCATGGCTCGACGGCGCGCCACCGCCGGACGGGATCGCGCAGAGGTTGCGGGCGATCGACGAGGCTCCGCCCGTTCTCGACCGGGAGGATCTGGCGCATTGGGACGAGCATGGCTTCGTCATCCTGCGTCAGGCAATCACCCCGGATCAGGCCAGCGCGGCCGAGGAACTGCTCTGGCGGCAGGTGAACGCGACGCCGGACGACCCGGAAAGCTGGTACGAACGCCGCCCCAACGGCATCATGGTCCAGCACTTCCAGGATTCAGCGATGGAAGCGGCGCGACAATCGTCACGGGTGCACAAGGCATTCGCCCAGCTCTGGGGAACCGCCGACCTCTGGATGATCACGGACCGGCTGAGCTTCAACCCGCCCGAGCGGCCGGGTTTCACCTTTCCCGGGCCGAACCTGCATTTCGACATGAGCCTTGCCCTGCCGATCCCGTTCGCGACCCAGGGCATCCTCTATCTGACCGAGACCACCGGGGACCAGGGCGCGCTTCAGCTTGTGCCGGGTTTCCATCACGGAATCGAGGACTGGCTCGAAAGCGTGGGCGATGGGGACCCGCGGACGATCGACCTGAGCGACCGGGCCGTGCCGATCGGCGCCGGTGCGGGCGACCTCATCCTCTGGCGGCAGGACCTGCCCCACGGCGCAAGCCCGAACCGCGCCGCCCGGCCGCGCATGGCGCAATATGTGAACATGTATCCGGCGGACCTGACGTCAAATCCGGTATGGCGGTAGCGCGGCCCCGCCAGCGGGATCACATCCGCCCCGGACGTCACAATTTCCCTGTTACGGGCGATTAACAGGGAAATTAACAGGGAATTTCTTTTTTCTCAGCGGAACAGGGCGCTTATTCGTCAATATTATTGAATATATTCAATGCCTTGATATTGAATTCCCTGTTGCCGGATAACAGGGAAAGTCCCTGCCGGAACAGGGAAATCAGTGTTGCAAAAATGAGAAAGAGCGGGACCGAAGACTTCGGCCGAGATCATGCTGCGCCAGGCTTGGTGCGATTTGAATCAGTCGGCAAACAATTTGCGCTCGCTCCGCATTTGGAAGCGCGCGCCTCGCTCAGGGCTTGGCTATAATGAGGGAGATCGCGGCGATAAATATGTATAGCGCGACGTGCAGGCCGATAAGAGTGGCGACCACCCAAGGCCTCTTGATGAAAGCTGCGGGCACGATGAGCAGCGCATAGAGGACACCCGTTATCGCATAGTTGATTTGTAGCTTCGTGCCGTCAGGGTTTCCGCTTGCGAAAACCATGACGACGATAAGCATGATGAGGTTGGCGAGGCTGGTTAGAAGAAGGACTGGTTGCCTGTTGCGCCAAAAATGTTCGTTCAGCGACGAAGCATTCTGAACTGCACGGGGAAAGACGAGCGATGCGGCAATGAAATAGATGAAGGATATTCCCATGCCAATGACGAGCAAGCCATAACTGAAGGGAGCCTTGCGTAGCGACGTCCAGGCCGTTTCCCAGAAGCTCGCGATATCAAGCATGACGAATATCGCCAGAAGCGGCGTTAGCACCCCGATCCTGATCGTTCGACGGAACTCGAAAACAGCGGCTACGCCGGTAGCAATCGTGGCAACGGATAAACCTAACACCAGACCATAGAGGCTAAAGAAAAAATCAAATGCGGTCATTCATGCACCCTGTTCATCGCTGGCTTTAGCAGGATTGTGTGCGCGCACGAGAGGGAACGACCAGCCAATTCCTGATGAAAGTCACCACCGCTGCTCCCAGCCTGTGGATCAAACTCGCGGGAGCTGATTGCGAATAGGAACGACCGCTCTCCACCAATGCCAGCCGTTCAGCGTTCATATCGATTCGGATTTCGGATCGCTTGCGCTAGAAGCGCTTGTGTATCTGCAAGCGAATACTTCGCCCGACCGGGTCGATCTCATCATGGCTATAGCCTGCCGGGACGAGGCCATTCGCGAGCACGACATGCCGGTAGCTGTCGAACAGGTTCTGGACGCTGACAGAGATTTTCCAGCCTTTCGTGAGCGGATTATCGCGCAGCCCCGCGAACACGCTGTCCGGATCGAGGAACGCGGACACTCCCACCAGGAGGGGCGGCCTGATCCGGAACGCGTGATCCGGATCGGCTTCAAGATCGCCGAGATACGCCGCGCTGTTCCAGCTTGCGCTGAGCGACGCCCCCATGCCCCGCTTGCCCGCCCCGAATTGCAGGCTGACGGTATGGCGCGACTGGCCGCTGCCCCCCCCGAGCCGGTCGATGACGGGCAATCCCGCACGGATCAGCATCTCGCTTTTCATCCGGTACGTTTCCGTGAGCGACAGGGTATATTGGATGGCATTGGCGACCCCGCCCGGCACGGGGGCCCTGGCGCCGCTCGAAAAGCGCAGCGCGACCCCGCCTGAAAATTCAGCGGTCACATCGTGCGCGATGTTGATCGACCGCGCGTCAACCGACACCAGATTTCCCGCCGCATCGCGTGTCACCCGTTCCGGAAAGGCCGCCTCGATCGCCGGCGTCAGTTCGGGAAAGGAACTCGGCATATTCTTCGCGACGGTCTTGCGATATTCGACATTGAACGTCAGCGCCTCGCTGCCCAATGGCCGCACCATTGCCGCTATCGTCTGCCCTTGCCGACTGCCCGCCTTTAGGGTCGGATTGCCTCCTGTAATCAGGAATGGTTCGGCGACGACCTGCCGGGCATAGTCGAACATCCGCGTGATTGTCGTCTCGATCGGACCGTCGAGGTCGGCCACCGATGGAGAGGATTGCTGATAGTTGATCATGCCGCGAAGCTGGATCGCCTTGATCGGGGACCAGGTGAAGCCGCCATTGTAGCTGCGTTGCGGCCTGCTCCCGCTCATCGCCTGCCATCCGGCCGTCAGGTCAAGCGACAAATCGCCAACGGGCAGCAAGCCATGCTTGCCACGCCCTGCGATCGGCACATTGAGAGCCACCTGTGTGCTTGCCTGAACCCGCGAAATGTCGTTCGCAGAGATCAGATCGCCCACGGCATCGCGCTGCCGGGTCTGGATGTTGCCACGCGTCGCGTTGCCGGTGAGGTTCAGGGTGATCGGCCCAGCCGGCAGGTCGATCACGCTTTTCTGAAGGCTGAGCCGCGCGCTAAGATCATCCGAAAGCGAGCGGCGCCGGGTCGCGCGCAGCAAAGTACGATCCCACGGGCCGAAAGGACTGAAACCAGCATCGCCGGTATCGAGCAAGTGCTGCACGCGGTCGGTATCGATGCCGGTTTCCAGAAGATTCTCCTTCCACGACTTGCGATAGCTGATGCCCAGACTGCCCTGCCATCCAGCGACGGTGCCGTTGACCGTCAGTGAACCTCCAAGCGTTCGCGAACTGGTATTGGCGCGGAGAGCCATGGTACCATCGAGGGGCCGAGTCAGCAGGACATCCCGTGCAAAGGGCGACCATGGGTTGCCTGTCGGCAAGACGACCGACGCCATGGGTATCCCGCGCAGGCCCTCGTTGCTTGTGCTGTTCGCCGTCAGGGCGAGCGAAACGCTGAGGGCACCAAGCGGCCGCGTCACGCCGATATTCAGCCCCATCGTGCGGCGCGCGGATTGCAGGGTGGCATAGGCGTTGGGATCAAGCGGATGCCTTTGTCCGGCCGTCGCAACGAAATCGGCGATCGAGGGCGTGCCCGCAGGTATTGCGGCAGGGAAAGCCGCGACGGCGACGCTCGATCCCGCCGCGAGGCTGAGGGCCGGATCAATTTCGCCACCATCAAGCGCCGATATGAACCCCCTGCCATCATAAATGCCCGGATCGCGTGAGATCGATCGTGCATTCTTGCGCAGGCCGCTATCGCGCCCGAATATCGCGCGCACGTTCCAGCGCGTGTCCCCGTTGATGGCCGTGCGGGCCAAGGTCAGATCGTTGCCCATTTGCCCACCGCGAAAGGGGACGGAGGTGCCGGCGTCGGCGTCAAGACCGGTGAAGTGTTTCTTGAGAACGAGATTGACCACCCGCCTGCCCGGCGCGGTGCCGTAACGCGCGGCAGCTTCAGGTTTGAGGATCGCAAGACGGGTAAGAGCATCAGGCGGATAGCCCAGGACCGAGCGATCAAACCCAGCCGGCCTGCCGTTGATCAAGAGCACCGGCTCCTCCCCGTCGGGGCTGACAAAGGGCCTCAGCCGCGACATCAGATCATCGACCGAGTCCGCCCCTTGCGCCGCGATCTGATCCTCGGTGAATTCGGTTTCGGCGGGAACCTGCGCCTCGCCCCGCCGCATCGCGGTGACGACAATATCATCCGGCTCAACTGTTTGATTGGGCAACTGGACTTGCGCGCGATCCATCGCTTGTTCGATCACGGCGTCGCCTTTCGCAGCTTCGCCGTGAGCGACAGCCGGCGCGAAAATCAGCGCTAGCAGGATGCGCGCAGATGATCCTGTAGACAAGCGCACATCGCAAGACCCTTTAGGTCACCTTACTGAACTGTTGCCGACTCACAACAATTCAGGTGAAAACAGCACCGCGTCGCTCAGAACGACGCGGTGCCAGTTGGACTGGTTCGAGTGCGGGCGCCTCAACCGACAATCCGCCGGTCGGGGCGTCCGCTTATTTCATCGGACAATCATGCCTTACGGCACGAATTGTACGGTGCCGACCGTCATGTCGGCCGCCACCGCGCAGGCGCCGACGGTCACGGGGGCCGAAGGATCGACATACGCGTTCATCGTTGTCCCGGTTACATTGGTGTACTCCACCACGCCCGGGTAGGTTGTGGTCCCGCTGTTACAAATGACGGTGGACGTCGGAAGATAGGTAACAACCACGTTGCTCAAAGTACCGTTCGCCGAGACGCGGGCGGTGACCCCGTAAGCAGAACAGGCAGTTGCCGAATTGTCGAACGACACATCCGCGTACGTACCGGACGAATTTACCGACCCGCTGACAGCCGCGCCGGTGCAAGGGGTACCATTCACATATCCAGTACCGGTTCCGGAAACCGTCGTCGGCGCCGGAGTAAAGCTCTGGGCATAAGCGGGCATTGCCGTCGCGCTTGCCAGCACGGTGATTGTGCCGATAAAAGCCTTCAACATCATCCTTCTCCTTCTATATGCGACATAAAAGGTGTCGCTCCCCAGATGATCGCAGATGTTAAATTATTCCCGCGAACATCATCTCCCATATTCATGGAACCATCCCTGCAATTTTAGCAAAATATGATGCCATGATGCAGAACTATAGAATCACCTCTGATGAATTATCAAAATTTCTTTGACACGTTAAAACCAATTATCCTTGGATCAAGTGTAAATACATTGGTTGTAAGACCGCTATCATCACTATTGACGAAGGCATCCGTAATGGGTGTTTTATTAAATGCATTCTTAATATATAATTGCATCGAGAACCCACTTTCCGGGCGATCAAGTGTCACGGACATATTTGCGTTATCCCATGACCGCAAACGATCGATCGATGTATTATACACACGCGCCCAACTTGCGCTTTGGCGATAATAATCACCTCTAAACGTAAGATTCCATCTTGCAATAGGAAGTGTATATTGAGCCCCAATGTTAACCGTCAAATGAGGAGAATTTGGCAACTCATTTCCACCGAGGTCAGCGTAAAAACCTCTGCCGTTATTTGGCGCGTCCGTTGCCGGATCATATACGATCCCAGTGAGATTCGAGAAGTAACTTCCAGCGGTAAAATTCTTGCCAACTTGCCCGCCGCAAAACGTTGACAGATCACCAGGGCCGCTCGCGTTATTGAAAGATGATCTTTTGATAATCTTCTCAACGAGAGCGCGCGGCGCGATGCAATTGGAAGCAAGTTGAATCCAGGGTTTGACAATGACCCAGTCTGGATTTCCTTGCGTGCGATTCATGACATCGACTGATTTCATGCCGTTCGCGATGCGCGTGCCGAGATACCCGACATTAGCGTTGAGACTGACGCGCCGTGTCGGCCGCCACAGCATTTCCAGTTCGGCACCCCAGATATCGGCATTATAATTTTCGTTCAGGGCAATACGGTCGACAATCTGAGAAACCTGATAGTCCTTATATTTATAGTAGAAGGCGGTTGCATTCAGCGTCAGCCGCCCTCCGGCCAAAGAATTTTTCGTTCCGACCTCAAATGCATTGACGCTTTCGGGTTTAAAGGCCTGAGGTGCGGGGAAAAATTGAAGATAGGCCGGATTGGCCCCAATCCCTGGAGGGTTGGTGCCGCCTCCTTTATATCCACGTGCAAAGGATGCGTAGAACAGCGTTTCATCGGTGAAAGCTAGGTGCGGCTTCCAATCCACGACAAATCTTCCCGTTACGCGACCCCATTTCTGCACGATATCCGGAGAGACCTGGTACCCTTCATTAATCAGGCCAAATCCCAAAATCCCCGTTCCCAAGAGCAGCTGCGTTGGGATGGGCGTCGCCACCTTTTTATCATCAGTATAGCGAAGCCCTGCCGTAAATTTCAGCTGGTCGGTGGCCTTGAAATATATTTCACCGAACCCTGCATAGGATTCCGTTCTGGCGACATTCTGGCTACGGAAATAATTATGACCGTTTCCATTGAGTGAGCTCAATGGATTTGGATCAACATAGGTGCAATCCGCTCCCCCGGCCCATCCAGCGCAATCCTTAACAACGCCGCTGGTATTTCCGGTTCCTAAAACCGTTCTGGCGATTGCGGTAAATAGATTATTGAATACATAATAATCTTCTTTTATCTTAAAGTTAAGATAGTTAACACCTATGTTGAATTCTACTTTTCCGTCGAATGACGATTGCAAGCGGAATTCCTGATACCATTGCTTGCTATGAGAATCGACCATGTCCGCACCGAGGATATTAGACGAAGCACCCAATTGAGGGTCGTCTAGAATACCCCCTATGGCGATGCCTTTGGTCGCCAGCGGCCTGGTCCTGAGAGCAAACAGAACACTCGAATCGTTGAATACGCTGCCGCTATTGAATCTGTTGTAATCCTGAAAAGAATAATATGAATCTTCAGAATATGACGTGCTTGAATATAATTTCAGATTCGACCCTAAGCCTGCCTCGATATTAAGCTGGAAAATATCGTTTTTTGCGCGAAACTTGGGATCGATAGCAGTCGCGATCTCCCGAAGATTGCGTGATTGCGTTACGCCCGCATAAGGGTCTCGCGTGTCGTCGATCAACGTGACGGGAGCGGCTCCGCCTATAGCCCCGGCCTTGTACCCCAGCGCGATCAGGGAGGCAGCCGCGTTGATGTACGGCAGAGAAAAGCCGTTTGGAACCCCATAGGCGCCGTCGTCATAGAGCGAGCCTGGCGAACACCCCTGGCTTAAGGCGCCCCTGATCACCGGCGTAAGGCTTTTGCCACCAATTGAGGCTGGCCCAGGATCAGTATGACAAAGTTGCTTGCCGGTGCGCGAGCGATTGTCATCCTCGGAGAAATGTTCCCACGCGGCATTGACCTTGAACCGGCTGCTCGGCTGCCAGGTCGCGGTGACGCGGCTCCCCCAAAGGTTGCGGCCATTGACGCGCTGATCGGTGACGGTGTTGTAGTCATAGCCGTCGCGGCTCGTCCACGCGCCGGCCGCGCGCACCGCCAGCGTGTCGGTGATTGGCAGATTGATCATGCCGTTCACCCGCTTCGATGCGTAATTGCCGGTTTCCAGTTTGAGATTGGCCGCGAACTTGTCGGGATCGGCGAAGTTCGGGATCATGTTGACCACCCCGGCCGTCGCGTTGCGGCCGTAGAGCGTGCCCTGCGGCCCGCGCAGCACCTCGACCCGCTGAACGTCGAAATATTCCTGCTCGAACAGCCGATTGCGGATCAGCGGGGTATTGTTGAAGCTGATCGCGACGCCAGGATCGGACGTGACCGACAGCGCCTTGGTGCCGACGCCGCGGATCGAGAAATTGTAGCTGGCGAAATTCGACTTCGAGAAGGTGATGTTGGGGACGGCGCGCACCAGTTCCGACCCACCCTCGATCTTCATTTCATCGAGCGATTTCGAGGTGAACGCGCTCATGGCGATCGGCACATCCTGCATCGATTCCCGCCGCTTCTGCGCGGTGACGATAATGTCGTTGGAATATTGCGATTGATCCTGGCCGTCCGATTCAGCCTGCCCCGGTTGTGCGGGCGTCGATGCGACAAGCCGCGATTTTTGCGGCGCCGGCGCCGTGCTCCCGGCCCGAATGATGAACGAGCCCGCCCGGCCCGGCTGAAGCACCGCCGAGAGCCCTGTCCCGGCGAGCAGATCGTTCAGCCCCTCCTCAACTGATTTGGTGCCGCGCACGGCGTTGGTGCGCTTGCCGCGCACCAGCTTTCCGCTCGCAAGGATCTGAATGCCTGCCTGTTTGGCGAACGCAGGAATACTCCGTTCCGCCAGACCCGCCGAAAGATCGAATGTTCGCGTTTGCGCCGCTACCGGGTTCGCAACAACAATCGCGGCAATAGCCGCACCACAATATAGACCAGCAGAACTGCCCCTCACCCCGTACCTCCCCTATGATGGGGAGCGTACATTGCACTCCCCCTAACAGTAAGGATGCTTGGGGGAGAAGATTCCGACCCCTGTCGTAAAAAAATTATTCCTTTTTTGTGTCCAACCTGATCGTGTTGTCAGTGACATGCACGCTCGCGTCGAACAGTGCCGCTACGGAACGCGCGAAATTCTCTGGCTCATTGACCTTGAAATAGCCGACGATCGGCGATCGACCCAATTCGACATTATCGACAACCAATTTACGCCGATTGTAGCGATTGATCTCCGCAACCGCATACTCAAGCGTCTCGCCATTGAGCGCTAGATCGCCGTTGCGCCATGCCAGCGACCGATCAATCTCGGTGTCGGACTGTACCGCAACCACCTCGCCGGGGGTGCTGTCGGCCGGCCGCGCCGCGTCAGCGATAAAGCCACGCTCGCCCTGTTCGATCCGCGTCGCTTTATCCGGCTGATCAGCGCGCCATGCTTCGACGACCCCTTCCGTCACCAATATATCGACGCCGGTTTCGGTGCGGCGAACCGAAAAGGCCGTGCCGACCGCGCGAACGCTCACGTCGCCCGCCTGGACCACGAAGGGGCGCGCCTGGTCGTGCGCAACCTCGAACCACGCCTCCCCATCGTCCAGGGAGACGTTCCTCACGTCCCCGGTCATCGCAACGGTAAGCCGGCTGGCGGTATTGACCGTCGCCACCGAGCCATCGGCCAGCGGCGTCCGTTTGATTTCCCCGACACCGGTCGCGATCACGTCGCTGCGCGGGAAATTCACCAGGCCGGCAATGCCGGCCCCGATCGCGACAAGTGCCGCCATCCCGCCGCCCACGAGCATCCGCCGCGACATCCAGACAGGCTCGTCCGCCTCGGGTTCCGGTGCGTCACCTGTCTGGGCAAGGCCGGCGAGCGCGCGGCCGCGATCGAGATACATGAGCGCCGCATCCGCACGCAGCAACGCACCGGCGCGGCGCTCGTCGCCGGCAAGCCATGCGTCGAACGCGCGCTGGTCGGCGGGCGACAGCGGGCCGTTCTCCCGGCGAATGGCCCAATCAGCCGCTTCGCTGTCATTCATGGCCGCGATCACGCTTTGCCCCTTCTTTACGCTGCTTCACAGGCTGGGCGACGTCACTTTCGCCGTCCGCAATGGCTTTCAGGATAAGTTTCAGGCCACGGCTCGACTGTTTTTCGACGACATGCTCGCTAACGCCCAGACGGGCCGCGATTTCCCGTTGCGACACGCCTTCGATCCGCCTGAGTTCGAAAATCTCACAACAGGGCGACGGCAGGTTCGCAATCAATTGACGAACGCGCTCAAGATCGCGTCGCCCGCCTGCCCGGCGTTCCGGCCCCGGATCTTCGTCGGCGAACGACAGGGCCTGAAATTCGGTCAGGCTATCGATGCGAACGATGCGTTCTCGCCGGACGCGCTTCAAGATCACCGTGCGCGCCACGGAAAACAGATAGGCCCTGCCATCGCGGATATGCGCGACGCTGGGGAGATGCGTGATGCTCAGATACGCGTCCTGCACGATATCGTCGATTTCCTGGCGCGGCACGGCAATGGAGCGAAGCCGATCGCGCAACGCGCCCTCGTGCGGGATAATGTTTCCCGCCACCCAGGCTACGAGTTCCGCGCGATCTTGTTCCAAAACCAGCTCCCCCCGCCCTGCACGTTGCCAGACTTCTTAAGACATAGATGCCTGGCGAAGCGATTTCCGACCCCTTCATTGTAAAAAATTCGCACACGCCACAAAACGACGGTTATAAATCGGCACCGGCGGCGTGATAATAAGCCCGTTGCCCCTAAGAATACGCGACGGACCTAATGCGCCGCCGCTTTCGAAAAGACATTCATCACCAGCACACCCGCAATGATCAGCGTCATGCCGGCGATGGCGGCTGCATCGAGCTTCTGCCCCTGGAAGATCCAGGCGATCGCCGCGATCAGGACGATGCCGACGCCGGACCAGATCGCATAGGCGACGCCCGTCGGGATCGTCCGCAGGGTAAGCGACAGGAAATAGAAGGCGATTCCGTAGCCGATGATGGTGACGATCGACGGCACCGGCCGGGTGAAGCCTTCCGACAGCTTCATGAAGGAGGTGGCGCAGACCTCCGAGGCGATCGCGATGGCGAGGTATAGGTAGGACATCGCCGAACCATAGAGTGTCGGCGCAGCATTGGCACGACGCGCCGTGCCGACATGTCTCGGAACATCCCTTCCACCATGCCCAGGCGACACCCTCCCCGCCTGCGACGGGAAGGAATGGAAGGGTCAGTCCAGGTTCGGCCGCAGCCACCGCTCGGCGGTCTGGAGATCGACCCCGCGCCGCCCGGCATATTCCTCGAGCTGATCGCGCCCGACACGCGCCACGCCGAAATATTCGGCCTCGGGATGGCCGAAATAAAAGCCGGAAACAGCCGCCGTCGGCAGCATCGCGAAGCTTTCCGTCAGCGAGATGCCCGTCGCGTGATGGGCGTCGAGCAGCTTGAACAGGGTCGGCTTCAGGCTGTGGTCGGGGCAGGCCGGATAACCGGGCGCCGGGCGGATGCCGCGATATTGCTCCCTGATCAGCGCTTCGTTGGTAAGCTGCTCGTCCGGCGCATAGCCCCAGAGCGTGGTGCGGACATGGCGGTGCATCGCCTCGGCCAGCGCCTCGGCGAAACGATCGGCCAGCGCCTTCAACAGGATGTCCGAATAATCGTCGATCGCCGCCTTGAAGCGGGCGAGGTGCGGCTCGATGCCATGGATGCTGACCGCGAAGCCGCCGATCCAGTCCCCGTCATGGCTGATGAAATCGGCGAGGCACATGTTCGCCCTGCCCTCGCGCTTGGCGATCTGCTGGCGGAGGAAGGGCAATGTCACATGGCTTTCATCCTCGAGATGGATGATGACGTCGTCGCCCTCGCGGCGGCACGGCCACAGGCCGGCGACACCGCGCGCGACCAGCCATTTCTCGGCGATGATCTTGTCGAGCATCGCGTTCGCATCCGCGAACAGGCTGCGCGCGCTCTCGCCGACGACCTTGTCCTCGAGGATCGCCGGATAATTGCCGGCCAGTTCCCAGGCGCGGAAGAAGGGCGTCCAGTCGATGATCTCGCGCAGCTCGGCCAGGTCCCAGTCACGGAAGATGTGCACGCCGGGCTGAAGCGGCGTTGGCGGCTTCAGGTTCATATCGGCCTCGAACGCATTGTCGCGGGCGACCTGGAGCGTGACCAGCTCGCTCTGGCTGCGGCCGGCGCGGGCGACGCGCACCGCCTCATATTCGTCTGCTGTCTTGAGGACGAAGGCGTCCTTCTGCGTATCGCTGACCAGGGTCGAGGCGACGCCGACCGCGCGGCTTGCGTCGAGCACATGGACGACCGGACCGTCATAGGCAGGCGCGATGCGCAGCGCGGTATGGACCTTCGACGTGGTGGCGCCGCCGATCAGCAGCGGCATCGTCATGCCCGACCGCTTCATCTCCTCGGCGACGGTGACCATCTCGTCGAGCGACGGGGTGATCAGGCCGGACAGGCCGATCATGTCGGCGTCATTCTCGTTCGCCGCCTTCAGGATGTCGGACCAGGGCACCATGACGCCCATGTCGACCACGTCGAAGCCGTTGCACTGGAGCACGACGCCGACGATGTTCTTGCCGATGTCATGCACGTCGCCCTTCACGGTCGCCATGATGATCTTGCCCTTGCCGCGCGCGCCGGGCTCCTTCGCCGCCTCGATGAACGGCAGCAGGTGCGCCACCGCCTTCTTCATCACGCGCGCCGACTTCACCACCTGGGGCAGAAACATCTTGCCCGAGCCGAACAGGTCGCCGACGACGTTCATGCCATCCATCAACGGGCCTTCGATCACCTCGATCGGGCGGGCGTAGAGCTGCCGCGCTTCCTCCGTGTCGTCGACGACATGCGCGTCGATGCCCTTGACCAGCGCATGTTCGAGCCGCTTGGCGACGGGCCAGCCGCGCCATTCGGCCGCCTGCTTCTCGGCGACCTCGTCAGTGCCCTTGTAGCGCTCGGCGAGGGCGATCAGCCGTTCAGTCGTCCCCTCGTCCTTGTTGAGGATGACGTCCTCACAAGCCTGGCGCAGTTCCGGATCGATCGTGTCGTACACGTCGAGCTGCCCGGCATTGACGATCGCCATGTCGAGCCCGGCGGGAATCGCATAATAGAGGAACACCGAATGCATCGCGCGGCGCACCGGCTCGTTGCCGCGGAACGAGAAGCTGAGGTTCGAAAGGCCCCCGGAGATATGGCAATGCGGCAGCCGCGCCTTGATCTCCTTGCACGCCTCGATGAAATCGACCGCATAGTTATTATGCTCCTCGATTCCCGTCGCCACGGCAAAGATGTTGGGATCGAAGATGATGTCCTCGGGCGGGAAACCGATCCCCATCAACAGCTTATAGGCACGTTCGCAGATCTCGACCTTACGATCCCTGGTATCCGCCTGGCCCACCTCGTCGAACGCCATGACGACGACGGCGGCGCCATATTGCATCACCTTCTTTGCCTGAGAGAGGAACTGAGCTTCGCCCTCTTTCATGCTGATCGAATTCACGATCGGCTTGCCGCTGACGCATTTCAGCCCGGCCTCGATCACCGACCATTTCGAGCTGTCGACCATGAAGGGGATTCGCGCGATATCCGGCTCGGCGGCGATCAGCTTCAGGAAGGTCGTCATCGCCACTTCGGCGTCGAGCAGGCCCTCGTCCATGTTGACGTCGAGCACCTGAGCGCCCGATTCCACCTGCTGCAGCGCGACCTCGACCGCGGCGGGATAGTCCCCCGCCATGATCAGCTTCTTGAAGCGCGCCGATCCGGTGACGTTGGTGCGCTCGCCGATATTGACGAACTGGGCAGTGGAAGGGGCAGAGGCCAAAATAAAATCCGTTCGTTTCGAGCGAAGTCGGGAAAGCTGCGTGAGCGCGCCGTCATTGTGTCTCGACTTCGCTCGACACGAACGGCTGGGTTGCCCCTGCGCCTACGCGCCCATCGTCATCGGCTCCAGCCCGGCGAGCCGGGTCCTCACCGGCGGCACCGCTGGCGCGCGCGGCGGGAGACCGGCCACTGCCCCGGCGATCGCTGCGATGTGCGCGGGGGTCGAGCCGCAGCAGCCGCCCAGGATGTTGACCTGGCCGTTGGCCGCCCATTCGCGCACCAGCCCGGCGGTGGTCGCCGGCTGCTCGTCATATTCGCCGAGTTCGTTGGGGAGACCGGCGTTCGGATAGACCATGATCAGCGTGTCGGCGATGTCGCTGAGCGTGCGCACATGCGGGCGAAGCTGTTCGGCCCCGAACGAGCAGTTGAGCCCGATGGTGATCGGCCTTGCATGGCGCACCGCGTGCCAGAATGCCTCGACCGTGTGGCCGGACAGGTTGCGGCCCGACAGGTCGGTCAGGGTCATCGACAGCATGATCGGCACGTCGCGGCCGAGCGCATCCGCCGCCTCAAGCGCCGCCATGACGCCAGCCTTGGCGTTGAGCGTGTCGAACACCGTCTCGATCAGGATGAAGTCGACGCCGCCTTCGAGCAGCGCGTCGATCTGTTCGCGGTACACATCCTTCAGATAGTCGAAGTCGATCTCGCGGAAGCCGGGGTCGTTGACGTCGGGCGAGAGTGACAGCGTCTTGTTGGTCGGCCCGATCGCGCCGGCGACGAAACGCGGGCGGCCGTCTTTCGCGGCATATTGATCGGCCAGCCGGCGCGCGATCTGCGCCGAGGCGATGTTGATTTCCTTGACCAGGCTCTCTGCCGCATAATCGGCCTGGCTGATCACATTGGCGCTGAAGGTGTTGGTCGAGACGATGTCGGATCCGGCATCGAGATATTCGCGGGTGATCGTCTCCGGCACCTCGGGCCTGGTCAGCGCGAGGATGTCGTTATTGCCCTTCTGGTCCTTGGCCAGGCCGAGCGTGCCGGCATAATCGGCCTCGCTCAGCTTCCAGTTCTGGATCTCGGTGCCGAACGCGCCGTCAGTGATCAGGATACGCTTGGCAGCCTCGGCCAGCAGTGTCTCGCGTGCAGTCATGGTCATATCCCTCAGGCCGCCGCCTCATGCGCCGGTGCCTTCGCCCGCAACCCAAGCATGTGGCAGATCGCGAAGCTCAACTCGGCGCGGTTGAGCGTGTAGAAATGGAAGCTGCGCACATCGCCGGCATAGAGCCGGCGGCACATCTCGGCGGCGACCGTCGCCGCGACGAGCTGGCGCGCGGCGGGGTGATCGTCGAGCCCGTCAAACAGCCGGCCCATCCAGTCAGGGATTTCAGCGCCGCACATCGCCGCGAACTTGCGGGTCTGCGCCACGTTGGAGACGGGCAGGATGCCGGGAACGATCTCAGCCGTGATCCCGGCCGCGGCGACGCGGTCGCGGAAACGGAAGAAAGCCTCGGGCGAGAAGAAGAACTGGGTGATCGCCCGGTTCGCGCCGGCATCGAGCTTGCGCTTGAGATTGTCGATATCAGCCGTCGCGTCCGGCGAATCCGGGTGGCATTCGGGATAGGCGGCGACCGATATCTCGAACGGATGAAGCTTCTTCAGGCCGGCGACCAGCGCGGCCGCATTCTCATAGCCATCAGGATGCGCCGCGAACTTCGCGCCAGCGACGGGCGGATCGCCGCGCAGCGCGACGATGTGCCGGACACCGGCGGCCCAATATTCCTCGGCCACCTGATCGATCTCGGCCTTGCTCGCCTCGACGCAGGTGAGGTGCGCGGCAGCCGCCAGCGAGGTCTCGCGCTGGATACGCGCGACCGTCGCATGCGTGCGTTCGCGGGTCGACCCTCCGGCACCATAGGTGACCGAGACGAAGCGCGGGCCGAGCGGCTCGAGCGTCTTCACCGCTTCCCACAGGGTTTCTTCCATCCTGGGCGTCTTGGGCGGGAAGAACTCGAACGACACCTGTGCGTCGCCCGCGAGATCAGCGAACAAGGGCGACGCCTGGGCGCGACGCGCTTCGCTTTGCGGGTTCTGGGTCGTCATGCTGCCTTCACCTCTCGTACCGGTATCTGGTTTGGGGCCGCCGCCTTGCGCGCCAGCCAGAGTTTCACCGTCAGTTCGCCGCCCTCAAGCGTCTCGGTCCGCGCCGAGACCAGCCCGGCGGCATCGAACCACGCCGCGATCTGCTCATCCGAAAAGCCGAGGCGCGTATGCGCGTCGCGAGTCCGCAGATCCTCGCGGTCGTGCGACGCGAAATCGGCGATCAGCAGGCGCCCACCATCGGACAGCACCCGCGCCGCCTCGACGATGGCAGCGCCGGGCTGCTGAGCGAAGTGGAGCACGTGGTGAAGGATCGCCGCATCAGCCTCGCCATCGCCGAGTGGCAGCGCATACAGATCCGCCTGGCGCAGTTCAGTGTTGGCGAGCCCGCGCTCGGACAGCTTGGCGCGGGCAAGGCGGAGCATTTCCGAACTGCGGTCGATGCCGAGCGCATATTTCGCGCGGCCGGCGAACAGCTCCAGCATGCGGCCGGTGCCGGTGCCGATATCGATGAGCTGGCCGATCGGCGCGTCGCCAAGCACCGCCGACATCGCCGCCTCGACCTCGCTCTCCGCGATATGCAGCGAGCGGATCGCATCCCATTGCCCGGCATTCGCCTCGAACCAGCCGGCCGCCGAGGCAGCGCGGTCGGCGCGCACCGCCGCGAGGCGCGCCGCGTCAGCCACCGCCCAGTGATCAGGCTCGACCTTGCCCCATTCGTCAAGCGAGGCGAGCACCGGATCGACCTTCGAGGCGGTGCCAAGCGCCACGAACACCCAGCTACCCTCCTTGCGCCGCTCCGCAAGGCCGGCGTCGCACAGGATCTTCACGTGGCGGCTGACGCGCGGCTGGCTTTGTCCGAGCACCTGTGCCAGCTCGCCGACCGACAGCTCCATCGAGCGCAGCAGCGCGAGGATGCGCAGCCGGGTGGCGTCCGCGAGCGCGCGGAATATGTCGAGGGCGAGGGTCATCGTGAATCGACATATAAAGATATCTTTATATGAGGTCAACGCCGAGACGAGGGAACCGAAGCCGATTGCGCGCGTCTCGCCGCTTCGATAGCGTCCGCCGACGTGCCCGATGCCGGCGCGCATCTGATAAGAGGGAGTCTGACAGATGAGGAAATTCCTGGCCCTGCCGCTCGTGCTGGCCGCAACCATCGGCCTAGGCGCCTGCAGCCCCAAGGCACAAAACGAAACCGCCCAGGCAGCCGACACCATCGCCGCCGACGCCAATGCGACGATGAGCGAGGCCGCCGCCGATACGGGTGCCGCCGCGGACCGCGCGCTCGGCGCCGCCGAGGCGTCGATCGACAATGCGGGCAATGCGGTTGGCAATGCGACCGACCGCGCATTGGACAAGACGGGCAACGCGATGAAGGCGGCGGGCAGCGAGATCGAGGACTAGCCGGTCTCAGACCGATCGCGCCCGACATGTCGAAGCACAATGTTCAGCTTTGACAGTGCGAAGCCGAAAGATCCTCCGACACGTTCGGAATGAACGGAGAGACACGCGGATGACCTATCCCAGGTCCGGTAGCCTTTTGGCCGGCGTGCTGCTGCTCGCCGGCTGTAGTGGCGGCAACGACACGCCGGGGGCAGCGAGCCCGGCCGAGGCGCGCGCGCTCAACGACGCCGCCGCGATGCTCGACGCCAACAGCGTCGACATGAACGCGGTGTCGGCCAACCAGATCGACGACGGCAACGAGGAGCAGCCGCAATGACCAATCTTCGCCGCCTGGGATCGACCGATCTCCATATCGCCCCGCTGGTGCTCGGCGGCAACGTCTTCGGCTGGACGGCGGACAAGGCGGCAAGCTTCGCCGTGCTCGATGCCTTCGTCGCGGCGGGCGGCACGATGATCGATACGGCCGATGTCTATTCGGCCTGGGTGCCCGGCCACCAGGGCGGCGAATCCGAAAGCGTGATCGGCGAATGGCTGCGCACCAGCGGCAAGCGCGACAAGGTGCAGATCGCCACCAAGGTCGGCATGCTGCCCGGCGAGGGCGGCGAGAAACTGGCGCCTGCGCGGATCGCCGCCGCGGCGGAGGCGTCGCTCAAGCGGCTCGGGATCGAGCGGATCGATCTCTATTTCGCGCATCAGGACGATGACGCGGTCGCCCAGGAAGAGGCGCTGGCCGCATTCGGCAAGCTGATCGACGCCGGCAAGGTCCGCGCGCTCGGCGCATCCAACTTCCATGCCGGTCGCCTGAAATCGGCTCACGATGCGGCGACCGCGCATGGCTTGCCGCAATATCATGTGCTTCAGCCCGAATATAATCTGGTCAGCCGCCACAAATTCGAGGGCGAGCTGCAGGACTATTGCGTCGTCCACGATATCGGCGTGGTGCCCTATTACGGGCTCGCCTCCGGCTTCCTCACCGGCAAGTACCGCTCGGCCGACGATCTCGGCAAGAGCGTGCGCGGCGGGCGGATGAGCGACCTGATCGAAGGCAAGGGCAAGGCAGTCCTTTCGGCGATGGACGATGTCGCGGCCGAGACAGGCGCGACGCTCGCCCAGATCGCGCTTGCCTGGCTGGCGGCGCAACCCGGCGTCACCGCGCCGATCGCCAGCGCGACCAGTGTCGCGCAGATCGACGAACTGGCCGGGTCGATGGGCCTGGAGTTGACGGAGGCACATCTGGAGCGGCTGACCAACGCCGGCGCCTGAACGACCGACAAAAAGGGGGACGAGGATATGAAGACAATTGTCGCGGCGACTTTCGCTGCCCTTCTGCTTGCCGGCACCTCGGCCACTGCGCAGCAGGCGCCCACGGCCCCGCAGCCCTTCACCGCGGGAACCCCATTGGGCGTGACGATCGAGGGCAAGCACACCCCGATGTCCTCGAACGTGAAGGTCCATGGCGCGATCGTCAGCGCGGAGAGCTGCAGCTACGATCCGGCCCGCAAGCTGATCATGGCGGTCAACCGCGGCGCCGCGCAGAAAGAAGCGCCGAACGACGGCTTCGTCTCGCTGATCAATCATGACGGGTCGGTCCACACCTCGCGCTGGATCGGCGTGAACCGCAACGGACTGGTGCTCAACCAGCCGTTCGGCAGCGACGTGCACGACGGCAAGCTCTATCTCGCCGATAGCGACGGGGACACCGCCGACGGCGCGAAGCGAGTCTCGGTCATCCGCATGTTCGACCTGAAGACCGGCGCGCCGGCCGGCGAGATCGCAAGCCCCGACGTGGCCTGGCTCAACGATATCGAGGTGGCGGCGGACGGCACCATCTACGGATCGCAGACCGGCACCGCCGATGCCCGGACGCCGTGGCGGATCTACAAGATCACGCCCGACGGCAGGACCTCGATCTTCCTGGAAGGGGCGCCGCTGTCGCGCCCGAACGGCGTCGCGATCGACAAGGACGGCAATATCGTGGTGGTCAACATCGGTGACGATTCAGTGCTGACCTTCTCGCCCGCAGCAAAGCTGCTGAAAACCGAGCACGCGGCCCAGGCCGGCAATGATGGCCTGGTGATCATGCCGGACGGCACCAAATATGTCAGCAGCGTGCTGAACGGCGGCATCTCGCGCATCCGGCCCGGCCAGGCGGCCACGCTCATCGCCACGGGCATCCCGAGCGCCGCATCGATGTGCCTCGATGTGGACGCCAACCAGCTGGTCGTGCCGATGAACGCGAACAACGCGCTGGCCTTCGTGAAGCTGTGACGACCGGCCCCGATCGGGGCCGGCCCCACCTCACAGATAGGCGGTGATCGCCGGCTTCTCCCACCAGAGATTGTCGCGGCCATTGGCGTAGTTGACCGGCGCATCCGCCAGTTCCTGCGGGGTCGCATCGTCGAGGCAGTTGACGGCGATACTGACGAAGTCGCCCCCGATCTGTTCGACATGGCCGTCGCCGAACGGGGCGCAACCGCATGTCCGGCAGAAGCGGTGATGACCGGACAGCGTGCCGAACTGATAATCCGACAGCGAGTCCCCGCCCTGGAGAAGGCGGAAGGCGTCAGGCTTGATGGTCACCCCCCAGGCCCGCCGCTTGGTGCAGATCGAGCAGTTGCACCTGCCAGTGCCCGTGGCGAGATCGAGGTCGGCCTCGAACTTGACCGCGCCGCAATGGCAGCTGCCGTGATAGGTCTTGAGCATGATGATCTCCCTTTGACTGTTGGTTGGTTCCGGGGATCGACATACTGCCACTCTGCTGCCAGCATGGTGGCAGCAGCCTGTCATTAGGACCATCTCATGCGCCGCGCCGACCGCCTGTTCGAGATCGTCCAGATCCTGCGCCGGGAGCGCCGCCCGATCACGGCCGACGCGATCGCGGCCGAGCTCGAAACCTCGAAACGATCGGTCTATCGCGATATCGCGGCGCTGACCGCGCAGCGCGTGCCCATCCGGGGCGAAGCGGGAATCGGCTATATCCTGGAAAGCGGCTTCGACCTGCCGCCGCTGATGCTCAGCCCCGAGGAAGTCGAAGCGGCGGTGCTCGGCGCCCAATGGGTGGCGGGGCATGGCGACCCGGCGCTCGCCCATGCGGCGCGCAACCTGATCGCGAAGATCGGCGCCGTGGTGCCGGCCGAGATGCGGGCGCTGGTCGACGATCCCGCGGCACGGACGCCGCCGGCATGGCGGATGCCGGAGGATACAATCGATGCGGCCACGCTGCGCAAGGCGATCCGCGCCGGGCGCAAGATCGCCTTGTCCTATCGCGCCGAGGATGGCGGGCTGACCGAACGGACCGTGTGGCCGGCGCTGCTCGGCTATCACCACAGCGCGCGGATACTGATCGCCTGGTGCGAGCTGCGGGAGGATTTCCGCAGTTTCAGGCTCGACCGGATCATCGCGGCCGAGACCCTAGATGCGCGCTATCCCACCCGCCCAGCCCAATTGCGCGCCCGGTGGCTGGCGGAACTGGAACGCCAACGGGACTGCGATTCCCGTTGACGGAATCGTGGCCGCGCGTAGGGGCGGATTCATGAAAGCCCACACCCTGCAGAAGCTTCGCCGCTATCATCTGTATGTCGGCATGTTCCTCGCCCCGGCGATCATCTTCTTCGCGCTCAGCGGCGCGTTGCAGACGTTTCGCCTTCAGGAGGAAAAGGGCTGGGGCGGCACGCCGCCCGAATGGATCGTCTGGCTGGCGAGCGTCCACAAGGACGACCGGCTGCCTCAGCCGAAACAGGCGGGTGGCGGCGAGCATGCGAAGCCGGCCGCCAGGCAGGCGCCCAAGGCGCCGCAGAAACCCAGGCCGTCGGCCCTGCCCTTCAAGATCTTCGCCGTCCTCATGTCGATCGGGCTGATCCTGTCGGCAGTGCTGGGCATGATCATCGCGCTCAGCAATCGCGCGACGCGGCGGCTTTCGACGATCATGCTGGTGGCCGGCGTGGTGGTGCCGATCCTCCTGCTGAAGATCTAGGTCGGATCGATATTCACCTTGCTGGCACGGTACAGCAAAGAGCAGGGTTCGCGCAGCGGGCGCAGAGTTCCGGACTTGATCATCGTGCGCCGGCAAGATGCCTGTTCGTCGACAGGTTTGTCATCGCAAACCAAGCGCGCCACTGGCCGCACCTACTGAAACGAGTTCCGCATGACGAACACGAAAACGGCCCGGGGCTTCCACCCCGGGCCGTTCTCGTCACGCACCGTTCGCTTACGCTGCGAACTGGTTCATCGTGTTGTGTACGCCGCCGGCCTTCAGCGCCGCCTCTCCCGCGAAATATTCCTTGTGGTCGTCGCCGATGTCGGAACCCGACATGTTCTGGTGCTTCACGCAGGCGATGCCCTGGCGGATCTCCTGCCGCTGCACGCCGAGGACGTAACCGAGCATGCCGGCCTCGCCGAAATATTCCTTCGCCAGATTGTCGGTCGACAGCGCCGCGGTGTGATAGGTCGGCAGCGTGATGAGGTGATGGAAGATGCCGGCCCGCTTCGCGCTGTCAGCCTGGAAGGTGCGGATACGTTCGTCGGCCTCGTCGCCCAGTTCGGTCCCGTCATAGTCGACGCTCATCAGCTTCGCCCGGTCATAGGCCGAGACGTCCCTGCCCTCCGTCGCCCAGGCATCGAACACCTGCTGGCGGAAGTTGAGCGTCCAGTTGAACGACGGCGAGTTGTTGTAGACCAGCTTGGCGTTGGGGATCACCTCGCGGATGCGATCGACCATGCCGGCGATCTGTTCGATATGCGGCTTCTCCGTCTCGATCCACAGCAGGTCGGCGCCGTTCTGGAGCGAGGTGATGCTGTCGAGCACGCAGCGATCCTCGCCCGAGCCGGCGCGGAACTGATAGAGGTTCGATGCCAGCCGCTTGGGCCGCACCAGCTTGCCGTCGCGGTTGATGACAACGTCACCGCTGCGGGCATTCTCCGGCGTGATCTCCTCGCAGTCGAGAAATGCGTTATACTGGTCGCCCAGATCGCCCGGCTCCTTGCTGAAGGCGATCTGCTTGGTCAGGCCAGCACCCAGCGAGTCGGTGCGCGTGACGATGATGCCGTCCTCGACGCCGAGTTCAAGGAACGCATAGCGGCAGGCGCGGACCTTCGCGAGAAAGTCCTCGTGCGGCACAGTGACCTTGCCGTCCTGGTGGCCGCACTGCTTCTCGTCGGAGACCTGGTTCTCGATCTGCAGCGCACAGGCGCCTGCCTCGATCATCTTCTTCGCAAGCAGATAGGTCGCCTCGGCGTTGCCGAAGCCGGCATCGATGTCGGCGATGATCGGCACGACATGAGTCTGGTAATTCTCGACCGACGCGAGGAGCTGCTTCTCCTTAAGCTGATCGCCTGCCTCGCGCGCGGCGTCGAGCTCACGGAACATCATGCCGAGTTCGCGGGCGTCAGCCTGGCGCAGGAAGGTGTAGAGTTCCTCGATCAGCGCGGGAACCGACGTCTTCTCGTGCATCGACTGATCGGGCAGCGGGCCGAATTCCGACCGGAGCGCTGCGATCATCCAGCCCGACAGATAGAGATAGCGCCGCTCGGTCGAGCCGAAATGCTTCTTGATGGCGATCAGCTTCTGCTGGCCGATGAAGCCGTGCCAGCAGCCGAGCGACTGGGTGTAGTTCGCGGGGTCGGCGTCATAGGCCGCCATGTCCTTGCGCATGATCGCAGCGGTATAGCGCGCGATGTCGAGCCCGGTCCGAAAGCGGTTCTGGACGCGCATGCGCGCCACTGCCTCGGCATCGATCCCGTCCCAGGTGCCGTTCTTGCCGCCGATGATCTGGCCGAGCTGTGCGATGTCACTTTGGTAGGTCACGATACGTCCCTCGCTTGATGAAGTACGAGGATCAGTACACAAATTGACAAGGGTTGGATCGAATCCACGAGGGAGAACTGCGTTAAGCTGTAACAGCCTGCCAGATAATCCAGTAAATTTGTAAATTTGTAACAGAGAGTCAATCTCCGCCGAATGTGAAGGGGGATACGCCACGCTCGCGCTCGTTGATCAACAGAGCCCGCCCGATCGGGGGTGCCGAACGTTGCGGACAGCGATCACGCAGACAGGCCCGGCAGCCAAGGCCGATCGGCGTCGCCTCGCCCTTGAGATCGATTCCCCGCGCCGCCGCCAACCCGTCGGCGAAGTCAGCAGCCACACCCAGCCCAACGGCGAATTCCGCCGGCACGGCGCCATAGCGCCGGCCCTGCGGCGCCACGGTGCGCGCCATGGTGAACCAGCGAGCGCCATCCTCAAGCTCGACCAGCTGCACCGCGAGCGTGCCGGGCCGATCGAAGGCATGGTGCACACGCCACAGGGGACAGCGCCCCTCGGCTTCAACGAGTGGCGATCCACTCGCGCCCGAAAAGCGTTTCGACGCCTGCCCCGCGCGGTCGAGCCTGAGCATGAAGAAGGGCAACCCGCGCGCGCCCACGCGCTGCAGGGTCTGCAACCGGTGCGCGACCTGCTCGAAACCGACGCCGAACCGCCGCTGGAGCAGTTCGAGATCATAGCCAGTCGCCTCGCACGCCCGGAGGAAGCGCGCATAGGGCATCATCACCGCGGCAGCGAAATAGCTGGCGAGATGGCGACGATAGAGCCGCTCCGCCGCACGATCGGCGAAGCCAGCGCCCTTGGCGAGCGCCTCGATCTCACCCCGCGCCTCGATCTGGGCGAGCTGGAAGGCGGCGGCAAAGGTGCGCGATGCCGGATCAAGCGTCTCGCTCAATTGCAACTGGCGCGCATGGAGATCGAGCCGGCGCAGCAGATCAGGCATCACATCGACCGGCAGGATTCGGATGGTGAGCTGATGCTTGACCCGAAGGCGTTCAGCGATCGCGCCGTAAAGATCACCCGCACCAAGCCGCAATTCGTCAGCCAGCTTCTCCGCCGCCCCGTCGAGATCGGCAAAATGACCGCGCCACCGTTCGATCTCGCGTCGCACCTCGGAAATCGGATCACTCGCCTCGCCCGGCGCCGTACCCACCCCGACCCGGTCATAGGCACGAGCGAACGCCTCGGCGCCGCCCGGCGCGCCCGCCAGCCATTCCTCGATCTCGTTCCGGTCGATTTCAAGGTCAGCGAACATCGGATCGGCGAGTCGGCGCCGGATCGCCGATTCTCCGCCACCCGGCTCTCCCGCAGCGAGAGCGCGCGGATCGAAATCGAAGCTTTCGGCCAGCTTGACCAGCAGCGAGGCCGACAGGGGTCGCTGATTGCGCTCGACCAGATTCAGGTAACTGGCCGAGATCGCCAGCACGTCGGACATCGCGGCCTGGGTAAGACCCGCCTGGCGGCGCAGACGCCGCACCGCGTGTCCGGCAAAGAGCTTCCTGTCCGCCATTCCGCCCATCCCTTCGACGTGCCCGCTTTCACCGGCACGGGGGATTTTGTCAACTCTTTACAAAATTTCATGAATGATCCGCGCAGATAAGACATCGCGACATTGCGGCCGGGCCTGCGCCGCCTGACTCACATGATTTCCCACGGTAACGCCTATCTCAGGTACCCCGTCCGGGTAGCCACCTTGTAAATCGCGCAACCATAGGAAGCCGCCTGAAGCGGCGCCTTGAAAGTTTCCTGGGGAGGAAAGGATGCCCGCCGACGGATACGTCGGCGGGCATTTCCGTTATGCTGCCTGTCGGCGACGCCGGCCCCTGCGCATGACGCGTCGCGGCACAAGGAAATTCATCGTGGCGGCGACCAAGCATGGCGGCTCCAACTTCGTCATCTATGCGGCGCTCGCGGCCAATCTCGGCATCGCCGTCGCGAAGTTCGTGGCGGCGGCCATTTCGGGCTCGTCCTCGATGCTCACCGAAGGTTTCCACTCGGTCGTCGACAGCCTCAACCAGGTCCTGCTGCTCTACGGCCAGAAACGCGGGCGCCGCCCGCCCGATGCCGATCATCCCTTCGGCTATGGTCGCGAACTGTATTTCTGGAGCTTCGTTGTCGCGATCCTGATCTTCGCGGTCGGCGCTGGCGTGTCGATCTATGAGGGCTGGGTCCATATCGCCGAGCCGGAGCCACTCCGCGACCCGACGATCAACTATGTCGTGCTTGCCGTCGCCTTCGCGATGGAAGGCGCGTCCTGGCTGTTCGCCATGCGCGAGTTTGCCGGGTCGGTGCGCGGCACGAGCTGGTGGCAGGCGGTGCGCGCGTCGAAGGACCCGGCCGGCTTCATCGTGCTGTTCGAAGATTCGGCCGCGCTGGCGGGCCTCGTGATCGCCGCGATCGGCGTGTGGGCAAGCCATGCCTGGGGTGATCCCCGCATCGACGGCGTCGCCTCGATCGCGATCGGCCTGCTGCTCGGCGTGGTCGCGGCCCTGCTCGCGCGGGAAGCCAAGGGCCTGCTGATCGGCGAAGGCGCGGATCCCGCGGTCGTCGCGCAGGTGCGCAAGATCGTCGATTCACGTCCGGAGATCATCTGGGTGAACCATGTCCGCACGCTCCACACCGCGCCCGACCGGATCTTCGTCGCGATCAGCGCCGATTTCAGCGCCACGCTCAGCATGGGCGACGCCGAGCCGCTGATCGAAGCGATCGAAAGCGAGCTCAAGGCAGCCCTGCCGATGCTCTCCTCGATCTATATCCGCCCGGAGCGGCGGGAGGATGCGCCCATTCTCCATCTCAATGAAGCGGAGAACGGCGGCTGATGCTCGCCGGCTACTCCGCCGGCACGAGTTCGATCACGTCGATGATCGATTCGAACTTCGGCCAGGGCAGCACCAATCGCCAGCGCCTCTCGTCGACGCGCTCCATATAGCCGACCATGTCCCGGCCATTGTCGTGGCCATAATCCATCGGCTTCTTCTCGTCGCCGAACATCATCGTGCCGAGAAACACCTGCCGCGAGGCACTGTCGGCGAACAGCAGCCCAACCGGGCGCTGCGATCCGCCGGCCTTGTACAGGCTTGATACCTCGCCCTCGTCGTTGACCCGGCATTCATAGGGTGGATAGGCAGTGAAATCGCGCATCGCGGTGCCGTTGGCGCCCAGCTTGAACACGCGGCAGCGATACCGCCCCGGGGGAGGCGCCGGATTCGTCAGCGCCCGGTCGGGCTCGAACAGGCTGCCTTGCCCGGTCAGGTCAGCACCGCGACCGGCGGCCTTGACCTTGGCCAGGGCAGTGAGCCAGGCGGTCCGCCAGGTGCGCAGCCTTTCCCGATCACGGTCGGTCACGACCTTGTGCCAGTCCGCGCCCGCCGTCTTCAGCGCCGCCGGCAAGGGTGGTACCGGCACCGGCGGTGGCGTGGTCGTCGACACGATCACCGGCGGCGCGGCAACCTCGACGGACTTGTGCGCCTTGCCACCGCAACCGGCGAGGAGAGCGCAACCGCACAGGCCGAGGGATAGTCTTTTCAAGCGACCGGTTCTTTCTACAGCAAGGGTGCAGCTAACCATGCCCCGCCTCGAATGCCAACCCGATTGAGCCCGAGGAAGCGCCTAGGCAGCAGTCCAGCCCCCGTCGACCGACAGGTTCGCGCCGGTGATCGACTTCGCCTCGTCCCGGCACAGGAACAGGCCAAGTGCAGCGACCTGTTCCGACGTCACGAACTCCTTGGTCGGCTGAGCGGAGAGCAACACATCGTTCAACACCTGCTCGCGCGTCATGTTCCGCGCCTTCATCGTGTCTGGGATCTGGTTCTCGACAAGGGGCGTCCAGACATAGCCGGGCGAGATGCAATTGACGGTGATGCCGTCGGTCGCCGTCTCGAGCGCGATCGTCTTGGTCAGGCCGGCAATGCCGAACTTGGCCATCACATAGGCGCTTTTGTTGGGGCTGGCGACAATCGAATGGGCCGAGGCGGTCGAGATGATCCGGCCCCATTTCGCCGCCTTCATGTACGGCACCGCCGCGCGCATCATGTACCAGGCCGAGGTGAGGTTGATCTTGATGATCGCCTCGAACGCGTCGGCCGGGAAATCCTCGATCGGCGCGACATGCTGGATGCCCGCATTGTTGATGATGATGTCCGGACCGCCAAGCTCGTCATGGCAGCGCTTGACCATCGCGGCGATCGCCGCCGGATCAGTCATGTCCGCGGCATCGTACAGCGCCTTGGCGCCGTTCGTTGCCTCGAGCGCGGCGCGCTCCGTCTCGATCGCCGCGGCATCGCCAAAGCCGTTGATCATCACGCTCGCGCCCTCGCCGGCCAGCGCCTTGGCATAGGCAAGGCCGATGCCCGAGGTGGAACCGGTAATGATCGCGCTCTTGCCCTTGAGGAACATGGGTATCTCCGTGGTTGAAACGTCAGGTGGCGGATTTGGCCGGGGGGCGCACCGTCAGGTCGAACGCCGCTGTCTTGCCGGTTTCGATGTTCGCCGCAACGAGGCGTGCATTGACCATCGTCTCGGCGACCGCCTCGCGCCCGGCATGCCAGTGCTCGCGCATGGTCCGCGCCGAGAATTCGAAGTCGCGCGATCCGCCTTCCCAGGCGTTGGTGCGATAGATGAGCTGGACGAGGCTGACCGGGTGCTCAGCCGAGCAGGCGGCAAGCGCCGCGACATCGGGATCGTTCAGCATCGATTCCGGCAGCTTGGCGAGCACCTTGCGCGCGATCTCCCGATCCTTGCGGATTCGCATCACCTGATTGGACACCTGCCGGGTCCGGCTCGAGAAGCGGATCTCCTTCTCGCGCGCCGCGACATCCATAATCGTCTTGGGCCGTTCGGCCGCCGCGGCGAAAAGATCGACCTGAAACGCGAGCAGTGGCTCGGACTGGTTGTCCAGCACATGAGTCAGTGGAGTGTTGGAGACGAGCCCCCCGTCCCACCACCATTTCCCGTCGATCTCGACCGGCGGGAGGCCGGGCGGCAGCGCCCCCGATGCCATGATATGCCGCGCGTCGATCCGGGTCGTGGTCGTGTCGAAATAGTTGAAGTTGCCACTCTCGATATCGACCGCGCCGACGGAGAGCCGCACCGGCCCGTTGTTCAGCAGATCCCAGTCGATCAGCGAATCGAGCGTCTCCTTCAGTGGCGTCGAATCATAGAAGCTCAGCGCCTCGCACGTGCCTGGCGCGGCGAATACCGGCGAAACCATGCGGGGCGTGAAGAAGCCGGGCACGCCAGCCGCCATGACATAGCCGGCCGACCATTCGTGCAGCCATTCGCGGATATGATCGTCGGGATAGATCGGGAAGCTGGGCAGGGAAGACGTCACCATGTCCCAGAAGGCGGTGAGCATCTCGACCCGCTTGTGCGGCGGATTGCCCGCGACGATCGCAGCGTTGACCGCGCCGATCGAGATTCCGGCGACCCAGTCGATCTCGATTCCGCGCGTCGCCAGCCCCTCGATCACGCCCGCCTGGAAGCTGCCGAGCGCCCCGCCGCCCTGGAGCACCAGCGCGACGCAATCGGGCAGCGGCAGCGCATCAGCCTGGCGCGGCGGCCTGGTGGGTTCGACATCGGCCATCGATCTCGCCATGCGCCGCCGCGACGGCAGGATCAACGGCAGTTTGATGAAAAGCGCGTCACGCACGCTCGGCGCGCGGCACGAAAGGGCGTCGGGCGGCACCAAAGGGCGTGACGCCCGAATATCGCCGCGACGCTTGCAACAAGCCGGGCCGCCGCGCATTCATGCCGCATCGGCAACGACCCCGGAACACTGCCATGCGGCTCGACGATTTCGATCCCAACATCAATGTCGAGGATCAGCGCGGACAGGGCGGCGGGTTCGGCGGCGGTGGCGGGGGCGGCGGCATGCTGCTCGGGCTGCTGCCGCTGGTGTTCAGCCGGTTCGGCTGTGGCGGCGTGGTCGTCCTGCTGATCGTCTTCGCCGTGTTCGGCGGCGGGCTCGGCTCGCTCACGGGCGGCGGGGGCAGCCAATTCTCCGCGCCGACGACTCAGGTCAGCGATCGCCAGGCCGGGGGTAGCGACACGAAATCGAGCTGCACGCTCAATGCGGCGAGCAAGGCGGCGTGCAACGCGTTCAGCTCGGCCGACAAGACCTGGGCGGCGCTGTTCAGCCGTGGGGGCGAACGCTTCGTCCAGCCCAAGCTGGTCTTCTATGGGGGCGAGGGCCGATCGGGCTGCGGCGCGGCGCAAAGCGCGATGGGCCCGTTCTACTGCCCGAGCGACCAGGGCATCTATCTCGACACCAGCTTCTTCGACGAACTCGCCACCCGCTTCGGCGCCAAGGGCGATTTCGCGCAGGATTATGTGATCGCCCATGAATTCGGCCATCACATCCAGAACCTGCTCGGCACCTCCGACAAGGTGCAGCAGCAGCAGGCGCGATCAAGCCGGGCCCAGGGCAATGCGCTGTCGGTACGGCTCGAACTCCAGGCGGATTGCTTCGCCGGCGTCTGGGCCGCGCAGAATCGCGACCGCATGGAACCGGGCGACCTGGAAGAGGGCATGACCGCCGCCCACGCGATCGGCGACGACACGCTGCAGCAGGAGGCGCAGGGCCGGGTAGTACCCGACAGCTTCACTCATGGCACCTCGGCGCAGCGCATGGCCTGGTTGAAGCGCGGGCTCGACAGCGGCGATCCCAACCAGTGCGATACGTTCAGCGGGGCGATCTAGAGGCCACCGATATCGTACGGCATCTCGGCACCAAGCCCCATGGCGGCGAGCGGCGCATCCACGGCGCGGCCCGGTGATCCCGTGCGACGCTGCCATGGGGCGAAGGGCAGCATCAGGTTCTCCAGTCGCTCAACGAGGTCGAACAGCGCATCGTCGTCGAGCCGATAGCCGGGTACCTGTTCCATATGATGGCGGATGCGCCGGGCGAGGGATTCCTTCCTGACGCAACTCTCGCCCGAGAACCGGCGCAGGCAGACGGCATAGCCTCCATCAGTCCAGCTTGCCCATTCGGCTTCGGCGCAACGGGTGGCGCCTTCGGGATCGACGCTCGCTTTCGCGAAGGCGCCGGGAAAGGCAAGAATGCCAAGCGGTTCAGCGGCCAGGGCCTCGACAAAGGTCGCGATGAAATGCGCGCGATTCCGTATCGTCGCTTCCTCGACGGACAGGCCTCGCTTCAGACCAAGCAGCGCGCGGCGCCCCCACCACATGGCGGCCGGAGCATACCAGAGCCTGCCGGGCGGCGGCCTTTCGGTCGCCTCGAGCGCACTCCACCAGACCCCGTCATGCTCGGCATAGATTGGACCGGGCATCGCACCGGCCGCGACGAGGCGTTCGACGAGATCCGGGGCAGCACCGATCTGTCGACAAAAAAGGTCCGGCGTCAGGAACCAGCACTGGATATAAGCGAGATTTGTCATGCGCCGGCCATAGCGCAGGAAGCAGAAAAGATGCTTCGGCCACGGCCGAATGATACCCGGCCATCAATGCTGGCGTTAGACATGAAAAGGCGAGGACAACCGGTGCAAACCGGCCGCCCTCACCCCGCGCCGCTACGCGGCTTTCCCCCTCTCCCACCGGGAGAGGGGAGAAGGCCTCAATAGGTGCCCGAGAAGCTGCGGTTGAGGGCATGCGGACCCTTGCCGCTGTCCTCGTCGCGATTCTCGTTGAAGAAGGCGCCGTTGCGCTCCTCATCGCGCCAGTGCGCCTTGGCATCCTCAGCCGTCTTGCGGATCTTCACCTTGTCGTCGACCGACTCGATCCAGCGCGACGGGATCGAATGGTGTCGTCCGCCGGCATCGACATCGCTCTTGGTCAGGATGATGCGATCGCCGCGCACCTTGTCGACGGTGCCGACATGCTCACCATCGGAGCCGAGCACTTCCATATGTTCGGCGACCTTCGACAGAGCGCTGCGCTGAGTCTGGCGTTCAGTGCGCCAGCTGCCGAACTCGTTCTCGAACTTCGATCGGTTCTCGCGGCGATATTCGTCATAGTCGCGGTCGAGCGCGTCGATCTGCGACCGGCGCCAGCTATGATAATCATCATCGCGCGCATAAGGGCCGTGCCCGCGCCCGCCGTGGCGCTCGTCGTAACGCGAATCCAGTTCACGACGGCGCTCAGCCTCCTCGTCGCCGAACCACGAACGAACCTCGTCACCGGCACGGCTGAAGAAGTCGCGATCCTGATAATCATACCCCTCAGGCCGTTCACGATCCCGCCGCTGGCCATAGGTGTCCCGGCGGCCATAGTCGCGGTCACCCGTCTCGGTGAAGCGATGCCCGTCAGCACCATAGCTGCCGCGATAGTCGCCCTGGAAGCCGGCATCCCGGGCATAGCGACGCTGGCCCTGCCCAAGCGCACGCTGGTCGCGATAGGCATAGCCTGAATTGCCATAGTCGCGCGGCCCATAGCCGCGCTGGCCATCGTCCCGGCCACGACCGCGCCCCAGTTCCCCGGCCGCCTGATATTCCCGGGCGCTGGAATAGGTATAGTCCTGACCCGATCCATAATCGCGGGTGTAGTTCCCTTCCCCGCTGTCCGAATAATCGGCCTGCGGGTTGGTATTCCGGAGATAGCGTCCATTATCCATGACGGCGTCCTTCCTTCAATTCTGCGGTGCCGGCGGGCCGCAATATCGCGCCTGCCCGACAGCCAAGAAAGGGATGAAAGCCGTGATTGTTCCGATAGTTACGCTGACGTAGCGAAATCTCGCCGCGTCGTTGGAGCAGTTCGGCGCAGCGAAAGTTCGGAGGGCCCGGGCGATCCGGTTGCATCGCCCGGAAAGGCTCGCTAAACGCGCGGTTCCGGCTCTTGCCGGATGGAACGGGGCTGTAGCTCAGATGGGAGAGCGCTGCAATCGCACTGCAGAGGTCAGGGGTTCGATTCCCCTCAGCTCCACCAATCAAGCAAAAATCATCCCCCTCCGGGGAGACGCCGTGAGGCGTCTTATCGATAGATAATCCGCTATCAGCGCAAGAAATCGCGCGCCTGTCGGGTGACACCCCTTCCTTGATCCTCGTTCTTTCGAATACCAACTCCCCGCCTGGAACAAGAATGTAGAGTTCTCACCGAACTGGCTACGATTCCCTCACCCGAAGTTGACCGTCATTTCAATTTCTTCAATTATTCGATGTCGCTCATCCTACATTTGGAGAAGACTGTGTCAATTTCGATCATAAAATCTAAATACTTACTTTTTCGTTCAGCAATAATATTGCCATTTATATATATGACACCAGCACATGCCAATGACGTTTCCATAAGTTATAGCGTGAACGGCAATCCTTTGGCTGTATCCGCATCAGCAGATCGTTTCGCAGGCGCCATAGTGTCACTTACATTTCGTGGCGTTCAGTATGTAGACATCTACGACCATGGCCGAGAAATACAATCAGCTATCCAGCTGGATAATCTTGGCGAATGCTACAATCCAAACGAAGCTGGATCCGAAACCGACGGAACCGGTCAAACGACCACAAGTATATTACATCTTATCTCAAATACAAACAATGTTCTGCAGACTCAGACTCAGCCAGCATTCTGGTTACCTAAAAACTACAATTACAACAAACCATGCAACCCAAACCTGCCATACCCTGACAATATAATTTCCACTGCGCAAAATACCAATGACCTCTCCAATTACACGATAGCGAGAACAACCTCTTTTTTCGGCCCGTCAATTCCCAATCTTCTCAATGTTCAAACCAGTTTCACCGTCCCAGAGAATCACAATTCATCCAACGCTGAGGCATTAACGGCCTACCTGCCAAGCAGCTTCAGCACTTTTCTGCAATATGACCGCGCATCACGTACACTCATAAAGGTTGCCGCGGGCGGGGTTGATACGCCCAGTCAACATACGCCCAGACCAGTGATTATCGCGCAACCGAACGGTGCGCATGCGATGGGCGTGATATCGCCAGCCATCATTGCCAATCCGAGTGTAGGATATATTGCCTATATCAAATATGGCGGGCAAGCTGCCACATCGAAATGGTCATGCGTCTTCGGAGAAACAAATATTATTGCAGGATCTACTTATACTTACTCATGTCCACTTGCGGTGGGCAATGTCGATGAGGTAGTCGATGCATTCAACGCCTACCCGGTACCAGGGCAAACCATCACTACAATGATACCGATATACCGATTCTACGGTTACCAGAAGCACTTCATGACGCCCTCTTATGCCGAGGGAGCCAGTACGGGTTACGTTTTTGAAACCACCGGATTTCATCTTTTCCCAGCCGCGGACTCTGGCCTGAAGGCCCTTTATCGATGCAACAATGCCATTTACAACGATCACTTCGTGTCAACGCAGAGTAATTGCGAAGGATTCACCCAAGAGGGCATTTATGGATATGCCTCCATTTCGGAGTACCCCGGGTCATACCCGCTCTACAGGTTTTACAGGGGCACGACGCGCGACCATTTGATTACGATAAACTATTCGGAAGGCGCGAGTGGCGGGTATCTCTATGAAGGCATTCTGGGATATGTTACTTCCTGATTTCCCGTCCTGGCCAAGGCCTGCCTCGCCAGGCGGCCATGCTGACCACCAAATCATCGGTGCTTTGGCACGAGAGTGGAGACGCCTGCGCACATAGCGGGGAGGTCGCCCGGAAGAATTCCGGGCGGCCGATCCCATAGCAGCGGCATCCCAAGCCCGTCACCCGCCCACCGCCATTTCCCCCATCGTCACATAGTCCAACTTGCCCGTGCCGAGCACGGGCAGCGCCTCGACCACGCGGATCTCGCGCGGGATGGCGAGTTCCGCCACGCCGTTCGCCTTGCCCCAGGCCTGGAGCGCAGCGGCGGTCGCGTCCCTGCGGCTGGTGAACAGCACGAGCTGCTCGCCCTTTTTCGGGTCAGGCCGGGTGACGACGGCATGTTCCGAGTCAGGCCATAGCGCGGCGGCATAGCCCTCGACTGCCGGGAGCGAGACCATCTCGCCGCCGATCTTGGCGAAGCGCTTGGCGCGCCCCCGGATGGTGACGAAGCCGGCCTCGTCGATCGTGACGATATCGCCGGTATCGTGCCAGCCTTCGGCCGGGGGCTGGAGCTGGCCCGGCGCGTCGACTTTGAGATAGCCGGCCATGATGTTCGGCCCACGGATCGACAGGCGACCACCCTCCTCGATACCGGGCACCGCCTCAAGCGTCGCCTCGATGCCCGGCAACAGGCGGCCGACGCTGCCCGAGCGGAAATACATCGGCGTGTTGACCGCGATCACCGGCCCCGCCTCGGTCGCGCCGTAACCTTCAAGGATGCGCAGCCCGAACTTGTCGGCATAGGCACGCCGCGTCTCGTCTCGCACGCGCTCGGCCCCGGCGAAGATGTAGCGCAGCGAATAGAAATCATAGCTGTGCGCCATGCGCGCATAGCCGGCGAGGAAGGTGTCGGTGCCGAACAGGATCGTCGCATTGGCGTCATAGGCCAGGGCGGGCACGATCCGGTAATGCAGCGGGCTCGGATAAAGCAGCGTCTTGATGCCGCTGAGGATCGGCAGGAGCGTGCCACCGGTCAGGCCGAAGCTGTGGAAGACCGGCAACGCATTCAGCACCAGGTCGCTCTTGTTGAAGTCGATCCGTGCAGAGAGCTGAAGACAATTGGCCAGCAGGTTGCGATGAGTCAGCACCACGCCCTTGGGCAGGCCTTCCGATCCGCTGGTGAACAGGATCACCGCGCCGCTCGTCGGCGGGACCACGCGACGGCGATGCAGCCGGCCGGCAAAGCGGGTGGCGAGCAGCGCACGAAGCTTGGCACCCGTACCGATGCCGGCCGCGATGTCCTCGAGATAGCGGATCGCAATACCCTCCGCCGCCAGCCCCTCGGCCACCGCCTCGAGCTTGGCCTGGGCAATGAAGGCACGCGCGGTGACGATAGTGCGGACCTCCGCCGCCACGCACGCCGCCTTCAGGTTGGCGAGGCCGGCGGTATAGTTGAGCATCGCCGGCACCCGCCCGATCGCCTGGAGCGCGAAGAAGGTCGCCACCACGCTCGACACATTGGGCAGCAGCACGCCGACCGCCTCGCCCTGCTTCGTGCCCTGTTCGAACGTGCGACCAAGCGCCAGGCTGCCGGTGATCAGCTTTTTGTAGGTGAGCGGATCGCGCTTGATGTCCTCGACCACCGCCGTCTTGCCGCCATGGATGTCCTTCGCGTCGAGCAGCGCCTGGAACAGGGTCCGGTCGATGTCGGAGGTAGCGAAGATCATGTCGCTCATCACGTCGTAGAGATGCCGCCCGGCGATGGCACGGCGCGCACGCGCGCTCATCTGCCCCTCGATCACGAAGCGGCGCGGCGGCAGGATCGTCAGGCTGATCTGCGGAAAGGTGCGCTGTCTGACCTTGCCCTTGAGATAGGAGAAGGGCGTGAACTGCGCCCCGTCGATCCGCACCGGGACGATCGGCGCATCGGCCTTGTCGGCAACCATGCCGGGGCCGTCGAAGATTTTCATCAGCGCGCCGGTGACGGTGATGCGCCCCTCAGGGAAGATCACCAGGGTGTTGCCGTCGCGCACCGCCTTGACCATCGACTTGGCCGACATCGGGTTGGTCGGATCGACCGGAAAGGCGCGGAACAGCTTCAACGTCGGCTGGATCCACCACAGCTTCACCACCAGGCTGTTCACCGCGAACACCGGCTTGCCGGGCAGGAACACGGCGAGCAACAGTCCGTCGAGCCAGGACACGTGATTGACCACGACGACGGCGCGTTCGCCCGGTTGCGGCATATTCTCCGCGCCGTGCACCTCAATGCGATAGACCAGGGTGAGCAGGCCGCGCAGGAGGGACTTGATCACCGTCTCCGGCAACAGCCAGCAGGAGATCAGCGCGATCGCCATGGTAGAGAAGCCGAGCGCCCCGATCACGCCGGGGATGCTCGCGCCCTGGGCCTGGATGAAGAGAACCACCGCCACCACCGCGACCATGATCGCCGCATTGACGATATTGTTGGCGGCGATGATGCGCGAGCGCTCCTCCGGCGGGGTCGCCGTCTGGAGGATCGCATAGAGCGGCACGACGAACATGCCGCCGGCAGCCGAAATGCCGACCAGATCGACCAGCACCCGCCAATTGCCCGGGTTCTTCGCGAACTCCCAGGAAGTCACCGGCGTCCCCGGGATCGGATAATGGCGCGTGGCGAGCCACAGGTCGATCATGAAGGCCGCCATCGCCAGCGCCGAGGCCGGCACATATTTCGCCGACACGGCTCCCTTGAGCAGCCGGTTGACCAGGGTCGAGCCGAGCGCGATCGAGACGGAGAAGATGATCAGGAACAGGGTCACCACGCCCTGCGTACCGCCCAACGCTCCGGAGACCAGCGGCAGGAAATTGGTGACGAGGATCGCGCCGACCGCGAAGAACCAGCTGATCCCGAGGATGCACAGCCACACGCCCTCGCCCTGATGCGCCGACTTCAGGATCTGCCAGGTGCTGCGGAACGGGTTGCGGTCGATCCTCAGGTCGGGTGCCGCCGGCGGCGCGGGCGGGATCGCCAGGCTTGCCGCGAAGCCAACGCCAGCCAGCGCGGTCGCCGCCAGGCCGCATTCCCAGGCCGGCAGCACGCCGGTCACCGCGAGCAACTGTCCGCCCAGGATGGCGAGGAAGGTGCCGCCCTCGATCAGGCCGGTGCCCCCGACGATCTCGTTATGCTGGAGATGCTGGGGCAGGATCGAATATTTGACCGGCCCGAAAAAGGTCGAGTGCATGCCCATCATGAAGAGGGCGGCGAGCAGCGCCGGCACTGACTGGAACCAGAAGCCGATCAGGCCAAGGCCCATGATGGCGATTTCAGCACCCTTGATGATTCGGACCAGCCGGGCCTTGTCCCACGCATCGGCAATCTGCCCCGCCATTGCGGAGAAGAGGAAATAGGGCAGGATGAAAAGGCCCGTCGCGATGTTGCCGAGCAGGGCGACATGGTTCGGGTCCTGCGGGAACAGCGTGTAGGTCGCGAGGCTGAGCATCGCGAACTTCAGGACATTGTCGTTGAACGCCCCAAGGAACTGGACGACGAACATCGGCGCGAAGCGCCGTTTCGCGAGCAGCGAGAAATCGGGTGCCGACATTGATCAGGTGCCTCCCAGCTGAACGGGCGATCATGGCGGACCGACGCGCCTTCACCAAGGCATGTCTGCACCGATCCGGGACCAGCCGTTCAAATCCCGGCGACTCGCCGGACGATGGGGAGATGCCATTAAATTGAGCGCTGTTCAATAAATAAATTAGACACTGTTCAATTTTAACCCTAATCCCTCTTCCATGGGCCGCAGATCGGATCATTCGCGCGAGGAGCTGGAGGAGCTGATCCTCGCCGAAGGTCACGGGCTGCTGGCGGAAACCGGCTATGCGCGCTTCTCGGCACGCGAGGTGGCGAAGCGGATCGGCTATTCGATCGGCACGATCTACAATGTGTTCGGCAGCCTCGACGCGCTGCTGCTGGCGATCAACAGCCGCACCTTCGTGCTGTGGGCGGCCTGGCTGCGCGAGAAGCTGGCGGTAGCCGGCGACGACCGGATCGCGGCGCTGGTCGCCGGCTATTTCGACTTCGCCGAGCGCAATCCCAATCTGTGGATGGCGATCTACGATCACCGCCAGCCGCCGGGCACCGAAATGCCCGAGGGCTATCGCCGGCTGCGCAGCGGGCTGACCGGGATCGTCGAGGCTGAGATCGCCCATGTCCTGCCCCAGGACCGGCGCGGCGAGGCCCCTGCCCTTGCCCGATCGCTGGTGGCACTGGTCCACGGCCATTGCGAGTTCGCGCTCAACGGCACCTTCGCGCTGCTCGGCGAACAGGACCCGCAGGCGGCTGCGCTCGCCCGGGTACGCGAGGCGCTCGCAGCCGGCGGGGCGACCGGAGCGGCTGTCGGCCGGGCATAGCCAGGTCGCCGTTCGTTTCGAGCGGGGAGAGGTGGTCCCGCTGCGCGAAACCACCTCTCCCAATGCCCTTTATTTGCCCTCGATCGTCGCCTTCGCTGCTTCGAGCCGCAGCGCATAGGCCTCAAGCACCTTGGCCGTCCGCCCGGCATAGATATTGGCATCGTCGAAGCGCCGCTCCTCGATCGCCTCGCGCACCCCCGGCAATGTCTTCGCACCATAGCCGGTGAAGCGGCCCGGCGCGTAGATCATGTGCTTGTACCAGGGCCGGCCGGGCAGGCCGCGCTCGTCGAGCAGGAGCTGATCGATATCGCGGAGCTGCGCATTGAGCTTCACGCGCCGCGCCTGATCGAGCTTGCCCCCCTTGTCGGCATAGGCGCTGTCATAGGCAGTCGCCGCCGCCTTCAGCCGATCGACCGCATCCTCGAGTGCGGCCAGCTCGATATGCGGCGTGTTCGGTTCGGCCGCCACCGGCGCGACCGGCTTGAGCGGATCGCTCGCGATGCGGAAAGCACCGTCAGCCAGCAGCTTCTCGCGCTTGCGATCCTCGGTCCTGCGATCCTCGGCGAGTTTCTTCACCTCGCCCAGATAGGTCGAGACGGTATCGGCGAAATCGCCGAAGCGCTGAGGCGGGGTGTCGGCGTCGGCGACACGCAGCACCAGCCGCCCAACCGTCTTGGACAGCGCCGCGCCATATTTCAGGCCGGGATCGTCGAAGGTCGTGAAATGGTGATAGCTGTCATAGATCGAGTGATAGACGCCGCCGCTTTCCTCCTCGCCGCCGAACCCGATATTGAGCGCCGGCAAGCCGAGATGCTGCAGATAGGCCGAATAGTCGGATCCCGACCCAAGCGCGCCCATCGGCACGTCGCCGCCTTTTTCCGCCGCTGCCAGCGCGGCATCGTCGACCCGGCCAATCTTGTCATAGGCCCGGGCGCGCAGCCCTGCCCTGGCCCGCTCAGCGACGCTGACGCCGGTCTGCGGGTCCGTCACGTCGGCGGCGACCGAATTCACCAGATGCTGGAAATCATGGCTACCTTCGGCGCCCAGGAAGCCGCGGCCATTGCCATCGGTGTTGATATAGAGGACCGCCTTGGCCTTGAGCTCGGCCTCGTGAGCTTCAGCCCATTCGGTCGAGCCGAGCAGCATCGGCTCCTCGGCATCCCAGCTTGCATAGACGATTGTCCGTTTCGGCCGCCAACCCTGCTTCCACAGGCCGCCCAGCGCCTTCGCTTCGGACAGCATGGCGACATTGCCCGACAGCGGATCGGACGCGCCGAACACCCAGCCGTCATGATGGTTGCCGCGCACCACCCACTGGTCGGGATATTGCGACCCCTTCAACGTCGCGATCACATCATAGATGGTCTTCTGCGACCAGTCGGACTTGACCGCGAGATGCACCTGCACCTTGCCGTCGCCCCCGGTGTGATAGGCGATCGGCAGGGCGCCCTGCGCGCCATTGGCCACCAGCGGCCCGCCGAGACGCGACAGCAGCTTGCTCGCGTCGCCATAGGACATGGGCAGCACCGGAATCTTCAGGATGGTCACCGCATCCTTGCGATCGATCCGCTTGGCATTCGCGGTCGAGCCGATGCCCGGGGTCAGCGGGTCGCCAGGATAGACGGTCATGTCAGCGACCGAGCCGCGCTGCACGCCGAAGTCGGGACGAGCGCCCCCCTTGGGATAGACGTCGCCGTCACCATAGCCGTCCTGTTGCGGATCGGAATAGATGATGCAGCCGATCGCGCCATGCTCCTGCGCCAGCTTGGGCTTCAGGCCGCGCCAGCCGGCACCGTAACGGGCGATGACGATCTTGCCCTTCACGTCGATCCCGCGCCGCGCGAGCGCCTTGTAATCGTCGGGCAGACCGTAGTTCACATAGACCAGGTCGCCGGTGACGTCGCCGTCGCCCTGGAAGGCGACATAGGGTGGCAGCGCGCCGGCGAGGTTGGCCGAGGTATCGTCGCCCGGCACCGCCGGCTCCTGCCCGCCGAGCACGATCTTCTCGGGCGCGACCATCTCGACAACGGTCGAGATCGGCGTCGGATAGAGCACCTGGAAGGTCTCGATCTTCGCATCCCAGCCCCATTCCTTGAACTTCGCCAGGATGAACTCGGCATTGGCCTTGTCATGCGGCGACCCGACATGGTTGGGCGCTGAGGACATGATCTTGAGCCAGTCCATCTGGTCCTGCGAGCTCACACCCGCGTCGAACGCCGCCTCATTGGCCTTCTGGTCCGCCGGTGCCGCGAACCCCGCCTGCGCCAGCACCAGGGCGCACGCGCCCGCCATCAGAAATCCGAGCTTCGCCATGTAGAGAATCCCCCTGCGACCTGTGTGTTGGCGCAGCATGCCACGCCGGCACCGCGATGCAACGGGGAAGCGCGAAAGCATGTGCCGATACCCGGACTGAATATCGCCGCCCCTGTCGCGAGGGCATGTCGCCGCGCCATCATCCGACGTCTCAACCGCGCTTCGTCAATGGCTCCCGACAGATCCGTCTCGCGCGCTACCCGGAAGACCTTCATGGCCACGCTGGTAAGCTGCGCCTGGCATGCCTACACCAGCCCCATGTCCGACGTGTCGCCCGCCATCCCCGCCGCCACGCTCGTCCTGTTCCGCGAAGGACCGGGCGCGCCCGAACTGCTGATGGTGGAACGTTCCAAGGCGATGGTGTTCGCTGGCGGCGCGCTGGTGTTCCCCGGCGGCCGGGTCGATCCGGGCGACCATGCGCTGGCGCTGACGCTGCCCGGCGATCCCGAGGACATGGCGGCGCGTATCGCCGCGATCCGCGAGACGGTCGAGGAAGTGGGCGTTCCGGTCGGCCTGAATCCCAGTCCGGACGCCGATGCCCTCGCCGCTCTTCGCGCGGCACTGCACGCCGGTATCTCGTTCGGCGAGGCGCTGCACGACGCCGGGCTCGCGCTTGACCCAGCACCGCTCGTCCCCTTTGCCCGCTGGCTGCCGGCGCATGCGCATATGCGCATCTTCGACACCCGATTCTATATCGCGCGCATGCCTGAGGGAGTATCCGAACCGGTGGTCGACGACACCGAGAATGTCCGCGTCTTCTGGGCGACGGCGCAGGCAGTGCTCGACGATGCCGATGCCGGCCGCGCACGGATCATCTTCCCGACGCGCCGCAACCTCGAACGCCTCGCGCGCTTCGCGAGCTTCGACGAAGCGGCGGCCGACGCGGCGCGCTACCCGATCCGTCCGGTCACGCCGTGGGAAGACCAGATCGGCGGCGTGCCGCACCTCCGCATCCCCGACGATCTCGGCTATCCAGTCACCGCGGAACCGATCACGAGCGCCCTCAGAGGTTGAGGGCCCCGATGCGGACGGCAATGCGGACAATACGGGGGTTGGTCGGCGGCATGACGATCGCCGCGATCGTGCTGGCGGCGGCATTGTTGCTGTTCGCCGCGCTGCGCGGCCGGCCACAGGATCTGCCCTGGACCCCGCTCGACCTGAGCCAGCCGGTCGGCATGATGACGGGTCGGAAGCTCGCCAGCCTGACCGGCGATTTCCCCAGATGCCGGGCGCTGCTCGACAGGGCGGGAGTACGCTACACGGCGCTGGCCGAGGTAAAGGCCGGCCGGTGCGGCTATGCCGACGGGGTACGCTTCGATTCCGGCGGATCCCGGCGCGCCGCCTATTCGCCGGCCGATCTCGGCACCGCCTGCCCGGTGGCGGCTGCCCTGTCAGTGTGGGAGTGGAACGTGATCCAGCCCGCCGCGCGCCGGTTGCTCGGCAGCCCGGTCGCGACGATCGAGCATTTCGGCAGCTATAATTGCCGTCGCATCGGCGGCAGCACCGCATGGAGCGAGCACGCCACCGCCAACGCGATCGACATCGCGGGCTTCCGCCTGGCGAACGGCAAGCGCATCACCGTGGCGGCTGACTGGAAAGGCGACGGGCCCGAAGCGACGTTCCTCCACGAAGCCCGCAATGGTGCATGCCGCCTGTTCTCGACCACGCTATCGCCCGACTATAACGCGGCGCACCGGGACCATCTGCACCTGGACCAGGCAGCGCGCGGCGAGTTCGGCTGGCGGGCGTGCCGGTGAACGCCCCCCTCCCTTCAAGGGAGGGGAAGCAGGTGATCAATGCGGCAGCGCGGGCGCCTCGACCTTTTCAACCCATTTCGGGAAGAAGGCCGGCTGACGATTCGACCAGCCCGACGCGGTTGCGGCCGCCTCGCTGATCGACTGGAGCAATTTGCGGCGCAGGTCAGGATGGAGGTGCGGCAGCGCCGCCGCCGAGCAGAAAGCGGCGGGCAGCCACGGCCGCACCTCGGCGCCGATCAGCCGCTCGTAGAGGAAGCGATAGGCAGAGAAAGTGGTGAGCCGTCCCTGCCCCAGATCGAATGCCGTCACCGTCATCAGCGGCGCCAGGAAGGGCTCGACCGAGTCGAGGCCGCTATCGTCGGGGATGATCGCGCGGATATCGGGAAGGCGGGCATAGAGGCGGGCCTGGGCGCGGATGCTGGCGGCCTCCACCACGTCGCGCGACCAGCGGCTCATTGCGTCGTCGCGGTCGAGACCGATGTCGAGCGAGCGCCGGATATAGCGCTGGGTCGAGGAACTGAAACTCGCGAATTCCTTCATCTCGGCCAGCGTCATCGCGCCATTCGCCGGTTTCATCTTGGCACCCATATCGTCACCCCACCCGCAATCGTGGAACCGGTGCCGATGATGCGCCAGGATGGTTAACAGGGTCCTTAACGCGCCGTCGTCCGGCGTTAAGCATCGAATCATAGTTCCTGCTGCGATGCAACAAAGGTTGCGACGAACGGTGTGCTGCAGACCGAAAAGTGCGGACAAGTGCGATAGTTGCGCAACATATCACTGAAACCGCCCCTCCCCGCGGATGCGGACAGGGGCGGTGATGGTCGGTAATATTCCTGAGACGGGTTCAGGCGCTGAAGGCCTCAGCCCGCCTTCTCTTTCTTCAGGCGCGCCTCTTCATCGGCGTCATAGCCTGAGGATGCCGCCGGCGCGTGATTGTGCACGGGCTGAGTCGAGGAAGGCGGGTCTGACGCATCCATCGATTCGTCGAGTGCAGCGTCGAGCCGTGCCTCCTTGCTTTCAGGATCGCGCTCGAGCCGCGCGGCGATCGAGGCATCCTGCCCGGCTTCCTGCCGAGGATGATGGATCGCCTCATTTTCCTCGGGATCGCCTGCAGCCACGTCCCGGCTGTCGGGCGTCTTCTGATCGATTGTCGTCCGGTCCTCGGTCATCGCCACTCTCCTGGGCTGTTACGAGGATAGAACGAGCGACGCGCCGGATGCGTTCCTGCGCACGTGATCCGCCGACGCCGGGATCAGCCGTCGATCCGGCGAACTACAACACGCTGCTGGTTCATCATCGCCCGGCCGAAGACGGTCATGAACGCGATGTCGGTCGCGTCGCGCCCAACCGCCACCCGGGCGAGATCGCTGCACGACGCCATGCCGGTCGCATCCACCAGATGCCAGGCCCCTGCCAGCCACAGCTCAGCAACAGCGTGGAAATCGGGCGGATCGACGCCCGGCGCATAGGCCGACACGCACCGCGCCGGGATTCCACCCGCCCGTGCCAGTGCGACCAGCAGATGGGCATAGTCGCGACACACGCCGCGGCGATCGGCAAAGGTCATCAGCGCCGTCGTCACGCCGCTGCTGCTTCCCGACGCATAGGTCAGGTGTGCACGCACCCAGTCACCCATCGCCGCGGCAAGCGCGCCGCCTTCGAGCCCGGCAAACTCCTGCTCGACAAATCCTTCGAACTTGTCGGACTCGCAATATCGGCTGGGCAGCAGATAGGGGATGGTCACCGCCGGCAGCATCCGCGCCGGGGTCGGCGCCAGTGCCGCCAGATCGGCGACGCCCCGGTCGATCGCCACCACCGCACGATATTCGACACGGAAGGCACCGTCGCCCCGCGCCCAGGTTCGCTGGCCGATCCCTTCCTCGCCGCGCACGGCGCGCAACGGCTCATTGCAATAGATGCTGAGGTCCTGCTGCTCCAGCCGCTGATCGGCCATCGCCGCCGCCTCGACCAGCAGCAGCACGTCCGCCGAACCTTCGATCCAGTAATCGAGCATCACGTCGATCGCGAGGCGCATGGCGGTTCCTAAATCCCCTCTCCTTCCAGGAGAGGGTGGGAGCCCCGAAGGGGCGGAAGGGTGGGCTTGAGCGAAGGCGCGACAACACCCTCACCCGTCCCATTGCTTGCGTAATGGGCCCCTTCCCTCTCCCGATGGGAGAGGGAGTATCAAACACAATAAAAGGCCCGGCAGGTTTCCCCGCCGGGCCTCTCGTTTGAGCGATCAAGCCGCGCTCTGGTTCCGGCCCGTCTTAGTTCCGGTTGCCGAACAGACGCAGGATGAACATGAACATGTTGATGAAGTCGAGATACAGGTTCAGCGCCGACATGATCACGACATGCTGCTCGGCACTGGTACCGGCGACCTGAGCATACATGCTCTTGGTACGCTGCGTGTCATACGCGGTGAGGCCAGCGAACAGCAGCACGCCGACGATGCTGATCACCAGCGCGAACGCACCCGACTGGAAGAACAGGTTCAGCAGGCTCGCCACGATCAGGCCGACAAGGCCCATGATCAGGAAGGTGCCGAACGCCGACAGGTCACGCTTGGTCGTGTAGCCGTAAAGGCTGAGACCACCGAACGCCGCCGCCGTCGCGAAGAACGACTGAGCGATCGAGGTGCCGGTGTACTGGAGGAAGATGGTCGAGAGCGACAGGCCCATCGCCACCGCGAAGCCCCAGAACATCGCCTGGAGCGTGCCGGCGGACATCCGCCCGCCGCCGTAGCTCATGCCGAACACGAAACCGAGTGGGGCGAACACGATAATCCACTTCAGGATGCCGGGATTCTGGAACACCTGAGCGGCCATACCGGAGCCGGCGAAGGCCATCGCGACGATACCCGTCAGCAGGATCCCCGAGAACATGTAGTTATAGACCGACAGCATGTAGCGGCGCAGACCCGCGTCAAACGCCTCGGTGCGTGCGCCCGTTGCCGTCGCGAACGATGTCGCGCCAGATTGGGGGTCGGACCAATTAGCCATTTCGAAAAAGCTCCTTTGACCCGGCATCATGCCGGATGACCGGAATATCGCTCTTATCAGAGGGGTTTTCAAGACAATCCGGCGGGCGTGTCTTAGGGGCAAGCAACACTTTATTACAAAAGCCGGCGCGGGAGATGACAATGACGACAGGCGCGGTAGAATCGCGCGCATGCACCGCCTGTTCGTCGCCCTGCGTCCACCCCCTGCGGTCCGCGCCGCCCTTGCCGCGACGATGGACGGCGTGCCCCAGGCACGCTGGCAGGATGACGGCCAGCTCCACCTGACCGTCCGCTACATCGGCCCGGTCGACGGCCGCACGGCGGAGGATATCGTGCTGGCGCTCGGCCAGGTCCATGCGCCGCCGGTCGAGGTGGCGCTGTCGGGCGTCGGCGCCTTCGACAAGAAGAACCGTATCGATGCGCTCTGGGCCGGTGTCGCCCCGCACGACGCGCTCGCCGCGCTTCACCGGAAGATCGATCACGCACTCGTGCGCCTCGGCCTCGCGCCGGAGGGTCGTGCCTATCTACCGCATGTCACGCTCGCGCGGATCAGCCGCGGCGCGGGCTTCGGGCCTGAGATCGAGCGGTGGCGGGCGGCCCATGCCGGCCTGGCCAGCCCGCCCTTCAAGATCGAGCATATGACCCTGTTCGAAAGCCATCTCGGCGGCGAAGGCGCGCGATATGACGTCGTGGAACGCTGGCACCTCGACTGAAGCCGAATCCGCTTCCGTATCCTCCACGCTCTGCTAGCCTCACCGGGCAAAAAACAGATGGGGAGGATCATGGCCACCACACCCACCGGCGCGTCGTCGCGCACGCCAGCCTATGCCTGGTACGTCCTCGGCATCCTGTTCCTGGTCTACATTCTCAATTTCGTCGACCGGCAGATCATCTCCATCCTGGCCGAGGACATCAAGCGCGACCTGGGGCTCAAGGACGAGGATCTCGGCTTCCTCTACGGCACGGCGTTCGGCGTGTTCTATTCGCTGTTCGGCATTCCGCTCGGCCGCCTGGCCGACAACTGGAACCGAGTCCGGCTGATGACGATCGGCCTCGCGCTCTGGTCGGGCATGACCGCCCTGTCCGGCTTCGCGCGAAGCGGCGGGATGCTGGCGGCAGCGCGGATCGGCGTCGGCGTCGGCGAGGCCACCGCCAGCCCCTCGGCCTATTCGCTGATCTCCGACTATTTCCCGAAGCGCCTGCGCGCGACTGCGCTCGCGATCTACTCTTCCGGCCTCTATGTCGGCGGCGGGCTGTCGCTCGGCATCGGCGGGCTCATCGTCCAGCGCTGGAACAAGGCATGGCCCGAAGGCGGGCCACTTGGCCTGCACGGCTGGCAGGCGGCTTTCCTGATCGTGGGCATTCCAGGGCTGATCGTCGCCCTGTGGATCGCGACGCTGCGCGAACCGAAGCGCGGCGCGTCAGAGGGGCTGGCCGAGCCGGCACCGCACCCCGCCCCGTTCCGCGAGTTCCTCGAAGAACTCCTCACCATCTTGCCGCCGCTGACCCTGATCGGCGCGGCGCGCGGCGGCGTCCGCGCCTTCATCGTCAACCTGCTCGGTCTGGCGGTCGTGATCGGTTGCGTCAGCGGGCTGATCGCCGTCGGCGAGCCCTGGCCGCAATGGGTCGCGATCGGGATCGGCGTCTATGCCGTCTTCTCCTGGGCTTGTGCGTTGAAGCGGCGCGATCCGCCGACCTTCCGCCTGATCGTCGGCAATCCCGCCTTCCTCTGCATCGTCGTCGCCTATGGCCTCAACGCCTTCCTCTCCTATGCGGTAAGCTTCTGGGCGGCACCCCATGCGCTGCGCGACCTGGGCGCCTCGCCCGCGACCGCCGGACTGCTGATCGGCGGGTTCGGCGCTGCGGGCGGCTTCATCGGCGTCACGATCGGCGGCATCGTCGCCGACCGGCTTCGGCGGAGCTTCGCCAACGGGCGCGTGATGGTCGTCATCTTCGGGGCGGTCGCGCCGCTGCCGGCGGTCTGGGTCGCCTTCACCACTCATGATCTGTGGCTCTATTACGCGATGCTCCCCGTCGCCCAGATCTGCGCCGCCTCGGCCCTCGGCGCCTCCGCGGCGACGATGCAGGACCTGGTGCTACCGCGCATGCGCGGGACGGCGACGGGGACCTTCTTCATCGGCACGACGTTGCTCGGCCTGGCGATGGGCCCCTATCTGGCAGGGCGCGTCTCCACGCTGACCGGCAGCCTGTCGGTCGGCGTGCTTTCCCTGCTGCTGACCATACCCGTCACGCTGGCGGCCGGCATCGCCGCCTATCGGCTGGTTCCGAAGGCCGAGGCCAGTCGCGAGACCTGGGCGCGCGAGGCAGGCGAAGCGATCTGACCCTGCCACGCGGCCGTACCGAGGACCTCAGCGCACCGCCACGGGCCCACCCGCCGCGATCCAGCGGTCGATCTTCTTCTCCAGCACGGGCATCGGCAACGCGCCCGTGTCGAGTACTTCCGCGTGGAAGCCGCGCGGATCGAATTTGGCGCCAAGCGCCGCCTTTGCCTTGGCCTTGGCGCCGGAAATGGTCAGCTGCCCGATCTTGTAGGCAAGCGCCTGCCCGGGAATCGCGATGTAGCGCTCCACCTCGGCCGTCGCGTCGGTGCGGGCCATCGGCGAATTGGCGAGCATATAATCGATCGACTGGTCGCGGGTCCAACCCTTGGCGTGAATGCCCGTATCGACCACCAGCCGCATCGCACGCAGCATCTCGTCGTTCAGGCCGCCCATCCGCTGATACGCGTCGGTCTCGACGCCGAGTTCGGGCCACAGCGTCTCGGCATAGAGGCCCCACCCCTCGCTATAGGCAGTATTCCCGCCGAACCGCATGAAAGCGGGGAGGGCCGCGTTTTCCTGCGCGAGGCTGATCTGGAAATGATGCCCCGGCACCGCCTCGTGCAGGAACAGGGTCTCCATCTCCCACATGTAGCGCGAGGGAAGGTCATAGGTATTGTAATAGAAGACGCCCGGCCGCGACCCGTCCGGCGTACCGCCCTGGTAGGACCCGCCGGCATCGGTCTTTTCCTTGTAGGCCGGCACCGGGCGGATCTCCAGCGCGGTCTTGGGCAGCAGGGAGAATTGCTCGCCGATGCGCTTCTGGATGCGCGCGCCGATCGCGGTATAGCCGTCGCGCAACTGCGCCGCAGATTGGGGCGCGAACCTCTTGTCGGTGCGCAGGAAGGTGAAGAATTCCGCCAGCGTGCCCTTGAAGCCGACGGCATTCTTCTGCACCTCCATCGCCTTCAGGATGCGCGCGACCTCCGACAGGCCCAGCTTGTGCACCTCGTCTGCCCCGAGCGGCAGCGTCGTGTTGGATTCGATCAGATAGGCATAGAGCTTGTCCCCGCCCGGCATGCCCGACAGGCCGACGCTGTCCCGCGCCGCCGCCAGATAGCTATTGGCCAGGAAATCGCGCATCCGCTTCTCCGCCGGCACGATCACATCGCTGATCTGCGCCGCATAAGCGGCCCTGAGCCGTGCCTGATCGGCGGGAGAGATTCCCTCCGGAAACTTCTTCACCGGGCCATAGAATGTCGATGCCTCGCCCTGCTCGGCGATCAGATTGTCGAACTGGCCGATCATGTTCCGCACGACCAGCTTGGGCTGGACGATCCCCGCCTTCATGCCCTCGCGAAAGCGAACGATCGCCTCGTCGAGCAGCCGCGCATAGCCTGTGTTGCGCCTCAGGTTGTTCTCGTAATCCGCCAGCGTCTTGAACGGCGCAGCCCCCTGGCCGGACGCGAAATCGGGATAGAAGGTCTGGAAACCGAAGAAATGGTCGAGCGGCCGGACGATCGTCAGCGCCACGATATCCTGGCCCAGCCCGCGCAGGGCGATCTCGGTCTGGTTGCGGAACACGTCATAGGCGACCTGATCCACCGCCGTCAGCTTCGCCCGGTCGATCGTCGCCAGATTGCGCAGGTTGCTGTCATTGGCGGCACGTTCGGCAGCGATATGGGCGTCGGACAGATAGTCGCCGAACTGGTCCGCATAGCGCAGATCGCCCCTGAAGATGGCCGAGATCGGGTCGCGCTTCAGACCTGCTTCGTCGCTGTCGTAGAACAGCCGCTTGAGCTTCATGTCCTCGGCACTGTCGCCCGCGAGCGGCACCGGCGGCGCCAAGGCCTGGGAATAGGCAGGCACCGTCGCGGTGGAGGCGAGCAGGGCAGCGAGGGCGGTCTTCAGGTGCATGACATTTCCTATCGTCCGGTGATGCCGGAGCCTAGGAATGTCAGTCCCGAACGACAAGCGACACCGTCGCCACCCGCGCCCGCTTCCAGCGCGACGTGCCGGCAGCGGCTAGCCCGCCGCGAACACCCCGCACGCGATCCGCGCGCCGCTGTTGCCCGACGGATCGGTCATCAGGTCGTCCGCTGCGGCATGCACCACGATCGCCGATCCGTCAGCGTCCAGCAGTCCGGCCATCGTCGCGCCCGGAATGGTGATGCCAAGCGTGCCACGCCCGTCGGTGCCGACGATGAGATTGGGCAGGTCCCCCTCATGCGGCCCCGCCGGGTTCATCGAGCCATGCTTCATCCCGGTCGGGTTCCAGTGCCCGCCAGCGCTGGCGAAATCCGGCGGCGTGCACGTGCCGGTCGTATGTACATGCGCACCGTGGGTGCCCGGCGGCAGGCCCTTGGCATCGATGGTGAAGCGCAGGCCACCCGTCACTTCATGCGCGGTGACCCGGCCCGCATCGGCGCCGTCCGCAGTACGCAGGCTTGCGGTTGCCACCGCACCATCGGCGACCGGTGCCCCGACCTCGGCATGCGATTTGCCGCACGCCGAAAGCCCGAGCACAAGCGCAGCCGCCGTCCCGATCGTCATGATCCGCATCTAATTTCTCCCGTTGGCGTCCCGCCCCGTCCAACCGCTACGGCGCGGCGCGGTTCCGCGCAACTGCTGTTGACGCTCAGCGCGCGCGGCTCCGCACGGTCAGCGACAGGCCGTAGAAGCGGGGCTCGCCGCCGATGAAGGTCGGCAGGCCCAGCGCGTCCCCGGTATTGCCGGCATCTTTGATATATTTGCGGTCGAACAGGTTCGTGACGAACGCCTCGAGCCGCCAGATGCCGTTGGCGGATTCAACGCCGAACCGCGCATCGACCAGCGCATAGCCCTTCTGGAATTCGTCCTGCACCATATCGGGGATCAGATTGCCCTTCTGCAGCGCCGGCAGATCGTTGTCGTCATCGAAGAAGATGCTCGACTGCCAGGTCACGCTCGGGGTGAAATCGATCTTCACCGGGCCGACCGGCTGCTTCAGCGTGAAACCCGCCGAGGCGGCATTGTCGGGCGAGAGGCGGAAATGATTGCCGTCGCGCACGCCTTCGGTGAACCGGCCATGATTATAGGCATAGGTCGCGAACAGCATCAGCGCGTCCGATGGGACATAGCGGACCTGCCCCTCGAAGCCATAGCTTCGCGCCTTGCCGGCATTGGTCGTCACGAACTGCGTGCCGATCTGCTCAAGGGTCTGGAAGTTGCTGTAATTATACAGGAACACCGATCCGTCAGCGAACAGCTTGCGGTCGAGCAAGGCAGTCTTCACGCCCACTTCATAGCTGTCGACGGTCTCCGACGGCAGCACCTTGAAGCTAGGCGCGCCATAGGGCGCACCGGGCGTCGACACGCTCAGCACCTGGGGCCGGCGGCCCCGGGCATAGGTGGCGTAGATGCTGGCGTCGGCGCTCGCCTCGTAGCGAGCGGTCGCGCGCCAGGTGAAACCGGAATCCTTGAGGCCCTGATCGAAGCGCGTGCCATTGCCGGCCGTTGGCTGAAGCCCGATGCCGAAGAACGGCACGGCGCTCGCCGGCAAGCTGTTGAGCACTGCCCCCGGCAGCGCCAGAGCGCCGATCAGCGCATCGCGCTGCGCGCCAGCCGGCAGACTGAGCGCGCCGATGAAGCCGCCCAGGATCGACCGGCCATTGAGCACCGCGGCGGTGATCCCGGTCGACTTGTCGTCATGGCTGTAGCGGATGCCGGCCCCCAGCTCGAGCCGGTCGGTGACACGGAACGTGGCGTCGGCGAACAGGTCGACCGCGTTGGTCCGCGCATAGTTGGTCGAGCTTTCGAGATGGTTCGCCTTGAGGTTCCTCGCGATCCCCAGCGCGGTCGCCGCGGCCAGCGCCGGGGTCGAACCAAGCGAGACGCCGCTCGCGGCGGCCACGCCCTGGATCAGTTGTGAAGTGAAGGCGGGGTTGCCGATCCAGCTCAGCGGCGCCGGATCGGTCGCGGGACGCCCGGGAATGAAGCCGTTGAGCGCCGAGGCCACCCGGGCGAGGGCCACACGCTCGTCGAACGACGCCGGCGTGCGTTGCAGCCCGTCCTCATGGAAATAGGTGCCGCCGAAAAACGCGGTCAGACGGTCGGACGTGTAGGACAGGCGCAGCGTGCCCATCGTCTGGTTGCCGCGCGCATCCTCCGCCGCGGTCAGCGCCGGCAGCGAGATGCCGTCGGCATCGAACACTTCGAGCGACTGGAAGCGCCGATAGGAGCCCAGCGCGTTGATCGACCAGTGATCGTCGATCGCGTAATTGGCGATGCCCGTCGCACCCCAGACGCGACGATTCAGGCCGAGCGGCGTGCTGTTCTCGAAACCCGGCTGCGGCGCCAGTGCCGCGCCCGAATTACGCCCGCGATCGCCGATCACCGCACCCGTCACCGGATCGGTCGGGTTGTAGGCGATCGACTTGAACGGCGTGCCGTTGGCATGATCCTCCTGATAATTGCCGATCAGGTCCAGGGTCAGCTTGCCCGGCGCCCAGCGCAGCGAGCCACGGATCGCCTGGGTATCGACCGAGTTGAAATCCTGATCGTTGCCCTTGGCGAGCAGATTGTCGACATAGCCGTCGCGCTTCTTCGAACGGCCGGCGATACGGATCGCGAGGGTATCGGTGATCGGCGCATTCGCCGTCATATCGACCTGATAGGCGTTGAAATTGCCGTAGCTGGCGCGGAAATAGCCATATTGCTCGCTCGGATCGGCCTTGGCCTGGACGATGTTGACCGCCCCGATCAGCGCGCCGCGGCCATACAGCGTCGATTGCGGGCCCTTCGCCACCTCGACCCGTTCCAGATCGAACAGTTCCACATAGGAACCGCGCGACTTGGAGATGGAGACGCCGTCCTGGAAGACCGAGACGCGCGGCTCGTTGAACGCGGAGCCGCTGTCCGAGGTGATGCCGCGGATCACGAAGCCGGGATTGTTGGGCGACTGGTTTTGCACGACGAAGCCGGGGACGTAGCGCGACAGCTTTTCGAAATCGGTGATGCCCAGATCATCGAGGAACCGGCCGGAATAGGCAGTCAGCGCCATCGGCACTTCGGTCGCATTCTGGCTGCGAAGCTGCGCGGTCACGACGATGTCGCCCTCGGCTGACGCTTCCTGGACCATCGCGGTCGCTTCGGGCGCTGCCTGGGCATGGGCGGCCGATGCGATCGCCAGCGCCGGAAGGCAGGTGAGCGCGAGAATCGTCGAGCGGATCGTCATAAGGAGCCCCTTGTTTTTGGTTGTTATGGGGCGAGTAGGTGGCGACCGCGTCGCCTCCGTTGCAGCGCAGTGACGATTATATTGCAGCGCAAAAGAATTGAAGCCTGAAAGGGCTTTCTGCCTCAGGCGACCGCGCGAATGGCCAACGCCGCATCGCGGCGAACGATCGGGCGGAAGACGACGCTCAGCAGCATCAGGTCGTCGCCGGTGCCGGCCGGGGGAGGCATCAGGGTGAAGGCGTTCGGCGACTGGCACCGGTAGAGGCTGCCGCCCACGCCCTCCATCGCATCGGGGATGATCGTCGCAGGGATCGGCTGATGATCGCCCGGGCTCGCCTCGGCGAATTCGGAGACGCGGTGGAAGCTCATCTCCTCCAGCTCGACATACTCGTAAAGCTGTCCCCAGCTCACCGCCGCCGAATAGAGCGCCCGGCCGACCGGCACGTTCGCGGCATAATAGCCGTCATGAGTCGCCCAGGCCTCGACCTCGATGATCGCCTGGCCGCGCTGGTCCATCAGGATCACGGGAAGCCTGATCGGCTCTCCCCTGAAGTCGGCCCCCTTGAAATCGAGCCCGAAGCGGCTGGTGACGAGGAAGGACAGGTTCAGCGGCAGGCCATGCTTGCGGAACTCGCCGGGCAGGAACATGCGGTCGGCTGAACCGGTGTAGAGCAGGCCGCGCCGGCGCAGATCGGCCTGCGACGCCGCCGGATCGATCATCTTCACCTGTTGCTTGCTGCCGCAATTGAAGTCGTGCTCGAACGCCTGGATCACGCCAAGCTCAGCGTGCGAAGGCAGGAACAGCAGCCGTCCGAGCAGTCCGGTCGCCGCGATCCGCCGCGCCTCTACACTGTCCGCGCGGGAGACAGGGCCACGACCGCGCATGCCATCGGCATAGGAAAGGCAGGCCGCCTGGACGGTATCGCGCGTGGCGCTCTGTCGCGTCTTGATGCTCTCCGTTGCGCGAACCGGTTCGCCGTTCGCCTTGTAGTCGACAACCGACCCCTGCGCCTTGGTACAGAGTTGCTCGAGCAGGGAGATCGGCCCGCAGATCGCGTCGAGCACGCGGAAATCGGTGCCGCGCGTATCGAAATAACCGGCCTTGTCCAGCCCGCTCGGCGAATCCTCGCGCAGTACCAGATAGCGGCCCGCGACATGCAGGCCCATGCGTTCGCGCAGCACCGGCTCCACCAGATTCTGCGCGCTGCCATTATACCCAAGGTCAGCAAACACCACCGCGTCGCCGCGGGCGACCCCGGCGCGTTCGAGATGCGCGATCAGCCGTTCGGCGAAGCGCGCGGATCGCGTGACGATCTTGCCGATATTGGCCGGCTGGAGGATCATGCGGGCAAAAGCCCCGGCGTTGCCGGCCATGTCAGGCGCGATCTTCGCGATCTCATCAGCGTTGAACAGGAACTGCTTTGCGATCGCGCGTGCTTCCGATCCCGCGGGCACGCGGGACAGATGGTTCCGGATCGCAGCCTCGTCGCGAAAGCTGGCGCGCATCGCGGTCATCCGGCTAATCTCGATCGTCCTCCCCGCATCCTCGCCATGGAGCGCGGCATGAACACGCGAGGGCAGATGCCCGTCGCGCAGCAGGAACAGCAAATGAGTCTTGCGCCCCGTCTTTTCGGCGAGCTCCACGACCTCACCCTGCAGCCATTCAGCGTAAGCGGCGAACAACGGCCCGAGCACGTCGTGCCCCAGCGCAACCGCCGGATCGTCGTCGGTGCGCAGCGAAACGGCCGGGCGATGCGGCTGCCACGCCGGCAACGAGGCGCGGATACGCGGATCGAGCACCGAGGCAACCGCTGCCTCAAGGCGCAGCCGATGCGCTGCCTCCTCGTCAAACTGAACGAAATGCACCGCGTTGATGCCCAGCGCGGCCGGCGCCGTCAGATCGGCATGCTGATTGTCACCGACATGCAGGATTTGCCCGGGCTGGCATCCGAGCTTCTTCAGCACCGGCCCGAACAGGCCCTGCCCCTTGCCCATGCCATGATCCGACGAACAGAAGACATGGTCGATAAGGCCGAGGACATTCTCCCCCGCGGCCGCGCCGATCAGCGCGCGAAGCTGCGCCTCGCCGAGATAGGTGTCGCTGACGATGATGACGCCGAGGCCCCTCGCCTTCGCGTTCTCCATCAGCGCGATCACCGGCGCGAAGCCGAAGCAATGCCGCGCCTCGGCCTCAAGCTCGGCCGCCGTCGATGCCGCCGCCGCTTCCGTATCGTTCGGATGCAGGCGCTGATGGATCGCCTCGATCGAGACCTCGTTCCGCCCCGTATCGAGATGCGCCGCGCGCCGTGCCGCCGACTCTGCCCGCCGCCGCGGCTGGATCGCGCCGCCATCCAGGCCGAGATCGGCGAACACATCAACCGGCGCGCCGGTATCGCGCCACAGAAGCGTATCGAAACAGTCGAGCGACAGGTACCGCACCCCCGCGGGCGCGCGATCGAGCAGGGTCGGGAGTTCGTGCGCGCGCGCGGTGTTCATCTCGATAATCCGTGGCCGATCATGTCCAGCCGGATATCGCGATGTTTGGTTATCAAGCCGTTAACCTTGCACTGAAGACAAACGCAGCGCCCGTTCATCCTTTTCGTGGCCCGGATCGTTGTCGCCACGTGGCAAACCGCGGGCGAGCATGACCTATCTGCAATCGAACCCAAGTGACCGGATCAAGGCCGCGCTGGGCGCAGCGGCGTTGCAGGGCCTGCTGGTCTATGCGCTGGTCATGGGCCTGGCGGTGAAGTCGCGGGGCGTAGTCGAAAGTCCGCTCACCCTGTTCGCCGTGCTTCCCCCACCGACGCCGCCGCCCGAGAAGACCAGGCCTCACCCGATCAGGAGCATCTGGCGGGAAGGTGCCGCGTCGCCGGCGAACCTGCGATCCAGGGCAACCGAGATTGTTGCCCCCGTTCCCATCGTTCAACCGGTCGTCCCGCCGCCGATCGTCGCGGCACTCAAACCCGCCACCGGCAACCAGGCCTCCACCGGTGCGGCGCCGGTTCCCGGCCCGGGCACCGGCGCCGGCGGGGTTGGGAACGGCACCGGTAGCGGTCGCGCGGGCGATGGCGACGGAGACGGCGGCGCGGAGACACCGCCGCGCTGGATTCGCGGCCGGATCAAGGACTCTGACTATCCGCGCGCCGCGAAGGAGGCGCTGGTCCAGGGCACCGTCTCGGTGCGCTACGTCGTCGCTGAGACCGGGCGCGTCACCGACTGCACCGTGACGACATCGAGCGGCAATACCGAACTGGACGAGACCACTTGCCGCCTCATCCGCGAGCGCTTCCGTTTCAAGCCGTCGAAGGACGAGGGCGGCAAGCCGGTGTCCTCGATCATCATCGAGAATCATAGCTGGATTATCGACGACCGCCCGGAACCAACCGCCACTCCCGCGCCTTGAGCGGTGGGTGGCGGCATGCACTGGAAATCCCTATTCCATTCATACTAGGGCGATCAGCGGCGTGCCACATGGCCCGGATCGCCACGAACGACAGGAAGATGATGGCTCAAGAATTCGGCAAGGGTTACGGCCACGGGGGTTACGGGCACGGGGGTTACGGGCATCGGCCCGCGCAATGGTTTACTGCCCTGGCGATCATACCCGCCCTGCTCGCCGCTCCGGTACAGGCTGGCCAGACAGTTACCCCGCCACCCGTTGTCCGCACCGTCCCGCCGCCGCAGGTGCAACCGGCGGCACCGCAGCTTCCGCTGCCGGTCCCCACGGCTGCCCAGGCCGACCAGCTCCGCGCCATGCTCGATGCGAATGCGATGGCACAGGGCCTGCGCTCGGCGCCCACGGCCTCACCCACGCGGCTCGATGGGGAAGCCCTTGTCCGCGCCGTGCTCGACCATGCCCGTGCGGTCCATGCCGGGCGGCTCGATACCGCCGATTTCGACAAGGATTGGGGCCTCCGCCCCCCGCCTTACGATCCCCTGCCCGGCTTGACCGATGCGGTGCGGCGCGACCGGCTGGCATCGTGGATTGCCAATCTCCCGCCACCCTATGCCGGTTATGACGGGCTGCTGAAGGGCCTGGCCAATTACCGCGCGATCGAGGCGGCGGGTGGCTGGCAGCCCGTTCCCGCGGGGCCTGATCTCACCCTCGGCGCCAAGGGTCCGCGCGTCCTCGCGCTGCGCCAGCGGCTGGCGGTGGAGGACAAGGACGTCGTCGCGACCGGCGACACCTTCGACGCCGCGCTCGTCGCCGGCGTGCAGCGCGCCCAGCGCCGCTATGGCCTGAACCCGGCCGGCGTGGTCTCGACCCAGACGCTCGCCGCGCTCAACGTGCCGGCGATCGACCGGGTCCACCAGATCATGGCGAACCTTGAGCGCTGGCGCTGGCTGCCGCAGGAGCTTCCGCGCGACCGGATCCAGGTCAACATCGCCGCCGCCGTGCTGACCGTGTTCGACGGCGACACCCCGGTGATGTCGATGCGCGCCGTCACCGGCCGCCCCGGCGACGAAACGCCGATGCTGTCCTCGACCATCAACAGCATCGTGATCAATCCGCCCTGGAACGTGCCGACCTCGATCGCGACCAAGGAATTGTGGCCCAAGGAGAAGAAGAGCCCCGGCTATTTCAAGCGCAACGGTTTCAAGGTGATCGACGGCACGCGCCTTCAGCAGGCAGCCGGCGACCAGAGCGCGCTCGGCCGGTTCAAGTTCGACTTCAACAATGCCTATGCCGTCTATCTGCACGACACGCCGTCGCGCGCGAAGTTCGCCAGCTTCAGCCGGCTCGCCAGCCATGGCTGCGTGCGGCTTGAAAAACCCGCCGAACTCGCGGAGCTGCTGCTGAAGGCCAATCCGGACTGGCCGCCCGAGGCGATCGCGGCGCAGGTGGAAAAGGGCAAGACGTTGCGGGTGACCTTGACCAATCCGGTCGAGGTCTATTTGCTTTACTGGACGGCGTTCGCCAGCGCGAGCGGCCAGATGAACTTCCGTGCCGATCCTTATGGCTGGGACAAGACCCTGGCCGCCAAGATCGAAGCGCGGTCATCCGGCCGGCTGGTCCTGCCTGAACTCGAGGAGCTGACGAAATCATGAGAATGAACCGGGGCAAGATCGCGGCAACCGCGGCGGGGATATTGGCGCTGGCGGCGCTTGGGGGTTGCGAGAAATCGGCACCGGAGCAACCCGCCCCGGTCGAGAACGCCGTCAACGAGGTCGAGCCGGTGAACCTGGTCGTTCCGGAAGAGAAGCCGGTGCCGGAAACCGCCAACGCCGCCGCTATCGAGCCGCGCGAGACGCCGCCCGATCCCGACGCACAGACCCAGGACGATGCCGATGCGACCGGCATGACCGCGCGAGTCCGCCGCGACGAGGCGGCGGGCAACACGACAGCGCCGTAATCGCACCGCGGAACAGGGGGCGTTCAGCGGCGCGAATGCTTCGTTGAATGCCCCTGGTTCAACGGGCGCAGACGACAGTCTATCTTGTAGATCTTCGGTCGTTCGCGCACGAGCCGCTTCTTCAGCGCCGCTCCGGCACAGGCGGCGTAACCATTTTTCTCGATCCTGATCCCCGGCACGCTGTTTTCGGATAGCGTATAGTCGTCATCGGTCGGAGAGGATTGATATTCCTCGTCGATATAGACGTCCGCCCCGCTCGGCTTCGAGGAAATCGACGCCATGGGCAGGTTCGTCACAGGGAATACGATACCCTTATATTTGTTCTTGGCCGCCCCCAGTTTCCGGATCGCCCCTTTCGCCGTTCCCAGGATTCCGAAAGGATCGAACACTTCCCAGGTTCGTCCCGAGTTGCAGTCGAGGGACCGAACGATCGTGCCGCTGACATCGGTCGGCAGACAGCCTATCCATCGGCGATTGGGCTCTTCGCCCTTCCCGGCAAAGCCGCCCGCGTGGCCGTTGTAATTGGCCATCACAAGCGTGCCGTAGGAATAGGGATCACGGTTGGTTATCTTGAGGACTGATTTATTTATGTCCTCCACCAATGCATTGTCGTTGGAATATATCTTGTCCAGCTCTCGATACTCGATATCGCTCAGAAACTTTGTCCACACGATATTCTTGTCGATCGTCATGGATATGCGATTTCTGATATCTTCATCGACCTGGTTCGAACCCGACAAACATATGTATTTTGCCGATTTCTTCCGCACCAGGCCTACGCGCTGGTTTCCGGGGTCCATCCTGTAAAGCTCTGATATCGCGCCCGTAGTGTCGCTATAGATACCTTTGTCGCTACGCAGCAGCATGTCCACATATACGAAGACCGACGTTCTCTCGCCAACAACGCCCCGATCCCCCAGCGGGCTGAAGGAAAAACCCAGTATCGCATATGATTTCGGCGATGACTTCAGCCCGATATTATAGTGCCCCTCATCTATCTCCTGGTCCCCACCGAGAATATGCCAGCTCAGAACCGGATTGGCGAAACAGGCGGCCCCTTCGACGCTCATCTCGAAGACAAACCCCTGGACCACGCTATTCGGCCTCCCGAGATCCACGGACGACATTCTCTGTTCAGCGCTTTGCGGATGAACAAGCAGCAGGCGCCTCTCCTTGACCGCGCTCTCCAGGCTGAGAAGAACCTTTGCCCTGCCCCAGGATACGTCGTTCGGGTCCCGCCGCCCGGTGATGACAACCTCTCTTCCCTGGACAGAAGGGCGTTTTCCTTCCTGAGCCGATGCCTGGCCATAGCTCGCCATCGCCATCGGACCGAGAAGACAAAAAATTCCGAGCCAGGGGAGGCCTTTGAACATTCTCACGCTTCTTTTGCCCCCAAAGCCAGGCTGGGCAGGCAGCTTGCCGCGACCAGCGCGAAAATAGCCTGCTCGACCAGGATGCTGCTGACGATCTCGATATGATGGAAAGATTTTGCGAGGAAATTCGCCGAACATTGCGCCAGCTCGATCGAATAATAGATCGAGGTTATGCTCGCGCAGAAAATGATGGTTCCGCTCACGCCGCATAACCAGGGGTGGTTATCCCGACTCTTCACGAACAGGTAACCGGAAGCCGCAATCGTCGAAATCGAAACGGTGACAAGCCACTGCGAGCAACTGCTCAGAAATCCCAGAGCATCCTTGTAGTCGGTTCGGCTGTATCCCGCCGCTTTGTCCAGCTGCAGCATCTCATGATCTATATGAAAAACGTAGATCGTAAAGAATGGCAGGATCACAAGGAGGATCGCACAGGGCCAAGCCCAGTGCCGCACTGTATTCTGTGTCAATTTCACCCCCCGGGAACCTGCCTGTCGGTATCTCCGCTACACCGAATAATCCTGCATTTGAATTGGGAGTCAATAGCACCGATTATCTGCCTGATTCATCACCAGCATCAAGCATTACAACCATATCGGATCAATGATATCCGACAATTTACCAACATCTACTTTCTAATAACATTACACACTGCACGATTGCTGCGCGCCAGCGGGATGCCAACCGCACTCCCCGCGCGGCACGTCTTTCGACACAGGACCCGCAAGTAACCCTTTTCGACTGGCTGATGCCGATCGCAGCAATCCAGGCCGTCGCCGCCCTCGGCCTTTCGCTCCAACGAAAACGGCCGCGCGACCTCCATCGCACGGCCGTAATCGAAGTGACGCCAGACTGGTCAGCCGCTGGCGGCGCTTGTCCTGATGCTGCCATTGACGCCGACCGGGAAGAACCCGCCCCCGACAACCGCAGCCTTGTTCAGATAAGCAATGTTGAGAACCTGCCCGGCCGACCGGCTATAGACGATGCCATTCGCGTCCGTCGGGACGATGTTCGACGTCGTCGCGTCGCCGACAATGCCCTGGTCGTCGTCGGAAGGGCCGTCGAGCGAGTCTCGCGCGTCGCTGATCTGGCCGGCCGCCGTGCGCAGGGACGGCATCGCAACGCCCTTTGCGTAGAGCACGGTGCGCACCAGCCCGGCATGATAGGCCTCGGCGGCCAGGATACCCGCTGCCGCTTCGAGATAGGTCTTGTTGGCGATCAGAGGCGACGCGCCCTTATATGCGGTCACGCCGACATCCTCGAAGATGAAGGCGCCGAGCAGGAAATTCTCGTCGCTTGCATAAGGGTCGAAGGTTCCGGTCGAACCGACCACGCCGGCTGCCCGCGCAGCCGCGGTGAACGGCCCGGCGGCGCTGATATCGATCGCCGGCTGGGCGACCGCCGCCGATCCCAGGGCGCTTCGCAGGAAGGCGACATGCGCCAGCTCGTCCGCCGCGATCTCCCGGGCATATTGCGCGACGACCGGGTCGGTGAACGTGACCTGACGGCCGCCGGTCGGCGCGCCGGGCGTCCCCGTGCCAGTGAGCAGGTTGCCGGGGATGCTCGCGCCCGTGACCGCGAAGGAGTAGAATTGGGCTTCGAGATATTCGAGGTTGAGCGCGAAGTTCAGCACGTCGGCATCAGTGAAGGCGGTCGGTGTCGGGGTGGGCGTCGGAGTAGGCGTTGGCGTCGGGGTAGGTGAAACCGTCCCTCCGTTGTTGTCGTCGCATGCCGAGAGCAGGGAAAGCCCGCCAACGGCGATGGTCGCCGATGCGGCGGTGCGGATGAACTGGCGTCGTTCCTCGCGGCGGCGATCGCTCGCCTCGAGCAATTGAAGCATCGTGTCGTTGATATGCATCGGGAGAACTCCCTTTCGAATGGAAACGGACGATGGCGCGCTCAGTTGGCGGCGCTCGTCTTGATCGAGCCGTTCACGCCAGCGGGGAAAAACCCGCCCATGCCCACGGCCATGTTGTTCAGGTACACGATGTTGAGCACCTGGCCGGTGGTCCGGCTATAGGCGAGGCCGTTCGCATCGAGCGGCACGATGTTCGATGCCAGGGCACCGTTGATCATGACCGGGGAAATGCCCTGGTCGTCATCGCTGGGGCCGTCGAGCGAGTCGCGCGCGTTGGAGATCGCATCGGCGGAGGTGCGCAGCGAGGGTGTCGCAACGCCCTTGGCATAGAGCACGGTGCGCACCAGCGCCGCGTGATACGCCTCGACCGCAAGAATGCCGGCCGCCGCCTCCAGGTAGGTCTTATTGGTGATCAGCGGTGCCGCGCCCTTGTATGCGGTCACCCCGACATCTTCGAAGATGAAGGCGCCGAGCAGGAAATTCTCGTCGCTTGCATAAGGATCGAAAAAGGATGTCGGTCCGCTGATGAGGCCGGCCGCCCGGGCAGCGCTGCTGAACGCGCCATTGGGGGCGATGCCGATATCGATCGTCGGCTGCGCCACCGCCGCGGTGCCCAGCGCGGTGCGCAGGAAATTCACATGCGCCACCTCGTCCTGCGCAATTTCCTTGGCGTATTGAGCGACGACGGGATCGGTGAAGCTGACCTGGCGACCGCCCGTGGCGACGCCCGGCGTGCCGGTCCCGCTGGTCTGGGCCGGCGTCAGCGGCGTGCCGAACACCGCTACATTGTAAAATTGCGCCTCGAGATATTCGAGGTTGAGCGCGAAGTTGAGCACGTCGGCATCGGTCGGCGCGCTCTGCGCATCGACCCGGCCGGCAAATGTCAGTGCGCCTCCGGCACCGGCGACCGCGGCGGCGCCGATCGCCGTCCTGAAGAATTCGCGGCGTTCGTTGCGTCGTTCGACACGCCTGTCGAGAACATCGATGAGTTGGTTACTGGCATCGGTCATGGCTCAACCTCCCTTTTATCCGGACGGTTCAACGCAAACATCATTGCGCTGCATAGGTTCCAACTATTTGAAAAGATTCATTTTTCTTTGGAAACGGCTGGCAACGCCGATATCCCGATGGCGGCATGGCTGCACGCGATCGAGGGATGCCCGGAGATACGGCGCCACTGGCCATCCGGATGCACGACCGCGAAAACAAAAAGCGGCCATCTACTGTCTTGAAAGTATCGAGGGCTCACGCTCCCCGGGGATCGGCGCGAGATGCCGGCATCTCGACCGCCGCTTCCGGCAGGCTTAAATCCTGCTTTCCCTCGACAGGACGGCAATGCGCATTGCCCGGCAATTCACGCTGGCCTTCACCGCATCCGATCGTTCCCGTTTCCAGCGCAGTGGGGACAGACCGTCGCCTGCGCTCTCGGGAACCGGCATTTCAAGGCATGAGGATGGAGCGCGGTGCCAGCGCCTCCAGAATCCGGCATTCCGACATCGCCCCACCCTCGCATGACGAGATCAGCACGCCGAGTTCCCGCCTGAGCGCGGTCAGATCGGCCAGCTTGCGGTCGATCTCGGCGAGATGCTCCTGCGCCATCACGTCGACCGAGCCGCAATCCTTTTGCCCCTGCCCCGCGAGATCGAGCAGATTGCGCACCTGATCGAGCGAGAAGCCAAGATCGCGCGCGCGGCGGATGAAACTCAGCCGGGACAGATCGCCGGCGCCATAGGCGCGGTAATTGCCCTGAGTGCGGCCCGGCGGCGCGAGCAACCCGATCCGCTCATAATAGCGCACCGTCTCGACCTTGGTCGCCGTCGCCCTGGCCAACTGGCCGATCGTCAACGCTGTCGCCATCCGCTTGACCCTGTAGTCGCTACAGGGTGCATATGCCTGTCCGACTCGGAAACTGTCGAGAGGACAAAGATGGCCTGCACAAGCTGCCCTAGCGAAGACAAGAACGTGACGAACGATCCGCGCTGGCGCCGCATCCTGTGGATCGCGCTCATCCTGAACGCCGCGATGTTCCTGGGCGAGATCGGCGCCGGCATCGCCGGTGATTCGAAGGCGCTGCAGGCCGATGCCCTCGATTTCCTCGGGGATTCAGCCAACTACGCGATCAGCCTTGGCGTCGCCGGCATGGCGCTCGCCTGGCGCGCTCGCGCGGCGCTGCTGAAGGGAGCGACGATCTTCCTGTTCGGCCTCGCCATCCTCGGCGCGACATTGTGGAGCGCGCTGAACGGGTCAGTGCCGCATGCGGAGATGATGGGCGTGGTCGGCTTCATCGCGCTCGCGGTGAATCTCGCGGTGGCGGTCCTTCTCTATCGCTATCGCACGGGCGACGCGAACATGCGGTCGGTCTGGATATGCTCCCGCAACGACGCGATCGGCAATCTCGCGGTGATGGCCGCCGCGCTCGGCGTGTTCGGCACCGGTACGGCATGGCCCGATCTGGTCGTCGCGACAATGATGGCCGGGCTGGGGCTATGGGGCGGAATGCAGATCATGGTTCAGGCCCGTGGCGAACTCAGATCCGGAACTTCGGCCGCCTTGTTTCGTCCGCAGGTCGAACAGCTTCGCGAATGATCGCCGGAGCTTTGCCGCACGACAAGGCGGCGGAATTCATGATTTTATCATCGGGAGCGACCCGGCCGGGGCGGTGCCGGCCCTGATCACGGGGGTGATGACAGTGACCCGTAATTCCGATCACCGCCACCCTTCCCCAACCCGCCCCCTCTTGCTAAGGCCCGCGCGACTCTTCGCATTCGCACAACCCGGAGCGCGCCCGCGCGGAACTTTCCGCCTCCCCGCCGCGCCCGGCCAGACAGGGAAGGAACCCGCCCCAGATGACCGCCATTGGCCAGGATACGCTCGGCGCCCGCAAGACGCTCAAGGTCGGCTCGAAGTCGTACGACTATTATTCGCTGGCCGACGCCGCGGCGAAATATGGCGACATCAGCCGCTTGCCCTTCTCGATGAAGGTGCTGCTGGAGAACATGCTCCGCTTCGAAGACGGCAAGACCGTCACCACCGACGACGTGAAGGCGATCATCGACTGGCAGCAGGAGCGCCGCTCTGACCGCGAGATCCAGTATCGCCCCGCGCGCGTGCTGATGCAGGATTTCACCGGCGTTCCCTGCGTGGTCGATCTGGCCGCGATGCGCGATGCCATCACCAAGCTGGGCGGCGACGCGGCGAAGATCAATCCGCTGGTCCCCGTCCATCTCGTCATCGACCACTCGGTCATGGTCGACGAGTTCGGCACGCCCAAGGCGTTCGAGGACAATGTCGACCTCGAATATAGCCGCAACTTCGAACGCTACGAGTTCCTGAAATGGGGTTCCAAGGCGCTCGACAATTTCCAGGTCGTTCCCCCGGGCACCGGCATCTGCCACCAGGTGAACCTCGAATATATCGGCCAGGGCGTGTGGTCCTCGGCGAATGACGGCGCAACGATCGCCTATCCCGATACGCTGGTCGGCACCGACAGCCACACCACCATGGTCAATGGCATGGGCGTGCTCGGCTGGGGCGTCGGCGGGATCGAGGCGGAGGCGGCGATGCTTGGCCAGCCGGTCTCGATGCTGATCCCCGAAGTCGTCGGCTTCAAGCTGACCGGCGCGATGAACGAGGGCATCACCGCCACTGATCTCGTGCTGACCGTCACCCAGATGCTCCGCGCCAAGGGCGTGGTCGGCCGCTTCGTCGAATTCTACGGCCCGGGCCTGGATTCGATGACCCTCGCCGATCGCGCGACCATCGCCAACATGGCGCCCGAATATGGCGCGACCTGCGGCTTCTTCCCGATCGACGCCAAGACGATCGAGTATCTGAAGCTCACCGCGCGTCCCGACGAGACGGTCGAGCTGGTCGAGGCCTATTGCAAGGCGCAGGGCCTGTGGCACGACGCCGACAGCGTCGATCCGGTCTTCACCGATACGCTCGAACTCGACATGGGCAGCGTCCAGGCAAGCCTCGCCGGCCCGAAGCGCCCGCAGGACCGGGTCTCGCTCAATAAGGTCGACGAGGTGTTCAACGGCGACCTGTTCAAGGTCTATCACAAGGAACAGCCGGTCCGCGCCGCGGTCGAGGGCCGTCCGGACGATATCGGCGACGGCGACGTGGTGATCGCCGCGATCACGAGCTGCACCAACACCTCCAACCCTTCGGTGCTGGTCGCCGCCGGTCTCGTCGCCCGCAAGGCGCGCGCGCTCGGCCTGACGTCGAAGCCCTGGGTCAAGACCTCGCTCGCCCCCGGCTCGCAGGTCGTCACCGACTATCTCAACAAGGCCGGCCTGACCGAGGACCTCAACGCCCTCGGCTTCAACCTGGTGGGCTATGGCTGCACCACCTGCATCGGCAATTCGGGCCCGCTCGCCAGCGAGCTGTCGACCGCGATCAACGAGAACGACATCGTCGCCGCATCGGTGCTGTCGGGCAACCGCAACTTCGAAGGCCGCGTCTCTCCCGACGTGCGCGCCAACTTCCTCGCCTCGCCGCCGCTGGTCGTCGCCTATGCGATCAAGGGCACGGTGACCGAGGACATGGTCGAGACGCCGCTGGGCAAGGGCTCGAACGGCGAGGACGTCTTCCTCAAGGACGTGTGGCCCTCGAACGCCGAGATCGCCGAGGTGATGGGCGCCAATATCGACGACACCATGTTCCGCTCGCGCTACGGCAACGTCTATGCCGGCGACGAAAAATGGCGCGGCATCGAGGTCGAGGGATCGGACACCTATACCTGGCGCGCCGGTTCCACCTATGTCGCCAACCCGCCCTATTTCGAGGGCATGACCATGACCCCGGCACCGGTCACCGACATCATCGAGGCGCGCCCGCTCGCGATCCTCGGCGATTCGATCACCACCGACCACATCAGCCCGGCAGGCTCGATCAAGGCGGACAGCCCGGCCGGCACTTATCTGCAGGAACATCAGGTCAGCCGCGCCGACTTCAACTCCTACGGCGCGCGCCGTGGCAACCACGACGTGATGATGCGCGGCACCTTCGCCAATATCCGCATCCGCAACGAGATGGTCCCCGGCGTCGAAGGCGGCATGTCGAAGTATGAAGGCGAAGTGATGCCGATCTACGACGCCGCAATGCGCTTCAAGGCCGATGGCACGCCGCTCGTCGTCATCGCCGGCAAGGAATATGGCACCGGTTCGTCGCGCGACTGGGCGGCGAAGGGCACCAACCTGCTCGGCGTGCGCGCCGTCATCACCGAGAGCTTCGAGCGAATCCACCGCTCGAACCTGGTCGGCATGGGCGTGCTCCCGCTGCAGTTCGCGGAAGGGGTGACGCGCCAGACGCTTGGCCTGGACGGGTCGGAAAGCTTCACCATCCAGCACGTCGCGGACATCCGCCCGCGCCAGGATGTCGAGGTGATCCTCACCCGTGCCGACGGGCGGACGGAAACCTTCCTGACCCGCTGCCGGATCGACACCGTCAACGAGCTGGAGTATTTCCTCAACGGCGGCATTCTGCAGTATGTGCTGCGCAAGCTGGCTGCCTGAGGAAGACATGATGCGAACGGCGATCGTCTGGTCTCTGGCCCTGGCGGTCGCCGCCGTTCCCGTCGCTGCGGCGGCGGAGCAATGGAAGGATTTCGTCACGGCGGACGGCTATGCCAGCGCCGTCGCGACGGACAGCATCAAGACATCGGGCACGCTGCGCTATTTCCGCCTGCGCGCGGGCAAGATCGGCGATCCGCGCTACGCGATCGCCGACGTGATGCTCGATTGCCAGAGCAAGCTGATCACGATCGGCCGTGCCGAACTCTACGACAAGGGCGTGCAGACCGGCGTCAGGAAGCCCGACCCGGCCAAGCCCTTCACCCAGCCGTTGAACGAACAACCCTCGGGCGACGAAATCCTCGCCCTGGTCTGCGCCGGCTGACCTCGCCCGACCCCGGGCCTGGCTTGGCCCTGACAGCCGCGCTCGCCGGCAAACATGCTACCCCACTTATGGTAGTCGATGCACGCGACTACCGGCGGACCACCTGAACATGGTCATATCCTCTCGCGGACCTGGGAGCAGACCCGCGCCGGACCCCCTGCGGGTCGAGATTTCGCGAGGAGGCGAGCCATGTACGAGAACCAGCAGAATTTCGGCGAGTTGGAAGGCGACCCGTTCGAGCTGAACGAGGTCGGCGGCTATGGCTTCATGAATGCCGAATATGAAGGCGAGGGCTTTGGCGGCGACTTCGAGGATTTCGCTGGCGACGGCTTCGATCAGCTGAGCGACCAATATGGCGACGGCTTCGACCAATTTGGCGCCGCCGACAATTACTGGGAAGGCGAGCTCGAAGGCGAAGGCTTCGATCCCTTCGGCGACCAGGAAGGCGAGGAATTCTTCGGCAAGATCTGGGACGCGGCCAAGAAAGCGGCGAAGGTCGTCGCGCCGATCGCCAAGAAATTCGCCCCGCAGATCGGATCGGTGATCGGCGGCGCGCTGGGCGGCCCGGCGGGCGCCATGCTCGGCAGCAAGCTCGGCGGCTTCGTCAAGCAGATGGAGGGCGAGGAAGAGGGCGAGACCGAGGACGAGCTGAATGCGCCGGTGCGCGTCTCCCGCGACGACGATCAGCTGTCGGAATCGATGGCGGTCGCGGCGACCAGGGCGAACCCGAACGATGCCGGCATGTTCGGCTCCGCCATCACCGTGACGATCGCCAGCCGCGCCCCTCTGCCAGTGCGGGCAGTCGTACCGGTGCTCGCCAAGGCGGGTAGCGATGTCGCGCGCCGCCTGTCCGCCACCGGCGATCCCCGCGCCAAGGCGCTGATCCGCATGCTGCCGACCATCCAGAAGAAGACCGTGGCGACGCTCACCCAAAAGGCCCAGACCGGCCGGCCGGTGACGCCGAAGACCGCGGTGCGGGTGATGGCACGGCATGCCAGCCGCACCCTGGCCAATCCCCAGTCGATCGCCAAGGCGCTCGCGCAGAATGCGGCGAAGAAGCGCGGCATCGATCGTCGGGCCGTGGCCGGCGCCGAGCGCTTCTTCTGAGGCGCGCAGGGCGGCGCGGGCGATCCCCCGCACCGCCTGTCCCCGAATGCTGACTTGCGGAGGGTAGCAATGGCAAACCCGGTCCCGACGACACCTGCCCTGATGGCCCAGGCAAAGGCGCTTGGACAGCAGGCAGCGCGCCTGAAGCAATGGCGCGCCGCCTCCTGGAGCAAGGCCACGCCCATCGCGCGGCACCGTTTCCTCGCCGATGTCCACCGCGCCGAAGCGGGCGCGCATCAGCTCGCCGCCACAGGCTTCGCCGTGGCGGCGACGCCAGCCGGTCGCGCAGACCCGCAACTGCGTACGGCGCTTACCGGCCTGAAGCAGATACTTGGAACGCTGGCGCAACTCGATACGCGCGGCCCGGCAACACGGCCCGCGCCGACGATGACGACCCCGGCGGGTCCCCGTCCGGCGATCGGCCCCCGCCCACCGACCATGCCGATGGCCGGCATTGGACGCGGCCCCGCCCTCCCGACGACAGCACGGCCTGCTCCGCGATGGATGGTGCCCGGTCCGCAAACGCCGCCTGTCCCGATCGACGCCGCGCGGCCGAACGGCGCCACGCCCGGAGTCCGCGCCGACGAGCTCGCGTCGCTGCGCCGAGCCGCCACGGACGCGATCACGCGCCTGCAACGGGGCATGTCATCCGAATCGGAGGCCGACCATGCGATGGACCCGACCTCGAAACGGAGCCGCGCCAACAAGCAGGCGGCCATTGGTGTCGACCGCACCAGGACCGACCGCGCGCAACAACGCGTGAAGGGTGCCGAAGACCGCGCGCGTGCGCGGCAACAGGCGATCGCGCTGATCCGCAATCGCGCGCCGGCATCCTTCAGAAGGGCGATGCTGCCGATCGTCTATCCCGGTGGCGGCGTGATGCCGGAGGTAGTCGACAGACTGGCTAACCTGGCCAGCAGCAGTTTTATCCAGCAGATCGTCAGCCTGATCAGTTCGTCCGATGGCGGCGGCACGCTGGACGGCACCGTCATCAGTGCCGTGGTAGCCTCGGCGGTGGCCTCGGCCGCGACCGAACTCGGTATCGTCGATCAGGTCAACACGTCAGCCCTCGCCAAGGCCGTCAACGCGGTCGTCGCCTCCGACCTTTCCCCGGCGTTCAAGATGCTGGCGACGGTGGCGGCGGTCGTGGCCACCGGCAAGAAGAGCAGCGGCAAACGCCAGGCCGAGCTGGCACCGTGAGCGCCATGGCCTTTCTCGACCTCGACGCCGTGGCGGCGGGCATGGCCACCGGCGCGGGAGCAGGCGCCGTCACCGGCACGCCCGACCCGGCCGGCGGGGCCAGCGCGCTGCCCTATTTCGCCTGGCGGACGGCAGTGAATGCCGACCGCTATGTGAGCGGCATGCGCCCCTTCCGTGAGGGCGAGTTCGGCCGCGGCCCGAATGCGCCCGACCGCTCCCACCTCAAGACGGTCAACGCGCTGATCGACGCTGCCCGGCGACGCCAGCAGGTCGAGGAACGCGACCTCGCACTGCATGCCCGCGATCTCGCCGGCGCCGGCGACAAGGGGCGCGCCACCTTGCTCAATCTCAAGGAACGCAGTGAGACCCGCGCGCGGGAGACAGAACAGATCTGGGAATTCTACCTGAACGTCTTCGGCCAGCGCACCGGATCGTTCGCGCCCTGGCTCGGCGCACTCGATCGAATCGCGCTCGATTGTTACCAGGCAGTGTACATGGGGCTCGGCAAGGCGCGCTCGATCCCGTCGCCTTCCCCGCTCACCTATATGGAGACCGGCTTCGGTCCGGCCACGTTCCGGCGGGGCGTGCGGCTCAGCAAGCTTGGGCAGCAGCTCAACCCCTTCCCTCTGGTCAAGGTGCCGTATCACCGGCTGCTCAATCCCTGGTCGCTGGGCGCGGTGCCGCATGAGGTGTCGCACAACCTCCAGAGCGATCTCGGCCTGTGGGACCTGATGCCCCGGCGCATCGCCACCTCCTTCGCCGCGCACAGGCTCCCGGCGCGCAATGCCGAGGTATGGCAGCGCTGGCACAAGGAAACCTATGCCGATCTCTCCGGCCTGTTGCTGATCGGGCCTGCCTATGTCGGCGCGCTGATGGACGTGGTCGGCCGGTCGCGCGCCTCGACGGCGGCGTGGAACGACGAGGCGGTGCATCCCACCCCGATCATTCGCGTCCCGCTCAACATCCGCCTGCTCGAGCGCATCGGCTTCGCCGGCGACGCAGCCGCCTTTCGCCGCGCCTGGGACGCGCTGTATCCGGCGAGCGCCTGGAAGCCCGTACCCCAATGGGTGCGGGCGCGGCTGCCCGAGCAGATCGATGCGGTGCTCGATGCGATCTGTTTCGAAAGCTTCGACGAATATGGCGGCAAGGCACTCGCCGATGTCATCCGGTTCGAGCCGAAGCATGCCGAGCTGGTGCGTGAGGCCGCCGAGCGGCTTCAGACCGGCACAGATACCGGCATCCTTCCCGAACGCTTCCTCATCGCGGCGGCGCGCCAGGCGCTCGCCTGGGCACGGGTCTCGCCCGCCACGATCCACCGCAACTTCTACGATGCGCTGGGGAGGTGCTGACGATGGAGGACGACCCCTTCACCAGCGCCGCGCGAGAGCGGTTCGGGCAGGAGCTGTTCGCCCTTCGCCAATTGGCGAAGGCAGCGCGCCAGATGGTCGCGAAACTGAGCAGGGGCAACGAGACGCGGCTGCTGGCAACCGCCCGCGAGGGACTGGCAAATGCGGAGCATCACTCGACGACGGCAATCGAGAGCCTTGCGGAAGGCGGCCATGGCGAGGCGATCGCGGCCTATCTGTCGCTGCATGAGGCGTTGGGCGACAGCGTCCTGAGCATCGACTTCATCGTCGAATTCGACAGCCAGCTCGACGAAGTCTCGGGCAAGTCCGCCCAGCCGAAGCTCCAGCGCCTGTGGGCCGATCTGGAAAGCCAATTCGACACAATAAAGGCTTCGACGGGGTCCCTCGCCGAGGCGGCGAGAGACTTTTCGCACAGCATCGACGCGAAGGAGACAGGCACCATGGAACCGGAAGACAACGCAACCGCCGTTGCGGTCGAGGAACTCGGCATCACCCTCGCCACGATGATCTCGGAAGGAGGGGGTTCGGTTGCCCGCGGGCGCAGCTCGGGCGCCTTCGCGACGGTGACCGACCAGATGGCCGCCTCGCTCAACACCGCCGGCTTCCCGACACTCGGCGACACCGGCACCGTGGAGGTCAAGCGGCAGCGCCTGATCGATGCACTCAGGAACAATTTCGCCTTCAGGGAACAGGACGGATACCGCGTCTATTACCGTACCGACCGGCGGACCGTGACGCGCGGTGCCAGTGGCGATTCCGATCTGCTGCGCGGCGGCCAGCGCGTGAATGCCGATCTGCTCCAGGCAGAAAGTGACGCGGTCGAGGACATTATCGGCCGGCTGCCCGTCACCACCCGTTTCGAACTTGCGCGGGGTGCCGAAGCCGGCCCGCCGCGCGAGCGCGCCGCCATTCGCGATGAGCTGAATGGCCTGGTCGCCAGCGCGCGCGACCCGATGGGGATCAACGCCGCTCGCGCGACCTTCCAGTTCCACCGGCTGGTGCTCGCGATCCTGGAGTATCTGCAGGAAGGCGAGGCGCTTCCCAAGGCGCGGACATTCTCCCTCGTCCCCGGCGACGGGATCGAGAGAATCATCGCCTGGCTGTCGACCTTCCGCGACGAAGAGGTGTGTGCCCCGACAAGCCTGGTCGAGGACGAGGAACTGCGTGCCGAGCTTGCCAATCTGCTGGAATTGCTCGCCTCGATGGGCGGGCGCCTCATCCGCGACCCGCACCGCTATCGCCTCGGCCTCTACGCCGCGCGTCTCGAGGCGCAGCTCACCTGCGCGCTGACCAGCGTGGATCTGCTTGAAGCCGCGCTGGAGCAATCGGGCACCGACATGGACGAACAGGAAGTCCAGTTCCTGTCGCATGGCAAGGGGACGAGGACCCAATTGTCCATCGGCCAGTTCCTTCGCTGGGTGGACAGCGTCGCGCGGCCCTTTGCACAGGCGGGCAACCGTGCCGCTGAATTGCGCCAGAGCGAAGCCGTGCTCCTCGCTCTTGAGCTGGCCGCGCTGGCCGAGGCAGCCAATTGCTTCAAGCATGCGGCGCGCAGCATGGGCATCGCGCGACTGGGCGCGCACCAGCAGCTGGTCGAGCTGACCGGCTACCTGACCGCTGCCGCCGACAATGCCGGGGAACTCGGCGGAAACCCGCGCGCCCACTATTCCGCCACCGCCTGATCGATCAACGCACCGGAGAGACCGCCATGGCCAACAATCCGAAAACCCTGGGTGAACTCAACGATCTGCTTGCATCCTTGCAGGCCCTTCGCTCGACGATGGTGCGCGACGCCCGCGACGAGCTGGCCAAGACGCCTGCCCAGGCCGAGCTGATCAACCAGTATATCAGCGATGCCGAGGCACTGTTGATGGACGCGCTGAAGCCGGATCCCGGTGCACCCGACAGCGACAACGGCCTCGCCCGCCTGATTGGCCTCGGCGACAATGTCGCGTCGCGGCTCGACGAAGTTCGACCGGTCGGGCTGGTGCCGACCTATGACGACCAGATCAGCCGCGAGCGCCTGGCGGCGGTCGGCGATCTCTATTATATCTACCAGCACGAGCGCGCCGGCGTGTTCCGCGCCGTGCTCAAGCTTCAGCAACTCTTCCAGTCGGGCGAGGTGCGGCTTTCGGACGGGCCCGGCGCGCTGGCGCTCTATCAGTTCGATCGCAAACGGGTGTTGCGCTATACCCAGCGCGAGCGGCGGTCGGTCTATCGCAAGGTGTTCGGCTATACCGAATCCCTGCCGCCCGCCGGTGCCGAGCCGAACATCGCCTTCCACGCCTTGCTCAGCACCTTCTGCCAGCACGTATCGCGTTTCTTCGAAGACAAGCGCGTGTCGGAAGTGCTGCGTCCCGATGGCGGGCGCGAGACGTTCGGCAGCATGGCGGTGGTGCGGCGTTCAGGCCTGGACCTGCGCCAGAATCTCAAACACGTCTCCTACGGCCATGTCGCCGTGCTGCGCAGTGAAGTCCTCTCGCTACTCCAGGAAGCGTTCGACATTCTCGGTTCGCCAGATATCGTCAATCTGTTCGGTGCAGATAGCGGTTGGGACGTGCTGGAGGAAGTAATGAAGCGCTATCTCCACGAAATCCCCGTAACATCTCAGCGCAGTCGTATGGCGGTCACCGGGCGTGATATATTACGCTGGCTGGCGGAGGATTATCTCCTCACAACGGTGCGAATTGATTTCGAATCTCTACTTGAAGCTATTGTCGACGCATGCGACGATTGGCTGACAAGCGCTGAGTCGTTGGGATTGCGCAAACAACCGGGATTGATCGATAACAATGTCGTTTCGTTCAGGCCGGCTGCGCGCGCAGCAAAGGCATCACTCTTCTGATTAACTATTAGCGGGGACGGATCAATGTCAGCGAGCCTCCGCGCGCGAGAGCCCGAGAACTGGGTAATCAACGCAACGGAACGAGTGATCGCCGGGCGCCGGGCGACCCCGACCGTTCACAAGCCCGCGCCCACCAGCGAGTTGCTGTCGCTGCGGGAACGGGAAATCGCGCAGCTGGTGACATGCGGCCTGTCCAACAAGGAGATCGCCCAGACGTTGCGGATCAGCCACTGGACCGTATCCACGCATCTGCGGCGAGTCTTCGCCAAGCTCGACATCAATCGCCGCGTCGAGCTTTGCCGCCTCGTGACCAATGAGAACGCCCCCCGCCTGCCCGGCTGAGCCGCGGCAAGACGCCCCTATGCCCGCCCCTCAAGCGAGCGCATCCGTGCGTAGAGGAAATAGACCAGCAGCCCGATCCCGTTCCAGATCAGGAACGATATCTGAGTCACCCGCTGCAGGCTCATGAACAGATAGCAGCAGCCGAGGATCGCGGCGGGCGCCACCACCCAGGCAAGCGGCGTGCGGAACGGCCGCCGCGCCCCGGGGCTGCGCCGGCGCAGCACCAGCACGCAGGTCGCCACCGCGACGAAGGCGCACAGCGTCCCGGCATTGGCGAGCGAGGCGATCACGTCGAGCGGCAGCAGCCCGGCAAGGATAGCCACGAAGATCGCCGTCACCGCCGTGATCCGCGCCGGCGTGCCGCGCGTCGAGATTTCGGCAAGCGCCGGCGGCAGGAAGCCGTCGCGCGCCATCACCAGGAAGATCCGGCTCTGCCCGTAGAGAAAGGCGAGCAGCACCGTCGGCAGCGCGATCGCTGCGGCGGCCGCGACCACCGTCGCCACGCCGCCGCTGCCCAGTTCCCGCAGGATGAGCGCGAGCGGTTCGGCGCTCTTCGAGAAGACGGTGTAATGCACCGCGCCCACCGCCGCCGCGGCGACGATGATGTAGATCAGGGTGCAGGCGACCATCGATCCGACGATACCGATCGCCAGGTCGCGGTCGGGGTTCTTCGCCTCCTCCGCCGCCGTCGAGATCGCGTCGAAGCCGTAAAAGGCGAAGAAGATGATCGCGGCCGCGCCCATCACGCCATATTTCACCCCGTGATCGTCGGCGACGCTGCCATAACCACTCGGCGCGAAGGGGTGGAGGTTGGCGGCGTCGAAATGCGGCAGCGCCACCGCCACGAACAGCGCCAGCGTCACGATCTTCAGTATCACCAGCGCCGAGTTCAGGCGCGCGCTCTCCTTCGTGCCGAGCATCAGCAGCCCCGCCACCACCGCGATGATCAGGATCGCCGGCACGTTGATGCCGGCATTGGCGAGATGCAGGCTGTGATCGGCCAGGCTTCCTTCAAGCGACGGTCCGTGAGTCATCGCGTCAGGCAGGATCACGCCGAGCCCTTTCAGGAACCCGACGGCATAACCCGACCAGCCGACCGCGACGGTCGACACCACCAGCGAATATTCGAGAATCAGGCTCCATCCGACCACCCAGGCGATGATCTCGCCCAGCGCGGCATAGCTGTAGGTATAGGCACTGCCCGACGCCGGGATCATCGTCGCCATTTCGGCATAGCAGAGCGCAGCACAGGCGCAGATCGCCCCGGCGACGGCGAAGCTCAGCAGCACTGCCGGCCCGGCCCGATCGGCCCCGACGCCGATCAGCGTCAGGATACCGGTGCCGACGATCGCACCGACGCCCATCGCGACGAGATGCGGCCAGGAGAGAGTCCGCGCGAGGCGCTGATGCTCGGGCTGCTCCTCGCCCGCGACGATGGTCTTCAATCTGAACAGGCTGCGCATCTGGTCCCCCGGATTTTGCGCGAACCTAAGCCCCTTCGGCACATCGGTGCAATGCTGACGCGCGCGATTGCGGCGCTACAGCCCGACCGATCGGTTTCAGGAGAGGCAATCATGGAGATGCCCCCATTTCTCCCTCTCCCACAGAAGGAGAGGCAGAAGCATCACCGCAGGCTTACCTTCGCCGTCACCGACAGTCCCGGCCGCAACCGCGCCATCGCCGGCTGACCCGGATCGAGCCTGATCCGCACCGGCACGCGCTGGACGATCTTGGTGAAATTGCCCGAGCCCGGCTCGAACGGCAGCAGCGTGAACTCCGATCCCGACCCCGGCGCGAAGCTCTCGACCTTGCCGGTCAGCGTGTCGCCGTCCAGCGCATCGACCTTGATCGCCGCGACCTGCCCGGGAATCATTGCCCGCGTCTGGGTCTCCTTGAAATTGGCGACGACATAAAGCGCCTGCGACGGCACCAGCGTCAGCAGCCGCGATCCGGGCTGGACATAGTCGCCGGTCTGCACCTGCCGATTGCCTACCACACCGTCGATCGGCGCGCGGATGATGGTGTGCCCCTGATCCTGCCGTGCCAGATCGAGCGCCGCCCGCGCCCGCACCGCCGCGGCTTCGGCCTGGGCGAGTTGCGCCAACAGCACCGGCCGACGCGCGTGAGTCACCGCCGCCTGCTCGCTCGTCACATCGCGATCGGCGCGGACGCGGTCGCGGGCAGACGCGGCGCCGACCGCCGTCGCCCGGACACGCTCGACATCGCGTCGGGTGACGAACCCCTGCGCCACCAGCGTCTCGAAACGATCGCGGTCTGCGGAGGCACGGCCATATTCGGCATCGGCTGACTGAATCGACGTCTGGGCGGCGCGCACCTGAGCCGCGGCAAGACCTTCATCGGCGGTGAGCCCCGCCAGCGCCGCTCGTGCCGTCGCCACGCCAGCATCGGCATCCGCCACTGCCGCCCGGGCGGCCGCGAGCTTCGCGTCGAATTCCTGCGCATCGATCTGCACGAGCGGGTCGCCCGCCCTCACCGGCTGGTTGTCGCGCACCAGCACCGCCGACACGAGCCCCCCGACCTTGGGCGCGACCGAACTGCTGTCGGCCTTGAGATAGGCGTTGTCGGTGCTTTCGGCCGTGCGCGGCGACAGCAGCCAGGCGATACCAGCCACCGCGATCACCAGCGCGATCGCCGCCGCGACCAGCGGATTGCGGCTGACCCTGAATCGCCGCTTCGCATCGACCGGCACGTCGATCGTCGCCGCCATGTTCATGAGATCACCAGCAGGGTGGAGGTTGCCGTGGCGAGGATCCTGCCCGAGGCGTCGGTCAGCTTCGCCTCGGCGAAAGCGACGCGGCGCCCCATGCTGATCACTACACCTTCGGCCCGCACCACGCCGGTATCGACCGTCATGCCGCGCACATAGGACACCTTCAATTCAAGCGTGGTATAGCCCTGGCCCGGCGCCAGCTTCGAATGCACGGCGATGCCGCAGGCGGAATCGAGCAGGGTCGCGGCATAACCGCCATGCACGCTGCCGATCGGATTGTAGACGCGCATGTCGGGATTGCCCTCGAACACCGCGCGGCCTTCGTCGATCTCGACCAGCGAGAAATCCATCGTCCTGCCGATCGGCGGCTGCGCGTCAGTCGCGATCATCGCGCGCAACTGCTCGATGCCGCTCATCGCGGTCCGGTCGATCGTATCGGTCATTGCGTTTCCCCGAGCGAGAAGCGGGCGATCACCGAGGCCTTGGCCCGGTCGAGGATCGCATCGGACTGGGCGGGATCGGCAACCGCGCGTGACAGGGTCACCGCGCCGACCATCTCGGCGAGCATCGATCCGCCCGCGGCCTCGGAATCGGCAATACCGTGCCGGTCGAGCGCATCGGCCAGCCGCCCGGTCAACCCTGCCACCCCCTGGCCGAAACGTGTCCGCGCCTCCGGATCGAGCCGCGCGAGATCGCCGGACAGCGCCGGCAGCGGGCAACCATGCTCGCGCGCGTCGCGATGCCCGGGCGAAAGATAGAAATCGACATAGGCGCGCAGGGCCGCGCGCGGATCGTCGCCGGCGGCCGTGGCGTCGAAGCGGCGTCCGGCGCTTTCGAACATCGTCTCGATGGCGGCGGCGACCAGCGCCTCCTTCGAATCGAAATGCGCGTAGAAGCCGCCATGGGTAAGCCCCGCCCGCGCCATGATCCCGGCCACGCCGACACCCCCGGGACCCTTGGCCCGGATTTCCCGCGCCGCCTCCTTCAGGACACGCCGCCTGGTCTCGCTCTTGTGATCGCTGTCGTAGCGCATGGCCTTGTCGATCTCCTTTATATGATGCATATAATATAAAGGCTGCCAAGGACAAGCACCGATGTCACCCCCTCCTGTCGTCGGTGCGCCGATCGATCCCATGGCGCTTCCCGATGTCCGGAAATTCCTGATCTTCGGGGTGATGGCGTTCGGCCAGTTCATGGCGCTGATCGACATCCAGATCGTCGCCGCCTCGCTCAACGAGGTGCAGGCCGGCCTTTCCGCCGGGCCGGACGAGATAAGCTGGGTCCAGACCGCCTATCTGATGGCGGAGCTGGTGATGATCCCCTTCGCCGCTTTCCTCGCCCAGTCGATGTCGACTCGCTGGCTGTTCGCGCTCTCGGCTGGGCTGTTCACCGTCGCGAGCGCCCTGTGCGGCCTGGCGTGGAGCATCGAATCGATGATCGCCTTCCGCGCGCTTCAGGGGTTCGTCGGCGGCGCGATGATCCCCACTGTCTTCGCCACCGGTTTCGCGATGTTCGAGGGCAAGCAGCGTGCGATGATCCCCGCCATCCTCGGCATGGTCTCCGTCCTCGCCCCCACGCTCGGGCCGACGCTCGGCGGCTGGATCACCGATGCGGCGGGCTGGCGCTGGGTGTTCTACGTCAACGTCCTGCCCGGCACGCTGGTCACCCTGTTCGCGATCGCGGTCATCAAGGTCGACCGTGCCGACCTGTCGATGCTGAGGAGGATCGACTGGGTCCATCTCGCCTCGATGGCGGTATTCCTCGCCGGCCTCGAATATGTGCTTGAGGAGGGGCCGAAGAACGACTGGTTCGGCGACACCGGCATCGCCGCCGCGGCCTGGGTCGCGTTCATCGCCTTCCTGCTGTTCCTCGAACGCTCTCTCCGGTCGAGCAGCCCGATCGTGAAGCTTTCTCCCTTCCGAAAACCGACGTTCGTCTTCGCCTGCGCCTTCAACCTGGTGATCGGCTTCGGCCTCTATGCCGGCACCTATCTCGTGCCGCTCTTCCTCGGCCGGGTGCGCGGCTACAACGCCAGCGAGATCGGCACGACGGTATTCATCGCTGGCGTCGTTCAGTTCTGCGGCGTGCCGATCGCCGCCGCCCTGTCGCAACGGGTGGACCAGCGGATCATCATCACCTTCGGCCTGAGCCTGTTCGCGGCGGGCCTGTGGCTCTTTTCCTACATGACGCCCGACTGGGGTTTCGCCGCGCTGCTGGTGCCGCAAGCAGTGCGCAGCTTCGCGATCATGCTGTGCATCGTCCCAAGCGTCGGCCTTGCCCTCAACGGCTTTGCCGGGCCGGAACTGCGCTATGCATCCGGGCTGTTCAACCTGATGCGCAATCTCGGCGGCGCCATCGGCATCGCGCTGGTCACGACCTGGCTTCAGGACATGAGCCGTCTCCACGCCCTGCGGATCGGCGAAGCGCTGGGCAGTTCCTCACGGATCGCCACCGATACGCTCGGCAACCTCGCGCGCATGATGCAGACGATGACACCCGACCCGGCTCGCGCGATGATGATGGCTGAAGCGGTGATGGGCCGGATCGTCGGCCGCGAGGCGCTGACCCTCGCCTTCAACGATGTGTTCCGGATCATGGCGTGGCTGTTTATCGCCGCCCTGGTGATGGTGCCTTTCTGCCGCCCGCCGAAGCAGGCAGGCGCCGCGCCGGTCGACGCGCATTAACGGTCTTTACCCGAGCGCTCGTTCACTGGATATCGAGGGCCTAGGGAGACAATCAATGCGCCTCTTGCTTGCAGGCTTCGCGATCACGCTGCTTGCCGGGTGCCGACTTCCGGCATCCGATGCGGCGGATAGCGCCAATCAGCCCAGCGAGGCCGTGGTCGAGACCGAACTGCAAAACGAGCAGGATTCGGTCGAAGACAATATCGCCAACGAGGCCAAGGCGGACGCGCGCAACACGACGGCGAACGCCGACGCGGCCGACGACGATACGCCCGATCGCTTTGCCTGTGGCAAGGATCTCATGGTCCAGGTCGTCTATGGTGCCGACGATGGCACTGCGCGATTGACCGCCGCCGGCAAGACGATGGCACTGCTCGCCGCAGACGGCGCCTCGGGCGGCCCATACAGGACGGACGACGGCATCACCCCCGGCAAGAGCCTGACATGGTCAGTCAGAGGTACAAGCGCAACGCTCGTGCAGGCGCAGCGCAATAGCCCGAAAGACTCTCCCGGAGAAACGATCGTCCAATGCGAGGCGGTGGACTGAAAACCAGCGGTGCCGGTCAGGAGCATGCGATACCGCGTTAACTCCAGCCGCCGCCGAGCGCCTTGAACAGCGCAACCGCCGCCTGCGCCTTGCCCGCCGCTGCGTCACTCGACCGCCGCTCAGCGACGAGGAGCGATTTGCGTGCCCGTGCCAGCGCGAGCCGGTCGTCCTCGCCACTCGCCACACGCTGCTCGGACAGCGCGAAAGCGGAACGCTCGCGGACCAGCGCAGCCGCCGCCTCCTGCGCCCCGATTCGCGCATTCAGGAACCGGTTGATCGCCGTCTCGCTGTCCGACAGCGCGCCGAGCACCGCCTTCTCGTAACGCGCTGCCGCGCCCTGCCCGCGTGCGTCGGCGGCGCGGATCTGCGCGCGGATCGTGCCACCCGAAAAGATCGGCCAGGAGACGCTCGGCCCGACCTGCAACCGCATGCTGTCGGCCGAGAACAGGTCGCCTGGATTGCGCGCCTGCTGACCGATGCCACCCAACAAGCTAAAGCGCGGGAACAAGTCGGCCGTGGCGACCCCGATATCCGCCGTCGCCGCCGCAAGCTCTCGTTCGGCCTGGCGAACGTCAGGGCGACGCTCAAGCAGGTCGGATCGCACGCCGACCAATATCTCGTCCGGGCTGATCGGCAACGGCGCTGGCATACGCAACGTGGCACCAACCTCCTCCGGCGTCGAACCGACGAGCGTCGCGATGCGATACGCCGCCGCCGTCGCGTTCGCCTCGGCATCCGGCACGGCGGCGGCGCTTGCGCGCGCCGCGCCCTCCGCAGTCTCCGCATCCAGCCGCGAGGCCTCACCCGCGCCGAAACGCAACCGGGTGAGCCGCGCGAGATCGGCATCAGCGTCAGCGGTCGCCCGGGCCGTCGCGGCATTGGCCTGCGCGGTTCGCAGGTCGAGATAGTTGCGCGCCACCTCGGCGATCAGCGAAAGCATCACGTCGCGGCGCGCGAACAGCGCCGCTTCCTCCCGCGCCGCCGCCGCCTCGCCCTGCCTGACATGGCGCCCCCACAGGTCGATCTCCCAGCTCGCGTCGAAACCGCCGTCGAACAGGCGGAACTCGCGCTGGAAACCGGGAATCTCACCGATCGGCAGTTGCCCATTCCTGCTCAGCACATTCTCGGTCGCCGATCCATTTGCCGTCACCGAGGGCAGGCGCGTGCCCGCCACCGCACGGCGATTCGCACGCGCCTCCGCAAGCCGCGCCTCGGCTTCGGCGAGGTCGGGACTGTTCCCGATCGCGCGCGCGACCAGCGCCGAAAGCTGTGCGTCGCCGAAGCGGTCCCACCAGGCTAGGTCGACCGCGCCAGGCGTGCCGGGCTCAGTCCAGCCCACACCCGACGGTACCGAAGGCCGTTTATAGTCGGGCCCGACGGTGCAGCCGGCCAGCGCGGCGCCCGCGAGCAGTACGGCAGGGAAACGAGGCATGGGGATCACTCCATCCGGGCGCGGAACAGCCACGCGGCCGCGCTCAAGGTGACGCAGGCGATGATGACGAGCGGCCAGAGCTGATGGAACACCGCGGCGGCCGGCATCGCCTTGAGGAACAGGCCCTGGACGATGACCAGGAAATAACGGGCGGGATTGGCGTAGGTCACGACCTGCAGCCAGCCCGGCATATTGTCGATTGGACTGGCATAGCCCGACAGCAGGATCAGCGGTGTGGTCACCAGGAAGGACCCGAGGAACGCCTGTTGCTGGGTTGCCGACGCTGCCGATACGAGCATCCCCACCCCGATCAGCGCGAGCATGTACGCGGTCAGCGAGAGATAGAAGAGGATCAGCGACCCGGTGAACGGTACCCCGAATATCAGCGGCGCGACGATCAGGTAGAGCGTGCCGTTGAACAGCCCGACCAGCAGTGGCGGAACCATCTTGCCGATCAGCACCTCGTGCACGCGGAGCGGCGAGACCATCAGCTGGTCGAACGTGCCAAGCTCCCGCTCTCGCGCAATGGTTTGCGAAGTTATGGACAACCCCGCCACCGAGGTGATGATCGCGACCAGCGACGGCAGGGTGAACCAGATATAGTCGAGCGACGGGTTGTACCAGTTGGTCACGACGCTGCCACCGCTGGCATCCCCGCTCCCCTGCGACCGCGGGGCGAGATCGGCACCCACGCTCCCCGCGATCTGCGAGAGATAGCCCGAGACGATCTGCGCCGCGTTCGATCGGCGGCCATCGAGCACCACGCCGATCGTCGCCGGCTGGTGGGCCGTCACCGCCCGGTCGAAATCCTCGTCGATCACCACGGCGGCGATCACTTCCTGCCGGTCGACCGCCTGCTCCAGTGCCTCGGGCGAGTTCAGCCGGCGGATCGTCCGGAAGTTCGGGCTGCCCGAGATGCGCGATACGATCTCCGCACTGTGCACGCCGCTGCTGCGGTCGAGGATCCCGATATCGACATTGCGGACTTCGAGCGTGGTGGCGAAGGTGAAGATGAAAAGCTGGATCAACGGCGGCAGCACCAGCACGAGCCGCGCCTTCGGATCGCGCAGCACCGCCCAGATCTCCTTGACGATCATCGCCCGAAGCCGCCGCATCAGTCGAGACTCCTGCGCGTGGCCCGGAAGCTGAGGAAGAAGAACAGCGCCCCGAAACCGAGCATGATCGCGATGTTCGGCAGGATCAGCGCCCATAGGTCACCCGCCAGGAACACCGTCTGGAGCGACGGGATCAGATACCGCGCCGGCACTGCATAGGTGATGAGCCGGATCGGCCAGGGCATGGACGCGATCTCGAACAGGAAGCCGGAGAGCAGGAAGGTAGGCAGGAAGGCGGCGAGCAGCGCGACCTGGCTCGCCACGAACTGGTTCTTGGTGGCTGACGAGATGAACAGGCCGAGCCCCAGGGCCGGCATCAGGAAAGCCGAGGCGATCGCGAACAGCGCGACCACCGATCCACGAAACGGCACGCCGAACGCGACCACCGCGAGCACGCTGCACAGCGCCATTGAGGCAAGGCCTAGCAGGAAATAGGGAATGACCTTGCTGGCGATGAACTCGGCCATGCTGATCGGCGTCGCCATCATCGCCTCCATCGTGCCGCGTTCCCATTCGCGCGCGACGACCAGCGCGGTCAGCAAGGTTCCGATCATCGTCATCACGATCGCGATGGAACCGGGAACGAGGAAGAAACGGCTGCGCAGGCCGGGATTGTACCAATAGCGTGGGTTGACGCCGATCGGCGGCGCCACCTGGCTCGCTCCTCCATCCGGTCCCTCCGCGGCGGCCCAGCTCGCCCGCACGCCCTCGCCATAGGCGGCCGCGAAACTGGCGGTGTTGGGCTGGGACCCGTCAGTGATGATCTGGATCGGGGGCGCCTTGCCGCGTGTCGCGCCTTTCCCGAAATCCTGCGGGATGACGATGATCGCGCGGACAGCGCCATCGACCATCATGCCGCGTACGTCAGCCACCGACCTTGCCATGGCCACATCGAAATAGGGCGAGTTCCGATAGGCCTGGGCAAGATCCAGGGCCGGCGCGCTGCTGTCCTCCAGCACAAGCGCGATGCGGGTGCGCGGCGTGTCGAGCGACACCGCATAGCCGAACAGGAACAGCAGGATCAGCGGCAGGACGAAGGCGATCAGGAAGGTGGAGGGATCGCGCATGATCTGCGTGCCCTCCTTGCGCACCAGCGCCGCCAGCCGGCGCGGGTCGAAGCGGATGCCCGCCTTGCTCATGCCGCTTGCACCGTATCGCGGTTGCGATCCGATTGCTCGATCAGCGCGATGAAGGCATCCTCCATCGTCGGGTCCTCGACGCCCGCGATCTTCGCTGCATCGGCCTTCAACGCATCGGGCGTGCCGGTCGCGATCTGCTCCGACCGGTAGATCAGCGTCACCCGGTCGCAATATTCGGCTTCGTCCATGAAGTGCGTGGTGACCAGAACGGTCACGCCCTTCTCGACCAGCCCGTTGATATGAGTCCAGAACTCCCGTCGCGCCACCGGGTCGACACCGGAGGTCGGCTCGTCAAGGAACAGCACCGGGGGCTGATGCATCACCGCGCAGGCCAGGGCGAGCCGCTGCTTGATGCCTAGCGGCAACAGCCCGGCATTTTCGTCGATATGCTCGCCCAGCGCGAAGATGTGGATCATCTCCTCGATCGCGCGCCTTGCTCGCGCCCGGTCGAGATCATAGGCGCCGGCGAAGAAATCGAGATTCTGCCGGATGCTGAGATCGCCATAAAGCGAGAATTTCTGCGCCATGTAGCCAAGCGAGGCACGCGCATCCGCCCGCGCCAGACGCAGGTCGTTCCCCGCGACCGATCCCGTCCCGCTGGTCGGCGTCAGCAGCCCGCACAGCATCTTGAACGTAGTCGACTTGCCCGCGCCGTTAGGCCCGAGCAGCCCGAAGATCTGCCCGCGCGGGATTTCGAACTCGATGTCGTGCGCGGCGGTAAAATCGCCGAAGCGCCTGGTCAGCCCCCTGGCTTCGATCGCCGGCGTCTCGGTCTGCTCGATCGTGCGATAGGCATGGGCGAGCGCGCTCGTCCCCGGCGGCCCACCGCCCAGTATCTCGATAAAGCCGTCCTCGAAGCGTGGCTCCGCTTTCCCGACCTTGGTCTTCGGCCCCGCATTGAACGCCGCCGCATCGGGCACCGCCACGTCCCTGGCGAGCAGAAGCCGAACCGACCGCCCCTGGATCGATCCGTCGATCACATCGTCGCGATCGAGCGCATGAGTCAGGAACTGACGCCGCCGTTCCTCGAACCCGGTCACGCGGATCACCCGGTCCTTCACCTTGCCGGTCAGGTCGGCCGGCGGGCCCTCGAACAGCAGCTTTCCTTCGCTGAGCAGATACACCCAGTCGCATTTCTCAGCCTCGTCGAGATAGGCGGTCGACCAGAGCACACCGATGCCCTCGCCGGTCAGTTCACCAACCATCGACCAGAGCTCGCGCCGGGACACCGGGTCGACACCGACGCTGGGTTCATCAAGCAGCAGCACTTTCGGGGTACGCACCAGCGCACAGGCCAGGCCGAGCTTCTGCTTCATGCCGCCCGACAGCTTGCCTGCCAGCCTGTCCTGGAATCGCCTGAGGTCGGTGAAATCCAGCAACCGGTCAAAGGTCGCCCGATGCTCGTCCTCGGGCAGGTCGCGGACCCGCGCATAGAGCGTCAGGTTCTCGATCACCGTCAGGTCTTCGTAGAGGCCGAAGCGCTGGGGCATGTAACCGAGATCGCCAAGCGCATCGACCGGCGCCCCTCCGAGCAGCTCGACCCTGCCTTCGGTAGGCGCCATCAGTCCGGCAAGGATGCGGATGAGCGTCGTCTTTCCGGCGCCGTCCGGCCCGACGAGTCCGGTCAGCCGCCCCGGCACGATCGACAGCTTCACACCGTCGAGCGCCGGATGGCCCGCGCCGAAGCGCTTGACCAGTCCTTCAGCGCTGGCGACGGCGTCAGCCACCGGCCTAGTTCCGATGCGCCGGGCGGGCGCCGGGCACGCGCACCGTGACCGGCTGGCCCTGGCGCAGCGCGTCGTCGGGATCGGTCACGATGACGCGCAGGCGATAGACCAGGTCGGTTCGCAGGCTCTCGGTCTCGACCGACTTGGGCGTGAATTCCGATCGCGGCGAAATATACCCGATCGTGCCGCGATAGGTCCGGGGGTTGCCGTCAGCGGTAACCTGCACCGCCATGCCGGGGCTGATCCGGCTAAGTGCCGTTTCATCGATATAGGCACGCACCCGCAGCGGCCGGTCGATCGACAGGGTCAGCACCGTCTCGCCGGGCTGGACGATCGCACCCGGCTCTCGTGCGCGGGTCACCACCGTCCCGGCCGTTGCCGCGACCAGCCGTGTGTCCGACAGGTCCGTCGCCGCATTGCGCCGCGCCTCGGCCGCCGCCTGGACCTGCGCCCTGGCCGCGTCGATATCCTCAATGCGCGATCCCGCCGCGAGCAGCGACAGGCCCTGCCGAGCCTCGGCAAGCTGAGCGCGGGCGCGGTCACGGTCGGCGACGGTCTTGTCCCAGACATCATGGCTGATCGCGCCGGGACCGACCAGCGGCTCGCGGCGGCGATAATCCCGCTCGCTATTCTCCATCACTGCCTGCGCCGCGGCGACACGAGCGCGAGCCTGGGCGATATCCTGGCTGCGGTTGCCGTTGCGTAGCTTGGCGAGCTGCGCCTGGGACTGGGCGAGCTGGGCGTCCGCCTGGCCGATCCGGCTGTCGAGCGTCGCGGTGTCGAGCGTGGCAAGCGGCTGGCCCTGGCGAACCTTTGCCCCCTCCTCCACCGCGATACCGCTGATCCGCCCGCCGACACGAAAGGCCATGTCGACCTCGCGGATATCGACATTGCCGTGCAGGGTCAGCTCACCCTCCCCGGCGCGCGGGAAGATACCGAAGCCTCGGGTCGCGATGCCGGCGATGACAAGGGCGACGGCAACGACGATCAACACGATGATGCGGCGGTTCATACCAGCTTCTCCATCAGGATGCAGTGCACGTTCGCGCGCAATCGGGCGCGCAGCAAGGTGGCGGTGTCCTCATCGATCCGCTCGACGCCCATCACCCGGCAGACCGAGGCACGACCGGCACGCAATACCAGCGCCTGGCCGAAGAACAGCAGCGCGAGGGCGCGGACCTCGCGATCGGGGAGATCGGTGCGGATACCCGCCAGGAGGGCGACGAAAGTGTCGGCCAGCGGCTCCATCGCGCCGCGATAGATGCGCTCGAACGCCTCGGTCGGATCGAGCTGCTCGCGAATGATGAAGCGTGCCCAAGTCTCCGTTTCCGGGCGCAGCATCATCTGGGCGAAGCCGTCGATCAGGCGGAGCAACCACTCCACCGCCTGATCGCGCGATTCGATCGCCGCCGCCCGGGCAGCAGCGAACACCGGCGCCTGGAGTTCCGATATGCCCTGGCCGATCCGGTCCGCGGCGGCGAGGTACAGGCCCTCCTTGCCGCCGAAATGATAGGTGATCGAGGACATCGCCGCACCCGACGCCTTGGCTATCTGGCGCGTGCTTGCCCCTTCGAAGCCATGACGGCCGAATTGTTCGATCGCGGTATCGAGAAGAGGTTCGCTTTTCACGAAACAATTGTTAGTTCGATCGAACGAACAATGCAACGGCTGCACCTCTGCTTGTTTCGCCGCATGGCCCCTTTTACGCCTGCCCCAATGCGCGATCCGCTCCCTCACGGCCGATTTCGCGGCATGGCGCTCGCCCTGATCGCCTGCGCGCTCGCGATCCGCCTGGCGGTTCCGTCGGGCTTCATGCTGATGCCGGGTTCGAACGGCGCGCTCCCGACGATCACGATGTGCAGTGGCCAGGGTGCCATGCCAATGCCAATGCCCGTGCGAATGGATCCTGCGAGCGGGCGAACTTCACATGACGACGGCCGGCATCAGGAAAAGGCGCCCGACCATCCCTGCGCCTTCGCCGCCGCCAGCGCAGCGGTCGACCTCGCCGCGATCCTCCATCCCGGCGCGCCGACGATCATCGAAATGGGCGTGCGCCCGCAATCTCGTGCCTTCGCGCAGCCAGGCCTCGGCCTCGCGGCGCCGCCACCTCCGAAGACCGGCCCGCCGATCCTCGCCTGATATCGCCGGACCGCGTTCCCGCGCGGCCTTCGAACCCTGTCGGCAGAACGGATCGTTCAATGAACACTCGATTTCCGCGCGGGCCGTCGCGCGCCTCCATGATCGTCGCCTGTCTGGCGGCTTTCCTGCCATCGTGCGGCGCGCGCGCCGAAGACAAGGACCAGCGCGACGTCCTGGTGACGGGTACCCGCCGGCCCAGGCCGATCGAGAATCCACCGGCGACGACGGCAACCGTCTCCGCCGATACGATCGGCGACACGATCAATGCCAGGAATGTCGAGGACACGATCAAATATCTGCCAAGCCTGATCGTCCGCAAACGCCATATCGGTGATACCCAGGCGCCACTCGCCACCCGCACTTCCGGCCTCGGTGCCAGCGCCCGCAGCCTGATCTATGTCGATGGCGCCCTGCTTTCGTCGCTGATCGGCAACAACAACACCATCGCCTCGCCACGCTGGGGTCTCGTCAGCCCGCAGGAGATCGAGCGGATCGATGTCCTCTACGGCCCCTTCTCGGCCGCCTATGCCGGCAACTCGATCGGTGCCGTGGTCAACATCACGACGCGCCTGCCGGACAGGCTTGAGGGCAGCGTGACAGCGGGCACGACCATTCAGAAGTTCGGGCAATATGGCACCGACCGGACACTCCCCGCCTATCAGATCGGCGGGACGATCGGCGACCGGTTCGGACCGCTCGCACTGTTTGCCAGCATCGATCACGTCACGAGCGATGGCCAGCCGCTGACCTATGTCACGGCCGCCACGCAGCCGGCCGGCACGACCGGCGGCTATGCCGACGTGAATCGCACGAACATGCCGATCCGCGTGCTCGGTGCCAGCGGCTTCGAACATCAGCGGCAGGATCGAATCAAGCTGAAGGCCGCGCTTGATATCACACCGGGCGTGCGCCTGACCTATGTCGGCGCCCTGTTTCTCAACAGGACCGACTCCACTGCCGAAAGCTATATCTCCAACGCAGGCGGCACGACCTATACCAGCGCCTTTTCAAGCGGCGTCTATCATGCGGACCAGCGCCATTGGTCGCACAGCCTCTCTGCAAGCGGCAGCGGCGACCGGTTCGACTGGCAGGTGATCGGCACCCTCTACGATTTCGATCGTGACGTGCAGCGCATCCCGACGGGAACGCTGCCCGCCGCCCAGAATGGCGGCCCGGGCACGATCACCCGGCTCGACGGCACCGGATGGAAGACGATCGACGCCAAGGGCATGTGGCGGTCCGATCCGGACGCGACCCACACCATCAGCTTCGGTGCGCATGCCGACTGGTTCGACATCAACAGCAACCGGTTCGCCACGACCAACTGGATCGATGGTGGTCAGGGCGCACTCAATCTCCAGTCGAAGGGCAAGACCCGCACCGCCGCGCTCTGGGTGCAAGACGCCTGGAAACTGCTGCCAGCGGTCACCCTGACGCTGGGCGGGCGCTATGAATGGTGGAAGGCTTATGATGGCATGAACTTCTCCTTGTCGCCGTCGATCCCCATCGTACGGCAACCTTTGCTGTCGGCCGCCAGATTCTCGCCCAAGGCCTCGCTTGCGTGGAATCCGGATGCCGACTGGACGGTCCGCTTCTCCTTCGGCCAAGCCTATCGCTTTCCGACGGCTGGCGAGCTCTACCAGATCGTGACGACGCCGGTGGCGGCGGTGCCCAATCCGAACCTGAAGCCGGAGAACGCACTTTCCGAAGAACTGGCGGTCGAGCGGCATGACGAGCGTGGCTCGATCCGCCTTTCCTTCTTCAACGAATCGATCAGGGACGCGCTGATCTCCCAGACTGGCCCGCTGCCGGTGGTGCCCCCACAGGTCGGCACCTTTGTCCAGAATATCGACCGAACCCGTGCACGGGGTGTCGAATTCGCGTTCCAGCGCGCCGATATCCTGCCTCGCGTCGATCTCTCGGGGAGTGTCACCTATGCCGACGCCACGACCCGCCGGGATGCGGCACTGCCCGCCGCGGTCGGCAAGCTCCTGCCTTCGGTACCGCACTGGAAAGCGTCGCTGGTGGCGACATGGCGCCCGACCGACCAGATCGCCCTCACCGCGGCCGGGCGCCATGCCGGCCGGATGTACGGATCGCTCGATAACACGGACGTGATCGGCAACACCTTCCAGGGCTTTGCCAGCTATACCGTCATCGATATGCGCGCCAGCTTCAGGGTGACCCCGCGCTGGTCGATCGGCCTCGGGGTCGACAATGTCGGGAACGAGAAATATTTTCTCTTCCACCCCTTCCCGCAACGCTCCTTCTCGGCTGACGCGACCTATATGTTCTGATCTTGGGCCACCTCCGTATATTTACGGATACGAGCGACCTTCGATCACGAATAAGGGCTATGAATAATTGACCCTCGAAAGATCAACCCGATCGGGTATCATCGTGGGCGAGTGGGGCGCATGATGACCGCGGGGTCCGGGGGGATGCTGAAAACCAGGGTGGTGGCAGGAGGATTTATCCTCCTTGCGCTGTTGCTTGTCGCGGCCAGCTTTGGCGGCTGGGTAATCGACAGCGACGCCCTGAAAACTTTCGGCATCCCCGGCTTCCCGATCCGGCCCTGGGCAGCGGTGGGCTTTGCGTTCCTCGCACTGGCCGCTGCCGCGCCGATCCTGGAGAAAAGGCGCCTGGCAACGCTCCTCGCCGTCGCGCCAACCGTGATCGCGACCTGGACGATGCTCCGCTACATGGGGGCCATCCAGATCGAGCTGTACCACCCCTTCTTCCCGAACCAGCTTGCCCGCACCGGCCTGCGATATCCCGGGCTTCCCTCGATCGGTGCGGCGTTCTCCCTGCTGCTGCTCTCCTTCGCCGTCCTCCTCATCCCGCACCGTTCCCGTCGGATCGACGATGTCAGCATCCTGCTTGCCGGCACCGCGTTGCTCGCCGCCCTTGCCGGCATCTTCATTATCCTGCTTCTCCCCGCCCAGGCCGGCGCGTCAGCCGAGTTTCTCAGCTCGCTGCCCGACAGCCTGATCAGCATCGCCATCGCCTTCGCCCTGATCATCCCGCGATCCGAGCGTGCCTGGATCACGATCCTGTCCGGCGGCGGCGAGGAATGGCGATCGTTTCGACGGGCGATTCCGGCGATCCTGATCCTCCCCATCCTGCCCTCGCTCGTCGCAACCGGGATCGTCCGGCACAAGCTGTTGTCGGACCTCGGCGCCGACGTCGCGGTGGTCACGGGCAATATCCTCATCGTCGGCGGCCTGCTCGCCTGGGCGACCTCCCGGATGCTGCAGCAGCAGGGGGAACTTTCCTACCTCGCCCGTGCGCTCGACACCTCGAACGTCGCGCTCGTCTTCCCCAATGGCGTGATCGCGCATTGGTCGGTCGGCTGCGAACGCCTGTACGGCTATTCGCGCGAGGAGGCAGTGGGACGGCGCAAATATGAATTGCTGCGCACGCGCTGCGCGGGCGGCAAAAGACCCGACCTCCTGCTGATGGGATCGGAATATGAGCAGGAACTGATCGAGACCCACCGCGACGGCAGCGAAATCCATGTGATCGAACGGCAACAGCCCGCCGAGATGCCGGATCGCGAATCGATGATCATCCTGAAGCTGCTCGACATCACCGAGCGCGTCCACGCCGAGGCAGCGCTTCGGGCAAGCGAGCAGCGCCTCGCCCTGGCAATGGCGGCCCATGAGGTCGGGGTTTTCGAATGGGATGTCGCAAGCGGCGCGTTCCACTGGTCGCCGGGTGCCGAACAGCGGCTAGGCTTCGAGAACGGGACGATGCGCGACTTCGAAAGCTGGCGCGCGCTGATGCTGCCGGAGGACGAGCAGAGCGTGCTGGATACGATGACCGAGGCGATCGCCTCACGCGCAGACAAGTTCAGCTTCCGCTATCGCCTCCGCCCGGTCGACGAGCTTTCACGGTCTATCGAGGGATCGTCCCAATGCATCTATGACGATGACGGTAATCTGGTTCGCACCGTGGGCGTCTGCCTGGAGACGACCGAGCGCGATGCCCGCGAGGCAGCGCTGCGCGCACGTGAGGCACAACTCCGTTCGATCCTTGAGACGGTGCCAGAGGCGATGGTCGTGATCGACGAGCATGGCGACATCCAGAACTTCAGCAGCACGGCGGAACGTATCTGGGGATATCGCGCCGACGAAGTGCTTGGCAGGAACTTCTCGATGCTGGCGACGGAGGAGGAAGGTCAGCGCTATGCCGCCGCGCTGCGCAACTATGTCGAGACGGGAAAGACCAGCGCAGTCGGCCGGACCGTGCCGGGCACCGGCCTTACCGCAGACGGGCGCGTGTTCCCGGCGGAGATCGAGGTCGGGATCGCGCGATCCGGCGGGGAGCTTCGCGTCACCATGTTCTTCACTGACATTTCCGAACGCCTCGTCACCGAAGAGCGGATGAGCGACCTCAACAACGAGCTGGCGCATCTGGCGCGCCAGGGCGCGATGAGCGAGCTCGCGGCGGATCTCGCCCATGAGCTCAACCAGCCGCTCACCGCCGTTTCCAATCTCGTCGCCACCGCTCGGATAATGACCGAGCGTGGTGGTGATCCCCCGGCGATCATCGACCTGCTCAGGATGGGTGGCGAGCAGACGCTTCGCGCCGGCGAGATCATTCGCCGCATGCGCGCGTTCATGGCGAAGCGCGACGTCGACATGCAGGCCGAGTCGCTGGCCGAGCTGGTCCGCGACACGGTCGATCTGGTGATGGTCGGCACCCGCCCGTTCGACACCCGTCTCGATTTCGATTTCGATCCCGCCGCGCCCCGCATCTTCGCCGACCGGGTCCAGGTGCAGCAGGTCCTGGTCAACCTGCTTCGCAACGCGATCGAGGCGCTGCGCGACCTGCCCCGCGCCAAGCGGCGCATCTCGATCAGGTCGCGGCGGCTCGACGATGCGATGGTCGAGATCGAACTGAGCGACAACGGCCCCGGCATCCCCGCCGAGATCCTCGACAACCTCTATGAGCGTTTTTCGACGACCAAGCCCGAGAGCGGCATGGGCATCGGCCTGTCGATCTCCCGCCGCATCGTCGAAGCGCATGGCGGCACGCTGGTCGGGGAGAATCTGCCCGGCCACGGCGCGTCATTCCGCTTCACCCTGCCCGTCGCCGAAGACAATCCGGGTGAAGAAGGGGCGTGACGTACCGGCCGGTGCCGGACAGGAGGAGGAGACTGGCTGGGGCGGCAGGGTTCGAACCTGCGAATGGCGGCATCAAAAGCCGCTGCCTTACCACTTGGCGACGCCCCAGCAGGGATTCCGTCAAAACAGCGCTTTGACGGAAGTCCCGGAGCGCAGCCCTTTAGGGACCGCGCTCGATTCCCGCAACGGCTCTATCGACTCAGTCGAGCCGATCCAGCCATCCGTGCGGATCAGGCGCGTTGGCGCGCTGGATATCGGTCAGCGCGTTGAGCATGCGCAACGTCGTCTGGCCCGGACCGCCGGTGCCGATGGTGAAATCGCCGCCACGCATCTTCATCTGGCCGATCGGCGCGACCACCGCGGCGGTGCCGCAGGCAAACGCCTCGCGCAGCCGGCCGCTTTCCGCATCGGCGCGGCACTGATCGATCGAATAAGGTTCCTCGCGCGCGGTCAGCCCCATGTCGCGCGCCAGCGTCAGGATCGAATCCCGGGTGATGCCGGGCAGGATCGTGCCGGTCAGCGGCGGGGTGACGAGCGTGCCGTCATCGAACACGAAAAAGATGTTCATGCCACCGAGTTCCTCGATCCAGCGGCGTTCGGCCGCATCGAGGAACAGCACCTGGTCGCAGCCCTGGCGAATCGCCTCCGCCTGCGCGACGAGGCTGGTGGCATAGTTGCCGCCGCACTTCGCGGCGCCGGTCCCGCCGGGCGCGGCGCGGGTATAGTCTTGCGACACCCACAAGGTGACTGCCGACGCGCCGCCCTTGAAATAGGCCCCGACCGACGACGCGATCACCGCATAGATATACTCGGCCGATGGCTTGACCCCGAGGAACACCTCGCTCGCAATCATGAACGGCCGCAGATAAAGCGAACCGCCGCCAGCCGTCGGGATCCACTCGTGATCGATCCGCACGAGCTGCCGAATCGATTCGAGGAAGAGGTCCTCGGGCAATTCAGCCATCGCCATCCGCTGGGCCGAGCTGCGGAAACGCGCAGCATTGGCCTCGGGCCTGAACAGCGCCGTGCCACCATCGGCGAGGCGATAGGCCTTCATGCCTTCGAAAATCTCCTGCGCGTAATGCAGCACGGCAGAGGACGCATCCATCTGGAACGGTGCCCGTGGCTCGACGCGCGCGTCATGCCATCCCTCGGTCTCATTGTAGCGGATCGTCACCATATGGTCAGTGAAGACTCGCCCGAATCCGGGGTTTTCAAGAAGGCACGCACGCTCGTTCACATCGACGGGCGCCTGATGCGGCACGTGCGTAAAGGTCAGGCCAGCGCCCGCGCGTCCGTCGATGGTTATGTCGAGCATGGTTCCGTTCTTACAATTTGTTACAATTTCTGGGTTGAAGCCTAGTAGGGAAGCGACCAAATCCGGTCAACATGGCAGCCCCATCAACGTCAGCATCGCCGCTTTTCCTGCGAGAGCCCGAGCTCCGCCGCGGCATGGAGTTGCTCTACTTCGGCAACAGCCACCTCACGCGCGCGATCGATCGCGGGCTTGCGGCCCAGGGCCTCGGCCGGGCGCACCACCGCGCGCTCTATTTCATCGCGCGCCAGCCCGACATGACCGTCAGCGATCTGCTTGCGCTCCTCGCGATTACCAAGCAGTCGCTCGGCCGCGTCCTGACCGAACTGGGCGATCGCGGGCTGGTCGAGACGCGACCGGGCGAACGCGACCGGCGGCAACGCCTGTTGCGCCTGACGGATGCCGGAAAGGCGCTCGAGAACGAGCTGTTCGAGGCGCTGCGGGAGCGACTGTCCTCAGCTTATGCCAGCGCCGGGCAATCAGCCGTCAGCGGCTTCTGGGCAGTGCTCGAAGGACTGATCCCTGAAAACGAACGCCCCCGTATCGAGGGCCTGCGCGCCTGACCTTGCCGCGGATGCGGTACGGAGCCTAGCGCGCCGCGTCCGCCATTTCAGCGTTACGGCGTGTTGATGCGGCGAGGGTTTCGCGCAGCAAAGTCTTCAACGCATCGTCGCGATCGAGGACATTCAGCCCCGCGCGAGTCGAGCCGCCAGGGCTCGCGACGCGATCCGCCAGCATGGCGGGCGAAACATCGGCTTCCGCTGCCAGCATGGCGGATCCCTCGACCGTGGCGATCGCCATGCGCTGCGCCTGATCGGCGGGCAGGCCGAGCGCGATGCCGCCCTGGGCCAGCGCATCGATGACACGGTAGAGGAAACCCGGCCCGCTTCCCGCAAGCGCGGTCACGACGTCGAACAGGCCCTCATCAGCAATCCACTCGACAAGGCCAAGCGGCGCCATCAGTGCCGAGACCGAGTCGCGCGCCTTCGCGTCGGCATCGTCCGAATGAAGCCCGACCACCCCCCGGCCGATCCCCACCGGCAGATTGGGCATCGCCCGCACGATCGCCCCGGCATCGAATCGCCTGGCCAGCGCGGTACCCTCAACACCCGCGAGGATCGAGACCAGCACCGGCACGCCCGCGAGCCGGCCGGCGAAGCGGCCCGCAATCTCGTCAAGCTGCTGGGGCTTCATCCCCAGCATCACCATGTCGGGCAAAGGCCCTTCGGGCAGTTCGCGCGCCTGCCGTACACCCTCCGGCAGATCGCGATCGGCACGGTTGACGACGTCGACCCGATCCGCCGCGACCACACCGGAGGCGATCCAGCGGCGCAGCATCGCACCGCCCATGTTGCCGCAGCCGATCAGCCAGAGATTCTCCAGGCTCACGCCTCGCCCTGGGTCTCGGTCATCGCCGCCGCGAGAGCTTCCTTGGGCGTCTTGCCGCCCCACAGCACGAACTGGAACACGGGATAGAAGCGCTCGCACTCGTCGATCGCCGATTCGACCAGCAGTTCAGCCGCGCCGAGCGACATGGTGCCGTTCTCGCCCTCGATCATCGCGGCATGGCGATAGAGCAGGATGCCGCTGGACGACCAAAGCTCGAAATGCCCGACCCAGAGTTGCTCGTTGATCAGCCCGATCGCCTCGTAGATCGCACTTCGGCGCTCGTCCGTGACACGGATATCCGGGAAGGCGAGGAACTGGATGACGCTGTCTTCGTCACGCCACAGCGCCCGGAGCTCATATTGAGTCCAGCTGCCCTTTACCTTGGCGATGACCTCGTCGTCCTGGCGCTCATGTTCCCAGCCATGCGCCGCGAAATAGCTTTCGAGCATATCGATGGGCGCGGCGTCGTCGCGTTCGTAATCGGCTTCGTCGAGCATCACGCCATGCCTCCCGCTACGATCATGACACCATATCTGGTGCCGCGATACTGTCGAACGCACAAGGCGGGGGTGGATAGGCCTGTAGAAAAAACTGTGGAAAAGATCGTCAGGCTCCTGCTTTGGTCTTCTTGGGGGCGGCCGGGGCTGCCTTGGCCTCGAGCGCGTCGAGCCGCGCGCGCAGCGCATCCGCATCGTCGCGGGCGGCCGCGGCCATGGCCTTCACCGCCTCGAACTCGTCGCGGCTGACGAAATCGAGACCGCCGATCCACTCCTTGGCCCTGGACCGGGCGCCCTGCTCAGCTTCACGACCCATGCCGGCCAGCGTACCGGCGGCGCCGTTCATGAACTTCACGAAATCGTCGAAAATCTTGTTGTCGGACTGCATCGGGTGATCTCGCAAATGGCGTTCAGATATTGATGATCTGGGACGTCGAGGACGACGGCACAAGGGTTTCGGCCCCGGGATTGAGCTCGGCGATCCGGTACATCAGCAGCCCGGCATAGACCAGCCATGCCAGATACGGCACCAACAGCCACGCCGCGCTCGACCGAATCCGCCCGAACAGCATCGTCGTAGCGAGGGCGAGTACGAACATCACGCCGATCGTCACCAGTGACCATGTCACCTGGTGCATGCCGAAGAACAGGGGCGACCAGACCAGGTTCACCGCCATCTGGACCGCGAACAGGGTGATCGCGGGGCCGCGCAGCCGCGATCCGCGTGCATGGATGATCATCGCCAGCGCCACGCCCATCAGGATATAGATCGTGGTCCAGGCAGCCGGGAAGGCCCAGTCGGGCGGCGTCTCGGCGGGTTTGACGAGCGCGGCATACCAGCTGTTGGCCGAACCACTCGGCGCCAGCCGGGCCGATGTGAACCCGAGCAGCAGGATGAACGGGACGGTGACGACCGCCCAGCGCATGAACGCCAGCCGGAGCTGCTGTTTCGATGCGATTTCCCTCAAGCTTCCAAACCCTTCCAGTCCCCCGCACCGTTCGCGCGAACAGTTGGCGATCCACTATAGAAGAAGGCGGAGGCAATTCATCGGATAAATTTCGCACGTGCGAACGGAATCTGTCTCACTCCGTTTCAGGCGGGTTTCCGCCGACTCGTTTCGCCGCCAGCAGGAACTCGATATTGCCTTCCGGGCCAGTGATCGGGCTCTCGGCAATGCCCTCGACTTGCCAGCCGCGCGATTGCACCCAGGCTGAAACCTCAGCGCAGACACGCGCATGCACGGCCGGGTCGCGCACCACGCCGCCTTTCCCGACTTCCTCCCGCCCCGCCTCGAATTGCGGCTTCACCAGCGCGAGCAATCGTGCCTCTTCCTTCGCGAACCCCATCGGCACGTCGAGCACCTTGGCAAGGCCGATGAAACTCGCATCGCACACGATCAGGTCGACCCGCTCGGGAATATGCGTCGCCGTCAGGATCCGCGCGCTTGTCTGTTCGTGGACGATCACGCGCTGATCCTGGCGCAGCTTCCAAGCGAGCTGGTTGGTGCCGCTGTCGACCGCATAGACCCGCGCCGCGCCGCGCGTGAGCAGCACGTCGGTGAAGCCACCGGTCGAAGAGCCGACGTCGATGGCGACCGCACCCTTCACGTCCCAGCCGAAATGATCGAGCCCATGCGCCAGCTTGATCCCGCCACGCGAGACCCAGGGATGATCGCGCCCGCGTACATCGAGCACGACGTCCCCCGCGACCTGCTGCCCCGGCTTGTCGATCTTGCGGTCACCCGCGAAGACCAGCCCGGCCATGATCAGCGCCTGCGCGCGCGTCCGGCTCTCGGCAAGGCCGCGATCGACAAGGACCTGATCGGCGCGAAGCTTGGCCATGCCCCGCCGTAGCAAGCCGGATCGCGCCGGGATAGCCTCGCCAGACCGAGCGAAAGCCCTGCCGGCCCGCACCGTTCCCGACCCATCATGGGTCCGTTTCGGACTGTCGCAATGACTGCGCATTTGGTCGCAGTAGCTATTGCCTATCTAATTAGTAGGAATAAGTTTCAGGGCGGGAGGCGTGGTCGCCCGGCGTCCCCCTAGAGCTTCGAGCGGCCACGTCTCTCCCCCTGTTGAAGGAGTGCGCACGATGGGAAGCTTTTCGCCCCACGACCCGGCCCAACCAACGATCCTGACCGTCCCCGGTCTCGGCGGATCCGGCCCTTCGCACTGGCAAAGCCTGTGGGAAAGCGCCCGGCCGGATACCGTCCGCGTCGAGCTCGGCATGTGGAATACCCCGCATCGCAACGCCTGGGTGACCAAGCTCGACCAGGCGATCCGATCGGCGCAGGCGCCGGTCATCCTCGCCGCGCACAGCCTTGGCTGTCTCGCCGTCGCCTGGTGGGCCGAGCTCACGCGCCAGCCCTATGGCTGGCCGGTCGCCGGCGCGCTGCTGGTCGCACCGGCCGATGTCGACCTCCCGGATGCGCAGGTCGATCTGAAGGCGTTCGCGCCCACACCGATCGCCCCGCTGCCCTTCCCGTCGATCCTCGTCGCCAGCCGCGACGATCCCTGGATCACGATCGAGCGGGCCCATAGCCTCGCGGCGACATGGGGCAGCCATTTCGTCGATGCCGGCGAACAGGGCCATATCAACGCGGCCAGCGGGATTGGCTGGTGGAGCGAGGGGCAGGAACTGCTCGATCGAGTCATCCATGCCGCCGGCGACCGCAAGGGCCGCCCCCGCCCGCCCGGCGACGCGCGCTCGATCCTCGCGGTCAACGCGACGGATGCGGCACAGGCTCATTATCTGGGCGAAAGCGCACGGTAGCGGCACAGGCTCCTTCCCTTCGGGGGAGGCGCTGAAAGATCACTCCAGGAACAGATAGCCCGGGTCGAATTCGGCAAAGCTGCGCAAGGCAGCCCAGTCGAGGATCGTGGCGGTGCCAGCACGGAACTCGACCAGCCCCTGTTCGCGCAACTGCCGCAGCATGCGATTGGCATGGACCGGCGTCAGCCCTGTCGCATCGGCGAGGTCGATCTGGGTCAGCGGGAAGGCGAAGCGCATGCCGTCGGTCATGCCGACGCGCTGGAGCCGCATGTACATCTCGCAGAACAGGTGCGCGAGCCGCACCGCCGCGGAGCGCGCGCCGATCGACACGATCCATTCGCGGTTGATCGCGGCATCGATCAGCGTCGATCGCCACAGCAATTCAGTCAATGTCGGCGACTGCTCCGTCAGCGCACGGATCGCCGGATGCGGGAACAGGGCGACCTTCACCGCCGTCAGCGCGGCAACCGAATGTTCGAGCCGCTTCAACGGATAGCTGTGCAGATCCACGAAATCGCCCGGCACGTGGATCGCGAGGATCTGCCGACGGCCCTCCGGCGTATCCTTGTAGCGCTCGACAAAGCCTTCGAGCAGCAGGGTGCATTGAGTCAGCGGCACCTGCTGGCGCACGATGATCTGCTTCGCCCTGAATTCAGCGGTACGCCCTACCGCGGCTTCCAGCGATGCAGCCTCGGCTTCGCTAAGCTTCGGGGTCTGGTGGGTTTTCAGGAAATTTCGCGTGTACATTTCCATACCTTATCGGAACCGTCCCGGTCGCGCCTGCGTTTTTGTTAATCCGGGAAAGGTTATTTCGCCATGCCGACCAAGGCCCATGACGTCCCAACGACGGTGACCGCAGAGCAGGGCGAGGTGATGCTCGACGGACCCGATGGCCTTGCGGTTTCCTTCACTCCCGATGCGGCGTCTAAATCGGCCAGCGCAATCGCCGCCGCAGCCGACGAAGCGCAGCGGCAGTCGAGGCAAACCAAATCGCCCAAATAGACTGCCGTTTACCACAGCACGGAAGGCCGCCTTAACCGTCTTCATGCCATCGGAGGCAATGCCCTTCGCCAAACTCTTCCGCAGCCGCTGGGCGGCGCTGGTCTGGGCGGGTGGCATCTTGTGGACAGCGGTCGACGTCGCCGGCTACGCTCCTTCCCGTCCACCTGACAATCAATCTGCCGCCGCAGTACCGGCCGCAGTACCGACCGATGCGACCGGAGAGGCCGTTCAGAACAGCGACCTCGTCGCACTCGCCGCCGCCCTCAACGCCAACTAACGCCCGGCGAACAGGAACGCAGCGGCGCCGATCAGGCACAGGAACGCGCCCGCATGCCGCCAGCTCAGCGGCTCGCCCAGCACTGCGACCATGAAGACGCCGAACACCAGCAGCGTTATCACTTCCTGCGCCACCTTGAGCTGCCCGCCGCTCCAGCCCGAAGCGTAGCCAAGCCGGTTGGCGGGCACCGCGAGGCAATATTCGAACAGGGCGATGCCCCAGCTGATCAGGATCACCCAGATCAACGGTTTCGTCATCCCGCCCTTCAGATGCCAGTACCAGGCAATCGTCATGAAGCAGTTGGACGCGACGAGCAGCAGGATAGTGGGCACGGGCAGGATCCTCCGGATATCCCGCTATGCCCGCACTAGCTGGAACGGCAAGCCAACGGGGGCATTTTGGGCTGGGTGAAAGTCGCGTCCCGCCCCTTGCCGCGCAACTCATAGCCGCGAGCAGCATACCAGATGCCCGAGGCGGGTCGCTGGCCCTTGAGCACCGCCACGACTTTGCCGGCCGAGCGCACCGTCGCTGTATCGGCGCCATTGTCGAAGCGGACATCGATCCGGCTGCCGTCGATGCAGCGATAGCGCGCGGTCACGATGTCGGCCGCCGGAATGGCGGCCACCGGCGTCGGCTTGCCGCCCTGGCTCGGCTTGAGGTCCACGCTGCTGATATGCCAGCTTTTCTGCGCGGGCGTGGCTCCATCGATATCGCCTACACGGTGAAGTGTTGCGCTGCCCAGCAGATAGACCGGCACGGCGCCCTGTTTCAGCCGCCCGTAGACCTGCACCGGCACCGTGACATGGCGCTGGCCGGCACCCGCATCGACCTCGCCCGGCGCGCCGATATTGGCGTGATATTCGGAATATCTGGCGAAGCTCGCGGCAAAGGCGTCCGCGCTCATCCCCGACGCTTTTCCGCCATCATCCCACAGTGCCCAGGCCTGGCGATATTTGCCCTCGCCGAGCAGCGCGTAATAGGTCTGGACGACGTTGGCCGCGCCCTGTGCGCTGTCGGGCGTGAAGGGCGCTTCGGAGATCGGCGTGCGATCGTCAGGCAGCCCACCGGGCATGCCGGGTTCCGGTGGCGTCAACGGGGCTGGCGTCGCGGTCGCGACCGGCGCGGGTTCGACGGCAGGCGCGACCCGCTCCGCGGTCTGGCCATTGGCATAGGCATCGACGCTGCCCTGAGCCTGCACGGCGGCTGCGTTGATATCCACGCTATTCCCACCCGCTGGCCTGTCGGGCGAGCAGCCGGCGGCGAGGATCAAGGGAAGCACAACGAGATACCGCATGAGGATCGAACCTTGTCGGTGGAAGGGGAACGCCCAACGCCGTGCCACGCGGCAACGTTCCCCGCCAACCCTTATCCGCCGATCCTCACTGGTCAATCCTCACGCCATGCCGCTCACTCGACAGCATCGAAATTGCGAAAGCGTTCGTTCCCGACGAAACCGAGCTTCGTGATGCCAGCCCGCTTGATCACCGCCAGCGTCTGGTCGAACCGCTCGTACCGCGCCGCGCCGTCAGTGCTGAACTGAAGTTGCACATTGGGATCCGCACGGATGGCATCGAGACGCGCCCGCAGGCCCGCCAGGTCGACCGGCGCCCCATCAAGGGATATGTGGCCGGCGGCGTTGAGATCGATCCGATGAATCACGTTGGATTCAGTAGTCGGCTTGCCACCGGTCGGAAGGTCGATCGGCACCTTGTGAGTCATCATCGGGATGGTGAGGATCAGCGTGACGATCAGGACAAGCAGGACGTCGATCAACGGCGTGATGTTCAGCGCCGAGAGAGGTTCGGGCTCATGCATTTGTGACCGGCGGAAAGCCAGGGCTCGTGCGCTCATCATGTCCTCCTCGATATGGTGACGTTACACCATATCATGAGAAGTGAGCACGGCAAGCGGATAAGTCGCGTATCGAGCGCGCCCGCGAGCGGGGCGCCCGGTACGTCAAACGGGCCTGGCGATCACTCCCGTCGGTGGATCGAACCTGGATGCGATCCGCTGACGGGAGAGGATAGACCCTACCAGATCCGGACGCGGTCGGCCGGCGCGATATATTGCTTGTCGCCCGGTTTCACATCGAACGCCGCATACCACGCGTCGACATTGCGCAGCGGGTTGATCGCGCGGATCTGCCCCGGCGAATGCGGATCGCTGACGAGCTGCTGACGCAGCGCCTCGGTACGGAACAAGGTACGCCACACCTGCCCCCAGCCGAGGAAGAAGCGCTGGTCGCCGGTCAGTCCGTCGATCGTCGGTGCAGGCTTGCCGCCGAGCGACTGGTGATAGGCATCGAGCGAGATCAGCACACCGCCCAGATCGCCGATATTCTCGCCCATCGATGCACGGCCATTGATATGGACGCCCGGCAATCCGTCGAAGCTGTACGCCTCATATTGCGCGCCCAGCTTCACTGCCTGCACCTCGAACTTGGCCGCATCAACAGGCGTCCACCAATCGCGCAGCACGCCCTTGCCGTCCGATTTGCGTCCCTGATCGTCGAAACCGTGGCTGATCTCATGCCCGATCACGCCGCCGATCCCGCCATAGTTGACCGCATCATCGGCTTGTGGATCGAAGAACGGAGCCTGCAGGATCGCCGCCGGGAAGACGATCTCGTTCTTCACCGAGTTGTAGTAGGCGTTCACCGTCTGCGGGGTCATGCCCCATTCGGCCTTGTCGACCTGGTTGCCCATCCGGTTGCGGCGGTAATCCCATTCGAACCGGGCCGACCGCTCGGCATTGCCCACCAGATCACCCGGCGTGACGGCCAGCCCGTCATAGTCGCGCCATTTGCCGGGATAGCCGATCTTGACGGTGAAGTTGTCGAGCTTGGCAAGTGCCTCCTGCTTGGTCTCGGGGCCCATCCAGGCGAGGTTGCGGATACGCCCGCCAAGCGAAGTGCGCAGGTTGCCGACCAGCTGGTCCATCTTCGCCTTGGACGAAGGCGGGAAATAGAGCGCGACATAATCGCGCCCGATCGACTCACCCATCGCGCGCTCGACAAAGGCAACGCCGCGCTTCCAGCGCACCCGCTGCTCGGGCTGGCCGTTGAGGAACTTGGAACGGAAATCGAATTCGGCGTCGACGAACCGCTTCGACAGGAGCGGCGCGATATCGTCGGCGGTACGGAAAGCTTCCCAGGCCTTCAGCGTGTCGAGGTCAGTCGTGGCGAAGACCTCGGCGATCTTGGGAAAGGCTGTGTTCTGCGCGACGATCGCCCGCTCGGCCTTGCCGATCCCTGAGGCATTCCAGAAAATCTGCCAGGGGAAACCCGGCGCCGCCTGTTGAAGCTGGGCAAGCGTCATCAGGTTATAGGTCTTGTCGCGATCCCGGCTCTGCGCGCGCGTCCAGTGCGCCTGAGCGATCCTGGTTTCCATCGCGACAATCTTCGCCGCGGCCGCCTCGGGCTCGGGCCAGCCCGCCATGCCGAGCATCTGCACGACATATTGCTGGTATCGCGCCACCTGCGGCGCGAACTTGGCATCGAGGTAGAGATCGCGGTCGCCGAGGCCGAGACCCGACTGACGCAGGTACAGCGAGTAGATGTCAGGCTGCTTGGCATCGTCGCTCACGCCGGAGCCGAAGAAGCTGGCGCCGAAGCCGCCCATCGACTTGCCCATCAGGACCGCGACATCGTCCTTCGTCTTCGCCGCCTTGACCGCCGCGAGACGCTCCGTCAGCGGCGCTGCGTCGGCGCGCTCGATCGCCGCCTCATCCATGAAGGCCTTGTACAGGGTCGCGACCTTGGCACGGTCGACATGCGCGGTATCGCCAACCTGATACCCGCCGACAAGCGTGTGCAACCGCGACTCGGACAGGTCGCGCAGCACCGCGAATGCGCCATAGGAAGAACGGTCGGCGGGGATCTGCGTATTCTTCGCCCAGGTCCCGTTCACATAGCGGAACCAGTCGTCGCCGGGCTTCACGCCCTTGTCCATGCCGGCCAGATCGAAACCCCAGGTGCCGTAACGCGTCGGCACCGCGGCATCGTCTCCGGCGGCGGGCGTATCGGCGATCAGGGATTCCATCGTGCAGGCATCATCGAGACACGAATGATCTCCTTGCGCGATGACGGGGGCGGCGACGGCCAGCGCGACGAGCGACGCGGCCAGTGCGAGTTTCTTCTTCACGAACGACTCTCCAGCAGAACCAGGCAGGATGCGGTCAGGATGAACCGCATCGATATGCCCCGTATCTGCATGATGCCCCGCAGCCCCGCAATCGCCGCCGCCGAGATTCTTCGCGGGCGGGCTCATGAGGGGCGCCCAACCTCGGCCGTCCGTCATTCGCCATATTTCCGCCCCCGTATTTCAGGCGCCGCCCCTTGCCGCGCGCAGCAAGCCGATCGCCGTCGCCATGCGAATGGCCCCCGTCCCGCCCGTTCCGATTCAGCGTGGCGAGGGCGGGTCAACCGGACCCGCCGCGCAGGATTCAGGGCCTCAGCGCCGCATCGTCGGCGTCACCCAGATCCTCCTCGTCGACATCGTCCTCGTCGAAATCCTCCTGGAGGTCGTCCTCGGTCTGGTCGTCCTCGCTCTCGTCGGCATCCTCGTCCTCGTCGCCGACTTCGTCGCTGTCCATTTCGGGATCGTCGTCGTCATCGTCATCGCCGATGTCCGGAGAAATGTCGGTCAGGATCGTGCCGTCGGTCGGGCCGTCGCGCGTGACCTCCAGGATCTCCGCACGCTGGCTTTCATCATAGCCTTCCTCGTCGAAACCGTCGTCGCCGGTGCCTTCGCCTGGCACCTGATAGCCACCAATGCTCATCATCCGTCTCCCAGCCGCGCGATTGCGGAATCATGAGGCGAACGAGACTATCTCAAAGCGGTTCCACCGCCTTGCGACGAAGCGCGCTCAATGTGGCCGGAACAACCTTCCACGCTCGGTCACGGCAATGATGCCCAGCGTGACCAGCGCGCAGCACAGCGTGCCGAAATGCAGCGGCAGGGTCGTTCCGGCGAACGACTGTCCGATCGACATGCCGATCACCGCGCCGAGCGTCACGCTGATAAAGCCTTGCACGCTCGATGCCGTCCCGGCGATCCCGCCCATGTCCTGCATCGCCATCGCGTTGAAATTCGCATTCGCCAGGCCGAAGCACCCCATGGTCAGTGCCTGCAGGATCACGAACAGGATCAGGTTTTCGCCGCCCAGGAACCAGATCGCCACGTTCGCCCCGGAAATCAGGATCAGCAAGGCCACCGCACTATGGGACAGGAAGCGCGAGCCAAGCCGCATCACCACCCGCGAATTGACCAGGTTCGCGACCGCCATCATTCCCGCGGTGCCCGCAAAAACCAGGTTCAGATGCTTTTCGGCGTTGAACACCGTCGTCACGATCTGCTGCACAGACGTAATGTACGCGAACAGCGCGCCCTGAAGCGTCGCGCCCGCCAGCGTGTAGCCGAGCGACCAACGGTCGGTAAGCGTCATCCGATAGCCCTCGACCAGACGCTCAACCGAGAACGGCACACGATCTCCCGCAAGCGTCTCGGGCATGCGCAGCGCGAACCAGACCAGCACGATTGCGGTCAGCACGGCGATCACGCTGAAGATCAGCCGCCACGATCCGAAGAACAGGATCGCCTGCCCAAGAGTCGGCGCCACCACCGGCGCGATCATGAAGACGATGATCGCCAGGCTCATCACCCGCGCCATGGGCCGGCCGGAATAGCAGTCGCGCACGATCGCGATCGTCACCACCCGCGTCGCCGCCACCGCGCTGCCGCCGAGCAATCGCGCGGTCAGCAGCAGTTCGAAGCTTCCCGACAACGCCGCCACGGCATTGGCTATTCCATAAAGGAACAGCGCGGCCATCATCACCGGCCGCCGTCCGAACCGGTCGGCCAGCGGGCCGTGGATCAACTGACCGGCGCCAAGCCCGATCAGGTAGATCGCGATGACATATTGCCGCTCATTCTCGGTCGCGACGCCAAGCCGCTCGCCGATCGCCGGCAGCACCGGCAGCATCATGTCGACGCCGATCGCGCCCAGCGCCATCAGCCCGGCGACCATCACGACGAACTCGCGAAAGCCGATAGGCGCGCCGCTGCGGGGTGCCGTGTCGGTGGATTCGGGGGATGGAGCGCCAGTCATGCCGGGGCCTGTCGCAGATGAGCCTTCGAAGGTCACCCCCGACGGGCCGGAAAAACTTGACGTCCGGCGGGCTTATGTCTAGTGTGTTATATAACTAATTCACCGTGGAGATTCCCCTGATGCTTCGCCCCCTGGCCGCCGCGGTCGTCCTCGCCGCCACGCTCTCCGCCTGCGGCAACACCAAGACTGGTACCTCCATCTCGATCAACAGCAGCGATTCCGACGGCAACGTCGTGGCGAGCATGGACGGCAACACCGGCGCGGTGGCGATCAACGTGCCCGGCTTCTCCGGCAAGCTGAACCTCCCCAAGATTCATCTCGACGCCAATGATTTCGATATGAACGGCGTGCATCTCTATCCGGGTTCGACCATTTCCGGGATGAACGTCGAGGCGCACAGCGACGACAAGGCCGGCAAGAACGACGACAACGCCAATGTCCGTGTCTCCTTCAAGAGCCCGGCCGAGCCCGGCACGGTGCGCGACTGGTTCCAGCAGAAGCTGAACGCCGCCGGTTTCAGCGTCGCGCCGAACGGCAACGGCCTGACCGGCACGACCGACGAGAAGAAACCCTTCAAGCTCGAACTGACCGCCGACGGTGCCGACACATCGAAGGGCGTCATCACCATCAATTAGGGCAACTCACCGGATCGACGCGGGAACCTCCCGATCCGCATACTGTTCGTGTCCGGGGGATGGCGCTATCATGGTCCATTCCCCATCACGGATACGCTGTCATGCTAGATACCCCCTCCGCCCAGGTCCCCGCGCTTTCGCTGAACGACGAAGCGACCGATCCCGACGCCTTCGCCGCGGCGCTTGGCGGATCGTTCGAGCGCTTCGGCTTCGCGGTCATCGCCGATCATGGCATCCCGCAGGACCTGATCGACCGGGCCTGGAAAGAGACCGCCGAACTGTTCGCGCTGCCCGAGGAGGAGAAGCGCAGCTATTTCACCCCGGCGGGCGGCGGCCAGCGCGGCTATACCCCGTTCAAGACCGAGATCGCCAAGGACGCGAAGCATGTCGACCTGAAGGAATTCTGGCACGTCGGCCGCGATCTTCCCGCCGACCACCGCTTCGCCGCGGACATGCCCGCCAATATCTGGCCCACACGGCCCGAAGGCTTCACATCGACCTTCCTCGAACTGTTCACGGCGTTCGACCGTGCCGGAGACCGGCTGCTGTCGGCCATCGCGCGCCATCTGAGGCTGGCACCCAACTGGTTCGATCACGCGGTCGAGGACGGCAACAGCATCCTGCGCCTGCTCCACTATCCGCCGATCCCGGCCGATGCCGAGGGCGTGCGCGCCGGCGCGCACGAGGATATCAACCTCATCACCCTGCTGCTCGGCGCCGAGGAAGCAGGCCTTGAGCTGCTCGACCGGGACGGCCGCTGGCTCGCGATCCGGCCGCCCGAGGGCGCGATGGTGGTCAATGTCGGCGACATGCTCCAGCGCCTGACCAATCATGTCCTGCCCTCGACCACGCACCGCGTCGTCAACCCGCCGCCCGAGCGCCGCGCCCATTCGCGCTATTCCATGCCCTTCTTCCTCCACCCGGCGCCCGATTTCCTGATCGAGACGCTGCCCGGCTGCATCACCGCGGAGAACCCCAACCGCTACCCGACCCCGATCACCGCGCATGACTATCTGCACGAGCGGCTGGTCGAGATCGGGCTGGTGAAGAAATAGATTTCGTCACCCCGGACTTGTTCCGGGGTCCACTCCTCCGCTAGCGCAGCCGCGACGGCAGCGCGAAACATTCATGCTCGCGCCTGTCGATTGGTAGACCCCGGAACAAGTCCGGGGTGACGAAGGTGGAGCATTATGACCAAACCGCTACGCGTCGCACTTGCCGGGCTCGGAACCGTTGGCGGCGGCGTGATTCGGCTGATCGATGCGAATGGCGCGCTGATCGCACGGCGCGCCGGCCGGCCGATCGAGATCGTCGCCGTTTCCGCGCGGGACCGCGCCAAGGATCGCGGCGTCGATATCAGCCGGTTCGAATGGGTCGACGATACCTCGGCGCTGGCCCATTACGAGGACGCCGATGTCGTGGTCGAGCTGGTCGGCGGATCGGATGGCCCCGCCCTCGCGCTTGCCCGTGCAACGCTGGCCGGCGGCAAGAGCTTCGTCACCGCCAACAAGGCGATGCTCGCCCATCACGGGCTCGAACTCGCGGAGGCCGCCGAGGCAGCCAATGTCGCGCTTAAGTTCGAGGCAGCGGTCGCTGGCGGCATCCCGGTCATCAAGGGCCTGCGCGAAGGCGCCGCCGCGAACGAGATCGCGCGGGTCTATGGCATCCTCAACGGCACGTGCAATTTCATCCTGTCAAAGATGGAGGCCGAAGGCCGCGACTTCGGCGAGGTCCTGGCCGAGGCGCAGGCGCTCGGCTTCGCCGAGGCCGATCCCAGCTTCGACATCGACGGCGTCGATGCGGCACACAAGCTCTCCATCCTCGCCAGCCTCGCCTTCGGCACGCGCCCGGCCTTCTCCGACGTGGCTGCAAGCGGTATCCGCCACCTCCTCGCCGCCGACATCGCCGAGGCTGCGTCGCTCGGCTATCGTGTCCGCCTGATCGGCATTGCCGAGGACAGCGCGAACGGCCTGTTCCAGCGGGTCCATCCGCATCTCGTCCCGCTCAGCCACCCGCTCGCCCATGTCACCGGCGCGACCAATGCCGTGGTTGCGGAGGGCAATTTCGTCGGCCGCCTGCTGTTCCAGGGCGCTGGCGCGGGTGATGGCCCGACCGCCTCGGCGGTGGTCGCCGACCTGATCGACATCGCGCGCGGCGAGTTCGGCCCGGCCTATGCCATGCCGGCCGCGGCGCTTGCGGTACACACGCCAGCCGATGCCGGCGAGCGTCGCGGCCGCGCCTATGTTCGCTTCACCGTCGCCGACAAGGTCGGTGTGCTGGCGGAGATCGCCGCGGCGATGCGCGACGCCGGCGTCTCGATCGAAAGCCTGATGCAGCGCGGCGCCATGCCCGACGGCACCGTGCTCGTCGCGATCGTCACGCATGAAGGGCCGGAACGCGCGGTCGCCCAGGCGCTTGAGAAGCTGCGCGGGTCGCAGAGCCTCGCCGGCCAGCCGATGTGGATGCACATCCTCGGCTGAGAGCGTCGGGCTATCTGACCAGGGCAGTCGCGGGAACGCCGGGCGCCGCCTCGCCGACATGGATGATCGTGCGGGTCCGACGCGGGCAGATCGTCTGGCCGATCAGCGCGCAGCGCGTGCCGTCCTCCGCCAGAGCCATGTCCTTGTCGGTCGGCTCCAACGTCTGGGGCAGGGTCAGGCGGTAACGCGACTGCGCCTTGGCCGTGACGCAGACCGGATCACCTGCGCATCCGGGCGTTCGGGGCTTCAGTACCGACAGCGAGATGGGTTTGCGTACCCGCCGTGCCTTGCGCTTCACGTGAACCCCACGGACGACGGCATTTGTACGCTTCACCTGCACCCGATCGGCAACCGGCGGTGCCGCCATCAACAACATGGTGATCACCAGCATCGTCGCATTCCCCGTTTCGGTACGGGAACCACAACCGCGCAGAGGCCGATAGGTTGCGTGCGTTCTCAGGGTGCCAGCGGGCGCTCGCCGGCAAGATAGAATCCCCTGGTGCCGACAGTGACGCCGACCTTGCCACATCCGACCAGGAAGAGTGACTTCTCCTCGCAATTCGAGGTGCGGGCGAGCATCCGTTCGCGCTCCATCGGCACGCCTTCATTCTTCGGATCGGCCGGGTCCTTCTCCACCAGCGGGACGCGGTAGCGATCGGCATCGCGCCGCCCGCAGACCATCACCTCGCCCGGATCACGCGCGACGGCACAGCGCGGCCCCGCCACGGTCTTCTCGCGGTAGCGGGTCATGGCATCGCTGGCGCTGACCTGAAGCAGAATGAGAGAAGCCACGAGCATCATTTCGCGGGACTCGCGGCGGGGGCGGCATTGCCTTCGGGCGGCAAATCGTCGAGCGGAATCGCGACCCGGTTCGACTTGTCGGGGTGCTTGCGGAGAGCATCCTTGACCAGTCCGATCGCCCCCGCGACCATCGGGACGATGGGTGGCCCGAAGCTCGTCTGGCAACCGCCCTGGCGCGCCGCGCACGGTGTCCCGGCGGCAGCCAGAGCGCCCCTGCCGGTCAGTTCGCGATTGGACGGCTGCGCCCCGTCCGACACGGCCTCGCCGGGAAGCGGCAGGCGCTGGCTCGGCAGCGCGTCGCCGCACACCACGACATCTCCGTCCTGATTCGTCCTTCCCTGTGCCGCGTTTTCGGCCGAGCTGTTATCCCGGCGCGAAGGGCGGCACGGCTCGTTCGCGACGGGCACGAGAATCGACCATCGCTCAGGTTCCGCCTTCGCGGCAGGCGCGGCCTGGAGCGCAAGGAATATCAGCATCGTCAGCATGATCGGCGACTCCCGCGGTCCCCCATATCATGCAGGGCGTCTTTCCCCCGCGCAAGCGCGGGAATCGCGATTCAGGTGCCAGCGATCGGCGCAACTCCGAGCCGCGGAATCTCGATCGCGGGGCAACGGTTCATCACTACCTTCAGCCCGGCTGCCTCGGCACGCGCGGCGGCTTCCTCATTGACCACGCCAAGCTGCATCCACACCGATTTCGCCCCGATGGCGATCGCCTGGTCGACGGCGTCGCCCGCCGCGGCGGAATTCCGGAAGATGTCGACCATGTCGATCGGGTCGCCCAGTTGCGCTAGCTCGCGGAACACGAACTCGCCATGGATATGCTCGCCGGTAATCTGCGGATTGACCGGAATCACCCGATATCCATGTGCCTGCAACGACTGCATCACCCGATAGGATGGCCGGTCGGGCCGGTCCGAAGCACCGATCAGCGCGATCGTCCGCGTTTCCTCGAGCAGCGCCCTGATCTCCGCGTCCCCAGTGAGTGGCATGCTATCCTCCCTGTTCGATCCAGTGAAACACGCGTTGCGCGATACCGGAGAACGCGAGGGATTCGACGCCGTTCCCGCTCGCCGGCGGAACGCCGGCATCGGATGCGGAACGGATCGCCATGTCGAGCGGAATTCGCCCGAGGAACTCGATCCCCAGCTCGGCCGCCGCCGCCTCGGCGCCGCCGCGGCCGAACGGATCGGACACCTCGCCGCAATGCGGGCAGATATAGCCAGCCATGTTCTCGACCAGGCCGATAATCGGCACGCCGGCCTTGGTGAACAGGTCGATCGCGCGGCGCGCATCGATCAGTGCCAGGTCCTGCGGAGTCGAGACGATGACAGCGCCCGCCGGCCTGTGCTTCTGGATCATCGAGAGCTGCACGTCGCCAGTGCCGGGCGGCAGATCGATCACCAGCGTGTCCTGCGCCGCCCAGTCGGCATCGACGAGCTGGCCGAGCGCACCCGCCGCCATCGGCCCCCGCCAGGCGATCGCCTGGTCGGGCGCGACAAGCTGCCCCATCGACAGGAGCGGAACGCCATAGGGCGTCGCCACCGGATCGAGCACTTTGTCCTTCGCCGTCGGCCGCGATCCCTGCACGCCCATCAGGGTCGGCTGCGACGGCCCGTAGATATCGGCATCGACCAGCCCCACCCGCCGGCCCAGCGCCTGCAGTCCGATCGCCAGATTGGCCGATACGGTCGATTTGCCTACCCCGCCCTTGCCGCTCGCCACCGCGATCAGCAGGCGGCGGGTCCGCTGGCTGGTCAGGGCGACCCGTACCGTGGCGATGCCGGCGACACCCGCCGCCGCCGCTTGCACGTCGCGCTCGATCGCGTCACGCGCCGGCTCGTCCAGCCCGGTCACATCGAGGATAATGCTTGCCCGGTCGCCCTCGATCCGCGCGGTCGCGCGCTTTCCGGCGACGGGATCAAGGGCGGCGTTCAGGGCGACGGTTAATTGGGCGATATCGGTCATCGTTGCGCAGATAGGGCGGTAAACGGTGCTTGCCACTGTTTTTCCGCGACCGGGGTCCTATAAAGGAAGCATGACGACCCTTCCCCGCTGGCTGCAGCGCTTCACCATCCTCCTCTCCGACAACCCCAAAGGCCCCTGGGGCGGCGGCGGCCCGGACAAGGGTGGTTCGGGCGGCGGCTCCGGCGACGGCAATGACGGCGGCCCCCGCAATCCATGGTCAGTGCCGCCCGCGGGGCGCCCGCGCAGCGCCGGTCCGAGCGCGCTCGACGAATTCCTGCGCCGCGCACGCGGCGGCGGTGGCGGCAACGGATCGGGCGGCGGCAGCCGGCCGCGCCTTCCGGGCACGCCCAATCCCCGCACATTGTGGATGGTCGGCGTCGGCCTGATCGTCGGTGCCTGGCTGGTCTTCACCAGCTTCCACGCGATCGGCCCGCAGCAGCGCGGCGTCGTCACCTATCTCGGCCGCTTCGCCGGCACGATCGAGCCGGGCATCCGGCTGACGCCGCCGGCCCCCTTCGCCAGCGTCACCAAGGTCGACGTGCGCAAGATCAACACGGAGACCTTCCCCGCCAGCGGCAGCGGTGAGAATTTGATGCTCACCGGCGACCAGAATATCGTCGACCTGAACTATTCGGTGCGGTGGGACATCAGCAATCCACAGGATTACGCCTTCCAGATCGCCAAGCCGGTGGAGACCGTGCGCGCGACCGCCGAAAGCGCGATGCGCGCGGTGATCGCCACGACCACGCTCGACGACGCGATCGGCCAGGGCCGCAACGCCATCGAACTGCGCGTGCAGGACATGATGCAGGAAGTGCTCGACAGCTATAATGCCGGCGTCCGCATCCAGGGCGTCGCCATCAAGCAGGCCGCGCCGCCGTCGCAGGTGATGGACGATTTCAAGCTTGTCTCGGCCGCCCAGCAGGAGGCGCAGGGCATGACCAACCAGGCGCGCGGCTATGCGCAGCAGGTGCTGGCCCATGCCCAGGGCGAGGCAGCGGCCTTCGACAAGGTCTATGAACAATATAAGCTCGCGCCCGAGGTGACCCGCCGGCGCATGTATTACGAGACGATGGAGCAGGTTCTGGCCAAGACCGACAAGACGATCGTGCAGGCGCCCGGCGTCGTTCCCTATCTCCCGCTGCCGGGCACCGCCCGCCGCCTGCCGGATGCGCCCGCGACAACGCCCGCGCCGGTGCAGGGAGCCAACCAATGAGCGGCCTCTTCCGCAATCCGATCGCGATCGGCATCACCCTCCTGCTGCTGGTGATTCTCGGCGCGAGCACCTTCGCGATCGTGCCCGAGACGAAGCAGGCGGTCATCCTGCGCTTCGAACAGCCAGTCGGCACTGCCATCAACCGCTGGCGCCCCAATGAGAAGTTCGGCAGCACCGGCGCCGGGCTGATCGCGCGCGTCCCGTTCATCGACCGGCTCGTCTGGGTCGACAAGCGCGTGCTCGACGTCGATCTTGAAGGCACGCCCGTCATCTCCACCGACCAGCTCCGGCTCGAAGTGGACGCCTTTGCCCGTTTCCGCATCGTCGATCCGCTAAAGGCGGTGGTCTCGACCGGCAGTTCGTCCAACACGGAGCAGCGCGTGATCGACGCGCTCCAGCCCCTGTTCGGCTCGGCGCTGCGCAACGAACTCGGCAAGCGCCCGTTCGCCGCGCTGCTCAGCCCGGAGCGTGGCCAGGTGATGGACAATATCCAGGCCGGCCTGCAGCGGCTTGCCGGGCAATATGGCGTGCAGATCGTCGACGTCCGCATCAAGCACGCCGACCTGCCCGACGGCAGCCCGCTCGAAAGCGCGCTGGCGCGGATGCGCACCGCGCGCCAGCAGGAACGCGCCTCGACCATCGCCCAGGGACAGAAGGCAGCACAGATCATCCGTGCGGAAGCTGACGCCAACGCGGCACGCATCTATGCGGAAAGCTTCAGCAAGGACCCGTCCTTTTACGATTTCTACAGGGCGATGCAGTCTTATCGGCATACGTTCGGCGCCGATGGCGATCCGACGTCAAAGGGGACGACGTCCATGGTCCTGTCGACCGACAATGCTTATCTGAGGGAATTCCAGGGCAACCGCTAAGCCTGAAGACTTCCGGAAATTCTTCCGTAAAGCTTTCAGGCGGTTCATATTCAATCGCCGTTCAGCAACCATCCGCAACACCGATAGTTGTCGCGATCGGCAGACGAGAGGAAACGACCCAAGTGCGCTACGCTTACGCCATTACCGGTGCCCTGCTCCTGAGCGGCGCCGCCGCCGCAATGACACTGGAGCCACCAGCGGGTCAGGTCGCGCAGAACGAACCCGGCGTGATTGCCGCCGCGGCCCCGAAGGCCGGCGCGCCGATGAGCTTCGCCGACATGGTCGCCACGCTCCAGCCGGCGGTGGTCAACATCTCGACCACCCAGCGCGTGACCGTGCAACAGCCGACCAACCCGTTCGCTGGCACGCCGTTCGGCGACCTGTTCGGCCAGTTCAACGGCGGCGACCAGGGCAATGGCCAGCCCATCACGCGCGAGGCGCAATCGCTCGGCTCCGGCTTCATCATCTCGCCTGACGGCTATGTCGTCACCAACAACCACGTGATCGCAGCCGGAACCAAAGGCGCGACGGTCGAATCGATCAAGGTCACGCTGACCGACCGCAAGGAATATACCGCCAAGCTGATCGGTCGCGATCCAGCCTCCGATCTCGCCTTGCTCAAGGTCGAGGCCAAGGGCCTGCCCTTCGTGAAGTTCGGCGATTCGACGCGGGCGCGCGTCGGCGACTGGGTCGTCGCGATCGGCAACCCGTTCGGTCTCGGCTCGACCGTCACTGCCGGGATCGTCTCGGCGCTTCACCGTGTCACCGGCCAGGGCGGTGCCTATGACCGCTTCATCCAGACCGACGCGTCGATCAACCAGGGCAACTCCGGCGGCCCGATGTTCGATCTCGGCGGCAACGTCATCGGCATCAACTCGCAGATCCTGTCGCCGACCGGCGGCAATGTCGGCATCGGTTTCGCCATCCCGGCGGAGGAAGCCAAGCCGATCATCGAAACGCTGATGAAGGGCACCGCGGTCAAGCGCGGCTATCTCGGCGTGGGCATTCAGCCTGTCACCGAAGATATGGCGGCTGCTTTGGGCCTCCCCGTCAACCAGGGCGAGCTCCTTGCCCGGATCGAACCAGGCGAGGCAGCCGAAAAGGCCGGACTGAAGCAGGGCGACGTCGTCGTCCGCGTCGGCGGCAAGGATGTCACGCCCGATCAGACGCTCAGCTACCTCGTCGCCAACACGGCGCCCGGTACCCGCGTGCCGATCGAGATCATCCGCGACGGCAAGCGCCAGTCGCTCACCGCACTGGTCGGCACCCGTCCTTCCGAGGAGACGCTCGCAGCCGGGCTGAACGGCGGTGGCGATGATGACGGCCTGCCCGAGAACGACCCGAAAAGCGGCCAGCAGGCAAGCGCGAGCGCGATCGGCCTGTCGGTGCAGCCGCTGACCCCGGCGATCGCACGCAGCCTCAACCTCGATAATACGGTCCAGGGGCTGGTGATCGTTCAGGTCGACCCGTCGAGCGATTCGGCGACCAAGGGCCTTCAGCGCGGCGATGTGATCCTCTCCGCGAACCGTATCCAGACCCGCACCTCGGCCGATCTCGCCCGCGCGATCACCGAAGCGAAGGCGGCTGGTCGGACGCAGATCGCGCTGCTCGTCCAGCGCGGCAAGACCCCTGGCCGCTTCCTGGCAGTCAAGATCAAGTAACGTCCCACTTCCTCCCCAGGCGCCGCCTGGGGAGGAATTTACCCGTACGCATCTTCCGCCCGTTCCCGTTTCGCGCGATACGCGTTCGACCATCGGGAGACGGTAATGGCAGACGGCACCAGCATCTTCATCGGCAGCAACGCGACCGGGCAGCGCCAGCAGCTCGAGCTGAAACGCGCCAACCGCCACGGCCTGATTGCAGGCGCGACGGGCACCGGCAAGACCGTGACCATCCAGGGCATCATCGACGGCCTGTCGGCGGTCGGCGTCCCCTGCTTCGTCGCCGATGTGAAGGGAGACCTCTCCGGCCTGGCAATGGCCGGCTCCCCAACCTCGAAGATGCATGAGATCTTCGCCGCCCGGGCGAAGGAGATAGGCTATGAGGACTGGTCCTATGCCGACAATCCCGTGCAATTCTGGGACCTGTACGGTGAACAGGGCCATCCGATCCGTACCACGATCAGCGAGATGGGCCCCCTCCTCCTATCCCGCCTGATGGACCTCAACGAGGTGCAGGAAGGCGTGCTGACCATCGCCTTCCATGTCGCCGACAAGGAGGGGCTGCTCCTCCTCGATCTCGATGACCTCCAGGCAATGCTGGTCAATTGCGGCGAGCGGGCCGACGAACTGACGCTGACCTATGGCAACGTCTCGAAGCAGAGCGTCGGCACGATCCAGCGTTCCCTGCTTCAGCTCCGAAGCCAGGGCGGAGAGAAGTTCTTCGGCGAACCGGCGCTCACCATGACCGACTTCATCGGCGTGGACGAGAAGGGGCGTGGCATCGTCAATATCCTCGCCGCCGACAAGCTGATGGCCAGCCCGAAGCTCTATGCCACCTTCCTGCTCTGGCTGATGAGCGAGTTGTTCGAGCATCTTCCCGAGGTCGGCGATCCCGACAAGCCGGTGCTCGCCTTCTTCTTCGACGAAGCGCACCTGCTGTTCGCGGACGCGCCCAAGGCATTGCTCGACAAGATCGAGCAGGTCGTCCGGCTGATCCGCTCCAAGGGCGTCGGCGTCTATTTCATCACCCAGAACCCGATCGACATTCCCGACACCGTCGCAGGCCAGCTCGGCAACCGAGTCCAGCATGCACTGCGCGCCTTCACCCCGCGCGACCAGGCAGCGGTGAAGGCCGCCGCGACGACCTTTCGCGCCAATCCCGGCGTCGATGTGGAAAAGGCGATCACCGAGCTGAAGGTCGGCGAAGCGCTCGTTTCGCTGCTCCTGCCAGACGGCTCCCCCGCACCGGTCGAGCGCACGCTGATCAAGCCCCCGCGCTCGCGCGTCGGACCAGTCACGCCGGTCGAACGTGGCGTGATGATCCAGACCGATCCGATCGGTTCCAAATACGACACGCTGATCGATCGGGAATCCGCCGAGGAGATCCTCGCCAGCAAATCGAAGGAAGCCAGCGCAGCCGCCGCCGAGGCAGCAGCAAAAACCGAGGCAGACAAGGCCGCCGCGCTTCAGGCCAAGGAGGATGCCCGCGCCGCCAAGGAAGCGGAGCGCCAGCGCATCGCCGCCCAGCGCGAGGCTGATCGCCAGGCGAGGCTCGCCGCCCAGCAGCAGAAAGAGGCGGAACGCGCCGCCGCCAACTCGCCCTGGAACCGCGCGATCAATTCCGCCACCCGCTCCGCCTCTTCGGCGGTCGGGCGCACGGTCGCGAACGAAGTGTCGAAGGCAGTGTTCGGATCGTCGCGCGGTGCCGGCTCAGGTATCGTCGGCGGGCTGGTGCGCGGGATTCTCGGCGGGCTGTTCAAAGGCCGGTAACCGCTCGCGGTTACGCACCGTCTCCCATATCAGGAGGCGATGTGCTCCTCGCGTTCAGCGGATTCATGCCGTCGCATGTCGCGACGATGATGCATCCCTACTGGGGGCGATAAGCCGCACACGCTTCGGCGGCCGTTCGACCTGCCATCCCGAAGGACGGCAGGCCGAACGGCCGCCTTGCGGTAAGAGGCGTCAGAAGTTGACCCGGATACCAGCGGAATAGCGGCGACCGAACCGTTCCCACTCGATCGTCTGGTTCGTGCTTGTGGGGCTCGGCGTGCCGGTCGCGGTGAGCAGATTGCCCGGTTCCGAATAGCGGCGCCCCGGCTGGTTGAGCACGTTCGAAACATCGGCGAAGATCTCGAAATTCTTCGTGATCGCATAGCGCGCCGAGATATCCATTTCGTCGTCGGCCGCCCAATAGGTATCGCCGGCGTCAGTCAGGTCGTCGGCGATCCCATCGAGCCAGGCGCTGCGGCGCTGATACTGAACGCGCAGCGACAGGCCGTATTTCTCGTAATAAGCGCCGATATTGTAGATCAGGTCGGACGTGCCGGGCAGCCGCACCTTGCGTGCCGGGACGGCGCCGAGCGCTGGCTTGGTCACTTCGCTGTCGTTGACCGTGAGGTTGGCCGAGACGCCGAAGCCCCCCATCCAGCCGGGCAGCCCGAGATCGCTGGTCCAGGGCTCGATCTGGAGCTGGGCCGCCACTTCGGCACCGAACACGCGTCCGTCGCCGCCGTTGGTGATGCCGGTAAAGACGTAGGACGAACGATCAATCCCGCTGGTGTTCAGCGCGTCCGAGCCGAAGGTACGCGTCTGGCGATACAGCACGTCCTTGACCTTCTTGTAGAACAGGCCGGCCATCAGATAGCCCTGCGGGCGAACATACCATTCGAAATAGGCATCGACACCGTAGGCGCGCTCTGGCTTTACCGCCGGATTGCCGCCCGAAATCGACTGGTTGGTATCGTTGACCACGACGTTCGGACGGAGCTGATCATAATCGGCACGCGCGGCGCCTGAATTGAACGACAGCCGCAGCTTCTTGCTGTCGTCGACGTCGAAATTCACATGCAGGCTTGGGAAGACCAGTGTCTGGCTCGATTCAGCGACCACCGGCCCGGTGGTGGTGCCCACCGTGGCGATGGCTTCGCCGCGGTTCTTCAGATGCTCGACCCGGACGCCGCCGAGAATCGACCCCCAGTCATATTTGACGGTTGCCATCGCGAAGCCGGCATAGACCTGCTCGCGCACCTTGTAGTTATTGGCCGTGTTCGGCGTGAACGCGAAGTTGGTGCGTGCCGCGTTGGAAATCGCGCGCATCTTGTCCGTGTCGAAGTAACGGAAGGTATAGCCAAGCGGAATCTTGCCGGCGAAGGGATCGTTCAGCGAGAACTGGTTATAGTCGTTGGGCAGGCCGATCGTGGCGAACTGTGCCGCGGTGTTGAGCAGGATCTGATTCTCCCTGGCCGTCTTCGTGCGCTGATCGAACTGGAAACCGGCCTTGAACGTCGCGTCGCCACCAAGGAACGCCGCCTGCTTCGAGAGGACCAGCTTGCCGGTATAGGCATTGGTCGTATCGACGGCGTCAAGCACGGTGAAGGACGAAGGCGGCTTGGTGAAGCTGTCGATCGCGGTCACCGGCGTGCCGGCCTGGTAGCGGGTCGGGCCGCTTAGCTGCGTGGTGGTGAAGAGCGACAGGCGTGAGAAATTCGGGTCGCTGAAATCATAGCTGACCGTAGGCCGTAGCGTGCGGGTGTTCGGGCTGTCCCAGGCCACTTCGCCGACGACCGAGCGATCGTCCTTCGACTGGGTGTAATTGCCGACCCAGGCCAGATGCCAGCTGTCGCCGAAATCGTGATCGCCGGCGAGCGTGTTGGTGAAGATCGACTGGCGGAAGGCACGCAAGGTCGAGCGCTGGCGGATATCGATGCCGTAGATCGTGCCCTTTTGCGGCGTGTTGCCGATGCAAATGTCAGCATAGCCGCTCGTCGTCGGGGTGCTGTTCAGCGTCGTCGGACACGCCGCGCTGTTGGGGACGAGGTCACCCTGGCGATCGTCCAGATCGAAACGATAATTGTCGCGCGCCTCGTCGTCGGTGAAGATCGTGTAGATCGACCGGAGCGAGATGGTGTTGTTGGAATCGGGCTTGTAGTCGACCCGGCCTGAGACCGACCAGTTGCGGCGGGTCAGGCGATACAGCTTGTTCTCGGCCTCATGCGCCCAGAAGCGCGTCGCGTTGCCGGGCCGCGTATCCTGCGCGACACGCTCGTAATCGGTCTCGAAATTGTCGGTGATCATCGCACGCTGGTAGAAGCTGCCCGAGAGCAGCACGCCGAGCTCGCCGCCGCCCAGGTTGAAGCGGTCGGAGACGACGGCTGAGCCTTCATATTGCTTGCGATTGCCGAGCTCGGCGATGCCGAACCCCGCCTTGCCCGCGAAATGCGCGCCCTGATAGTCGAACGCCGAGCGAGTGACGATGTTGACGTTGCCCGCCACCGTCTCGCCGGGCATTTCCGGGGTCACCGCCTTCGAAACGACGATCTGCGACGCGATCGCCGAGGGGATTGAATCGAAGCGCGCATCGCGGCCCTCGGGGCTGACGATGTTGATCCCGTCGAACGACAGCGTGGTCCAGTAGTTGGGCGCCCCGCGCAGCGAGATGTAGCGCGCCTGGCCCTGGTCGCGCTCGACGGCGACGCCGGGCAGGCGCCCGGCCGCCTGGGCGATGTTCTGGTCGGGCAGGCGACCGACGCTGTCGGCCGCGGCGACCGTGACGAGCGACAATGAGTTCTTCTGCACCGCGAGCGCGGATGCTTCCGATTCCGCGATCGGGCGGGAACCGCTGACGACGATGTCGCTCGCGCTCTCGGCCGATTCCTGTGCCTGCGCCTCACCATGCGCCTCCTGTGCCGTCGCGACATCGATCGGCATCAGAAGCGCGACGACAGCGCAGCCCCCTAGAAACGTCCCCTTGCGAACCATGATAGACCCCCTTCGTGATGATTGACCGTTTATGCGGCGCGTGCGAACGGCGCCTCGAAACCGCCGGTAGGAGCCAAACATGACTTGGAAGTACGAAACTCGTTACATTTCAATGACATTAATGTTGCTATTTGGTGGCACCGCCTGCGCCCAGACTGTTCCTCAGCCGGCTCCATCAACCCTTCCGGTGGTCAGCGTTCAGGCATCCGGAGAGACCGAAGCGGTCGCCACCGCCAATGCCGATGCGGCTGACGACCCCGCGATCTGGCGCAACGCGGCAAACCCGGCGGCGAGCCTGATCGTCGGCACCGACAAGAAGGCCGGCCTCTATGTCTATAGCCTCGACGGCAAGGTCCGTGACTTCAACAACGCGGGCGCGGTCAACAATGTCGATCTCGCCGAACATGGCGGCCGGATCGTCGTCGCGGCGAGCGACCGGAGCGATCGCGCCAATGCGCAGGTCGCGCTGTTCGCGCTCGACGGCACGGCGGGCAAGCTCACCGCGCTCGGCAAGGTGCCGGCAGGCGTCGGCGAGGCATATGGCCTCTGCCTCTATCGCACCCCCGGCGCGCTCTACGCCTTCATGGTCGCCAAGGACGGCACGATCCGCCAGCTCGCGCTCGACCTGGCGGGCAAGGCGCCCCAGGCAAAGATCGTCCGCACGATGAAGCTCGGCACCCAGTCCGAAGGCTGCGCGGTCGATCCCGATACCGGCCGGCTCTATGTCGCCGAGGAAGATGTCGGCCTGTGGCGCTTCGACGCCCGCCCCGACGGTCCGGTCGAACCGGTGAAGATCGCCGCGGCCGACGGCCAGCAGATCGTCGCCGATGCCGAGGGTGTCGCCATCGCGAAGGAAGGCAGTGCCGGCTATCTCGTCGTCTCGAGCCAGGGAGACAATGCCTATGCCGTCTATCGACTCGCCGACGACAGCTATGTCGGTCGTTTCCGTATCGCCCCCGGCACGTTCGGCGCGACCGAGGAGACTGACGGCATCGAGATCGCGACCGGAGATTTCGGCCCGGCCTTCCCCGATGGCATCATGATCGCGCAAGACGGCATGAACGCACCGCGCGCGCAGAATTTCAAACTGGTCCGCTGGGGCGAGATCAAGCGCGCACTGGGCTTGTAAGCGACAGCAGCGCAGGCGTAGGCTCGCCCTTCGGCAACGCAGCAAAGGACTCGAACGATGGACGCCACTCTCGATCTTCACCAGGATTGGGGCGCCGCCGCCGAGGCCGAGCTCGCCGACGTGGTCGAGCTGCGCCGCGCGATCCATGCCGACCCCGAGATCGGGCTCCAGTGCCCGCGCACGACGGAGAAGATCAAGGCCGCGCTGGCAGGGCTGCCGCTCGACTATCGCGAGGGAACCTCGACCACCGGCTTCGTCGCCATCCTGCGCGGCGGCCGCGACAATGGCCGCACCGTGCTGTTGCGCGGCGACATGGATGCGTTGCCGATGCAGGAAGAGACCGGCCTGCCCTTCGCTTCCCGGGTACCGGGCGCGATGCACGCCTGTGGCCATGATGCCCACACCGCCATGCTGGTCGGTGCCGCCCGCGCGCTCTGCGCCCGGCGCGACCGGCTGTCCGGGTCGGTCGTCTTCATGTTCCAGCCGGGCGAGGAGGGCCATCACGGCGCGCGCTTCATGATCGAGGACGGCCTGCTCGACGAACCGCGTCCTGAGGCGGCGTTCGCGCTGCACATCATGCCCAATGCCCCGGCTGGCGTCATGTGGAGCCGGCCCGGCGCCCTGCTCGCCTCGACCGACGCGCTCAACATCACGGTGCACGGGCGCGGCGGCCATGCGGCGATGCCGCATGACGGGATCGATCCGATTCCGGTCGCCTGCGAGATCGTCACCGCGCTGAGCGCCTTCGTCGCGCGCCAGATTCCGGTCACCGATCCGGCGGTTCTGTCGATCACCCAGATCAACGCTGGATCGGCCTACAACATCGTCCCGGACGAGGTGAAGCTGAAGGGCACGCTGCGCACCCTGTCCAACACGGTCCGCGCCAAGGCGCGCGAGGGTCTGACCCGCATCGCCGAGCATATCGCGATCGCCCATGGCTGCACCGCCGAAGTGGTGATCGACGACGGCTATCCGGTGACGATGAACGATCCCCGCGCGCTATCCCTGATGCGCGGCGTGGCGGAGGATCTGGGCGGCGAGGCGGCATGGCGGACCATGCCCTCCCCGATCATGGGCGGGGAGGATTTCTCCTATGTCTTGCGTGAGATTCCCGGCGCGATGGCCTTTATCGGTGTCGCGCCGAAGGGCAGCGATCCTGCCACCAACCCGCCGCTCCACAATACGCGCATGACGATCGAGGAAGAAGTGATGGCGCGCGGCGTGGCGATCCATTGCGCCGTGGCGGAACGGTTCCTCGACAACGGTCTTGACTGAAGGGCCTTCCGGCGGATGACGTCAGGCCGGCGTGGCGACCCGCCGGCCCGCGAATCCGGTCGCGACGATCAGGACTGAGGCCGCTACGGCAAACCCGCCCGAGATGAGGAAGGCTGGCAGATAGCTGCCGGTCTGCTCACGGATCACGCCGGCACCGAAGGCGGCGGTCGCGGCGCCGATCTGGTGCCCGACCAGGATCCAGCCGAACACGATCGGCGCGTCGCGCTCCCCGAACGACATGTTGGTCAGCTTCACCGTCGGCGGCACGGTCGCGATCCAGTCGAGCCCGTAGAAGATCGCGAAGATCGTCAGGCTCACAGCGCCGAAATCGATGAACGGCAGCGCGAGCAGCGAGAGGCCGCGAAGGCCGTAATAAACGCAAAGCAGCTTTCGCGGATCGTAACGGTCGGTCAGCCAGCCCGACGCAGTCGTGCCGAACAGGTCGAACAGGCCCATCATCGACAACAGCCCCGCCGCCGCGACCGGGGCGATGCCGTGATCGCCGCAAAAGGCGATCATATGCGTGCCGACCAGCCCGTTGGTGGTCAGCCCGCATACGAAGAAAGTGCCGAACAACAGCCAGAAGATCGGCGTCCGCGCCGCGCGGAACAGCGCGTCGAACGCGAGCATCGGGGTCGCTGCCTGCTTCATCGGCGCCGGCGGCGCGCTCTCCTCGGTCTCGCCGAAGCGCCGCGTGCCGACATCCTCCGGTCGCTCGGGCACGAAGAGCAGGACGAACGGGACCAGCGCCGCGCTGGCGATGGCCACCGCGATCGCTACCGGCTGCCACGCGCCAGTGCGCGAAAGCCAGGCGAGTAGCGGCAGGAAGATCAGCGCGCCGGTCGCGGTGCTCGCGCTCAGCATGCCCATCACCAGTCCCTGCCGCGTCGCGAACCAGCGATTGACCACGGCGGCGCCCAGCACCGAGGCAACCGCCCCGCTCCCGACGCCGGACAGCACGCCCCAGGTGAGGACATAATGCCAGGGCTCGGTCATCCACAGGCTCGCCAGGGTGGATGCCGACATGATCGCCAAACCGGCCAGCATCGTCCGCTTGATGCCGAACGACATCATCAGCGCCGCAGCGAACGGCCCGACCAGCCCGTACAGGAAGATGCCGACGGCCGCCGAGAAGGAGATGGTCGCCCTGTCCCACCCGAAATGCATTTCCAGCGGGACCATCATCACGCCGGGCGCCGACCGCAACCCGGCGGAGATCAGCAGCGCGAAGAAGGTCACGCCGACGACGATATAGGGGAAGGATCGGCCGGACAGGCGGACTGGACGCATCTTCGTTCCTTGCAAATCAGTCATGACCGGCGACGTCGACGACGTCGCGCAGCAGCGTTTCGAGCCTCGTCCAGTCGTCCGCGCCGAGCCGGCCGATCAATCGTTCCTGTGCCGCGCGCCATGGAAGAGTCGCCCTCTCCATCGCCTCGCGTCCCGTGACGGTCAGCGACGCGATTCGCGCGCGACCTCGCCCCGCCTGCACGATCTCGATCCAGCCTTGCCGCTCGAGCGGCGCCAGCGCCCGGTAGAGCGAGGTCCGGTCCATCACCAGCGTCTCGGCCAGCCGGCTGAGCGACACGTCCCCGCATCGCGCGGTGTGTCGCAACACCGAGAATTGGGCGATCGTCATGCCCGTGCCGGTCAACGCCTCGTCATAGACCCGCGACACGGCCCGCGCGGCCTTGCGCAACGACGTGCAGGCACAAGGAGAATCGGAAAGAGCGGGAAGGGCCACGGCGATGATGTATATGCATCATGAAAATCGGTCAATGCTGGCAAACGGCGCGAACGAGCGGCCCGGCGGCCTGTCCACCCTTCATCAACTGTGGCATTGTCTCTCGACTAGCCGGGGGACTGCCACATGACCGATCGACCAGCCGTCGCCCTGTGGCTCTATATCCGCAGCCTCGTGGCTGTGCTTGTGGGCTTCGCCCTCATCGTGATGCTTCATACCGGCACCGACGAGGTCATGCATTCAACGGGGGTCATTCCGCGCGGTGCGATGTGGAATCCGTGGCACAATCTCCTCGCCCTCGCCTATCGCTGCCTCTTCTCGGTCGCCGGCGGCTTCGTCACCGCGTGGCTCGCCCCACGCGCGCGGATGCGGCATGTGGTCATCCTGGCGATGATCGGTACGCTGGGCGGGATCGCCGGGGTGCTGCTGAGCTGGAACCTGAATCTCGGCCCGCGATGGTATCCGATCGCGCTGGCAATCACGGCGTTCCCGGCGGTGTGGCTTGGCGGCCGGCTGTACGAAAAGCGGTACGGGCCGCGCTGAGGACTCCGCCTCCGGACTGGTCTCGGTAGAAACCACTGTCCCAGACCCGCCCTGTTATGCCAGATGACCCGATGCAAGCATCAACGACTCCAGCCGCGCACCCGCTCGCCGAGCTTACCATTCGCGGCATCATCCTGGGCGGGCTCATCACCGTCCTGTTCACCGCCGCCAATGTCTATCTCGGCCTCAAGGTCGGGCTGACCTTCGCCACCTCGATCCCCGCCGCCGTCATCTCCATGGCGATCCTGCGCTTCTTCAAGGATGCCAACATCCTTGAGAACAATATCGTCCAGACGATCGCGAGCGCCGCGGGCACGCTGGCCGCGATCATCTTCGTCCTGCCCGGCCTGATCCTGGTCGGCTGGTGGACCGGCTTCCCCTATTGGACGACGGTGGCGGTCTGCGCGGTGGGCGGCATATTGGGCGTGATGTTCTCGGTGCCGCTGCGCCGCGCGCTCGTGACGGGATCCGACCTGCCCTATCCCGAAGGCGTCGCCGCGGCCGAGGTGCTCAAGGTCGGCGCGGCCGCCGATGGCGACGAGGAGAATGCCAAGGGCTTGCGCGTCATCATCCTCAGTTCAGTGGCGTCGGCCGGGTTCGCCCTGCTTGCCGCGATGAAGCTCGTCGCAGGCGAAGCAGCAAAGAACTTCCGGATCGGCGGCAGCGCGACCGGAGTCTCGACCAGCTTTTCGATGGCGTTGATCGGCGTCGGCCATCTCGTCGGTCTCTCGGTCGGCGCGGCGATGCTTTTCGGGATGCTCATCTCCTGGGTCGGGCTGATGCCGTACCTCACCCACGGCATAACGGGAGAGGTCGATGCCGTCGTAGGCACCGCATTCCGTCTCAAGGCGCGCTTCATCGGCGCCGGCACGATCGGCGTCGCGGCGATCTGGACTCTGCTCAAGATTCTCGGCCCGATCATCGGCGGCATCCGCTCGGCCATGGCCGCATCGCGCGCGCGCCAGGATGGCTCTATCCTGGAACTGACCGAGCGCGACCTGCCGATCGGCATCGTCGGCCTGTCGATCCTCGCGACCCTGCCGCCCATGGCCTGGCTGCTGTGGAGCTTCTCCGCGGGCGGCCCGGTCCACGATCATGCCTTTGCGGTGATCGCCGGCACTATCCTCTATATCCTGGTCATCGGCATCGTGATCGCCGCGGTGTGCGGCTATATGGCCGGGCTGATCGGCGCGTCGAACAGCCCCGTCTCGGGCGTCGGCATCCTTGCCGTGCTCGGCGCCTCGTTGCTGCTCGTCGCGATCTATGGCCACAGCACTGATCTCGCGCGCACCAACGCGCTGATCGCCTATGCCCTGTTCACCACCGCGATCGTCTTCTCCGTCGCGACCATCTCCAACGACAATCTCCAGGACCTGAAGACCGGCCAGCTCGTCGGCGCGACGCCATGGAAACAGCAGTTCGCACTGGTGCTGGGCGTGATCTTCGGCTCGCTGGTCATTCCCTTGGTGCTCGACCTGCTCAACACCGCCTTCACTTTCCAGGGCGCGCCCAATGCCAAGGACACCGCCCTCGCGGCGCCCCAGGCCGCGCTGATCTCGTCGCTTGCCAAGGGCGTGCTGGGCGGCGACCTCGACTGGCGGCTGATCGGCGTCGGTGCCGGGATCGGCGTGCTGGTGATCGCCCTCGACGAGGCGCTCGGCCGCGCCGGCAAGATGCGCCTTCCGCCGCTGGGCATCGGCATGGGCATCTATCTTCCGATGGCGCTGACCCTGCTGATCCCGGTCGGCGCGGTCATTGGTCATTTCTACGACAAATGGGCAAGGCGCAGCGCCAACCCAGCCTTTGCCGAGCGCATGGGCGTGCTGGCGGCGACGGGCCTGATCGTCGGCGAGAGCCTGTTCGGCGTGGCGTTCGCGGGGATCGTCGGCGCGTCGGGCAAGGATGCGCCGCTCGCGCTGGTCGGTGCGGGCTTCGAAACGATCGCGACTGTCGCGGCACCCGTGGCGTTCGCCGGGCTGATCTGGCTACTCTACAGCCGGACCAGGTCGATGGCGCGCTGATCTCTACTCCCCTCCCCTTCGGGGGAGGGGTTTTCGCCTGCTACATCGCGGCGAGCAGCGCCTTGATCTCGATGAACGCGAACGCCACCGAGCTGTCAGCCACGCCATAGGGCACGAACAGCTTGTCGCCGTGCCGGATCGCGCCGCAGCTATAGACCACATTGGGCACATAGCCCTCGCGATCCTCATGCGCCGCCGCCAGGATTGGTTCCCGCGTGCGGCCAAGCACTTTCGACGGATCGTCCTTGTCGAGCAGGACTGCGCCGATCGAATATTTCCGCATCGCGCCGACGCCGTGAGTCAGCATCAGCCACCCTTCGTCCAGCTCGATCGGCGGACCGCAATTGCCGATCTGCACCAGTTCCCACGGATAGTGCGGCGTCAACAGCTTCTCACCCTCTTCCCAATGGGTGAGGGTATCGGACTTGAGCAGGAACAGGTTCTCGCCGTCCTGCCGTCCCATCATCATATATTGCCCGCCGATCTTGCGGGGGAACAGGGCCATGCCCTTGTTGCGCGAGGCGGGGCCAGTCATCGGCACCAGATCGAACGCGCGGAAATCGCGGGTCCGCAGCAGCTCTGACTGGATCGCCGAGCCATTATAGGCGGTATAGGTGCCGAGCCATTCAGCCGAGCCGTCGTCATGCGTGAACTTGACGAGGCGAAGGTCCTCGAGCCCCTTTGACTGCGCGGCGGTGATCGGGAAGATCACGGTGCCCGACAGAGTCGAATCCCGGTGGCGATAGACGGTGATCTCGCCCTCGGGCAGTTCCTTCTCATCCTGCCCGACCGCATCGGTCGCGGTGGCGAAGGGAGGCTCAGGCGCCAGTTTCAGCTCGTTCCGGCTGGTGATGATTCCCTCGCGGAACGCCACCGAGGAGATATGCCCCTCGCCCACCGCGCGCAGCGACATCAGGATACGCAGCGATCCTTCGGGCATGCCGGTCTGGTCGAAATGCGGCACCGCGCTTGGGTTCATCAGCGCGGCGGCGGCATAGCTGTATTCGTGGCAGAAATAGGCGCCGATCAACTGGCGCTTCTCGTCGCCGATCTCGCTGCCGTCGAGCCCGAGCATCTCCTCGATCTCGTCATAGCGGGTCATGAACACGCGCCGCGTCTGCCAGTGGCGCGCCTCGAAATCCTTGAGCACCAGCTCGAGCTCGGCCCGCGTCGCCGCGGTATCGAGCTCCATGACTTCCTTCACCAGCCGCTCGGTACGGCTGCCGCCATTGCCGGCCCATGCCAGATGGAAGGGGCGCACCACCACACGAGAGGGATCGGCATGCAGCCGAAGCGCGTGGTGGAACAGTTCGATCACGTGAGGGCCTCGCACCAATGACGTCATGGCGACGTCCCGAGCGAGGCTACGCGACGGCGCGATCCGGTCCTGCCATGCTTTCGGCCCGCTTTGAAAGCCCCGAAATGGCGCAAGACGCCAATTGAAGCGCCAGAATCGACTCGGCGCCCTGATTGCGGTTCAGGCCGGTCGGCATCAGCCCGTCGAAACAGCCGCCATCCTGCGCGGTGGCAAGCGGCAGATCGAGATCGTTCTGGCCGAGATACCAGCGATAGGCCCGCTGCGCTTCCTCGACCCAGCGCGCATCGCCGGTCGCCCTGAACGCGGCGGAGCAGGCGTCAATCGTCGCCTGTGCCTCAAGCGGCTGCTGGTCGAACGGCAACGGCTCTTCATAAGCGCGGCCGAAGCTCTCCGTACCGATCGCGCGGAACCGGCCTTCCGGCGAGGTCTGCTGCGCCACGATCCAGCCGAGCGTCGACAGGCCGCATTTCAGCAGGTCGTCACGACCCAACATCATGCCTGCGCGAATCAGCGCCTCGGGCAACCGCGCATTGTCATAGGCGAGCACGATCTCGAACCATTCCCATTCGGGCCGCCGCGCTTCCTCGACCAGCGCGAGCAGGTCGTTGGAGAAACGTTCGAGGATGTTGCGCGCCAGTTCATGCCCCGGATGCGCACCGAGCATCGCCGCCGCGCCTAGCATGGCGAACGCTTGCGCGCGCGGGCTGCCCAGGTCGAAGGCAAGCGACGCCGTCTCGTCGAACAGGCGCACCGCCCAGTCGCGATGCTTGGCGAGGGTGGAGCGGCGCGCCGTGACGCCAAGCGCCCAGATCGTGCGGCCGTTCGAATCCTCGGAACCATATTCCTCGCACCAGGTGCGATCGAAGTTCATGAAGTTGCGGAAACGGCGCTTGTCCGGGTTCCACGCATATTGGACGAACGACGCATAGACCGTCATCCACTTGTCGCGCACGCCCTCGTCCAGCGTGTCGATCGCGGTCATCAGCATCAGCGCGCGGACATTGTCGTCGATGCAATAGCCATGGCGGCGATCCGGCACCGAATAGATTGAATGCTGGAGCATGCCGGTCGAATCGCTCATCCGCTCGACCGCGGCGATATCGGGCTGAAGCGGCGTCAAGCGTACCTTCGTCGCGATCCGGCGCGGCTTGGTCGCCACCATCTCGACGATCTCGCGCATCGCCAGTTCGGCAAGGCGCGGCCAGATCATCGTCCGGCCGCGCGCATAAGCGCGCTCGGACAATTTGATCCGGTTGCGGTCGCTGCCCAACAGGGCATTGATCTCGCGCGCGAACGCGGCGCTGTCGCCGAAATCGACCAGCACGCCGTGCCCGTCCGCCAGTATTTCGGTCGCATGGACATAGGGCGTGGAAACGACCGCCTTGCCGACGCCGACCGCATAGGACAGCGTGCCGGAGGTGATCTGCGCCGGGTTGTTGTACGGCGTCACATAGATGTCCGCCGCCTGCAGATAGTCGATCAGCTCGTTATGCTCGAGGAACGCGTCGATAAACTCGACATGCGCCGCGACACCGTGATGCTCCGCCAATGCCTTCAGCCGGTCGCGATACGCTTCGCCCTCGTGCGCGACGAGGTTCGGGTGAGTCGCTCCGAGTACTGCATACAGCACGTCGGGGTGCTCTGCCGCGATCGCCGGCAACGCATCGATCATCGTCTCGATGCCCTTGTTGGGCGCGAGCAGGCCGAAGGTCAGCAGCGTCTTGCGGCCCTGCCAGCCGAACTGCGCCTTCAGCGTTTCGGGATCGACAAGCGCCCGATCCGGCACGCCGTGCGGGATCATCACGATCGACTTCGGGCTCGCGCCATACACCCGGTCGAGAATTTCCAGGCCGCGCTCCGCCATCACCACCACTTTGGCCGCGCGACGAAGCAGGCCTTCCATCACTCGGCGCTCGTCCGCGCTCGGCTTTTCGAGGATGGTGTGGAGCGTGACGATGACCGGGATCGACACCCGGTCGAGCAGGGCGAGAATATGTTCGCCCGCCGGCCCGCCGTAAATGCCATATTCGTGCTGGAGCCAGAGCGCCTGCGCCCCGCTGCGTTCGATCGCGCGCGCGGCATCGATATAGGCGAGGCGGTCCTGTTCCGGGATGCTCGCGGTCACTTCGGGCGGGTAATCGTAACGGCCGGGGTGATCGTCCATCGCATAGACGTCGATCTTCAGATCAGGGAATCGGCCCTTCAACGCGGTGAACGTGTCGGTAGTATATGTTGCAAGGCCGCATTTCCGGGGCAGGAAATTACCGATCAATGCCAGGTGATCGATCGGGGTCACTGCCTTTTCCGAAAGAACCATCGATTGAAACCTCTTGTGAACCGAGGCTGGGAGCCCCGAATTTGCCTCCCACGAACGGCCAAGTTTCAATATGGTTGCAGTAATGCTGCGGCGCAACAAGAGATTCGCGCTGATCTAGGTCAAGATTAAGCCGAAATGAACGGCTCACCCCCTGCCACGATAGCCTGGAACGTCCTGCGAGGGCAGCCAGAGACCCTCCGGCGGCGGGCCGGACTGCCAGAAGACATCGATCGGGATACCGCCGCGCGGATACCAATAGCCGCCGATTCGCAGCCACACCGGGTTCATCTCGGCGGTCAGCCGTTCCCCGATCCCGACGGTGCAGTCCTCGTGGAATGCCTGGTGGTTCCGGAAGCTGCCGAGGAACAGTTTCAGCGACTTGGATTCCACGATCGTCCCGCCCGGTGCATAGTCGATCACCAGATGCGCGAAATCGGGCTGCGCCGTCACGGGACAGAGCGAGGTGAATTCGGGCGCGGTGAAACGCACCAGATAGGGTCTGCCGGGGCGCGGATTGGGCACATAGTCAAGCACCGCCTCTTCGGGAGAAGAGGGCAATGCGCTGGCCTGGCCGAGATGTTTGATCGTCATGGCGCGTATTTAGGATGCGATGCGGCAAATTGAAACGCGGCACCATGTCGCGCATCAATCGTTCCGCGATCGTCTCGACGCCGCCATCGCCGGTGGCTAGGGAAAAGAGCGACAAACAAGGAGCATGCACATGGACTCGCTGGTAACGACCGAATGGCTCGCAGGGGAGCTTGGCGCGAACGATCTGCGCATCGTCGATGCGACCTATGTGCTGGCCGGCGACAAGCGCGATCCGGCCGCTGAATATGAGGCGGCGCACATCCCGGGCGCGGTGTTCATGGACCTGGCCGAACTGGCCGACACCAATACCACCCTGCCGTCGATGCTGCCCTCGCCCGAGAAATTCGCGAGCCGCATGCAATCGCTTGGCCTTGGCGACGGCAGCCGCATCGTGCTCTACGACAACTCGCCCTATCATACCGCGGCGCGCGCCTGGTGGATGCTGCGCACCTTCGGCGCGCATGACGTCGCCATCCTCGACGGCGGCTTCGCCAAATGGCAGGCCGAAGGTCGCGAGACGAAGAGCGGCAAGGAAACGCTGCGCCACCGCCACTTCACCGTGTGGGCCGACGACAAGGGCGTGCGCACGCTCGACCAGATGAAGTCGAACATCGACAGCGGCGCGGAGCAGGTGCTCGACGCCCGTTCCGCCGCGCGCTTCACCGGCGAGGAGCCCGATCCCCGTCCTGCGACCCATGCCGGCCACATCCCCGGGTCGAAGAACCTGCCCCAGGGCAGACTGTTCAACGCCGACGGCACCTGGAAGCAAGGCGAAGCGCTGAAGGCCGAGTTCGAGGCAGCGGGCGTCGATCTCGCCAAGCCGCTCGTCACCACCTGCGGATCGGGCATCACCGCTGCGGTATTGTCGTTCGGCGCGCATCTCCTCGGCAACGAGGCGGCGTTGTATGACGGAAGCTGGTCGGAATGGGGTGCCGATCGCTCGACGCCAAAGGCGACGGGGGCCGCGTGAGCGACAAGGAGCCCAAGGGCGACGCTACCCGCGTCGTCTCCGCGGGCCGACGGGCCGAATGGACTCAGGGGATCGTCAACCCGCCGGTGTGGCGGGCCTCGACGATCCTCTACGATTCGGTCGCCGAACTGCGCGCGGCCGGTGGGCGCGACACGCATCACCGGCTGTTCTACGGCCGGCGCGGCACGCCGACTCAATGGTCGCTGGCCGACGCGCTGACCGAGCTCGAGCCGGGGGCGGAGGCAACGTTCCTCTACCCTTCCGGCGTCGCGGCGATCGCGGCGGCTCTGCTGTCGGTGCTGTCGCCGGGCGACGAACTGCTGCTGCCCGACACCGCCTATGATCCCACCCGCTCGATGGGGACCGGGCTGCTCAAGCGGATGGGCATCGCCACGCGCTTCTACGATCCGCTGATCGGCGCCGGCATCGCCGACCTGATCGGCGATGCCACGCGCGCCATCTTCATGGAAAGTCCGGGCAGCCTGACCTTCGAGGTGCAGGATGTCCCGGCAATCGTCGCCGCCGCCAAGGCGCGCGGGATCGTCACCCTGCTCGACAATACCTGGGCAACGCCCCTGTTCTTCCCCGCGATCGAGCGCGGTGTCGACCTGACCATCCTTGCCTGCACCAAATATATCGTCGGCCATTCGGACGTGATGCTCGGATCGGTCACCGCCGCACCGGGTCATTTCGCCCGGCTGCGCGACACGAGCTTCCAGCTCGGCCAGTTCGCCAGCCCTGACGATTGCTGGCTCGGCTCGCGCGGCCTGCGAACGCTGGCGATCCGCCTCGCCCAGCACCAGTCGAGCGCGCTGACGATCGCCAGGTGGCTGAAGGACCAGCCCGAGGTTTCGGCCGTGTTCCACCCCGCCTTGCCGGACTGCCCCGGCCACGAGACTTTCCTGCGTGATTTCAAGGGATCGTCCGGCTTGTTCTCTTTCACCCTGAAGGACGCGACCGAAGAAGCGCGCGCTGCGCTGATCGACGGACTCGAACATTTCGGCATCGGCTATAGCTGGGGCGGCTTCGAGAGCCTGGCGCTGCCGGTCGATCCCGCGCGCTATCGCACCGCCACGAAACGGCATGACGACGGGCTGCTGGTGCGATTGCAGATCGGCATCGAGGACCCGGACGATTTGATCCGCGATCTCGCAGCGGGACTCGAACGCTTCAGGGCAACGCTCGCGTGAAGCCGGTCGCCGCCTGGCTGCAAGCACAGGGGCTGGCGACCATTTCGCAAACCATGCTGGTCGAGGCGGCCATCGCCGGCGGGTTGGTACTTCTAGCGCTCGCATGCGGCGTAGTCGCGGGCCGGTTCCTCGGCCCCGCCGCCGAACGCGAATGGAAACAGCGCCTCGGCACTCATGCCGAAGGCGTCGGGGGCAGGCTGCATCGTATCATCCGGCACGGTACCGCCGTCCTGCTGCTCGCCATCCTCCTCAACGCCGTGCCCTGGCCGCCGCTGGCCGGGATACCGATCGGCCTGGCGCTCGGGGCGGCGGTCGGGCTCACCAGCGTCTCGCTCCTCCGCGGGCTCGGCATTCCGCGCTGGATGGCATGGACGGTCGCCGCGATCCTGTTCGTCGCCATCTTCAGCCATGCGGTGGGCGGGCTTGAGCCGATCACCGATACGCTGGACCGCATCGGCTTCGACATCGGCAAGCGCCGCTTCTCGCTGCTCGCGCTGATCATCATCCTGGTCACGGCGACCGCGCTGTTCGCCGCGGCACGCCTGGTCAATCGCGCGACGGGCCACTGGATTGCCGGCGCGCGCGGGATGGACGCCACGCAGAAGCTGCTGGCGCAGAAGCTTTCCGCCATCGCGGTCGTCACCCTCGCCTTCTTCGTCGGGATCGACCTGCTCGATATCGATCTCACCGCCTTCGCCGTCTTCTCCGGCGCGTTCGGCCTGGCGGTCGGCTTCGGCCTGCAGAAGACGATCGGCAACCTGATTGCCGGGATCATCCTGCTGATGGACCGGTCGATCAAGCCGGGCGACGTGATCGTCGTCGGGGAAAGCTTCGGCTGGGTGAACCGGATCGGCATCCGCGCCGTCTCCGTGCTGACCCGCGACGGCAAGGAGCATCTGATCCCCAACGAGAACCTCATGACCAACGAGGTCGAGAACTGGTCCTATACCGATCGCAACGTGCGGGTGCGGATTCCGGTGACGATTGGCTATGGTTGCGACCTGAAGCTCGCCCAGGAGCTGATGCTGCGCGCCGCGACCGAGAGCCCGCGCGTGCTCAACAGCCCCAGGTCGAACGTCTGGCTGACCGCTTTCGGCGGAAGCGGCGTCGAACATGAGATTCTCGCCTGGATCAGCGATCCGGAAAGCGGGGTCGGCAATGTCCGGTCGGACGTACTCAACCGGCTCTGGTGGCTGTTCAAGGAGCATGGGATCCAGATCCCCTATCCTCAGCGCCAGATCCATATCAGCCGCGACGAGCCCCCCGCACCTCCGTTGCCCTGAAGCCAGCCACTGTTGCGCAGGTGCAACATGCTCCGCAAACCAGCGGGCGTGCCAGAGAATTATGTTGTGCACTGCAGCGCGCTTCGGCAATCTTTCCTTACCGAACGGAAACATTGGCACGGGGTCGTTGCACGGCCCATCACAGATGCCTTGTCCGTCGGCACGCAGGCTGGGGCCCGGTTTACATATTGAAAGGGACACCCATGCGCTTTTCCATGATCAGCCTCAGCGCGCTGACGCTCGTCTCCGCCACGCCGGCCTTTGCGGACGAAACCGCGCCGCCGCCGCCGATCACCATCAACGGCAGCGCCACCGTCGTGACCGACTACCGCTTCCGCGGCATCTCGCAGACGGACAAGAACATCGCCGTTCAGGGCGGCATCACGGTCAGTCATGAATCGGGCTTCTATGTCTCCGCATGGGGTTCCTCGGTCAGCGGCTATGTGACCGCAGCGGGCAACGCCGCGCAGGAGCTCGATCTGATCGCCGGCTTCAAGAAGACCTGGAACGGCACAACCTTCGACATCGGCGCGCTCTATTACGTCTATCCGAAGACGAAACTGGCCGGCAGCGTCGTTTCGTCCGACTTCATCGAGCCCTATGTCTCGGTCGCGCACACTTTCGGCCCGGTCACGGCCAAGGCAACGGCGAACTATGCGCCGAAGCAGAAGGCCCTGTCGCTCGACCAGATCGGCCCGAAGCAGGACAATCTCTATCTCGCCGGCGATCTGTCGGCCGCGATCCCCGGCACGCCGATCGGCCTGACCGGCCATCTCGGCCACACCTTCGGTCCGAGCTGGCTGTCGATCGGCAAGGAATATACCGACTGGGGCCTCGGCGCGACGCTGACCTACAAGGCGCTGACCTTCGGCGTGCAATATGTCGATACCGACGGTGACTTCATCACCCCGACCGGCAAGAACGCCAGCAAGGCCGGCGTGGTCGGCTCGATCGGCGTCAGCTTCTGACCATAGCCGTTCGTGTCGAGTAGCGACCGGGCAGCCGTATCGAGGGCGCGTATCGACGCACAGGTGACGTGCGAGATGCCTGTCCCTCGATACGCCATCTCGACAGGCTCGATGGCGCTCGGGACGAACGGTGATGGCTCTGGTTCTGTGCTGATGCTCCAAGCGATCGTGACGCCGTACATTGGGTGTCGAACGGGGTGCCCGGGTGCAGCCAGCAGCAGCACGAACGACAACGGGATGACGGCGAAGAGCGTCGGGAGGGCAAGGATAGGACCTGTCCGCAAGAGCCCGCCCGGTTTTCCCCACTACACCCTCGGCCTGCCCCGGAACCCGATTGTTCCAGAAGCGGATACCTTGGAAGCCCTGCGCTTCGAAGTGCCTGATTCCTGCCTCATCCGCCAAGGCAGTTGAATCATGCTGGCCGCTATCGACTTCAACGATCAGCGCACGGCATCCGTCGCGTTGCGCGCAGTTCGCGGGCCCGAAGCGCCGGTCTGCTTCAGGCGTGTCCAACAAGCCTCTCGCCCCCTCCCGCTTCCGGGAGGGGAGAATAGCAGGTCAGGGATTCGGCGTGGCGGTGCGGGCGTCCTGGCCGTCGCCTTCGGGGGCGGCGACGATGTCGCGCGTGGTCGAGCCCTTGTCGACCACGGCGGTGCCGGGGTCGCCGACGGCCGAGCGGATACCCGGATCGGCGCTCTCGGAACCGGCGGCGTCGATCGTCGCGCTCTCCGAGGCGCTGCGTGCCGACTTGCCGCCGAACAGCGCGTCGAGCGCCTGGGCGTTCGGGCTCACGTCATTGGCGCGCGCGGCGCCGGGCTGGGGCGGGCGCAGCGAGAAATCGGGCGGGATCACCAGCGGCGCCTGACGCGCGACGGCGAACTCGTCGGGGCGGGCACGGTCCATGCCGCTATGGCCGCAACCGGCGAGCAGGACGGCCAGGCCGAGCCCGGTTGCGATCGACACCAACTTACGCATTCATATTCTCCACTGGATCTCGCCCTGCCCGTGGCTTGTCGCGCACCAGGAGCGCCCGCACAAGCAGGATGAGCACCCCTATCGTAATCGCCGCGTCGGCGACATTGAAGACCAAAAAAGGCCGCCACGCCCCGATGTGGAAATCGGCGAAGTCCACGACATAGCCGTAGCGCACCCGATCCAGGATATTGCCGATGGCGCCGCCGAGCACGAAGCCGAGCGCGACCTGGTCCTGCCGGTTCGGCTCGCGCAGCATCCACACCAGCACGCCGACCGCGATCGCCGCGGTCAGCGCGACCAGGCCCCAGCGCATCGCCTCGGTATCAGCATGAAGCAGGCCGAGCGACACGCCGCGATTGGCGACGAAGCGCAGGGTGAAGAACGACGTGATCTCCCGCCCCAGGCTGGATTCGTTCAGGCCAAGCACGTCGGTAATGCCATATTTGGTCGCCTGGTCGACGACGAACAGGGCAGCGCCGGTGGCAAGGCCGAGGACGGGAAGCTTCTTCATTCCGAGACGACCTTTGCGCAACGATCGTCCAGCGCGCCATCCTCCGCGACGTCGGGCAGATGGCGCCAGCAACGGCCGCATTTGTGGAACGCGGTACGGGTGACCGACACGCTGTCGCCGGTCGTCACCTTCGCCACGATGAACAGTTCGGCCAGCGCCTCGTTCGACAGGGGCGATTTCGGCACGGTCACCTCCGCCTCGAGGCTGGACCGCACGATCTTGTCACGGCGCAACGGCTCGATCGCCTCGGTCACCTGCGCACGCAGCGTCCGTACATCGGCCCAGACGGTCGCGACCGCGTCGTCACCCGGCAGCGCGGGCAACACGGGCCATTCGAGGAAATGGACCGAGCCCGCGTCATCGGGGAAGCGCGCCTGCCACACTTCTTCCGCCGTGAAACAGATGATCGGCGCGGCATAGCGGACCAGCGCGTGGAACAGGATGTCGAGCACGGTGCGATAGGCGCGGCGCCTGGCGTCGTCCGGCGCGTCGCAATAAAGGCTGTCCTTGCGGATATCGAAGAAGAAGGCCGACAGGTCTTCCTGCGCGAAATCCGTGAGCAGCCGCAGATAGCGATTGAACTCGAAATTCTCCGCCGCCGCCTTCAGCTCTACATCGAGCCGCCCGAGCAGGTGAAGCACGTACAGCTCCAGCTCGGGCATGTGCCGCGTATCGACCTTCTCCGCGTCGCTGAACCCGTCGAGCGCACCGAGCAGGTAGCGGAAGGTGTTGCGCAGCTTGCGATAGGCATCGGACGCCGTGCCGAGCACTTCCTTGCCGATCTTCACATCGTCGAAATAGTCGGTCGAGGCAGCCCACATGCGCAGGATGTCGGCACCGGATTCGTCGATGATCTTGAGCGGATCGACGACGTTCTTGAGACTCTTCGACATCTTCTTGCCCTGCCCGTCCAGGGCGAAGCCATGAGTCAGCACGGCATCATAGGGCGCACGGCCGCGCGTGCCGGCGCTTTCGAGCAGCGACGACTGGAACCAGCCGCGATGCTGGTCGGACCCTTCGAGATAGAGATTGGCGCGAACGCCCTCGCCATAGCGCTGCTCGATCACGAACGCATGGGTCGATCCCGAATCGAACCACACGTCGAGGATGTCGGTGATGACCTCATAATCCCCGGCGCGGTATTTCTCGCCGAGCAAAGCCTGATGGTCGGCCGAGAACCACGCGTCAGCCCCGCCCGCCTTGAACGCCGCGACGATGCGGGCATTGACCGCCGGATCGTTGAGATAGTCACCGGTCGCACGGCTGACATAGAGCGCGATCGGCACGCCCCAGGCGCGCTGGCGGCTGATCACCCAGTCGGGGCGCTGCTCGACCATCGAGCGGATGCGGTTCTGGCTGCGCGCCGGGATCCAGCGGGTCCGCTCGATCGCGTCGAGCGCGATCTCACGCAAGGTCGGCGCATTGCCGACACCGTGACCGAGCATCGGCGCGAAACCGACATCGGCACCAAGGTCGACCGGCTCGGCCACGGCGAGGTCCTGCTTGATCTCGTCCATCGGGATGAACCATTGCGGCGTCGCGCGGAAGATCACCTTCGCCTTCGACCGCCAGCTATGCGGATAGCTGTGCGCGAAATCGTCCGACGCGGCGAGCAAGGCGCCCGCCTCGCGCAGGTCCGTGCAGATCGGCCCGTCCGACGCGACGAACTTCTTGTTGATGACGCTGCCCTGCCCGCCCAGCCACAGCCAGTCGGGCCGGTACATGCCCGCGCCATCGACCGCGAAGACCGGATCGATGCCGTGCGCCTTGCACAGCAGGAAATCGTCCTCGCCATGGTCCGGGGCCATATGGACCAGGCCTGTACCGGCGTCGGTGGTGACGAAGTCGCCAGGCAGGAACGGACGCGGTTTGGCGAAGAAACCGCCGAGCTTGTGCATCGGGTGTCGGGCTACGGCGCCTTCCAGCTTCGCGCCTTTGAAAATCGTTTCCGGGCCCCACTCGAAGTCGAAGTCGACGCGAGGCGAGTCAAATGCGCTGAGGTCGACAGACTTCAACACCGCATCGACTCGCTTCTTGAATGAATCGACTAGCTCGGCAGCAATAACCAGTGGCTTGGAAAACCAGCCCTTGAACTGCGGGAGGTGAAGCAGATGCTCCCAGACGGCCTCCGTCCCGCCCATAAACATCGGCTCGACGAGAGCGTACTCGATCTCAGGCCCATAGCTCAGCGCCTGGTTCACCGGGATCGTCCACGGCGTGGTCGTCCAGATCACCGCATGAGCACCGACCAGCTGAGGCGCGTTCGGTGCTTCGGTGATCTCGAACGCGACGTCGATCTGGGTCGACACCACATCTTCATATTCCACCTCGGCCTCGGCCAGCGCGGTCTTCTCCACGGGCGACCACATCACCGGCTTCGCGCCGCGATAGAGCTGGCCGCTCTCGGCGAACTTGAGCAGCTCGTTGACGATCGCCGCCTCGGCGTCGAACTTCATGGTGAGGTACGGGTCCTCCCAGTCGCCCATCACCCCGAGCCGCTCGAACTGGACGCGCTGCACCGCGACCCATTTTTCGGCATAGGCGCGGCATTCGGCGCGGAACTGGGCGACCGGCACCTGATCCTTGTCGAGCTTCTTGGCGCGATAGGCTTCCTCGACCTTCCATTCGATCGGCAGGCCATGGCAATCCCAGCCGGGCACATAGGGCGCGTCCTTGCCGAGCAGGGACTGGCTGCGGACGATGATGTCCTTCAGCACCTTGTTCATCGCATGGCCCATATGGATGTCGCCATTGGCGTAGGGCGGGCCGTCATGCAGGATGAAGCGCTCGCGTCCCTTGCGCTGCTCGCGGAGGCGATCGTACAGGCCGAGCTTCGCCCAGCGCTCCAGAATGGCGGGCTCCTTCTGGGCGAGGCCTGCCTTCATGGGGAAATCGGTCTTCGGGAGGAAGACGGTGTCGCGATAGTCGCGCTGCGTGTCGGATGCTTCGGTCATGAGTCAGCGGGCTTTAGACGAGAGGGTGATGGGTTGAAAGACCCGCGCCGCATGGAGGCGGCGCCATGATGCAGCGTTGGATCGGAAGTATTGCGGAGGCGCGACACAGGTTTCTGTAAGAAAGCGGAGCGTATCACTCCAAGTAACGATGGAATTTCGCGACCCACCCGCGAGAGGGACTGAAATCGATCGTTATTTGTACCCCGCAGAATCTTTTCATGACCATCCGACTCTACCGACCTTATCCGCCGAACGATCATCTCGCCATAGCCGCGCAACCCCGCAGGCATCATTGAGACCGGCAAGTAATAATTTCGCGAGGGGTATCGGATTTTCTTCACGCTGTACTTGAGCCCGGCTTGATGCCGAACGGCCCTAACGGGTGGGTGGCTATGTGTGAATCGGCCGCGCCTCGCCCGCCCCCCTCATGTCGCCTGGCCGGGCGGCGGAGGTCGAGCGGGAACCTCCGCCGCCCGGCCGTTGCGCGGACCGGGAGGCTTTTAGCCCGCGTTGGCCAGCGCCACCGCGTCAGCGCCGGCGGGAAAACGGAGCCGGCCCGTCATATCGTTGACCGCAGCCCAGACTGCCTCGGCGACGTCGGTTTCCCTGGTGGTCAGGGCCGGCTGGCTGAAGGCGGCGAAGATCGGCGCCGCGAAATCGGCATAGGCAGCCGGAATCAGCTCCTCGATGGGAATGGTGCCGTTCTCCGCAAAGCGCGTGGTCGGGGCGTAGCCCGGCTCGATGAGCCTGGCGCGGATATCGAAACAGGCCAGTTCGTGCGCCAGGGAAGCGGTGAAGCCCTCGATCGCTTCCTTGCTGGCGGTGTACGCGGCCGCCAGGGGCATCGGCGCCAGCGTGACGCTTGACGTCACATTGACGATCGTGCCCGAGCGGCGCTCCCGCATCTGCGGGATCACTGCCTGCACCATGGCCATCGTGCCCAGCGTGTTGGTGTCGAACACCTTGCGGATATGCGCCATGGGCGTCGCTTCGAAGGCGCCGACGACACCGATGCCCGCGTTGTTGACGAGAACGTCGATCGGCCCGGCCGCCTCGATCGCGGCGGCGATGCTATCATCGCTGGTGACGTCGAGCGGCAAGATCCGCAGCCTTTCGGACCGGGGCAGAACGTCGGGGTTGGGCGTCCGCATGGCGGCGATGACGTTCCAGCCATTGGTCAGGAAGTGTCGGGCGGTTTCGAGGCCGTAGCCCGAAGATGTGCCGGTGATCAGGATCGTTTGCATTGGGACCTCCATCTGGTTGCGATGATCCCTGATAGGCTCAGCCGGCAGGATGAAATATAATCAAAACTCCTTATATATTGTCCAATCGTCCAGATTTTGCCGATCAAGCCGCCTCTGTGATCGGAACGCTTCGAGCGAATTTTCCGGGCGAGCACCCAAGCCGTTTCCGGAACGCGGTGCTGAAGGCACTTGCGGATTCATAGCCGATCTCGTCGGCGATCCTGTCGAGCGTCTTTGCGCCCCGGATGAGGGAGTCCTTTGCCAGCGCCATGCGCCAGCGACCCAGATATTCGATCGGGCCGCACCCGAGCGCATCCCCGAAGCGAGCGGCAAACGCGGAGCGCGAAAGGCCGGCAATCCCGGCGAGTTCAGCGACCGTCCAGCCTGCCCGGACGTCCGCATGCATCGCGCGCAGAACGCGGGCGAGGAGCGGATCGCGCATCCCGCCGAGCAGTCCAGCCACGCCTGAATCCATGCCGCGCCACCGCAGCGCTTCCACGAGCAGGATTTCGAGCAGCCGCTGCAGGATCATGTCCTTGCCGGGATCGTCGCGCCCGCATTCTTCCATGATGAGCCCGATCACCGTGCCGAGCCTGTCCGCGCGACCCTGCGACGCCGGGATGTGAATGACGCTCGGCAACAGCGCGAGCAGCAGGGCGGCATTGGCCTGCTCGATGCAGAACGTCCCACCGAGCGAGACGAAATCGGGCTCTCCTTCCTGATCGCCATGCCTGACGGGGACGTCCATCGGCTCCCGAAACGCGCCCTCGATTCCCGGATGGCTGCTCAGCGAAAACGGGGGTGTCGAGGGCAGAAGGAGGAAGTCCCCCTTCCCGAACCTGACCGGTTCCTTCCCGTCGAAGGCGATCCAGCATTCCCCTTCAAGGATGATCGTGAAGCCGGGCGCATCATGAGCGGCGTATCGCACGCTCCACCGGCCCCGCCCGGTGATCGGCTTGGAGATCGCCGTGCCGGGGCGGAGAAGCGCAATGACGTCGCTAAGCGGGTCCATATAGACGATCCATAATGAAATATCGCCAATAGCTTATAGAAAAGCTTGTCCACCAGTCCATGCGGGTTATGCTCGATCTTGATGCGGCGGTTCGAGCGGCCGCCCGGACCGCCATTCACCTCATTGGCACGACCCAAGCAAAGAGGAGGGTTCGCGCAGAGGGCGCAGAGAACACGGAGGTCCTTTCCGGACCAACCATCGTGCGCCGGCAAGCCGCCTGTCTGTGGACGTCTCCTCATCGCAAACCGCCCGTGCCGCTGGCCGGACCTTCTCAGCGTCCTCTGCGCCTCTGCGTGAGCCATATCACCCCTCCGACAAGGTCCGTGCCCGGTTTCCCCGCTACGCCGGCACCGCCACGAGGGAAGGAACGTCAAGCGCCTCGCGCAGGGCTGGCTGGCGGGAGCGGCTGACGGGCAGCGGCGCGCCCTCGCTCAGGTGCAGCCGCCAGCGATCGCCGTCGCGCTCCAGGCGCTGCACCTGGGCCAGGTTGGCGATCACCGACCGGTGGACGCGCAGGAAGCTTGCCGGCAACTCGGTCACCAGCCCGTCGAGACGCGCGGCGTGCAGCAGGCTGCGGCCGCCGACCAGCCGCAGCTCGACATAGTCGTCGGCCCCAACCACCGCGAGGATCTCGGCGACGGGCACCAGCTCGACGCCCCGCGCCGAGGCGACGGTCAGGCGGTCGGGGCGGCTGGCGGCGCGGGTCAGGGCAGCCTCCCGCCCGCGATCCTCGCGGCCGAGGCGCACGACCTCGACCATCAGCAGCGGCAGCACCAGCCCGGCGGCGAGCAGGAAATAGGAGAGGTCGGCAAGCCATTCGGGGAACCCGAAAGCAAGCGCGAGGAACAGCGCCAGATAGGCAAGGGTCGGCCGCGCGCCGGGGGCACGCCGATGCACGCCCGCCGCGGCCGGCACGGCGGCGAGCGCCACCCCCAGGATCAGCGCCCCGACCGTCTTCGTGTCGAAACCCGGAAGCAGCGCCGTGGCGCCGACCGCCCCCAGGGCCAGGCCGATCATCAGGCGGCGCTTCCCGGGCAGGAACCGGGTGGCGACATAGCTTACCAGCAGGATCGCGAAGGCCGCCGCCAGCACCCAGATGATGCTCATCCGCCAAGCGTGCAGGGGATAGGAATAGTCCAACAGCGCCCGCAAGCTTTCCACGACGGCCTGCAGGGCCGCGACCCCGGCCAAGGCGGCGAGGATCAGGCTGGACCCGGTGCGGCGCATGGCGTGGATGACGGCGAAGCCGAACGCAGCAGCCAGCAGGGCGCCGGCCGCCACGAAGGTGACGGCCAGCGGCGCGATGCGTGGCGGAAAGGGATAGGGGCCGACGGCGATGGCGCTCATCGGGCGAGCGAAACGCAGGCCTCCATGGAAGGACGACAGGTGAAGCACCAGCATGTTCCCGCTGGGCCGCCAGGCTGCCTCGGGGATCGGAAAGATCGCCTGGTAGCGTCCCGGAACCTCGGCCTGCGCGGTGGCGCCGGGACGGCCATTGACGCCCAGGCGCCGGCCATTGAACCACGCCTCGGACGAGGCGACGCCGGCCACATAGAGGATACGCGGCAGGGTGTCGGCCGGGGCGCCGACGACAGACCGAATCCAGAGCTCACGGCCTTGAGGATCAACGACATCCCGGATCGGGCGACAGTCGCTCAGCACCGGGCCGGCCGGACCGACCGTGCCGTGACAGGCTTGCCATGACAGGTCCTGGGCTCGGGCCGCGGTCACGGGGATCATCAGGAAAACGGAGAGGAACAGGATTCGCCACATGCGCGCCCCTCTAGGCCGCCGCTCACCGAGATGCACCGCCATTCGCCGATGACCGGACGACATTGACCGAAGCGGGGTGGCGGACGGCGGCGCAAACGGCTCAGCCGGGGGCATGTCAAACATATCGCTCAACCGCCGCGCCGTGCTCGCTGCCGCCGCCCTCGCCCTCCCCGCCCTGGCGATCGCCCGGGCCTCTGCCCAGGCGGCGCCCCAGCCGGCGCCTTCCCCGGACGCCGGCCCGTTCCGCTTCAAGGGCTGGCGCGGCGAGGAGACCGACGCGGAGCGCAGCTATTTCGAAGTTCCGGAGGACCGCCGCGATTCCCACTCGCGGAAGATCCGCCTTGGCTATGTCAGGTTCCCGTCGACGGCAGCCAGACCGGGCCCGCCGATCGTCTATCTGGCGGGAGGACCGGGCGGCGAAGCGACAGGCGCGGCGACCGGACCGCGCTTTCCGATCTTCATGGCCTTGCGCGCGGTGGCCGACGTCATCGCGTTCGACCAGCGCGGCACCGGCCTGTCCAGCACCATCCCGGAGCGGCCGGCCTCGGCGCGCACGCCGCCCGTGTTCACCGAGGCAGGGCTGACGCCCTATTTCCGCTCGGAACTCCAGAGCGCCTGGGCCGACTGGACCAGGGCCGGCGTGGCCATGGCCGGCTACAACACCGAACAGAGCGCCGACGACATCGACGACCTGCGACGCCATCTGGGCGCGGAGGAGATCGACCTCTGGGGCACCAGCTACGGCTCTCACCTGGCGCTCAGCATCCTCAAGCGGCACGGCGGCAGGGTGAACCGCGTGGCGCTGTCCAGCCTCGAGGGGCAGGACCAGACGGTGAAGCGGCCGGCGCGGATCGACGCCTATCTGCGCCAGGTGGACGCCCTGCTCGATGCCGACCCCGCCGTCCGCGCGGCGATCCCCGATCTGCCGGCGCTGATGCGCCGCGTTCACACCAGGCTGGAAGCACAGCCGGCCCTGACGCCGGTCAAGCTGAACGGCGCGCCGACCGAGATCAGGATGGGCGGCTTCGGCGTCCAGATGCTGGCGGGCGGGCTGATCGCCAATCCCCGCACCCTGGCCATGCTACCGGCCCTGTACCTCGCGCTGGACGCCGGCCGGACCGCCGCGCTGGCCCCGTTCATCGGCGACGTGGCCGGGTTGCTGAGCCTGAGGGGCATGCCCGAGGCAATGGACCTGGCATCCGGAATCTCGCCGCGCCGGCTGGCGCAGGTGCGGCGCGAGGCGCGGACCGCCGTGCTGGGCGAGACGCTGAACTTCCCGATGCCGCAACTGCTCGGCGCCATCCCCGGTGTCGACCTGGGCGAAGGCTTCCGGGCGCCGTTCCGCATCGACCATCCCGCCCTGCTGATCGCCGGTTCGCTCGACGGCCGCACGCCGCTGGCCGAACAGGACGAGGTGGCGGCCCAGTTCCGGCGCAAGTCCCGGGTGATCGTCGAGAACGCAGGCCACAATGTGTTCGAGGCCCATCCCGAGGTACAGCCGCTGCTGGTGCGGTTCTTCAGCGGCGAGGCCGTGGCCGACACCCGGCTGACCCTGCCGCCGCCGACCTTCAAGCTGGCGTGATCGCCCGCCCCTCTCCCGCCGGGAGAGGGGCAAGAGGCTCATCCGTTCCGCACGAGCCCGACATCGCTGAACGGCCTGGGCTCCAGCGGCGGGATGGTCGCCGCGTTCAGTTCGCGCTGCCAGAAGCCGACATCGATCCAGCGGCCCTGCTTGTAGCCGACCTCGCGCAGCACGCCGGTGCGGCGGAAGCCGACCGATTCGTGCAGGCGGATCGAATGATCGTTGGGCAGCGCGATCGCGCCGATCGCATGCGTGAAGCCCTGCACGCGCAAGGTCGCGACCAGCGCCTCGTAGAGCTGGCGGCCATTGCCCTGGCCCTGGGTTCCGCTGGCGAGATAGACTGATGTCTCGACGATATATTTATACGCGGGCCGGTCGCGGAACTTGGTCGCATAGGCATAGCCGAGCACCCCGCCCTCCTCGTCGCCATTGGTGACGACAAGCCAGGGATAGAGCCCGTCCGAGGCGTGCATGCGAGTCCGCATCGAGCGCGCGTCCGGCGGCTCGAGCTCGAACGATACGGTGCCCGTCTCGACATAAGGCGCATAGATTGCGGCGATGGCCGCTGCATCCTCAGGTCTGGCGGAACGGATTGCGATCATTGAGTCACCTTTGCGAGTACGAAATCCATGAGCTTGATGTCTGAAGCCGACGCGGCCGGCCCGCCCAGGCCGTCACACTCAAGACAGCGCGCCTGGATCGCGGCGCCGGTGCCGATTCGCTTCACGTCGCCCAGCGCGCGGGCGAAGACCGCCCTGCGCTCCGCCGCGATCCTGGTGAAGGCGTCGGCGCCCTCCCCGCTCGCGCTGTCGTCATCGTCACCCGGCCCGATCAGCTTCTGGACGAACCTGCCGAACCATGCCGGCTTCTTTTCGAGATATTCGGCATGGACAGCGTCGGGCTTCAGCCCGGCGCGTTTCGCCGCCTCGTCGATCGCGTCCTTCAGCCCGCCGAAACGATCGACCAGCCCGATCTGCCGCGCGGTGCCGCCGTCCCACACCCGGCCCTGGCCGATCTCGTCGACCCGTGCCGGGCTGAGCTTGCGCGCCTCCGACACGCGGGTGATGAACTGGCGATAGCCATTCTCGATCCCCGCCTGGAAGATCGCATCGGTCTCCGCCGTGAAGCCGCCCATCACGTCGGGCTGGCCGGACAGCGGCGTCGTCTTCACCCCGTCGGTGGTGACGCCGATCTTCTTCAGCGTGTTCTCGAACGAGGGGATGATGCCGAAGATGCCGATCGACCCGGTGATGGTGCTCGGCTGGGCGAAGATCACGTCGCCCGCGGTCGACACCCAATAGCCGCCCGAGGCGGCAAGGCTGCCCATCGAGACGACGATCGGCAGCTTCTGCGCCTTCGCCTCCATGATCGCGCGGCGCATATCCTCGGACGCGAGCGCCGAGCCGCCGGGCGAATCGACCCGCACCACCAGCGCCTTCAGGCTTTTCTTCGCCAGCCCGTCGAGCAGCGCCTTGGCGACGGTATCCGCCCCGGCGCTGCCGCTGCCCGACTTGCCGTCGACGATGTCGCCGGCGATGGTCAGCACGCCGATCGCGTCGCCGCCGGTCGGCAGCGGGTTCGCCTCGACATAGGCGGCATATTTGATCGTGTTGAAATTGCCCGGCGCCTTGCTGCTGTCGGACCCGGCAATCTCCGCCACGCGCTTGTTGAAGTCGAACCGGGTGCCGAGCTTGTCGACCAGCCCGGCCTGCAGATTGGCCTTGGCGATATCGCCCTTCACCGCGGCGATCACCTCGCCCGGCTTGCTCAGGAAATCGGCGACCTTTGCCTTGGGCCGCGCCTTGGCGATCGCTTCCTGCCACTGCCCGAACAGCACGCCGTACAGCTTGAGATTTTCTTCCTTCGCCTCGGGCGAGGCGTCGGTCCGGGTATAGGGCTCGACAAAGGATTTATACTTGCCGACGCGATAGACGTGGGCGTTGACGCCCAGCTTGTCGATCAGCCCCTTGTAGTAAAGCTGCGATCCGCCCGGCCCCATGAACAGGGTGCCGCCCATCGGGCTCATCCAGACTTCGCTGGCATTGGCGGCGAGGCGATAGCCGGAATCGGTATAGGCGGTGGCATAGGCCAGCACCGGCTTGCCGCCGTCGCGCACGCGGCGCACGGCATTGGCGACCTCATCGACTGCCGCGGGATAGCCGCCACCGAACGAGTCGAGATCGAGCACGACCGCCTTCACCCGATCGTCGTCTTTTGCCTTGTCGAGCGCGCGGACCAGGTCGCGCAGGCGATACTGGCGCACTGGCGCGGCGCCGCCGAGCGTCGCGAACGCATCCGATTCAACGGGCTGCTCGACGATCTGGCCGTCGAGCCGCAGCAGCAGCGCGCCATCGCGGATCGCGGTGGGCCCGGGCTTCGCTGACAGCGCGCCGAACAGCAGGCCGAAGAAGATGAGCATGGCGATCAGGACAAGTCCGTCCTTGATGCCGACCAGGATCTTCCAGGCGCCCCGAACCAGTTTCACTTCGCCGTTCCCCTGCATATGCGGTTGCGCCTTCACCGCTAGAGCAAGCCCGTGCGGGAGTAAACTTCCCTGCCTGCCCGTAGCCCACCCGGGGCACGGCGGAACGACGCGGCGACAACCGGTGGCTTTTTTCAGGCGGCGAACCGTTGACGCAGGGCAGGGGCGAGCACATATGCACGTCGCTGGCACTCACCTTTGGCGAGTGCTAACAACCAATCACGACCCCAAGAAAAGGGACTAGCGCATATGACCTTTCGTCCGTTGCACGACCGCGTCCTCGTCCGCCGCGTAGAGGCTGAAGAGAAGACCGCGGGCGGGATCATCATCCCCGAGACCGCCAAGGAAAAGCCGCAGGAAGGCGAAGTCGTCTCCGTCGGCACCGGCGCCCGCGCCGACGACGGCACGATCACCCCGCTGGACGTCAAGGCCGGCGACAAGATCCTGTTCGGCAAATGGTCCGGCACCGAGGTCAAGATCGACGGTGAAGACCTGCTGATCATGAAGGAATCCGATATCCTTGGCATCGTCGGCTGAACCCAGACTTCGATCTTCCAAGCTTCCTCAACTTCCAATCTGAAAGGGTAGCCCTCACATGGCAGCCAAGGACGTAAAATTTTCGCGTGACGCGCGTGAGCGCATTCTCCGCGGCGTGGACATCCTCGCCGACGCAGTGAAGGTCACGCTTGGGCCGAAGGGCCGCAACGTCGTGATCGACAAGTCGTTCGGCGCACCGCGCATCACCAAGGACGGCGTCACCGTCGCCAAGGAGATCGAGCTGAAGGACAAGTTCGAGAACATGGGCGCGCAGATGCTGCGCGAAGTGGCCTCGAAGACCAACGACGTCGCCGGCGACGGCACCACCACCGCGACCGTTCTCGCCCAGGCGATCGTCCGCGAGGGCATGAAGTCGGTCGCGGCCGGCATGAACCCGATGGACCTGAAGCGCGGCATCGACCTCGCGGTCGTCGAAGTCGTCAAGGACCTCAAGGCACGTTCCAAGCCCGTCTCGGGTACCAAGGAAATCGCCCAGGTCGGCATCATCTCGGCTAACGGCGACACCGTCGTCGGCGAGAAGATCGCCGAGGCGATGGAGAAGGTCGGCAAGGAAGGCGTGATCACCGTCGAGGAAGCGAAGGGTCTTGAATTCGAGCTCGACGTCGTCGAGGGCATGCAGTTCGACCGCGGCTATCTGTCGCCCTACTTCATCACCAACCCGGAGAAGATGTCGGTCGAGCTGAACGATCCGTACATCCTGATCCATGAGAAGAAGCTGTCGAACCTGCAGGCGATGCTCCCGATCCTGGAAGCAGTCGTCCAGTCGGGCCGTCCGCTCCTGATCATCGCCGAGGACATCGAGGGCGAGGCTCTCGCCACGCTCGTCGTCAACAAGCTGCGCGGCGGCCTGAAGGTCGCAGCGGTGAAGGCACCCGGCTTCGGCGATCGTCGCAAGGCGATGCTCGAGGACATCGCGATCCTGACCAAGGGCGAGATGATCTCGGAAGATCTGGGCATCAAGCTCGAGTCGGTCACGGTCGGCATGCTCGGCCAGGCCAAGCGAGTCACGATCGACAAGGACAACACCACCATCGTCGATGGTGCGGGCGACCATGACGCGATCAAGGGCCGCACCGATGCGATCCGCCAGCAGATCGAGAACACCACCAGCGATTACGACCGCGAGAAGCTCCAGGAGCGTCTCGCCAAGCTCGCCGGCGGCGTTGCCGTGATCAAGGTCGGCGGTTCGACCGAGGTCGAGGTCAAGGAGCGCAAGGATCGCGTCGACGACGCTCTCCACGCGACCCGCGCGGCAGTCGAAGAGGGCATCGTCCCCGGCGGCGGCACGGCGCTCCTCTATGCCACCAAGGCGCTGGAAGGCCTCAAGGGCGGCAATGACGACCAGACCCGCGGCATCGATATCGTCCGCAAGGCGCTCTATGCTCCGGTCCGTCAGATCGCCTCGAACGCTGGCCATGACGGCGCGGTGATCTCGGGCAAGCTGCTCGAGGGCAACGACCCGACCCAGGGCTTCAACGCCCAGACCGACCAGTACGAGAACCTCGTCGACAGCGGCGTGATCGACCCGACCAAGGTCGTCCGCACCGCGCTGCAGGACGCAGCCTCGGTCTCCGGCCTGCTCATCACGACGGAAGCCGCCGTGTCCGAGCTGCCGGAAGACAAGCCCGCCATGCCCATGGGCGGCGGCGGCATGGGCGGCATGGGCGGCATGGACTTCTGATTTCGGACGGGAACAGCGCAGCTGGTCCCGACACGAAATCGGAACGGACGGCGGGTCGGCGGCAAGCCGCCGAACCCGTCCGACGAAAGCGCGGGCTTTGCCCGCGCCGATCCAGACCTCCCGGCCCACCGGCTGGAAAAAGAGAAGGGCCGGAGGGAAACCTCCGGCCCTTTTTCTATTTCTCCCTCGCCCTGCGGAGGAGGGGGACCCTTCGCCTCTTCCGGCGAAAGGTGGAGGGGGTTTGAGCACTGGGCTGATACTCCAAGTCCCAAGCCCCCTCCACCACCCGCTGAAGAAGCGGGCGGTCCCCCTCCCCCGGTTCCCGGGGGAGGAATAAGGCGCATGGATTTTCGGCCTGCGCTCCGCCATGACTCACCCCCGATGCGTCGCCTGCTCACCTGGATCCTGCCTTGGCTCGCCCTGAGCATGGCTGTCTTCTTCGCCTGGCAGAACGCGGCGGTTCTCAACCCGACTCGCCTCGCCTGGCTGCTCGATGGCAATGATCACGGCCAGGCAGTCATCGGTCTCGCTTCTTATCTGCGGTCCCCGCCGGCCTGGCCGTCGCTCCGCTCGACCATGCTGATGGCGCCCGACGGAATCCCGCTCGCGCTGATCGATAGCAACCCCCTGCTTGGCCTGCTGCTGCGCCCCTTCGCCTCGGTGCTGCCGGTCGGCATCCAGTATCTCGGCTTCTGGCTGCTTGCCTGCATCCTGCTCCACACCGCCTTCGCCGCGGCGCTGGTCAGGCGCTTCGCCCCGACGCCGCTGGCGACCTGGCTCGGCGCGGCGCTGCTGACCCTGATGCCGGTGCTGCTGGCACGCTTCGGGCACGTCAATCTGTGCGCGCAATGGCTGATCCTGTGGGCGCTGTGGATCTATGTCGATGCCCGACGATCGGCACGCCCGGGCTGGTGGGTGGCGGTCATCACCGCCGCGATCCTGATTCACCCCTATATCCTGGTGATGGTCGCGGCGATCTGGGCAAGCGCCATGCTCCGGCAGGCAGTGCTTGCCCCCGACGGCGCCGCGCGCACGGCGATGATCGGGGATGTCGCCATCGTGGTGGCGCCGCTGCTGATCGTCCCGCTGATGATCGGCACCGTCAGCGAGCCGACCGTCGCGGTCGGCGGCTATGGCGGTTTCTCTATGGCGCTCGACGCATTGTGGAATCCCAATACGGGCACCTATTCGGCGCTTCTCCCCGCCAGGGCGCTCGACCCGGCACAGGCGCTTGAGGGGATGAACTACCTTGGCCTCGGCCTGCTCGTCCTCGTCGCCGTCGCGCTGTTCCATGGCATCCGCCGCCACTCGGAACTCCGGAGCGACGGCCTGTTCAATCGCCTCGCCTGGCTGCTGCCGGCCTTCGCCGTGCTGACGCTCGTCGCCGTCGCGCCGCACCTGATCTGGCGCGGCGCGGTGATCGCGACGCTGCCCCTGCCCGACTGGGCCGCCGCAGCGCTCGATCCGATCCGCGCGTCAGGCCGGATGTTCTGGCCGGTGCTCTATACCCTCGCCTTCGCGGCGATCGTGGTGGTCGCCCGGATGCGGTTCGGCACATGGCTGCTGGCGGGCGCGCTCCTGCTCCAGGTTGTCGACATGATGCCGCTACTCGCTTCGGCGCGGGGCAGCGGGGCGGCTGCCGAGCGGACAAGCCCCTATCGCCGCACGCTCGATCCGCGATGGGACGCGCTGATCGCCCGGGCCGACATGGTTCAGTTCGAGCCGCCCGAAATGTATCGCGACCTGGCGCTGCTCGAGGAAATCACCTGGCGCGCGATCGTCGCGGGCAAGCCGGTCAGTTTCTTCTACGCCTCGCGCGAGCCGGTCACGGTGCGCCGCCGCCTCAGGGTGGATAGCGCCGCGTTCGTGATGGGCCAGACCGACCCGCACCGGCTCTACGTGCTGCTCGACAGCATGCCGCCGCCCGCGCTTGCCAGCCGTGTGCGAAAACTCGATGGCGTCTCAATCATCCCGCCCGGCCCCGCGCGATGATGCCGCGCGCCGGCCGGCCCCTGCGTTAACCATATGGTCGCGCTGATCGGGCAGAAGCAGCCAATGCCCGCTCCGCTTCTCCGATTCCTGGCCCTGTCGGCGATCGTCGCGGGCGCATTTCTGGCCTGGATCAACCCGGCGACGCTGGACATCGCCAATGTCGGCTGGGTGCTGAGCGGCCAGGACTGGGGCCCGAACGCGCTGGGGCTCGCCGCCTATCTGCGCGCGGGGAACTGGCCCGGCACCGGCACGCCGCTGGTGCTGGCGCCGGAAGGAATCCACCTGCTGATGATGGACAGCAACCCGCTGCTGGGGCTGCTGCTGAAACCCTTCGCGCCGCTCCTGCCGGCGGGGGTGCAGTTCATCGGCTGGTGGCTGCTGATCAGCCTTGCCCTGCATGTGCGCTTCGCCTGGCTGCTGCTGCGCGACAGGGCGCCGGATTTCTCCAGCGCATGGCTCGGCACCGCCCTGCTCACCCTGTTGCCGGCGCTGTACAACCGTTCGGTCCACTCGAATCTCTGCTCGCACTGGCTGATCCTGTGGGCGCTGTGGATCTTCCTCGATCGCGACCGGTCCCGGCGCTGGACTCAGTGGCTGGCGGTGATCGGCGTGGCGGGGCTGGTCCACAGCTATATGCTGCTGCTGGTCGGCGCGATCTGGGGCAGCGCGATGCTGCGCGAGATCGCGACCGGGAGCGGGGCGGATCGTCGCCGTGCCGCAGGGCTGATCGGGGTGGTGATGGCCGGGGTGGCCGGTCTCGCGCTGCTGCACGGCCTGGCCGATCCGCCCGTCTCCACCGGCACCTATGGCGCCTTCCCGATGGCGCTCGACGCGCTGATCAACCCAGCCAATCCGGGATACAGCCTGTTCTTTCCGTCGACCCTCAACGACCAGGGCCGGGGCTTCGAAGGCTATCAGTATCTCGGGGCCGGGCTGATCCTGCTGGTCGTCGTCGCGATGGCCAGCGTGATCATCGGCCGGAAGAAATCGCTCCCTGCATCATCCGTCGCGATTCCGACCGTCGAGCTTCGCTGGCTGCTGCCCGCCTATGCCGCGCTGACCCTGCTCGCGATCACCAACGGCGTGCTCTTCCAGGGCGAGCAAGTCCTGTTCGTGCCGCTCCCGCGCGCGCTGATCGACTTGCTCGACGTGGTCCGTGCCTCGGGCCGGCTGTTCTGGCCGGTGGCCTATACGCTGATCTATGTCGCGATCCTGCTTGCCTACCGGCTCGAACGGCGCACCCTCCTGCTCGCCGCCGCGCTGGTGCTCCAGATCGCCGACATGACGCCGATGCTCGTCGCGCTCAGGGGCCTCACCGCCCGCGCGGCGCAGCCCGGCACCTATCAGCTCACCCGCGACCCGCGCTGGGACCAGGTCATCGCGAGCGCCTCAGCCATCGAGATGCAGCCGCCCGACCCGTTCCGCAACCTGAAGCTGATCGAGGAGATCGGCTGGCGCGCGATGCTCGCCTGCCGCCCGATGCGCCACATGTACGTATCGCGCGTGCCGCAGTCAGCGCAGCAGCGGATCAATGCCGATCGCCGCGCCTTTCTCGCCGGCCAGATCGATCCCACGCGGCTCTACATCCTGTATCAGGGCGAGACCGCGCCCGCGGCGCTCGCGCCGCGCGTCCGGATGCTCGACGGCATCGCCTTCATCCCGCCGGCAACGCCCGCACCGCCGCAGACCTTGTGCCGTTGAGCCGGCCCGCCATCGCGCGGCCCGAAGTGCGTTAGTTTATTGACACACCCTCTTCCCAATCAGGGCGAAGCGCGCAATGTAGTTGCAATCGACACTTTTGGGGAAAGCCCGTCACATGACCGATCTTTCGCGCCGCGAGGCCCTTGCCGCCGCCGCCCTCACCACGATGGCCGCCGCCATGCCCGCCTGGGCGCAGGACAAGGGCACCCCTGTCGATGTCGCCGCCTGGGACCTGAGCGAGCTCTATCCCAGCGACGCCGCATGGGACGCGGCGCGCAAGGACGTGCTCGCGAAAATCCCCGGCCTGCTCAGGTTCAAGGGCACGCTCGGCACCAGCGCCGACGCGCTTGCCGCCGCCCTGGTCGCGCAGTCCGATCTCGGCCGGGTCGCCGGCCGGGTCTATACCTATATCAGCCTGAAGGCCGATGAGGATCTGCGCGTCGCGGCCAACCAGGAAAGACAGACCCAGGCGAGCGACATGTTCACCGCGTTCGGCGAAGCCACGTCCTGGATCGCGCCAGAGCTGCTCGCGCTCGGCAAGGGGAAGATCGACGGCTTCGTCGCCGCCAGCCAAATACTCAGGAGCCGCTTCGACTTCTACCTCGCCGACATCGTGCGCCAGACCGAACACATCCTTTCACCGGAAGGCGAAATCCTCCTCGCCGGCACGTCCTCGCCCTTCTCCGGCGCGCGCGACATCCGCGAGCAGCTGGTCGCCTCGGACATTCCCTGGCCGACCGTCACGCTTTCCACCGGCAAGCAGGTCCGGCTCGACGACCAGGCCTATACGCTCAACCGCGACGCGCCCAACCGTGCCGACCGCAAGCTGGTGTTCGACACCTTCTGGGCCGAATATGGTCGATTCAAGAGCTCGCTCGGCGCCGCCTATCTCAGCCATGTGAAGGCCGATATCTTCCAGAAAAAGGCGCGCAAATATCCAACCTCGCTGGCGATGTTCCTGTCAGGCAACAACGTGCCCGAGGCAGTGTACCGGTCGCTTGTCGCCGAGACCAATAAGGGCCTGCCCCAGCTCCACCGCTATTTCGAGCTGCGCCGCCGGATGCTGAAACTGCCCGACATGGCCTATTACGACATCTATCCGCCGCTGGTTCAGCTCGACAAGAAGGTGACCGTGCCGGAGATGCGGACGACGGTGATCGAGGCGGTGAAGCCGCTCGGCCCCGAATATGGCGCGATGTTCGCCAAGGCAACGGCGGCGAAGTGGCTCGACCCGCTGCCCCGGCCCGGCAAGAAATCCGGCGCCTATATGAACCCGGGTGCCGCCTATGACGTGCATCCGTATCTGCTGCTCAATCTCGGCGAGAATTACGACGGGATGACCACCTATGCCCATGAATGGGGCCATGCGATGCACACGTTGCTCGCCAACAAGACCCAGGTGTATGACAAGTCGGACTATCCGATCTTCCTCGCCGAGATCGCCTCGACCTGCAACGAGCAGCTTCTCGCCGCCTATATGGTCAAGCAGGCGAAGACGAAGGAGGAGAAGCTCTTCTATCTCGGCCAGCAGCTGGAGGCGATGCGCGGTACCTTCTACCGCCAGGCGATGTTCGCCGAGTTCGAGCTTACCGTGCACGACCAGGCCGAGGCCGGAGAGGGCCTGTCGGGCGAGAAGTTCACCGCGATCTATCTCGACCTGCTGAAGCGCTACCACGGCCCGAAGGTGGCGATCGACCCGGCCTATGCCGCCGAATGGGCGTATATCCCGCATTTCTATTCGAGCTTCTACGTCTATCAATATGCGACCTGCATCTCGGCCGCGTCCTATTTCGCCCGCTCGATCCTGAAGGGCGGCGCGAAGGAGCGCGACAATTATCTCGGCGTGCTGAAGGCAGGCGGATCCGACTATCCGGTCGAGATCCTGAAGCGCGCCGGCCTCGATATGGCCAGCCCCGCCCCGTATCAGGCGGTCGTCGCGACGTTCAAGGACACGCTCGACCAGGTCGAGGCGCTGATGGGCTGACGGGCGCGGCCGTTCGGGCCACCCTCAAACCCCGGGGGCCTGTCCCGGAGTCGATGGCGCCGCACATCAAAAGCCGAGGCTTTTGCGGATCGGTGGATGCCGGAACAGGTCCGGCATGACGACAATCGAAGTGCCGGCTCTAGGCTCGCCGGTAGCGCATGGCGACGTCGCACCGCTCATAGCGGGCGCCGAAATCGCGCATGATGTCGGCGTCATGGACGAAGCCGAGCTTCTCGTAGAGATGGATTGCCGCTTCGCTCTTGCGGTTGCTGAGCAGATAGAGCGTCTCCGCCCCCATGTCGGCGGCGCGCGTGATGACGGCGCGAAGCAGGAATTCGCCGGCCTTGCGGCCGCGCGCGGAGGCGAGCACGCCCATCTTGGTCAATTCGAACTGCCCCGGCCCTGTCTTCTGCAAGGCGCAGGTACCGACGATGCCGAGCCCGTCCGCCTCGACGAACAGGATGTCGCCGCCCGGATCGATGATCCGCTCGCGCGGATTCTCCAGCACATCCCGGTCGGTCTGTTCAAGCCGGTACATCGCCTCGATCCATTCGGCATTGATGTCATGGAAATGCCGGGCAAGCGTATCCGAGTAGCGCAGGATCGACAGGCCCAGATCGGCGGCGCGCCGATCCAGCGGCTTGTCGTCAAGCGCGCGTTCGATCGCGGAGACCTGGCCGAGAAAAGGTCCGCCCAGTTCCTCGCACAGTGCCGCTACTGCCATATCGATCCGGGGCCACACCTCGCGCTTCGATATCTCCATCGCAGCCTGCCCCGCCGGGGTGAGCGACAGCGGCTTCTGGCGCTGGTCCCGCCCTTCCCGCACCACCCCGACCAGGCCAAGCTCGACCAGGCGCGACACGTTGCGCGTCACGCCGGGCTGGCTGATGGCCAGCGCCTCGGCGATCTGGCCCACCGTCAGCGCACCGTGGCGTTCGATGACGGCCAGCACCGGATAATGGCTCGGCTGGATCGGCAGGCCGGCATCCGCGGCAATGCGCTGCACCTCCGCCTGCATGCGCTCCGCCAGCCGCTTCAGTCGGGTGCCGAGAAAAAGATGACCAAGTTCGGCAACGATATCACTCGTCATGCGTCGCTCCATAAATACGCATAACGGGTTATATAACGCGGCATTTAATCCGCAAGCGCAATCTGATCCGCCAATCGGGCGGAAAGACTCCGCCTATCCCTTCATTGCCTCGATGAGCTTCTTCACCTCCTGGGATCGCCCGCGCGGCAGGATCAGCACGTCGTTGCCGCTGGCCACGACGATCAGGTCTTCCACCCCGACCAGCGCGATCCGCACGCCGTCGCTGCGCACCAGGCAATTGGCGGTGTCGATCGCGATCACCTCACCATGATGGACATTGCCAGCGGCATCGCCCTGGCTGATCTCGTGCAGCGCGTCCCAGCTTCCGACGTCGCTCCAGCCCATGCTGACTGGTACCACAGCGACCCGCTCCGCCTTTTCCATCACGGCATAGTCGATCGAATCGGCCGGCGAGGCAGCGAAGGCATCGGCATCGGGGTAGATACGACACCCCTCGGAGCGCGCCGCGGTCATCGCGCGCTGGCATGCGAGCAGCATGTCAGGCGCATAGGTCGCGAGCGCACCGAGATAGATGTCGGCGCGGAACAGGAAGATGCCGCCGTTCCAGGCATGGTCGCCCGCCTCCAGCATCGCCTCCGCCTTGTCGCGCGGGGGCTTCTCGATGAATTTCGCGACTCGGTGGACGCCCCCGGAAATCTCCTCGCCGACATGGATCCAGCCAAAGCCGGTCTCCGGCGTGAGCGGATCAATCCCGAAGGTCACCAGCCATCCTTCAGCCACCAGCGGCATCGCCGCATGGATCGCCGCGTGGAACGCCGGCACATCGGCAATGACGTGATCCGAGGGCATCACCAGCAGCGGATCGGCACCGCCCCCGGCCGCCAGCGCGGCGAGCGCGATCGCGGGCGCGGTGTTGCGGCCCATCGGCTCAAGGATCAGCGCTCGCGCCGCGGCCTCGACCGCCTCGAGCTGTTCCTCGACCATATCTGCGTGCTGCGCGTTCGCGACGACGATCGGCGCCGTGAAATGCTCCCCGCACGCACGGCGCGCGGTCAATTGAAGCATCGTGTCTTCCGCCGTCAGCGCCAGCATCTGCTTGGGTCGGTCAGGCCGCGACATCGGCCAGAGGCGCGTGCCCGACCCGCCCGACAGGATGACAGGGACGATCGGCTTGGAAAGCGGCATTCTTGAATCTCCCGTGACGCGTCCCCTTACCCCGGGAGACGCGGCATAGAAACTGCCTTGGATCAATCGGGGCCCATGTTCCCTCCCATCTTCCCCTGCATTGGGGAGGGAGGGAGAGAGACGAGCAGACGTTCAACCTTTGTTTGTCAATTTCTGCGACAGCCCATGCTGCGTGTCGGTTTTGTTTACACGCGGGGACGCCAAGGGCTGGGCCAAGGGCTGGAACGACGATGATCAGGCTGTTCAAGCACTATATTCCCAACGCCGTGCTGCTGCTCGGCCTGTTCGACCTTGTCCTGCTGGTTGTCGCGGGCGAGCTCGGCTATTCGCTCCGCATCCATCAGATCGGCAGCCTGGTCGATCCGATCGAGAACCGAATCCCCCAGCTTTTCACCTTCGCCGCCTCGGTCGAGCTCGCGATGATCGCGGTCGGCGTCTATGGCGCCAGCGCGCTCCAGTCGTTGCGCTTCGCCGCGGCGCGGCTGCTCGTCGCGGTGTCGCTTGGGGTGATCTTCCTCAGCGTCCTCTTCTTCCTGCTGCCCACGATCACCTTCTGGCGTTCGAACCTGCTCTACTCGATGGGCATCGCGATCGGCATGCTCATCGCGCTGCGCATCCTGCTCGGCAAGACGCTGGGTGGCCAGGTGTTCAAGCGCCGGATCGTCGTGCTCGGCGCCGGCGCGCGCGCGGTGCGGCTGAAGGCGCTCGCCGCGACCCCCGGGGCCGGGTTCGTCGTGGTCGGCTATGTCTCGATGAGCGAAGCCGCCCGCATCATTCCCGAGGCGATCGCCCGCGACGCGATCTACAACCTCGCCGACCATGTCGTGCTGCTCAACGCGAGCGAAGTGGTCCTTGCGCTTGAGGAACGCCGCAACGCGCTGCCGCTCAAGGACCTGCTCCGGATCAAGACCACCGGCGTTCACGTCAACGAGATCTCGACCTTCCTCGAGCGCGAGACCGGTCGAGTCGACCTGCAAAGCGTCAATCCGAGCTGGCTGATCTTCTCCGACGGCTTCTCTTCCGGCCGAATGCTGTCCAGCCTGTTCAAGCGGCTGTTCGACATCGCCGCCAGCCTTGTCCTGCTGATCCTGACCCTGCCGCTGATCCTGATCACCGCGCTTGCCATCAAGCTCGAGAGCAAGGGACCCGCCTTCTACCGTCAGCGCCGCGTCGGCCTGTACAGCGTCGGTTTCGACGTCATCAAGCTGCGCTCGATGCGCCAGGATGCCGAGGTCGATGGCAAGGCGGTCTGGGCCGAGAAGGACGATCCGCGCATCACCCGGATCGGCCGGATCATCCGCAAGCTGCGGATCGACGAACTGCCGCAGACCTGGTCGGTGCTGAAAGGCGAGATGAGCTTCGTTGGGCCGCGCCCCGAACGCCCGCAATTCGTCGAGGACCTTGAGCAGCAGCTCAATTTCTACGCCGAACGCCACATGGTGAAGCCGGGCATCACCGGCTGGGCGCAGATCAACTATCCCTATGGCGCGTCGATCGACGATGCCCGGCAGAAGCTGGAATATGATCTTTATTACGCCAAGAACTATTCGCCCTTCCTCGACGTGCTGATCCTGCTCCAGACGATCCGTGTCGTGCTGTGGCCGGAGGGGGCGCGCTGATCCGGTGCCGATAACGGCCATCCTCTGGAGCCATGCGCTCGCCGCCCTGCTGTTCGCGGGCGTCGCGCTGACCCGGCTGCGCGACGCGGGCAGCGCGTTGCCGCGCCTGACCTTCGTCGTCGCCCTAGGCGTCACCGCGCTCTGGGCGCTCGCCGTGGCCGGCATCGGCCCACTCGACCTGGTGACGCGCGTGGCCGAAAGCGCGCGCAACATCGCCTGGCTCGGCTTCATGTTCGCGCTGGTCCGTCGCGATGGCGGCGCGCCCGAGGCACGCCCGGTCGCGATCATCTACGGCGTCGTCGTGGTGCTGGTGCTGATCAGTGCCGGCCTGGCCGTCAGCGACGAGACGATCGGCCCGGATGTGGTGCCGGCGCTCGGCACGGTCCGCGTGCTGCTGCGCGCCATGGTCGCGATCAGCGCCCTGGTCCTGGTCAACCACCTCTATTCGGCCGTCGCGCCGCGCGCGCGGGGCGACATCTCGCTCGCCGTGATCGCCCTGGCCGCGATGTGGAGCGTCGACCTGCTGCTCTATGCCACCACCTATCTTACCGGCAGTGCGCCGAACGACCTGATCGCCGGCCGCGGCGTGGTGATGGTGCTGGCCGCGCCCGTGTTCGCGCTCGCGGTGCAACGCAACGGCGACTGGACGCTGCAGCTCTCGCGCACGGTCGCGTGGCAGACGCTCTCCTTCGCCGTTACCCTGCTCTATGCGGTGATCATGCTGGCCGCGACCAGCGCGATCGCCGCGTTCGGCGGTGACAATGCGCGGGTGCTGCAGACCGCCTTCGTCTTCGGGTCGACCGCGGCGGTGCTCACCGTCCTCTCCTCCCCCTGGGTCAAGGCCTGGGCCAAGGTGAAGGTGGCCAAGCATCTGTTCCGTCACCGCTATGACTACCGCGCCGAATGGACTCGGTTCACCGATACGCTGGGCAAGCCCGGCGAGGGCGCAGCGCCGCTCGACGAACGAATCGTCAAGGCAGTCGCCGACCTCACCGATTCTCCGGCCGGGCTGCTGCTCGTGCCGGAAGGCACCGGCCTGGGTATCGGGGCGGGATGGAACTGGGCACGCGACGGCCTGCCCTCGGCTGGCGGCGACGAAGCGCTCGCCACCTATCTCGCCACCACCGGCCGGATCGTCGAGCTGGATTCGGTACGCGGCGATATCGCCGACCCCGGCGAACTGGCCAGCGTGCCGTTGTGGATGACCGACGAGCCCAATGCCTGGGCCCTGGTGCCGCTGGTCCATCTCGACCGACTGCAAGGGGCGATCCTGCTTGCCCGCCCCCCGGTCGACCGGTCGCTCGACTGGGAGGATTTCGACCTGCTGCGCATCGCCGGGCGGCAGGTTGCCAGCTACCTCGCCGAGGCGCGCGCTCAGGAGGCCCTGTCCGACGCGCAGCGCTTCGACGAATTCAATCGCCGCTTCGCCTTCATCATGCATGACATCAAGAATCTGGTGAGCCAGTTGACCCTGACCGCACGCAACGCCGAACGCCATGCCCATAACCCCGAGTTCCGCGCCGACATGATCGCCACGCTCCAGGACTCGGCCGGGCGCATGAACGATCTGCTCGCCCGCCTGTCGCAGCACCATTCGGGCCGCGCCGAGGAACTACGCGCGGTCGAGGTTGCGCCACTGCTCGAACGCGTCGCGGCGCGGCGGCGTTCGCAGCATCCGATCGCCACCCTCTCGCACGGCGAGGCCGTGGCGCTCGCCGATCCGGCGCGGCTCGAGCAATTGCTCGGCCATCTGGTCCAGAACGCCATCGAGGCGAGCAGTCCGGCCGAGCCCGTGATGATCGCGGTGACGGCACAAGATACACGAGTGGAGATCGACGTGATCGACAAGGGCTGCGGCATGTCGCCGGCCTTCCTGCGCGAAAAGCTGTTCAAGCCTTTCGTTTCGTCAAAGACCGGCGGCTTCGGCGTCGGCGCCTTCGAGGCCCTTCAGCTCGCCCAGGCGATGGGCGGCACGCTTGAGGTGACCAGCCGCGAGGGTGAAGGATCGCGCTTCCGGGTTACCCTGCCCGTCGCACGCGATACCCTGATCGGGAAGGCCGCATGAGCACCGCAGGCACGCCCAAGCCCAAGCTGCTGATTGTCGAGGACGATCTCGGCCTGCAGCGCCAGCTCCGCTGGGCCTATGAGGATTATCAGGTGATCGTCGCGAGCGACCGTGCGTCGGCGCTCGATGCGATCCGTGCCGAGGAACCGGCGGTCGTCACGCTCGATCTCGGCCTGCCGCCGGATCCCGACGGGGTGACCGAGGGCTTCGCCACGCTTGAGGCGATCCTTGCGCTCAAGCCGGACACCAAGGTGATCGTCGCCTCCGGCCACGGTGCCCGCGAAAGCGCGCTGAAGGCGATCGGCGACGGCGCCTGGGATTTCTACGCCAAGCCGATCGACATCGACGCGCTCGGCCTGATCGTCGCGCGGGCCTTCCACGTCCACGCGCTCGAGACGGAGAATCGCCGGCTCGCCGAGCGCCAGGACGGCGAGACGGCGCTTGGCGGGATGATCACGTCGAGCCCCGAGATGCTCAAGGTGACGCGAACGATCGAGCGGGTCGCCGGGGCGGATGTCTCGGTGATGCTGCTCGGCGCGAGCGGCACCGGCAAGGAACTGCTCGCCCGCGGCCTCCACGATTCGAGCCGCCGGGCGAAGGGCGCGTTCGTCGCGATCAATTGCGCGGCGATCCCCGACACGCTGCTGGAAAGCGAGCTGTTCGGCCATGAGAAGGGCGCCTTCACCGGCGCGGTCAAGACGACCGAAGGCAAGATCGAGCAAGCCGATGGCGGCACGCTGTTCCTCGACGAGATCGGCGACGTGCCGCTACCGCTCCAGGTCAAGCTGCTGCGCTTCCTGCAGGAGCGCGTGATCGAGCGAATCGGCGGCCGCAAGGCGATTCCCGTCGACACCCGCATCGTCTGCGCCACCCACCAGGATATCGATGCGATGGTCGCCGACGGGCGATTCCGCGAGGACCTGTATTACCGCCTCGCCGAGATCGTCGTGCGAATCCCGTCGCTTGCCGAGCGTACCGGCGACGCCGGCCTGCTCGCGCGGCATTTCCTCAAGAAATACGCCAAGTCGATGAACAGCACGGTCACCGGCCTGTCGCCCGATGCCCGATCGGCGATCGACGCCTGGGACTGGCCGGGCAATGTCCGCGAGCTGGAAAACCGGATGAAGCGCGCGGTGATCATGGCTGAGGGCAAGCTCGTCACCGCCGCCGATCTCGATCTCGCCGAGTGCGCCGACGATACCCCGATCAACCTGCGCGCCGCGCGCGAGACCGCCGATCGCAAGGCGATCCGTCACGCCCTGACCAGGGCCGAGGGCAATATCTCGAACACCGCCAAGCTGCTCGGGGTGAGCCGGCCGACGCTGTACGACCTGCTGAAAAGCTATGATCTCCATGCTTGAACGATCGCCATCCGCCTTCTCCGTTCGTATCGAGCCGGTCGAGGCACCGACGCTTCCCGAAACGCGGACAAGAGGACGTCGTCGTCGCCGATCCGGCCACGCGCGGCGCTGGGGCGTGTTCCTCGCCGCCTGTGGCGCGGCGCTGCTCTGCGTCCTGCTGTTCGCCTTCGCGGTGACCCGGCCGGTCCGTATCGACCCCGCCAGCGCCCGGGTCGAGCTCGGCGAGAGTCTCGGCCTGCTCAAGCTCGGCAATATCAGCGCTGCGCGCCTGCATGCGCAGGCGGCGATCAAGGCCGACCCCGACTGGGGCCTCGCCCATGCCGTGCTGGCGCGCGTCTTCCTCGCGCTCGGCGACGGCGTCGCGGCTGAAGGCGAGCTCGGCCGTGCGCGGGCGGCCGGCTTCGACGGTAACCGGGCGCATCAGCTCTACGCCCATGCCTGGCTGCTCCAGGGCGATCCCAAGCGTGCCCTGGCTGAAGCTGGCAAGACGCAGCCGCGCTATGCGGACTATGCCGCCCGTGTCGCCGCCCGCGCGCTCGCGGCGCAGCGCGACCTGCCCGGTGCGCAGCGCATGCTCGCGGAGGTCCTGGCCACCACGCCCGGCGACAGCGCGGCCTGGTCGGACCTGGGCCGCGTCCGCTACACCAGCGGCGACCTCGCCGGCGCGATCGACGCGGCGACCCGCGCGATCGCGCTCGACCGCAACAATATCGAGGCGCTGACCCTGCGGGGCGAGCTGGTGCGGGGCCAGTACGGCCTGGTCGCCGCGCTCCCCTGGTTCGAGGAGGCGCTCAAGCGCGACGCCTATTTCCACCCGGCGCTGATCGAATATGCCGGTACGCTGGGCGATGTCGGCCGCTATGGCGATATGCTGCTGGCGACGCGCAAGGCACTCGCGGCGCAGCCCGGCAGCCCCCAGGCTTATTACCTCCAGGCGGTTCTCGCCGCGCGCGCGGGCAATTTCGATCTTGCCCGCACGCTGATGGACCGTACCGCCGGCAAGGTTAGCGGCATGCCCGGTGCCCTGCTGCTGGGCGGCACCCTGTCCTATCAGGCCGGTGCCTATGAGCAGGCGATCGAGCAGTTCCGCCAGCTCGTCGGCCGCCAGCCGATGAACATCACCGCGCGCCGCCTGCTCGGCGCCGCGCTGCTGCGCTCCGGCGATGCAAAGGGGGCGCTTGATATGCTCCGCCCGGTGGCGCTGCGCGGCGATGCCGACAGCTATACACTCACCCTCGTCGCGCGCGCCTTCGAAAGGACCGGCGAACGCGACTGGTCGGGCCGCTTCCTCGATCGCGCCGCCTGGCCGTCGCGCGAGGGATCGAGCCCGTTCGGCACCGACGACAGCCTGCCGATCCTGACCGCCGCGACGAACCAGGAGCCTGACGATCCCGTGCGCCGAGTCGGTTATCTGCGTGGCCTGATCGATTCGGGCGATGCGGGCGACGCCCTTGTCCAAGCGCATGCGCTTGCCCGCGACAATCCGGGTGTCCCCGCCGCACACCTGGCGGTCGGCGACACGCTGATGGTGATGGGTCGCTATGGCGACGCCGCGACCGCCTATGCCCGCGCCGCCGACATCCATTTCGACGAGCCGACCATGCTGCGCGCGGTCGATGCACTCGATCACGCGGGACGCCGTCCAGACGCCGCGAACGTCCTGGCGCTGTTCCTGTCACAGAATCCGCAGAGCGTCGCCGGGCTGCGCCTTGCCGCGCACTGGCAGATCGCCGGCGGCGAATGGGACACGGCGATCGAGACGCTAGAGGGCCTGCGCCAGCGAATCGGCAACCGCGACGCCGCGCTGCTGGCTGAACTCGCTTATGCCTATGTCGGCGCCGACGACACCGAGACCGGTCTCGTCTACGCCAAGGCCGCTTATGCGCTCGCCCCGATGAACCCCGCCACGACCGACGCTTATGGCTGGACACTCTATCAGTCGGGCAGGAACGGCGGCGCGGTTCAGCTCCTCGAAAAGGCCGTTTCGATCGCGCCCGGGCATGCCGTGCTGCGCTGGCATCTCGGGCAGGTCTATGCCGATCTCGGCCGGAAGGCCGAGGCCGCGGCGGAGATCAAGGCAGCGCTGGGGGATTCGAGTTTCCAGGATCGGGATGCCGCGCAGGCGGTGCTGAAGACGCTGGGCAGTTGACCCCTCCTTCCGGGCGAAGGCTATTGCCTGAAAGGCCGGTGGTTGTAACAGGCCGGGAATGACCGACCCTCTGATCCGCATTGCCGACGCGCTCGACCGGCTGTCCCCGCCCACTCCGCCGGCCGCCGACCCGCTCGCGCACCCCGCCTATGTCTGGCGCGGCGACACGCTGATCGCCGCGCGCGATTTCGCCGGCCTGCCGCTCGACCAGCTCCGCAACATCGATCTCCAGAAGACGGCGCTGGTCGACAATCTGGAGCGGCTCGCAAGCGGCTCTGCGGCGCACGACGCGTTGCTGTGGGGCGCGCGCGGCACCGGCAAGTCGGCGCTGGTGAAGAGCACGGTCGCCCATATCCAGGCCTCGGGCGGCAATCTCGCGCTGATCGAGGTCGTGACGACCCGGCTCGACACCCTGCCGACGCTGTTCGCGGCCATCGCATCGGTGCCCCGCGCCTTTGTCCTGTTCATCGATGATCTCGGCTTCGACGCGGCCGGCGACGCGCGCGCGCTGCGATCGATGCTGCAGGGCGGTGCCGAGGCGCGACCCGCCAATGCCCGGCTGATCGTCACCTCCAACCGCCGCCATCTCGTCCCACGCGACATCGCCGAGCAGGAAAGCGCGATCAACCCGCGCGACGCGGTCGACGATCAGCTCGCCCTCGCCGACCGGTTCGGGCTCAGCCTCGGCTTCCACGTGATCGACCAGGATTCCTACCTGGCGATCGTCCAGGGCTATACCGATGCGTACGGCCTGCCCTTCGATCCGGTCGAGGCGGTTGGCTGGGCAACGCGGCGCGGCAGCCGTTCGGGCCGGGTCGCCTGGCATTACATCGTCGATCTGGCCGGCCGGAATGGAAGATCGCTGAGATAGTCATTGATCTGGCTCATCTTTGCACGAACCCGACTTGACTTGGTGGCCCCCGCGCGGTGACGTCAGCCATGACCCGCATCGGCGACTTTGATCTGTGTGAGAGATTGTCGCCGGCCGTACCCGTCTGGGTGACTCAGGTCGGCGTCGCCCTGCTGACCGTGCTTGGCGCGAAGATCGTCCGGCTGGTCTTCGACATCGTCGCCGGCGGCGCGGCACCGTTCGCGCTGATCTACCCGGCGATCATGCTCGCGACCCTGTTCGCGCGCGCCTTTGCCGGCACGCTCACCGCGACGATCATGATCGTCTATATCTGGTACTTCATCTATCCGGTCGAGCGGTCCTTCCGCTTCGCGACGAGCGCGAACGCCTTCGCCGTCGCCATCGTGATCGTCACCGCGATCATGACGATCGCCATCGCGGAGCTGTTCCGCCGCACCGCCCGCCGCGCGACCCAGGCGCGCGACCGCGAGATCGCGGACCGCGACCTGTTCCTCGCCGAATTCGATCATCGGATGAAGAACAACTTCGCGATCGTCGCCGGACTGCTCGACCTGCAGAAGCGCCGCGCGAGCGACCCGGCAACCGTCCAGGCGCTCGAGACGGCCCAGATGCGGGTGGACAGCATCGCCCGGGCCCACCGTCATCTCTATCGCGGCACCGGCCAGCCGGGCACCGTCGAGATCAGGGACTATCTGACCGATCTCTGCGCGGCGCTCGCCGAATCGCTGTTCCTGCAGGGTGGCATCACCCTCTCGTGCGACAGCGACCAGGCAGCAGTACCGCGCGACCGCGCCGTCTCGATCGGGCTGGTCGTCAACGAGCTTGTCACCAATGCCGCCAAGCACGCCTTTCCCGGGCGCGACCTCGGCACGATCACCGTCACCCTGCGCAACAGGAGCAAGGGCGGCTGGCGAATCACCGTGGCCGATGACGGGGTCGGCATGCCGAAGGGCGCGGCGCTGCCCGGAAAAACCAGCGGGCTCGGCAGCCGGCTGGTCGAGGCATTCGCCCGCCAGGCCGGCGGCACGCTGTCGACCGAAAGCGACGAAAGCGGTACGCGCGTGGTGATGAAGCTGGAGTCCTGATTCCGCGCCGATCACGCCTCCAGCAGGCCAGCATTCGCGAAACCGACCAGCAGCGCGGACACCCGTTCCGCGGCCATTTCCCCGATCGCGGCGATGTCAGTGACGGGAACGCCATCCCGCGTGAAGGCGAGACGTCCGGCCACGGCCTCTTGCGTCAACAATTCAGCAAGGGCGGCACGGTCACGGCTGCCGTCAAGCACCGACAGCAGGAGCCGCGACATCGCCTGGAGCGTCACCGGCTCGTGACGGAAATTGGTGGTGGACCCGGCCCCTTCCGCCGAATCCGCCCGGGCGATCGCGATCGCCCTCGGCTTGTCCCGATCGTCAGCGCGACCGGCATGCAGCGGCTCGGATGAAAGGCTGGCCATGCCGGCCAGGACCATTCGATGAAGCGCCTCCAACAGCGGCGCTTGCTCGGCCTGGGCGCATGCCCCCAGGCTTGAGGACGAAGGATACTGCCCGATAAGACGCGCTATCCCATCGGCGACAGCAGTGGAGCCAAGGGGAAGCAGCCGCCCGCCCGCGTCGACGAGGACAGGCTCGCTGCCATTCCACAACAGCTGAAGCCCGGCGTCAGTCAGGAAATGCAACGGTGCGATGCATTCCCGGACCACCGAGCGGTTCGCGCCGGCCAGCCGACCGGCCGACACCAGGATGGTCTGGCGGAACGTACGGCCGGTCAGCATATCGAGATACTGCTCGACCTCGACCGGGTCGTCTTTCGCCCGTGCCCGCACCTGTTGGGCGATATCCGGCCCGTAATTGTCGAGCGTCGACAGGCCGAGATCGCAGTCGGCGAGGTAGCCGAGGCCGTCCCGCGCCGCCTCCGCGGCAAAGGCGCGGACCGTGGTGGGGTGGCTCATCTCCTCCAGAAATTCGTGCGCGACATAGTCGTCGGGCAACCCCGCCATCGCCGCGGCGCGGCCGCGCAATACATCGCCATAAGGGCCCCGGTCGGGCGTCGCCGCCGCGAGGAAGTCGAGCAGTTCCCGTGCCCTGGCAACGCGGTCCGGCAGATCGGGATCGCCCTGCGCATCGAGCCTGAAGGCGTCATGGACCGGCTGGATCATCCGCCAGCCCGGCAGGACATTATAGCTGACACAGGCGATGCCGATCGGCGACAGCCGCTCGCCGACGACCCGGAAGATGGCGTCGCGTACCGCCGCGGGCACCCAGCTATAGACGCCGTGACAGATGACATAGTCGAAGACGCCGAGTTCCTCGCCGATCCCGGTCAGGCTCTCGCAACGGATGTCGATATTGTCGAGACCGAGCCTGGCGATCCGGGCCTGCCCCGCCTCGACCTGAGCAGACGACAGGTCGATGCCCACGAACCTGGCGTCCGGATAGCGCAGGGCATGGGGAATGATATTGCCCCCCGACGCGCAGCCCAGTTCGAGGACCCGCGCGGTCGCCAGCGGCGCTGCTTCAAGCCCGAAAGCACGCGCGATGCCCCCGATGCGGGACGGCTGGCTCGCCGCGAACGCCCGGGACTCATAGGGAAGCCGGTCGTAGTTCCGCGCTGTACGCGCGAGGCTGTCCCCAATCTCCGTCGTCCCGCCCATGGCCATGTCACTGCCCCCTCATGCAGGCCTGTGCGCACCTGTTCAGGAACCGCGACGATATTGCAATGTGGCGGGCGTCAAGAACGCGTCGACCGGACGACAGGGACGGGATCTTATGCCGCCACGGATCGCTCCGTCTCCGTGCCGCGGCGCGGATGCCTGCTTTCCGCCTTGGCAACATAGAGTGCGCGGTCAGCGGTATCGAACAGGGCATCGGCGGTGCGGCCGTCGACGGGCCAGGTCGCCACGCCGATGCTGGCGCCAACACGAATGTCGTGACCGCAAATCTGGTGCGGCGGCACCAGGGCCGACAACATGTGGCCGGCAATGGCGTGAGTCGCGATCGCCGAACCGCAGGGCACCAGGATCGCGAATTCATCGCCACCCAGCCGCGCCACCACGGCATCCTCACCACCGGCACCGCGCAGCCGCTCCCCGACCTCGCACAGCAGCACGTCGCCCGCGGCGTGGCCGTGGCAGTCATTGACCGGCTTGAAGCCGTCGAGATCGACCAAAGCGACCGAGAAGCATGTCTCCGGACCCGCCGCCGCAATCTCCTGCTGCAGCCGGGCGTCGAGCGCGCGGCGGTTGAGCAGGCCGGTCAGCGGATCGGTGTTGGCCAGATCCCGCATCTTGCGCTGGAGCATCAGCAGGTCGACGAGCTGGACATGTTGCTGCGCGATCATGCGAAGCAGGAACGCGCTGGCAACGGCGAGGCTGGTGCCGGCGGCAAGGTCCATCCGGTGACCGGTGAAGAGAAGCAGGATGGTGATCGGCAACAGGCCGATCGCCAGGTTGATGATCGTCGCCGAGCGGATGGTCGAGAGGCAATAGGCAGTAGCGAGCGAGCCCATCGCCATGATCATCGGATAATAGATCCGCATCTCCGGCGGCGCGCTGAACCAGCTCATCACGCACCAGGTACTGCACAGCACGCCGAGCGAGCCCGACACCCATGTCGCTGCCTTGATCATCTTCGCGGCACGGCCGACGTCGAGGATCATCGCACGCTTCTTCATCCAGGCGAAGAAGCGCAGCAGGCACGCGCCGCCCATGAAGATCGGGATACCGAAGCGGATGATCGGCGAGGCGCCCTGGCTCGACCCGTAGATCGCGGTCGGAATCGTGAGCAGCAGGGTGAGATAGAGCAGCGGAATCTGGCTCTGCAGCCGCGCCGCGCGAAGCAAGGTGAAATCGTCCCGGATCACCTCGGGAACCGGCGGAAAGGCAGCCCGCCAAAAAGCCTTGATCGTCGCTCTCATCGAGCCGGGCTAGCAGCCCAAGGTAAATCGACCGTTACCCCTGTTCCTGAACCAGATTCGGCGCCCAGCCCTGACCGTGCCCCCAAGGCGCGACGGGGAAGATAAATCCGGATTTGGTCCCGTTTCCCGGCGACGGGGCCATCAGTTGTTAACCATGTTTCCATAGCACCGCGCCTCGCACGAAAGACCAGCACAGGAGCAGCAGATGACGCGCGCGGCCACCCATCCCAGCCTTCCCCAGAACGACACCCCGGCGCAAAAGGCCGCACGCGAGGCACAGATCGCGACCGCCTGCGCCAGCTATGTCTGGACGACCGATGTCCCTACCCTGCCGGGCGTGCCGCTGGCGGCGACCGTCCCGGCCAATGACGAACCGACCATTCCATGGTTCCTGATCCTGATCGCCGTCGGCCTGAAGATCGCGCGCAACGTGATCGCGGTGAAACTGGCCGGCCTCGGACAGGGGGAGCTCGACAGCGCGCCCGGGGGCCTGGCCGACGCCCTGGCCCGCTGTGATGCGATAGAGGCATCGGCGACGCATATCGCCCGGCACCACACCATCCAGACCGGCAGCTCGTTCCTGGCGCGCAGCGCGGCCGATGCGACGATCGCGGTCGAATATGTCGAGCATGACGCCCATCTCGCCCTGCTGAAAAGCTATGCTGGGGAGCTACGCGACATCGCGGCGCTGAGCGGGAACGAAAGGCTCGGCATCGACGGTACGACGGCGGCGTCGCTCGATGCCTATCGTGCGCTGTTCGACACGATCCCGGTGCCCGGCTTCGCCTATATCTTCGAAGAGGATGACCAGTTCGCGCGGCTTCGGGTGGCCGGACCGAATGCGATGCTGCTGCAGGGGATCAGCACCCTGCCCGCGAATTTTCCCGTCACCGCAAAGCAATATGAGGCGGCGATCGGCCTTGGCGACACGCTCGAAAGGGCGCTGGCCGAGGGCCGGGTCTATCTGTCCGACTATGCCGAGCTTGCCGTGCTGGTGCCCGGGGTGTGGAACGGACTGGCCAAATATGTCTGGCAGCCGCTCGCCCTGTTCGCGGTGCCGCCGGGCGGATCGGCGCTGAAGCCGGTCGCGATCCAGTGCGGCCAGGACAGCGACGAGCATCCGATCTTCACCCCGACGGTGGTCGCCGCCGACTCCTGGGGCTGGGAGATCGCCAAGACCGTGGTCCAGGTCGCCGACGGCAATTATCACGAGCTGTTCGTGCATCTGGCGCGCACCCATCTGGTGATGGAGGCCTGCGCGGTGGCGACTCACCGCGAGCTTGCCGCCGTCCATCCGCTCTGGGCATTGCTGGTGCCGCATTTCGAGGGATCGCTGTTCATCAACAACCAGGCGGCGACCTCATTGATCGCCGCCAACGGCCCGATCGACCATATCTTCGGCGGCACGATCACGTCGAGCCAGCTCGCCGCGGCGAGCGACCGGCTGGCATTCGATTTCTACGGCAAGATGCTGCACCGCGATCTCGTCGCGCGGAACGTGGCCGATACGGCGGCGCTGCCCGACTATCCCTATCGCGACGACGCCCTGCTGGTCTGGCAGGCGATCCACGAATGGGCGACTCAATATATCGACATCTATTACGCCAATGACGCGGCCGTGACCGGCGATACGGAGCTGGCCGCCTGGGTCGCCACCCTCGCTTCGGACGGCAAGCTGAAGGGGTTCAGGCCAATCGTCACGCGCGCGCAGCTTGCCGAGGTGTGCACGATGATCCTGTTTACCGCGAGCGCCCAGCATGCGGCGGTGAATTTCCCGCAGAAGGAGATCATGTCCTTCGCCCCCGCCGTCACCGGCGCTGGCTGGACGGCGGCACCGATGGGCCAGACCGGCCATGACAAGGCTGAATGGCTTAGTTACCTGCCGCCGGTCTCGCTGGCGCTCGAGCAGCTCAACGTGCTCTATCTGCTCGGCTCGGTGCACTACCGCGCGCTGGGCGACTATCGCAGCAACGACTTCCCCTATCTGGAGTGGTTCCGCGATCCGGCGATCATCGGTGCCGAAGGGCCGCTGGCCCGATTCCAGGCATCGCTTCGCGCGGTCGATGCCCGCATCGTCGCCCGCAATGCCGAGCGCCAATATCCCTATCCGTATCTCCAGCCGAGCCTGATCCCGACCAGCGTCAATATCTGAACCGCATCGCCCGGCTGCGTTGCGTGCGGCCGGGCTTCCACTCCGTCTTCCCGGCAACCCGCTATCCGCGAATGCGCCAGGATTACCCCAAAGCCTCGGCCTGTTCGGCCAGTTCCAGCCAGCGCATCTCGGCCGCGTCCTTCTCCTCGCGAGCTTTGTCGATCGCCTTCATCAGCCGGTCGAACGCGGCGGGATCCTTCGCATAGAGATCGGGATCGGCCAGCGCCGCCTCGTCCCGAACGATCGCCTTGTCCAACTCCTCGATCCGCTTGGGCAGCAGTTCGTAATCGCGCTGGTCCTTGTAGGTCAGCTTGACCTTGGCCGGCGGCGGGGCGGTCGGCTCAGCCTTGCGCGGATTGGGGCGCTTGCCGCCCGACGCGCGCAGCCTGCGGCGCTTCTCCCAATCCTCATAGCCGCCCGCCACCACATCGACCGTGCCTGAACCGTCAAGCCCGAGCGTGATCGTCACCGTCCGGTCGAGAAAGTCGCGATCATGGCTGACGATGAGGACGGTGCCCTCATAGTCGCTAATCACTTCCTGCAGCAGGTCGAGCGTCTCCAGGTCGAGATCGTTGGTCGGCTCGTCAAGCACCAGCAGGTTCGAGGGGCGGGCAAACTCGCGCGCCAGCAACAGGCGGGACCGCTCGCCGCCTGACAGCGTGCCGACCATCGCGTCGACCAGCCCAGGTTCGAACAGGAATTCCTTGAGATAGCCGATGACGTGCTTCTTGATGCCCTGCACCTCGATCCAGTCGCCGCCATCGGCCAGCACCTCGCGCACCGTCTTGTCGGGCGCCATCAGGCTGCGCTGCTGGTCGATCACGATCCGGTCGAGCGTCTTGGCCAGCCGGATATGACCCTCGTCAGGTTCAAGCTCCCCGGTCAGCAGCTTGAGCAGGGTCGTCTTGCCCGCGCCGTTCGCGCCGACGATGCCGATCCGGTCGCCGCGCGTGATGCGGAGCGTCAGGTCCTTGATGATCGTGCGCTCCCCAAAGCTCTTGGAGACGCCTTTCACGTCGATCACGACCTTGGTGCGGACATCGTCGCTGCCGATCGACAGGTTGGCCGTGCCCTGCGGTCCCATCATCGCGGCGCGCACCGCCCGCATCTCGTGAAGCTTGGACAGCCTGCCCTGGTTGCGCTTGCGCCGGCCCGTCACGCCGCGCAGCAGCCAATGTTCCTCAAGCTTGAGCTTGGCGTCGAGCCGTTCGGCGTTGCGCGCTTCCTCGGCATAGACCTGTTCCGTCCAGGCCTCGAATCCGCCGAAACCGATCTCGGCGCGCCTGATCGATCCGCGATCGAGCCACAGGGTCTGTTTCGTCAGGCGAGTCAGGAAGGTGCGGTCATGGCTGATCGCGATGAACGCGCCGCGGAACCGGCTCAGCCAGTCCTCCAGCCAGTCGATCGCGGCGATATCGAGATGGTTGGTCGGCTCGTCGAGCAGCAGCACGTCGGGATCGAGCGCCAGCGCGCGGACGATCGCCGCCCGGCGGCGCTCGCCGCCCGAGGCGCTGGCCGATTCGCGCGACAGATCGATGCCGAGCTGGTCGGCGATCGCTTCGGCCTCATGCGGGGCCGGCGCCTCTTCCCCCGAGAGCACATAGTCGAGCAAGGTCGGATGCGCCGAGAGATCGGGCTCCTGCTCAAGCAGAATCACCCGCGTGCCCGGTACGATCGTCCGCCGCCCCTCGTCGGAATCGATCTTGCCGGCGATCAGCTTGAGCAGCGTCGTCTTGCCCGCACCGTTGCGCCCGATCAGCGCGAGCCGGTCGCGCGCGCCGACATGGATGTCGAGCCCGCGGAACAACCATCCCGATCCCTGGATGATGCCGAGATTTTCATATGCGAGGATTGGGGCTGCCATGCGGGACCCGTTAGGGCGGCGGGCGCGGGTGGGCAAGTTGCCCTGACAGGTTGCACCCGTATGTTGCCCCAAAGGCTGCCCGCTACGTTACCTTTGCCTGACGGAAGCATTCACAGGCTGTTCAAGCCCGCCTCCCTATGCGAGACGCCATGAAGATGCTCGTATCGCTTGCGTTATCCGCCTTCGCTGCGCTTGGCCCGGTATCCGCCCCCGCGGAACCGATCCAGCGGCGTGACCAGGAGGAAGCGTTCGACCAGCTCCGCCAGGGCCGGATCATGCCGTTGCGCGAGATCGAATCGCGTGTCCTGCCGCGCATGACCGGCGCGCAATATCTCGGTGTCGAGCTGGACAGCGCCACAAGTGTTTACACGCTCAAGTTCGTGCGTAAGGGAACTGTCATCTGGGTCTATGTCGATGCCCGTTCGGGCAAGGTCATCGGCCAGGACGGTAATTGAACGCCTCCAAGGCGTCGTCTGAAGGGATAAACCTATGCGCGTTCTGATCGTCGAGGACGAGCCCAGCCTGGGCCAGCAGCTCAAGAATACCCTCGAAGGCGCTGGCTATGCCATCGATCTCGCCACTGATGGCGAGGAAGGACATTTCCTTGGCTCGACCGAGAATTACGATGCGATCGTGCTCGATCTCGGCCTTCCCGAGATCGACGGGCTGACCGTGCTCGACCGCTGGCGCAAGGAAGGCCGCACCGCGCCGGTCCTGGTGCTGACCGCGCGCGACAGCTGGTCGGACAAGGTCGCCGGGCTCGATGCCGGCGCCGACGATTATGTTGCCAAGCCCTTCCAGTCCGAGGAACTGATCGCCCGCCTCCGCGCGCTCATCCGCCGTGCCTCGGGCAATGCCTCGTCCGAGCTGACCGCTGGCGACGTCCGCCTCGACACCCGTTCGGGCAAGGTCACGCTGGCCGGCGAGCCGGTGAAGCTGACCGCGCAGGAATATAAGCTGCTCAGCTACCTGCTCCACCACAAGGGCAAGGTGGTCAGCCGCACCGAGCTGATCGAGCATATCTACGACCAGGATTTCGATCGCGATTCGAACACGATCGAGGTGTTCGTCACCCGAATCCGCAAGAAGCTGGGACAGGACGTGATCACCACCATCCGGGGGCTTGGCTACAGCCTCGAGGATCCGGATGCCTGATCCAGTTCCCATGACGTCCCATGGCTGACAGCGAGGCTGCCCCGGCCACCGGCGCCATTGCCGCGCCCGCGCTGCCGGTCGAGGAAAATCGCCCGGCCCCGACCATCTACCCCGCGAGGCAAAAGACCACCGGCTCGCTCAGCCGGCGGATGATCTTCATCGCGGCCGGGTGGATCCTGCTACTGCTGACCGGCGGCGGGTTCGCGCTCGACCGGGTGCTGACCGCCGCGGTCACGCGCAATTTCGACGACCAGCTCGAATATGTGCTGACCGCGCTGATCGTCTCGTCGGAGATCGGCCCCGAGGGCGAGGTCGTGTTCAACCGCGAGCCGGCCGACCAGCGTTTCCTCGAACCCTATTCGGGGCTCTACTGGCAGGTCAGCGCCACCGGGCGCGAGCCTTTCCCGTCGCGCTCGCTCTGGGACCGGCGGCTTGCCTTCGGCACCAACCATGCCGATCTGGGCGTGCACGCCTATGACAGCCACCAGTTCGGCGACGAGCGGCTGCGCATCCTGGAACGCGACGTGAAGCTGCCCGGCTCGCCGACACGCTGGCGCTTCCAGGTGGCGCAGAGCCGCGACGGGCTCGATGCGCAGATCGGCGCGCTGCGCAAGACGCTGGTGCGCAGCTTCCTGCTGCTCGCGCTCGGGCTGATCGTGATGGCCGCGTTGCAGACCTTTTACGGGCTATGGCCGCTGCGCCGGGTGCGCGAGGAGATCGCCCGGATGCGCGCCGGCAAGTCGCGCCAGGTCGAGCGCGCCATGCCCAACGAGGTCGCACCGCTGGTCGAGGAATTGAACGCGCTGATCGAGCATAACGAGAAGCAGGCCGAGGAGGCGCGCCGCCACGCCGGCAACCTCGCCCATGCGCTCAAGACGCCGCTCACCGTCATCATGAACGCAGCGACCGCGCAGGCAGACGATCTCGGCGAGACCGTGATCCGCGAGGCGCGGACGATGCGCCGGCAGGTCGACCATCATCTCGCCCGCGCCCGGGCGGTCGGCCGGCGCGGGTCGGCGCACAGCCGTGCCGATGTGTGGCCGAGCCTCGAATCGGTCGAGCGCGCGGTCGGGCGGCTCTATCGCCATGTCCGAATCGACGTGACGGGACCGAAGAACCTCCAGGTCCATGTCGAACGCCAGGATCTCGACGAGATGCTCGGGAACCTGATCGAGAATGCCGCGAAATATGGCGGTGGCAGCGTGTTCGTCACGGTCGGCGCGCAGGCCGGCTTCGTCGAGTTCCTGATCGAGGACGACGGCGTCGGCATCCCCGAGGAGGATCGCCTGCGCATCTTCGATCGTGGCGTGCGGCTCGACACGGGCAAGCCGGGCACCGGCCTCGGGCTGGCGATCGTCCGCGACGTGGCCGAGATCTACGAAGGCACGGTCAGCCTGGAGGAAAGCGAGGACCTTGGCGGCCTCCTCGTGCGACTGAGGCTTCCGGCGGCAAACTGATCCACCCCGTTCCGGGGAGGATCAGGCAGCCACGGTCAGTTCCCGCATCACCTCGGCAGTGATCGTCAGGCTGCGTTTGCGCGCCGCATGATCGTAGATCGAGCTCGCGATCATCAGTTCGTCCACCCCGGTCCGCTCGACGAACGCGGCGATCCCGCGCGCGACCGTGTCGGGACTGCCTACCGCCGAACATTGCAGCACATGATCGAGGATGCGCGCGCCCTGCGGCCCGATGCTGTCGCGATAGCCCGGCACCGGCGGCCTGAGCTTGCCCGGATTGCCGGTGCGCAGCGCGACGAAGGCCTGTTGCTGCGAACTGGCCAGCAGCTCAGCCTCGGCATCGGTATCGGCCGCGAACACGTTGAATCCAGCCATCAGATGCGGCTTGGCCAGTGTCGCCGAGGGACGGAAGTCGCGACGATAGATCGCGATCGCCTGGTCGAGCGCGTCGGGCGCGAAATGCGAGGCGAAGGCGTAGGGAAGCCCGAGCATCGCGGCGAGTTGCGCGCCGAAGGTGCTCGATCCGAGGATCCATAATGTCACGTCAGCGCCCGCCCCCGGTGTCGCGCGGATCCCGGTCTGGCCGTCATCGGCGAAATAGCTCTGCAACTCGACCACGTCGCGCGGAAAGGCATTGGCATCGCTCTCCAGCGTGCGGCGAAGCGCTCGCGCGACGATCTGGTCAGACCCCGGCGCGCGCCCCAGCCCAAGGTCGATCCGCCCGGGGAACAGCGCATCGAGCGTCCCGAACTGCTCGGCGATCACCAGGGGCGCGTGATTGGGCAGCATGATGCCACCGGCCCCGACCCTGATGCTCTCCGTCGCAGCCGCGACATGAGCGATCACCACTGCGGTCGCGGCGCTGGCGATGCCGGTCATGCCGTGATGCTCGGCAACCCAATAGCGGCTGAAGCCGAGGCTCTCCACGTGCCGGGCGAGATCGGCCGCATTGGCCAGGGAGCGGGAAACGCTGCCGCCTTCAGTGACGGGAACGAGATCGAGCAGGGAATAGGCTGTCATGAACGGCAAGATGGGGTACGCGTCCCGCCGGTAAAAGCCCCTTGGCGGCGCGCGGCGACAAGCAAAGCTATCGGCGCGCACATAATCTTTCCGCCCATGATGCCACCGCACCTCATGGACGGACAGTCACCGCCGACAGCAGGAGCTCCGCCATCCATGTGCGATATTGCCCGGCCGACCATCCGCGCTTCGCCACGAGATCGTCCCATGTCTCGATCGATGTCGTCGTCCAGATGAGATCGGCGGCCAGCGCCGGATCGAGACCGGGGCGGAGGCAGCCCTCGGCGTCGATCCGCGCGACGACGGCGCGGCACCCCGCCAGCCGGTCGTCCTGACGATCCTGCCAGGCTTGCTGCGCAGCCGGATCCTGGCGGCGCAGGAGATCGAACGTGTCGGCCAGTGGTTTATAGTCGGGATTCCACCGGGCCTGACGGTCGATGATCGCGAGTAACCCGTCGATGCCGCTCGGCGCGGCCCGAATCTTCGCCTGTTCCTGGACCAGGCCACGCTGTCCGTCGACATAGCGCAGTACGGCGATGAACAGGTCGGCCCGGTCGGCGAAGATCAGGTACAACGCCTGACGCGACAGGCCGGCCTCCTTCGCAATCCCGCTCATGGTGAGCGGCGCCGCACCGCGCCGGATCAGCGCCAGCGTCGCCTGCAGGATACGGGATCGTGTCGTGGGCGGCGAACTTGACATCGTGTAAACCTCAGGGCAAACGAACGGCGACTTTACATCGTGTCAAGTGGTGACACCTGACACGCGGATTGCAAGCCCAAAGCAGGAGAAGCGCGATGCTGATTCACACGTTCAGAGGACCCGGCCGGGTGTTCGGCTTCACCCGGGACGCCGCCGGCGCCAACCTGCCGCCGCGCTATGCCCCGTGGACTGCGTTCAAGTCGCTCGACATGCACCGGGACGAGCCGCATGCGGGCGTCGATGTGAACACTTGCCTCGACGATATCGACACCTATGGATTCCACCTGACCGACGCGCATGAGCGGATCACGCAATCGGCTGTCGGGTGAAGGGGCAGGACCGCCCGCCCCTGCCCCGCCTTGCCCCGGGGGCGCCGCCCGCCTAGAGCCTCGCGCCATGCTCGCGCGCCTCGCTCCCGTCCGTAACTGGATCTTCGACCTCGACAACACGCTGTATCCGGCGAGTGCCCGGCTGTTCGACCAGATCGACCGGAAGATGGGCGCCTATATCGCCGATCGTTTCGGCTGCGACCTGGTCGAGGCGCGCCGTATCCAGAAAGGCTATTTCCTCGGCCACGGCACCACGCTCGCCGGGTTGATGGCCGAGCATCAGGTCGATCCGCACCAGTTCCTCGATTTCGTCCATGATATCGAGATGGACGTGCTTGAGGAGAACCTGCCTCTCGCCGCCGCCATCGCCAGGCTGCCGGGACGCAAGATCGTCTTCACCAATGCCGATACGCCCTATGCCGCCCGCGTGCTCGACCGGCTCGGCCTGGGCGCGAGCTTCGAGGCGGTGCACGACATCCATGCGATGGACCTGAAGCCGAAACCGCAGACATCGGCCTATGCCGGCCTTTGTGCCGCGTTCGGCATCGATCCAGCCGAGAGCCTGTTCGTCGAGGACATGGCGCGCAACCTGAAGCCGGCCAAGGCGATCGGCATGACCACGGTCTGGGTCGACAACGGCTCCGAGCAGGCGGCCGACATGGACCGCAGCTATATCGATTTCACGACACACGATATCCGGCACTGGCTGGAAAGCATATTGGAGGCATGATGAGCGACTTGCAGGGCATTATCGAAGCGGCATGGGACTCGCGCGACGGGGTCAGCACCGGCACCACCGGCGCGGTGCGTGACGCCGTCGAGACAGCGCTCGGGCTGCTCGATTCAGGTGCGGCCCGTGTCGCCGAGCCCGACGGCCAGGGCGGCTGGCGCGTCAACCAGTGGCTCAAGAAAGCCGTGCTCCTGTCCTTCCGCCTCAACGACAATGTGCTGGTCGATGGCGGCGCGGCGGGCGCGCCCGCGTTCGACAAGGTCCCCTCGAAATTCGCCGGCTGGGGCGAGGCCGAGTTCCGCGCCGCCGGCATCCGCGTGGTCCCCGGTGCCGTCGCGCGGCGCGGCGCCTTCATCGCCAAGGGCGCGATCCTGATGCCGAGCTTCGTCAATATCGGCGCCCATGTCGGCGAGGGCACGATGGTCGATGCCTGGGCGACGGTCGGCAGCTGCGCGCAGATCGGGAAGAACGTCCATCTCTCGGGCGGCGCCGGCATCGGCGGCGTGCTTGAACCGCTCCAGGCCGATCCGGTCATCATCGGCGACGGCGCCTTCATCGGTGCGCGGGCCGAGGTGGCCGAGGGCGTTCGCGTCGGCGAGGGCGCGGTGCTGTCGATGGGCGTCTATCTCGGCGCCTCGACCAAGATCGTCGATCGGGCGACCGGCGATGTCTTCCGGGGCGAGGTGCCGCCCTATGCGGTGGTGGTGCCCGGCAGCATGGGCGGCGGAGACGGCAAGCCGGCGCTCTATTGTGCCGTCATCGTCAAGCGCGTCGACGCGCAGACCCGGTCAAAGACCAGCATCAACGAATTGCTGCGGGATTGATCCGCAAGCTTGCCTGCCTGTTCCTGCTGCTGGCGGCCGCCCCGGCGCCGCCAGCGCTCCCGGTCGTTCCAGCGCAGGTCGTGCGCACTCTGCCGCACGACCCGGATGCCTTCACCGAGGGCCTGTTCTACCGGGATGGCCATCTCTACGAGAGCACCGGCCAGGTCGGCGAGTCCAGCATCCGCAAGGTCGAGCTGGAAACCGGGAAGGTGATCAGGAGCGTCTCGATCCCGTCGCCTTATTTCGGCGAAGGGATCGCGCCCGTCGGCAGCCAGATCGTCAGCCTCACCTGGCAGCATCACACCGGGTTCCGCTGGACGCTCGACGGCTTCCGCAAGCTGGGCAGCTTTTCCTATCCCGGCGAAGGCTGGGCACTCACCAGCAACGACCGGACGGTCGTCATGTCCGACGGCACGGCCCAGCTGCGCTTCCTCGATCCCGCCACCCTGAAGGAGCAGCGGCGCATCACCGTCACCGCGAACGGGCGCCAGATCGATCAGCTCAACGAGCTCGAATTCGTCGACGGCGAGATTCTCGCCAACGTCTGGCGCACCCAATATATCGTCAGGATCGATCCGGCGGACGGTCATGTCATCGGCTGGATCGACCTGTCGGCCCTGATCACCGCAGTGGGAGAAACCGACCCCGAGGCAGTTCCCAACGGCATCGCGTGGGACGCAAGGGGCCGCCATCTCTACGTGACCGGCAAGCTGTGGCCGACCCTGTTCGAGATCAAGCCACCCAAGGGCTGACCATTGGCCGAGTGGGGCTTCTCCTCAGCTAGCGTCTCGACAACGTCACACCCCGCTCCTATCCCGCCCGCAACATCCGAGGGGAAATCACCGCCAATGACCACCGCCAGCAAGGTCCTCGACCGCGTTCTCGTGCTCGAAATGGTCCGCGTCACCGAAGCCGCCGCCATCGCCGCCTCGAAGCTCGTCGGCCGCGGCGACGAGAAGGCAGCCGATGCCGCCGCCGTCGAGGCGATGCGCGAGGCGCTGAACGAACTCTATATGGACGGCACAGTGGTGATCGGCGAGGGCGAACGCGACGAGGCCCCGATGCTGTTCATCGGCGAGAAGGTCGGCTCGGCGATCGGCAAGGGTCCGAAGATCGACATCGCGCTCGACCCGCTCGAAGGCACCACGATCTGCGCGACGGCTGGACCGAATTCGCTCGCGGTGCTGGCGATCGCCGAACAGGGCGGCCTGCTCAACGCCCCCGACGTCTATATGGACAAGATCGCGATCGGCCCGGGCTATCCCGAGGGCATCATCGATCTCGACAAGAGCCCGACCGAGAATGTGAAGGCGGTCGCCGCCGCCAAGGGGGTTGAACCTTCCGACATCATTGCCTGCGTGCTCGACCGCCCGCGCCACCAGAAGCTGATCGCGGAGCTGCGCGCGCTTGGCTGCGGCATCATGCTGATCGGCGACGGCGACGTCGCGGGCGTGATCGCGACGACCAACCCCGATACGACGATCGACATCTATCTCGGCTCAGGCGGCGCGCCCGAGGGCGTGCTGGCGGCGGCTGCGCTGCGCTGCGTCGGCGGCCAGTTCAAGGGCCGGCTGCTGTTCCGCAACGACGACGAGCGCGCCCGCGCCCGCAAATGGGGCGTGACCGATCTCGACAAGCAATATGACCTCACCGAACTGGCCAAGGGCGACTGCATCTTCGCCGCGACCGGCGTCACCGATGGCTCGCTGCTCGCCGGAGTGAAGCGCAAGGCAACCGTGATGACCACGGAGAGCGTGGTGATGCGCGCCAGCTCGGGAACGGTGCGCTGGGTCAAGGGCGAACACCGGATCTGACGGCGGCGCCTCTGCCACGACGATACGGCCGATGCTATGCGCGCCGGACGTTCAGCGTGACGACATTCTGCCCGAGCGCCGGCTCGATGAGGTCGCGGGCGATGCAGATGCGATTGCGGCCCTCTTCCTTGGCCCGGTAGGACGCCCGGTCGGCCCGGCGCATCAGATCGGCCAGGCTGTCGCCTTCCCGCCGCTCGGCGACACCGCCGCTGACGGTCACCGGCGGCAGCCCGCCGGTCGTGAGGTCGGCGGTCGCGACGCGGATCGCCTGGGCGCTCAGGCAGGCGCTCTCGGCGGTGGTCCGCTCAAGCAGCATCGCGAATTCCTCGCCGCCGATCCGCGCGACGATGGCCGATTGCGGCGCCGCCCGCTGCAACAGGCCGGCAAAGGCAGCGATCACCTGGTCGCCAACGTCGTGACCATGCGTATCGTTGATCGCCTTGAAGTGATCGAGATCGAACATCACCGCCGACAGCGGACGGCCGAGCCGGTCGGCCCGGGCAAAGGCCTGTTGCGCCTGCCGGTCGAACCCGCGCCGGTTGGCGATATCGGACAGCGGATCGGTTTCAGCATCGAGCTGGGATTGAGCCACCGCCTTCTGCACGACGAGCAGGAGCAGCAGGAGCCCGGTGCCCACCATCAGGATTCCGGTGCAGGCCTGGGAGAACAGCGCATAGGTGCTGGTTGAATATTCCTGCGCCGTCCTGCCCGAGCCGAACGCGACGGCGAAGAACGGCTTGGTCGCGAAATGCAGGGCGATGAGGCCATAGCTGGCCGATAATATGAGATAGAGCGGCTTCGAGCGCCCGACGCGGAAGGCGGTCAGTGACGCCAGCAGCGCCGCGATGGCGAACGGCACCTGAAAGACCAGTTCATAGGCGATCGTGTTGCGTGCCCCGCCCCAGATCGTCGCGCGAAGCGCCATGCCCAGCAGGAACAACGTGGCAATGACACCCCAGGCGCGACGCTGGCCATGGAACGACTGGAGTCCGGCAGTCATCAGCAGGAGCGAGGCAAGGAACGTGGCGTAGCTGGTGACGACGAACGGATCGGGCACGTCGCTGAACCGCACCAGCAATTCGCTGACGGGAGTCAGCGCGCCCATGGCAAAGCCGGCACAGAACCACAGCGCGCTGCGCTGGGCGCGGTACGACAGGGCGATCACGGCGAAGCTCGCGGCGAACAGCAACGCCATGCCGGCATTGACCGCCAGCGCGAAAACGGCTCCGTTCATGCTCTCCTTCCCTCATGCGCGACCCACCGGCACGCAACCGTAGAGCCGGTTGGGGAAAGAAAAGGTGAAGGCGGCCCGGCGGTCGGAAAGGGGCGCATCGACAAACCAGCGGGTCCTGTCGCTCACGTCTTCGAAGTAACCATCCTGGTAAGCAGGTTAGTGACGAAAATGGCTGCATCTTCCCTATCGCATTGAACTACATTAATAATCTGATGCAGCACCCGCGCGCCGCCGATAAATAACACCATATTGGTACTACCGCTTGTTGCGGGCGAATCCGGCCGGCCATATCGCCTCGGCCAGGGGGAGAAGACCGATAGTCGCGCCTCCCCGCTTGTTCCCCGGGGCCACCCCGGGCGAAACGGAAAAATGCGACAAAGGAGCGATGACATGAGCATGCCGGGCTTCACCGCGACCAACAGTCTCACGCCAACCGCGGGCGCCTATTATGGCGGCGCCAGCCTGCTCATCGATTCCGACGGAATGGTCGAACCGCAATTCCTCGATTTCATCAGGGAAGCCATCGAATCGATCGGCGATGCCCTGTCCTCCGCCGCACGCGCGGCGATCAGCGGCCTGAGCGACGCGATCAGCAATATGCAGAACGGGCAAGGGCAGCGCGGTTTCGCCTGCAGCTCCTGGATCGGCATGTTCGCGCGATGCAATGGCCGCAGCCCGAACGCCAGCTATGCCGAGATGCTCACGAAATGCATCGAATCGAACAGGACGAGCGCCGACGGCGCGATCAAGTGCAGTACGGTCGTCTCCGCCTTCTATCCGCTGATGCAGAAGGTCTGCTCCGAAGGCGGCAATACCGGCAATCTCCTCAACGACGTCTGCAAGGGCACCTGACCCCGTCGCACCGGCGGACACTCGCCGGACGAGACAAAGGGGGAGATGAGAAAAGAGCTTGCCCGCCCTCCCCGCCGCGTCCCGCCCCCCCCGGGCGACGGCCTCCAGATCGGCGCAGTGGGAAGCTCGCCACCCCTGATTCGCGGATGAAACAATGCACGTCATCGCATCGCCCGATGATCCGCGACGCGGTGACGCCAGGAGCATAGGGCCGATATCGGGAAAAGGATCGCCCGGATGAACGGCGATCCGAGCCCGGCGCCCGAGGAAATGACGCTGCGGCGCCTGCTGCACGATGTTGCGCCCGCCGATTTCCTGGCCAGCTACTGGGGCACCAGGCCGCTGCTCATCCGCCGCGGCCAGCCGCTCTTCTACCGGCAGATCTTCTCGCTCGCCGCGGTGGACAATTTGCTTTTCACGGGCCGCCTGCGCCCTGGGGAATATCGCCTCTCCGACAGCGAGGAAGGCGTCGATCTCCAGTTCCGCGGGCGGGACGAGATGAACAAGCCGCCGCCGGTGAACGAATTCTACCGCGCCTTCGAACAGGGCAAGTCGATCGTCATCCACGGCTTGCACAGGCGCCTGCCGGCGATGGCACTCGTGACGCGGGAGCTGGAACGCGCGCTCGTCTGCCCGGTCACCACCAATGCCTATCTCTCGCCGCCCGACGGGCAGGCCTATCCCAAGCACTACGACACGCACGACTTCTTCATCTTCCAGATTCACGGGGCGAAGCGCTGGCGCCTGTTCGAGCCTGGCAACCGCATCAAGCCGCTGCGCCAGTTGATCGAGCTGGCCGAAAAGGCGTTGCCGGCCATGGGAAGCTGGGACTCAGGCCCGTTCATCGAGGAATTCGATCTCGGCCCCGGCGATCTGCTCTACGTCCCGCGCGGCTTCGGGCATGAGGTGGTGAACCGCGGCGAGACCTCGCTGCATCTCACCGTCGCGCTGCACGGCCTGACCTGGCTCGAAGCCGCCGAGCACGCACTGGCCCGCAATGCGCTGGAATCCGATACCCTGCGCGCCGCGATTCCGCTGGTGCTGGCAGAGGACGGTTCCGGTCGGCACGACCTTGCCGCCGCGCCTGACGCCGTGGCGCGGATCGGTGCGCAGGTCGATCTCGGCCGCGGCATCGATCTCTGGCGCGGGCGGTACCGCAGCGGCCAGGAGCCGATCCCCGACGGTTACTGGGAAGTGCTCGACCATCTTCCCGCGCTGAATGACATGACGATCGTGCGGCGCCGCACCGGCCTTGTCGCGATCGCCGAAACCGTCGGCGAGCAGGCAGTGCTCCGCTTCATGGAGGACAATGTCAGGCGGCCGCTCGCGATGCTGCCTGCGTTCGAATTCCTCGCCACCGCCAGCGATTTCGCCGTCGGCGCGATCCCCGGCGACGGATCGGCCGACGATCGTGCCGACCTCGCCCGCGAGCTCGTTCGAAAGGGCTTCCTGACGATCCCGCGCCAACCCGACCGCCCCGGTGAAGACCCGACCGCTGCCGCCCCGACGACCCTTTCAGCCACATCCCATATTTCCGAAGGAGGACAATCCATGACCTATGCCAATCAGGAGGCCGGGACGATCATCGCGCCGATGAGCGCCACCCGCGACGAGGCAAGTCCCGCCGGCCATGCGGATTCGGGCGGCTGCGGCTGTGCCAGCTGCGCCGAGTCAGTCGCCGGACCGGGCTATGTCTATGCGATCGGCCGGATCAACGCCCGCTTCCCCTCGATCGACATCGAGAAGGAACTGGCCCAGGTCGTGCGCTCCGCCGACACCGTGAACCTGACCGACCGCGAAGTGCTCCATCAGGTGCTGAGCCAGTCGGAGAACGCCTATATCGCCCGCGAGATGTGCTGGGTGTTCAGCGTGGGCGGGGTGGAGACGTTCACGGTCGTGCCGAAATCCGGCATCGAGCTGGCCGAGTTGATCGGCTCGCTCGCTCTTGGCTCGCAGCCCGGCGGGACCAACGTGCTGATCGGCTCGCGGTCAGCCTTGTCGCTGCCGGCCAGCGCCTGTGGCGGGCTCTCCCTGCCCACGGTCCTCGCCAGCAAGATCTATTCGTTCAGCGTCGACGAATTCGTGAAGGCGCTGCCACTCGACAAGGGCCAGGTCGCCGCCGGCCAGGACCTGCTCAACCGCATCACCCAGCTGATCGACAATGTCGGCGACCTCGACGAGCACCGCGCGGTCAATTATCTCGCGATGCGCTATCCGGCGATCTACAGCCTGGTGATCGACAATTACGGCCGCGACCAGAGCCTGCAGGGCGTCGGCATCAGCCCTGTCTCGACCCGGTCGCAGCGCCGGCTGGTCGACGTCACGCTTCGCTTCGTCAGCCGCAAGACCGATGTGCGCGAGCTCTATGCCGCGCGGGTCGACGTCACCGGCATGTTCCCCTTCATGGTGACGCCGTTGCGCCCCGTGTTCGAAAAGGACTGACATGCCGGGCACGGCGGGGAAGCTGGCGTGACGCGCGACCCGTTCGAGCTGGCACGGCTCGATCCCCTCATGACACGAACGCGCGCGTCCGGGGTGCGCATCGGCCTGATCGACGGCGCGGTGGAGGGTGGCCATCCGGCGCTCGCCACGGCGCTGATCGAGACACCCGGTGGCGACGGGGCGGCGCGCTGCATGCTCGCCGACAGCCTCGGCTGCCGCCATGGCACCTTCCTCGCCAGCCTGCTGGTCGGCAACGGCGCGCTGGGGATTCGTGGCATCTGCCCCGATGCGACGCTCGTCAGCCTGCCGGTCTTCGCCGAACTGCCCGGGCCGGGCGCGATCCCCTCGGTCAGACCGGAGGCGCTGGCGGATGCCATCCACCGGCTGATCGATACTGGTACTCAGGTGATCAACCTCAGCGTCGGCATCGCCGCCGGCAGTCCCCGCGCCATTCCCGAGATGCTCGATGCCTGTTCCCGCGCCCGGGCGGCGGGCACGCTGCTGGTCGCCGCATCGGGCAACCAGGCGCGCCTCGGGCCGGTATGGCTGTTCGCCGACGACTGGGTGATCCCGGTCGCCGCCAGCCTGGCGGATGGATCGATCGACCTGCGTTCCAACCTCGGGCCGGGCATCGGCCGTCGCGGCCTCTCCGCCCCTGCCGCCGGGATACGCGGCGCGCTCGCGCCGGACAAAGCGGGCATCATGGGCGGTTCGAGCGTCGCCACGGCGTTCGTCACCGGCGCCCTGGCGCTGTTGCGGTCGCTCTATCCGCGACTTCCGGCGGCGCGCCTCCGGGAGGCATTGCTGCTCGAACCGCGACGGGCACGCAGCATCGTGCCGCCACCGCTCGACGCAGCCGCCAGCCTCACCTGGCTTGAGGCACGGCATCCGATGGAGCGTTCGGCGGCATGATCGTCTTCCACAGCCTGCCCAAGGCAGCGCGGCGTTTCCTTACGATGAAGCTGCTCGGCGAGTTCCGGCGCCGGTACGCCCGTCAATATTATGAGCCGATGCAGCTCTTCGCCGCCCAGTCCCCCGGCCGCCTTCCGATCCTGTTCGAGCCGCCGGGCGAGAAATTATGCCGGTTCGATCTCCAGCGATTGCGCAAGGTGGACATTTCCTTCGGCGTGTTCGGGGCCGAGAAGCTCGAGCGGGAAGAGGGCGACTATCTCTTCACTTTCATCCGCCACCCGGTCGACCGATTCTATTCGACCTATTATTACGGGCGCCACCACCTCGTGGAGGGGCAGTCGGACGTCGGCACCGGCATCGTGCGCTACCGCGACCGCTATCCTGAAATGGTCGAACTGTTCAGCCTCGACATCGAGGCGTTTGTCCGGCGCTTCCTCGATTGCGGCGGGCAGATCAGGTTCGACCGCGACGGCGGCACTTTCGGGCCGATCGACGAGATGTTCTTCCTGCCGAAAGATCTCGGCCGGTACGACATGGTCGGCGTGGTCGAGGCGATGGACCGGTCGCTCGACCTGCTCAATGCCGGGCTCGGCACGCGCATCGCGAACGACAGGAAGATCAACGCCGGTCCCCCGCGTCCAGCCTCACCTCACGGGGTGGAGGACCTGACCCGCTTCTTCGCCGAGGACATCGCCCTGTTCGAGCGCCACCTGGCCCTGGTGCAGCCGAAGCGCGCGAAACGCCGCCGCTGAAGGTTTGGATTTGCGACCGGCCGGGTTTAGACAAAGCCAGCCCAATCGGAGTTCGCATCGATGAAGACCCAGGCCCTGATTCCCGCGCTGATCCTCCTCGCGCTAGGCGGATGCGAGCAGGCACCGGCGCCGGACAACGGCGTCACCGCCGCCGCGTCACCCGCGCCGCCCGCCGAAAAGGATTATTACGCTGATCGAATCAACGCACTGACCGACAAGCAGCGCGACTCCGTGTTGCTCAAGGCGATCAAGGACGCGGGTGGCGAATGTTCGTCGGTAACGGGATCGTCAGCGCATGCGCCGGTAAAGGGCCGCCATGCCTGGATCGCGCATTGCGCGGCCGACAAGGACCTGCGGGCGCTCGACTGGGTCGTCGTGCTCCAGCCCGGCGGCATGATGAGCATCGTCAGGCCGGGCGCGCTGTAAGCGGGCAGCGGCCTTCCTAGCGAACCGATTTGCAACCGAAACGATTTCGTCTCCCGTTGCATAAACACGCTCCGGCCATATCGTCCGGCCGTCGCGCCCCTGCCGTGTGCCGCGGGCGGCGCCATGCCGGCGACAGCGTCACCGTCGCCGAATTTCGAACCGGAATTCGAAAGCGAGGGGACGATGATGAGATTCTCGATCAAGGGCCGGCGGGTCAGCCGGCGCGGCGCGGCCGCCGCGATGGCGACGATCGCCGGGATCGGCCTGCTTGCCGCCTGCACGGTAACGCCGGCAAGACCGTCCGGGCCATCCTATCTCGCCGCCTTCCCCGATTTCGCGCCGGAAGTGACGGCGCAATTCCCGGGCGACGTCGACATCGCGCTCAAGAAGAAGCTCGAAGGCGAGAAGAAGTTCGCCGAGGTGCAGCGCGAGTTCGATCTCTATTCCTGGCAGATGTTCGTCGCGCTGAACTGGCCGACGGACAATGCGGGCAAGGCGGCACCGAAGATCACAGACACCGGTTTCGGCGCGCCGCGCTGGACGTTGTGGCATAATTCGAGCTCGATCTTCCAGGCCGATGGCGCGATCCCGGCCGCCTGCGGACTGAAGGCCGGCGAGCGCACCCTCGTGCTGCGCCGCGACCTGAGCAGGCCGGTCAGCCGCGGCCTCAAGGCCTTTTCCGCCCAGGCCACGGCAAATGCCGACCCGCGCCTGACGCGCTTCCTCGGTGTGATCTCGGCGGTGGGCGAACTCAACGCCTCGAACCTCGGCGACATCCAACAGGCATTCTCGGGGCCGCTGATCGATCAGAATGGCGAGTTCGTCTATTACGAGATCGTGATCGACCCGAACGAGGTCGGCTATCTCTGCGCGAACCGCCTGTACAACATCAACGGACAGGTCGCCTTCACCCAGGGCGGCGGCAAGGTCGGCATGCCGTTCGGCACGCCGGACAAGGACTGGAGCGGCTCCACCGAGCTGAAGTTCGCCTGGCGAATCCTGAAGGAGGGCAAGGACGATTTCAGCCGCTTCTACACCACGCCGGCCGTAGTGATCGACCAGGGGCCGGACGGCGGCCAGGTCGAGCGCAAGGTGACGGTCGGCATGGTCGGCATGCATATCGGCCACAAGAGCTCGACCTCGCCGCAATGGATCTGGTCGACCTTCGAACAGGTCGACAATCTCGATGTCGATCCGGTCACCCATCCGAAGCTGAGCCCATCCTTCGTCGACACGAACTGCCCGAGCTGCGCGGTCAACCAGCTCCCGCAGAAGGTTGGCGGCGTCTATCCGCGAATCCCGACCCAGGCGTGGCGCGCCATCCCGATCCCCGGGGACAAGGTGGCGCTGAACGCCCAGGCGCAGGCGGCGCTGAAGAAGATGGGCAGCGTCTGGCAATATTACCAGCTGATCGACACCCAGTGGCCGACCGACCCGGGCGCGGCGCCATCGGCCTGGGACGGCGGCCTTCCCGATGCGGTGACCAACAAGCCCGGCGGCCGGCCGACCCCGACCTTCCTCACCAACATCACGATGGAAACCTATTTCCAGAAGGGCAACCAGCCCGCCTGCAAGAGCGAGGAGACGCCGGATTCATTCAACTGCCCGACCGGCGCGGTCGATCCGCCGGTGTGGAACAGCGCGCTGAACAAGCTCGGCAAGCCGGTGAAGCCGGGCATCAACACCCTGTCGTTCATCACCGAGAGCTGCACCGGCTGCCATAGCTCGGCCAATATCTGGACCAGCTACGATCCGGCGACCGGCAAGGGCACTCAATCCGGCCAGCTTGGCGCCGACTTCTCCTGGCTGCTCAGCCAGAAGGCCAGCTATGCCGGCGGGGCCGCTCAGGCGAAGCCGGTGCCCGGCAAGCCGAAGGAATGAAGGGAAAGGCGCCGCCATGGACAAGCCATGGCGACGCCTCCTCCGACGTCAGAAGGCCGCGGTCACCGAAAGGACGACCCTGCTACCGGCGATCGACGATCCGTCCTTCGTGCTCGAGAAGTTCGGCTGGAGATAGGCCGCCTCCGCCTTGCCGATATTGGTATCGACATAGGCGGCGCCGAGCGTGACCGGCCCCAGCACATAATCGACGCCGAGCAGCCAATCGACATATTTGCCGGTCGGGGCCACGCTGGTGCCGTTCGGGCCAAGGCCCGGATTGCCGTCCGAATAGCCGAGATGCGCCTTGGCGGTGATCGGCGTGCCCGGGACCCCGGCGCTCACGTCACCCCAGAGGTACAGATTGTCCTCGCTCTGCCCGCGGCTCTGCGGCGTGTTGGAGAAATTGCCCAGCGCCTTCTGCCTGGGCGCATAGGCGACACCGGCCAGCAGGCTCACGGGGCCGACCGTGCCGCTGACCTTCACATAAGGTTCGGCGAAATCGGTAAGGTCGGCGCCGCCCGGATACATGTACCAGGTCAGGCCGACATCGACCGTGGCGCCGCCGAACGACCTCTTATACCCGCCGATCAGGTCGAGCTCCATGTTGGAGCCGCCGAACGTGCCCCAGCCGGCGAGGTTCGATCCCCAGACGCCGGCATAGAAACCGCTCTCATGCGCGACGGTGATGCCGCCCTGGATGGCCATTTCCTTGTCCGACTGGGAGACGCCGCGGAACCTGTAATCGGTAACGAGCGCGACGCTGCCGGAGACGGTGACGGGTGGCGGCGGCGCGGTGTCCTGCGCGGCGGCAGGCACGGCGACCATGGCGAACATGGCAGCGCTGACGAAATAGAGAGTTTTCATGGGACACCCCTTTTTTGGATAGGGTCCCTCCTGCGGCCCGGACCGCCATTTCTCTCATCCTCCTGGGGAATGAGGATCGGAAACGGTCGGTCCGGACACTCCTGCTTTATCTGACGGCCACCTCGCCTAGGTTGCCGTTTCGTAACGAATCATTGCTCAGGCGGCCAACCCCGCCAGTTTGGGGGAAGCCCCGACGACGTCCACCGGATGACCGGCGGCACGACGGCGGACCAGCCAGTCCTTGAGCAACTCGGCGCACGTATGGTCGATGGTCGACAGCTTCGACACGTCGAGCCGCACCTTCTCCCCTGACGGCAGCCCTTCCAGGGCGTCCGACAGCTTGGGCAGGGTCACGAAGGTCGCGCTGCCCGAAAGCTGCACTGCCCTGCCCCCGTCCTCCGACGCGACCTTCAGGCGCAGGCGGCGAACATGCGGGATCAGTTCGAGCAGCGAGAGCGCGATACCGACCAGCACGCCGGTCAGCAGGTCTTCCACCACCACCAGGATCAGGGTGATGGCCCAGATCGCGGCGGGCAACATGCCGTAGCTGCCGAACAGATGACGGACATGCGCGATGCCCACCAGACGCCAGCCGGTCACCACCAGCACGGCGCCGAGCGCCGCCATCGGGATCTCACGCAACAGCCAGGGCAGCAGCGCGACGAAGCCGAGGATCCAGGTACCATGAAGAATGGTCGACAACCGAGTCGTGGCGCCTGCCTGCACGTTGGCCGAGCTGCGCACGATCACGCCGGTCATCGGCAGCGCACCGGCGAGGCCGCACAGCAGGTTGCCGATACCCTGGGCACGCAATTCCTTGTTGTAATTGGTCCGGACGCCATCATGCATCTTGTCGACCGCAGCGGCCGACAGCAGCGTCTCGGCGCTGGCGATGAACGCGATGGCGAGCGCCGCCACCAGGATCGACGGGTCCATCCACTTCTGCAGCAGGTCCGGGCCCGGCAGCGCGATCGCCGAGGCAATCGACTGGGGTACGTTGACCCGGCTCACATCGAGGCCGAGGCTGAACGCGACCAGCGTACCGGCCAGCACGCCGAGCAGCGCGCCGGGCACCTGCTTCAGGGCCGCGGGACGGAAGCGCTCCCAGCCAAGCATGGTAAGGATGGTGAGCAGGCCGATCGCGAAGGCACGCTCGACCCCCGAGACGTCGAACGACAGGCCGAGCAGCCGGCCAGGCATCGCCGCGATGTTGGCGAGGCCGCTCGACAGCGGGGGTCGCGTCGAACAGGACGTGGAACTGACCGACCACGATCAGCACGCCGATGCCCGCGAGCATGCCGTGCACCACGGCGGGCGAGATCGCGCGGAACCAGCCGCCAAGCTTCGCGATACCGGCGATGACCTGGATGATGCCGGCAAGAATCAGGATCGGGCCAAGCGCCGAGAGGCCCTTGTCGCGTACGAGTTCGAACACAATGACCGCGAGGCCAGCGGCGGGGCCGCTGACCTGGAGGGGCGATCCGGCGAGGAAACCGACCACAACACCGCCGATGATGCCGGTGATCAGCCCTCTTTCGGGCGGCACGCCGGAGGCGACCGCGATGCCCATACAGAGGGGCATCGCGACGAGGAAAACAACGATCGAGGCCGTGAAGTCACGCGAGATGACGCCGAACGACGGCATCTCGAAACCGGCGATCTTCATTCCGCCGCCTCCAGCGCGTCGAAGCCGGTGGCGAGGCGCTGCGCCGCTACCAGGGCGACCGGAATGGGACGGTCGTCGGCGATGGTGGCGAAACGACCGGTCTCGCCGTCAAGGGCAAGGATCACGCCCTCGCGGATGTCGACGAACCAGCCGTGCAGCGCCAGTTCGCCGCGCGCGATCGCCGAGGCGACCGACGGATGGGTGCGCAGATGCGCGATCTGGGCGACGACATTCTCGAGCGCGGCGGCACGGACGCGCTCCGCATCCTCCATGTCGGACGGATAGCAGTCGTTCACCACCGAGCATGCGGCGTCGCTGTGGCGCAGCCATGCAGCAACATTGGGCATGCGCTCGAGACCGGCGGGGTTCATCAGCGCCTTCATCGCACCGCAATCGGCATGGCCGCACACGATGATGTCGCGCACGCCGAGCGCCATCACGGCATATTCGACCGTGGAGGACACGCCGCCAGTGTGATTGGAAAAGGGCGGGACGATGTTGCCCGCATTGCGGCAGACGAACAGCTCGCCAGGGCCTGCCTGGAGGATCTGCTCGGGCACCACGCGCGAATCGGCGCAGGATATCATCAGCGCCTTGGGGCTCTGCCCGTCGCTCACGAGCTGCGCGAAGAGCGCGCTATGATTGGGAAACACCTGCTTTTCGAAACTGATGACGCGGCCAATAAGGTCGTTCACTGCTGGACTCCTGATACCGCGTCCAACATTTCGGACGCGGCTTAGGGAGGATATCTAGGGTCGCAGTTTTGCTGCGATGCCGCATGTCTGTAAGGAATTATGTCTGGCGGGTTGGCAGGATGATTTCCGCACGCAGGCCACCTTCCCGCCGGTTGGACAGCCTGAGCGTGCCACCCTCATTCTCGATCGCCTTCACCACGATCGACAGCCCAAGCCCGAAACCGACGGTATCGCGGCGGCGCGCGGTATCGAGCCGGACGAACGGCTCAAGCACTGCCTCCAGCGATTCCGGCGGGATGCCCGGGCCGTCATCGTCAACCCATATGACGATATGCTCAGCCCGGCCGGTGAGCGTGATCACGACGGCATTGCCGTGGTGCAACCCGTTCTCGACCAGGTTGCCGATCGCCCGCCGCATCGCCGAGGGCCTGATCAGCATGTTCAGATGATCGGGCCCGACATACCGCGCGTCGCGGCCCACATCCCAGGCATTGTCGGCGATCGTCGCGCACAGCACCGCCAGGTCGATCAGCACCGGCTTCTCGGCATCCTGTTCCCCACCGAGAAAAGCGAGCAGCGAGGAGACCATCGCCTCCATCTCGGCGACATCCGCATGGATCGTGTCGCGCAGGTCGGGCTCGACCACCCGGTCGGCGCGCAGCCTGAGGCGTGCGAGCGGCGTACGCAGATCGTGCCCGACCGCCGCCAGCGCCTGGGTGCGATCGACGATCAGCCGGTGAATACGCGCCTGCATGCGATTGAACGCCCCGATCACGCGGCGCACCTCGCCCGGCCCCGCCTCCTGCACCTGAGTCTGGTTGGGGCTGCCGAAGCGATCGGCTGCGTCGGCCAGCAGACGCATGGGCTGCAATGTCCGGCGAATTAGCAATCCGCCCAGCAGCATCGCGGCGATCGCCAGCATCGAGGCGATGAGGATCCGGCTCGGCGAGAAATCTAGATTGGCGACCGGCTTCAGCGTCTGGAAATGAAGCCAGCTCCCGTCGGGAAGGGTCACGCCGCCGACAACCACCGAAGAGCTGCCGAGCGACACCACGCGAAAGCGGAGGTCGGTTGGCGCGAGAGTCGGCTCCCATGCGACGACCTCCTTGCGCATGCTGTCGAGCGACGGGGCGAGCGGCGGGGGCGGCGGGCGGCTGCGCTCCCACGCCATCATATAGTGATCGGTCGACAGCTCGGCTGCCATTGCCGGCCGTTCGCCGGCGGGAAGCTCGGCGACCAGGCGGCGGGCGATGACCAGATGCTCGGCAAGTCGCCGCGCCCGGTCACCGCTTAGCGAAAAATGGCTCGCGCGCTCGTAGAAGATGGTGCTCGCGGCGAATTCGACAATGACCACAAGCAGCAGGATCGCGACGACCTGCCCGAGCAGGCCCATCGACGGGCGCACGAAATGCTTCAACTACGGATGACGCCCGTGTTCAGCATATAGCCCACACCTCGAACCGTGACGATCGGTGCTGCCTTGTCGCCATGAGTCAGCTTGCGCCGCAGCCGGCTTACCAGCACGTCGACGCTACGATCCGAGCTGTCGGTCAGCCGCGTGCGCGACAATTCGATCAGCCGCTCGCGCGCGATGACCCGACCGGCATGATCGAGCAGGCTGGTCAGCAGGTCGAACTCGGCGCCGGTCAGCTCGACCACCGCGCCGGCGGGGGACAGCAGCTCGCGGCGCGGCAGGTTGACCGTCCAGCCGTCGAAGCTGAGCACGCCCTGCTCGCGCTCTCCGCTGCGCCGGTCGAGCGCGCCGCGGCGAAGCACCGCCCGGACTCGCGCCGCAAGTTCGCGCGTGCCGAACGGCTTGGCGAGATAATCGTCCGCGCCGAGCTCGAGCCCGATCACCCGGTCGGTCTCGCTGCCCTTCGCGCTGACGAAGATGATCGGCACGTCGCTTGTCTTGCGCAGCTGACGGCACAGGTCGATCCCGCTGGTGCCCGGCAGCATGATGTCGAGCAGGACCAGATCGACCGGCCCCGCCTTCAGCGCCAGCCACATCTCGGGCGCGGCGGATGCCGGGCGAACGATATAGCCATGCTCCTGCAACGCACGGGTGGACAGCGTGCGCAGTGCCGGGTCGTCTTCGACCAGCAGGATGGTGGGGGCAACGTCGGGGCTGGGGCGGGTGTTCATTGCTGTCATGTTGCAGTGCGAGGTAGGAAGGTGCTCCGTAGGGGTCAATCGCTTCGATGGCCGTAACGCAGCCAGCAACACTTTGTCACCGACCGGCGCAAGGCCAGCAAAGACCACGCGGCTATAGGGCATACTCGCAATTATTTACGAGGAATAGTCCATGCTTGTCCGTATCGCTCTCGCAGCCGCGCTGCTGGGTGCCGCCGCCCCGGCCGTCGCCGCGTCGGATGCGCCGCGCACCGATGGCGCCCGCCAATGCGCCCTCGCCCAGCACCTCGCGCCGCACGGCAAGGGTGTCACCACCCCGATCGTCAAGTGCGACACGAAGGCGCCCGAGATCGCCCGCAACGATCAGCCCGCCAAGGCTCCCGCCGCGCGCAACTAAGTTTCTCGTCTCTAACCCTGTCCTACTACCGCCACGTCGGGCCCGTTTTCGGCGTGGCGGACCTTTTTCGGGCTAGCGGCGCCGGAATCGCGCCTCGTCCTCGGCGCCCGCGATCAACGACTGGGCCCGGCCGATCGCCACCCTGACGTCGTCCCCATGCTTCGCGGCCCCGGCCTGACGGTACAGATCTATCGCCCCCGGATAGTCCCCGCGTTCCTCGGCACACAGCCCCATGTTGAAGAGGATCGCGTGCTGACCGGGCTGCTCGCTGTCAATCGACGCCCATCCGGCACAGGCGCCCGGGCCGTCGATCTTAGTCTGCCGAAGCACTGCCTTGAACTGCTCCACCAGCGGTTTCGACAGGCCGGTGCGATCCTCGCGATACCGGACCTTGTAGGTCTCGCCTTTCGGCGCGATATCGCCGCGCGTCTCTCCGGCGATATCGTCGATCATGCTCGCGATGGTCGCCTCGGCGCTGCGCGAGGGGCTTTCGCCGGGGCACCAGCTTATCGTCTCGCTGCGGGGCTTGGTCGCCGAATAGACGATCGCGCCGTCCCGCGTGCGCACGATGCGCAGCGACGCGGTCAGGCTCGTCGTGCGCTCCATGCACGGGACCGGCACGTCTTCATGTCTGGTGCACTTGCCGTCGCCCTTTTTCCCCGGCTCAGGCTCGGCGCGCTCCACGCAGTGGTTGCGCGTGAGTTGCACCCGGTGCTCCTCCCAGTCCGATGTCGCCGATCCGCTCAGCACGCCGTCAGCGCGGGCACCGGGATCGCCGAGCAGCATGAAATGCGGTCCGCCCCCGTTCCGGGCCTCGGCAAGCGCATTGCCGATCGCGTTGGAGAGCTGCGCGCCATCGCGGCCGCGGAACTGGTCGATCGCCAGCCGCTGCAGATAACTCGCCTCGCGGTTCCGCGCGGGAAAGTGCCCGCTGATCGTGATGGTTTCGGCGACAGCCGTGCCGGCCGCGACGACCGCGAGCGCCGCAGCCACACGCGCAACGTGCCGGCAGGTGATGAAACTGGCCATGATTCCCTCCCCGGGGCCGATCGAATCGACCGCACGACATTACCGGGCACAGCAGGCACTCCCGCACACGCTGCCCCACACATGACGGGGCCCCGCCGGTTTCGCCGGCGGAGCCCCGTATCACTCTCGAAAGATCAATGATCCCCGCCGATCAGCGGCAACGGACGTCGCTGTTCTTCTGGTCGATCGACTTGCCGGCCAGCGCGCCCAGCGCGCCGCCGATCAGCGTGCCCGCTGCCCGGTTGTGGCCACCATCGATGATGTTGCCGAGGATACCGCCGCCGATGGCACCGACGATCAGGCCGGTCGTGCCGTCATTGCGCTTGCAATAATAGCGCCCGTCGGAACCGCGATAGACCTGGTCGTTCGACGACAGGCGACGCTCCGTATAGCGGGGATCGTCGCGATAATCGCGCGACGCGTCATAGTCGGTCGCGAACCGGCGATCATCCTCGCGCGTCACGACCTGGCCGCCATAGCCGTCCCGCCCATTCTGGTAGCCGTCACGGCCGTTTTGATACCCGTCACGACCGTTCGGATACCCGCCCCGGTCGTTGTTGCGCATCCAGCGCAGCGAACGGCTCAGATCGTCAAGCCGGCCGAGGATCATATCGCGACGATCGGGCGTCATGCGGCCACGGTTCAGATCCATGCGAATGCTGTTGAGCTGATATTGCGCGCGGCGCGCCTCGCCCCGGTCGAGGCTGCGATCCGCGACGCCGCGATCGATGCGCTGCTGCAGAAAGGTGATCCGCTCGCGCGGGCCGGCGGGTGCGCCGCGCCAGAATGCGTCGCGGTCCCAGCCTGAGCTGCCGTTGCCGCGCCAATCCTGCGGCTGTTGGGCAGAAAGCGGTGCGCAACCGATCGCGGCAAGCGCCAGTGCGCTGCACAGGGTGATCATCTTCATATTCTGCTCCTGAGGTTACATCGTTTTTGATACGATTGCGTACCGAAACCCCTCATGAACGAATAAGTGCCATTCCGGCCGCATTATTCGACGAATATCAGCCCACCGTCCCGATTAACGCTACGAACCGCTGGCCAGGCAGCACCCGAAAGGATCTCCGATGATTGGCTTTCCTGAAGACGTCTTCACCGAACCAAGCGACGTCGATCCCGACACCCTCGCCAATCTCGGTCCACTCCGGCGGCTGGCCGGGCGCTGGCGTGCCCGCAAGGGCGTCGACCTGAACCCGAAGGCAGACGGACCCGAACGCCGTGTCTTCATCGAGCATATCGATTTCGATCCGATCGACCCGCAGGCGAACGGGCCCCAGCTTTTCTACGGGCTCCGCTACCACATCCACATCACGACCGAAGAGGAGGACATCACCTTCCACGACCAGGTCGGTTACTGGTTGTGGGAGCCCGCGACCGGCCTCGTCCTCCAGACCCTGGCGATCCCACGAGGCCAGGTAGCGCTCGCTTCCGGCCAGTCGACTGCCGACGCAGACAGCCTGGTGGTGTCCGCGACCCGTGGCGAGACCGGCTATGGCATCTGCTCGACCGCCTTTCTCGAATATGCCTTCCGGACCGACAGCTATCGCATCGAGATCAGTTTCAATGCCGATGGCAGCTGGAGCTATGTCACCGATACCGTCCTCTTGGTGCACGGCCGCGAGGCACCGTTCACGCATCGCGACCAGAATACCCTGAAGAAAGTCGGGGAACCCAGGCCCAATCCCCTGGCCGCGATCCTGGCGAAGCGGAACGCGACCAAGGATGCGTGACCAGCCCGTTGGCGCGGTTGCAGCAAGGAAAAGGGTTCGCGCAGAGGCGCGGAGGACGCTGAGCTGATATGAGCTCGATCATCGGGCGCTGGTAAGCTGCCTGTTTGTGGACGTACTTGTTTCACCGCAAACCGCCCGAGCCGCCCAGGCAAGCGGGTCGTATCCGTGCGCAACGATTGACTTCCGCCCGCCCGGCCGCAGGATGCGGGCACCAAGCCGGGGAGACGTTCGTGCATCATCTGAAATCCACCTGCGCCGTCGTGGCGCTCCTGCTCGGCGCGACTGCTCCCGCGATCGCCGGCCAGACCACGACCACGTCCCTTCCCGCCCCGGCCGAAACCACTCAATCCCCCTATATCCTCCAGGAGGTGATGGTGCCGATGCGCGACGGCGCGAGGATGCAGACTGTCATCCTTCGCCCGCGCAACCAGACCGGCCCGCTGCCGATCCTCTTCTCGCGCACGCCCTATGGCCTCAGCCTCACCGCACCGTCGTCAGTGCCGAAGGGCTGGGCGGCGCTGGACAGGGACGGCTATATCTTCGTCTCGCAATCGATGCGCGGGCGCTTCAAGTCGGACGGCGTCTTCACCCTGTCGACCTCGGTCCATCCGAACGATCCCAAGGCGATCGACGAGGCGACCGATGCCTATGATTCGATCGACTGGCTGGTCAAGAACGTGCCGGACAATAACGGCAAGGTCGGGATGATGGGCGTCTCCTATCCCGGCTTCGCCGCGGCGGTCGCTTTGGCCCACCCACATCCGGCGCTGAAGGCGGTCAGCCCGCAGGCGGCGTGGATCGACTATTGGATGAACGACGATCTGCACCGCAACGGCGCGCTGCGGCTGAGCTATGCGACCGACTGGGTCTATGGGCTCCAGATCGACAAGAACGACAACAAGGCGTTCGACTATGACAGCTACGACACGTACGACTGGTTCCTGAAGATCGGCCCCGTCGAGAATATCGACAAGCGTCACTTCAAGGGGCGGGTGCCGATGTTCACCTCGCTGCTCGACCACCCCAATCACGACAGCTTCTATACGAGCCAGCGCTGGAGCGACACGCTCGGCAAGGCGACGGTGCCCACGCTGAACGTCGCCGGCTATTGGGATCAGGAGGACCCCTGGGGCTCCTGGCAGATCTATTTCAAGCAGAAGCAGAACGATCCCGACGGTCTCGTGTCGATGGTCGCCGGCCCCTGGGCACACGGTACCTGGCGCACGTCCAACGACACCCTCGGCCCAATCCCCTATGGCGTGCCGAGCGGCCAGCAGTTCCTCGAACAGATCGAGGCGCCCTTTTTCGCCTATTGGCTCCACGGCAAGGGCAAACGGCCCGAAGCCGGCGTGAAGAGCTTCCAGGGCGGCAGCTGGAAATGGCAGGACTATAAAAGCTGGCCGGCCACCGGCGCCAGGGCGAAGGACCTGTTCCTCCACGCCGACGGCTCGCTCTCCTTCACCGCGCCTCCGGCCGGCGAAGCGTGCCGCGATTATGTCTCCGATCCCGCGAACCCGGTGCCGTTTCGCCAGCGGCCGATGTCGGGCACCTATCTCAGCCCCGACTGGCGCTGGTGGGAAGCGGCCGACCAGCGTTTCCTCGGCGGCCGGCCCGATGTGCTGAGCTACATGACCGCGCCGCTGACCGCGAACCTCACCGTCACCGGCAGCGTCGCCGCGCGGCTGATGGCCTCGACCAGCGGCACCGACAGCGATTTCGTGGTCAAGCTGATCGACGTCTTCCCCGACAATTACGTGAAGGCGCCCGAGCAATTGCAGCCCGGCGACTATGCGAAGTCATTGAACGGCTATCAGTTGCCGATCGCGATGGATGTCCGTCGCGGCCGCTTCCTCGGCAGCGACACCGCACCCCAGGCGCTGGTGCCGGGCAAGGTCATGGCCTGGGACGTGCCGCTGCACGAGCGCGACCATGTCTTCCTCAAGGGCCACCGCATCATGGTTCAGGTCCAGTCGAGCTGGTTCCCGATGCTCGACCGCAACCCGCAGAAATTCGTGCCGAACATCGCCCGCGCCAAGCCCGGCGATTTCGTGAAGGCGATGCAGAAGATATGCGCCGGATCGAAGGTGACGCTGCCGGTGATGTGATCAGATCCTCCCCGTCCCGGGGAAGATCTGGATCAATTCTTCAGGCGCCAACCGGTCCTGAAGATCCACCCGACCAGCACGAGGCACGCCACCAGGAACAGCGCCGTCACGCCAAGGCTCACCACGACACTGACATCGCCCTTGTCGAAGAACGCCCAGCGGAATCCACTGACCAGATAGACGACCGGGTTGAACAGGCTGACCGTGCGCCACGGCTCGGGCAGCATGTCGATCGAGTAGAAGGCGCCACCAAGGAAGGTCAGCGGGGTGATCAGCAGCGCGGGCACGAAGCTCAATTGCTCGAACCCCTTGGCCCAGATGCCGATGATGAAGCCGAACAGGCTGAACGTCACGCTGGTCAGTACCAGGAAAGTCAGCATCGCCAGCGGGTGCGCGATGTGCAGCGGCACGAACAGCGCCGCGGTGGCGAGGATGATCAGCCCCAGCACGATCGACTTGGTCGCCGCCGCGCCGACATAGCCGACCACCATCTCCATCGCCGAGACGGGCGCCGAGAGAAGTTCGAACATGGTGCCGGTGAATTTGGGGAAATAAATGCCGATCGACGCATTGGAGATGCTCTGCGTCAGCAGCGACAGCATGATCAGGCCGGGCACGATGAAGCTGCCATAGCCGACCCCGCCAACCTCCTGCATGCGCGATCCGATCGCGCCGCCGAACACCACGAAATAAAGCGAGGTGGTGATGACCGGCGTGACCAGGCTCTGCCACAGGGTGCGCAGCGCGCGCGCCATCTCGAAGCGATAGATCGCCCAGATGCCGTGGGTGTTGATACCCGCACTCATGCCGCTTTCTCCGCCGGCTTGTGTTCGACAAGGTCGACGAAGATGTCCTCGAGCGAGCTCTTGTGAGTCTCCAGGTCCTTGTAACCGATGCCGAGCTCGCCGAGCTTGCCCAGCAGCGCCGGGATATGCTCGTCCTCCGCGTTGAAGCTATAGGCCAGCGTGCGGCCCTCATCGGCCAGTTCGACCTGCCATTCGCTCAGCGCAGCCGGCACGCTCGTCATCGGCTCCTGCAGCGAGATCAGCATCTGGCGCTTGCCCAGCCGCTTCATCAGGTCGGCCTTCTGCTCGACCAGGACGATCCTGCCCTTGTCGATCACGCCGACCCGGTCGGCCATCTCCTCCGCCTCGTCGATATAATGGGTGGTGAGGATGATGGTGGTGCCCTTCTCCCGCAGCCGGTGGATCAGCTTCCACATGTCGCGGCGAAGCGACACGTCGACGCCCGCGGTCGGCTCGTCGAGGAACAGGATGTCTGGTTCGTGGGACAGCGCCTTGGCGATCAGCACGCGGCGCTTCATGCCGCCCGACAATTCCATGATCTTGGACTTGCGCTTGTCCCACAATGACAGGTCGCGCAACACCTGCTCGATATAGGCATCGTGCCCGGCCCGCCCGAACAGGCGGCGGCTGAACCGGACGGTCGCCAGCACGGTCTCGAACATGTCGACCGACAGCTCCTGCGGCACCAGCCCGATCAGCCGGCGCGCCGAGCGATAATCGGTCAGCGCATCATGCCCCATCACCGTGACGCTGCCCGACGAGGGCGTGACGATCCCGCAGATGATGCTGATCAGCGTCGTCTTGCCCGCGCCGTTCGGCCCGAGCAGCGCGAAGATTTCGCCTTTCCTGATATCGAGATCGACCGGTTCGAGCGCACGGTGGCCGGACGCATAAGTCTTGGAGACGCCCTTTACGGACAGGATGGTTTCCATGGAGCCCCTTTTCGTTGGGGCACAAATAATGTCGCCATCGGGGCGGAACAACCGCCCCGCGAAAACTAGGGCGGATCGATAGTCACGGCCGCGACGCTCGCGGCGCGGCGTGTTGGTTCGCGCAGAGGCGCGGAGCACGCCGAGATGATCGCGCCGGTTGCATGGCCGGTTTGTTACAACCAGCCTGCCTCCAACAAACAGGCGTCGGGATCGCGTGGTCGCGCACGATATAGTCTCCGCGCACTCCGCGCCTCCGCGCGAAACCCCTGTTTGCTGCAACCACGGAAGACATCAATGTCGAGCCGGTCGGGGGCCGGGACCGCTAACTGGCGGCGCGTGCCGCCGCCACCGCCTTCTGCAGTTCCTCGAACGACAGGACCGAGGAGACGACATGATTCCCGATCACGAAACTCGGCGTGCCGGTCATGCCGAGCTGCCGCATGATCGCGAGGTTGCTGGCGATCTCCGCCTCCGCGCGCGGTGCGAACGCGGCGGCGCGCTGCATGTCGATACCAGCGGATTTCGCCGCGGTCGCCATGCTCTCCGGCGTCACCTGCCCGGCGGCGTACAGCGCGTCATGGAATGCCGTGAATTTGCCCTGGTCGGCGGCGGCAAGGCTCAACCTGGCGGCGGCGGCGCTTGTCTCGGCCAGGATCGGCAGCTCGCGATAGACCACTTTCACCTTGGGGTCTGACGCGATGAGCTGCGCGACATTGGGCAGGCTGGCGCGGCAATAGCCGCAATTATAATCGAAATATTCGACCACGGTGACGTCGCCGTTCGGATTGCCCGCCCAGGCGCTGCCGAACGGCTTCAGGATGGCATCGCTGTTCGCCGCGATCGCCTTGCCCGTCTCCCGCGCGCGCAGGCGGTCCATCGCCTCGGGGATGATCTCGGGATGGGCGAGCACATAATCGTGCACGACACGCTCGACCCGCGCCTGATCGGCACTGGCGAGCGAGGAGGGCGCGGCAAGCTGGACCAGCCACAGGGCGCCCGCGCCGACCAATGCAGCGACCAGCGCCAGCGCGGCGAGCGCCAGCGGATTTTTCGACAGGCGTTCGATCATCGGCGTTTATACTTCTTCGGGTTGTCGTCCATTTCGTTCTGCGCGGTCATGGCAATGTCCTGCGCGCGAATCCAGTCGCTGCTATTGGACGGGATCCCCTGCATCGCACCCCGCGCGGCATAGGCCGCGGTGCGGACATCGCCGGTCAGGCTCGCCTGCTCCGCCGTCGCGAGCAGGGCGCGCGGCTCGTCGCCCGACCGCGAATAAGCGGTGCCGAGCTGATACCAGGCGAACGGATTGTCGTCGTCGCGCGCCACTGCCTGGCGCAAGACCTTGATCGCCTCCGGATAGTTCGCCTTGTTGTCGGTCGCGATCAGCGCATGGCCGAAGGTCGTGGCGATCAGCGGCGCGTTGCGCGACAGCTCGGTCGCTTCGCGCAGGGGGCCAAGCGCTTCATTGGGCTTGCCCGCCTCGAGCAGGATCTGGCCCTTGATCTCCAGGAAATAGGGGTCGTGCGGCACTGCCTTCACCAGCGCCTCGGATTCGGCGTCCGCCTTGTCGGGATAGCCGGCCTTATGCCACGCATAGGCGCGGGCGTAATGCGCGTAGATCGACTGGTCGTGCTCCGGGAAATCGTTCAACGTCTGCTGATAGGTCGCGACATAGCCCCGCAGCTTGGCCTTCACCCGGCGGAACCGATCCTCCAGCGCAGGGTCGTTCGGCTTGTTCCAGGCGGGGGAGGACATGACGTCCCCGGTCAGATTGGCGATGCGCGCGCCGCTCAGCGGGTGGCTCTGCGCGAAGGGATCGATATTGGCCAGGCCATAGGCATATTCCTCGCTCTGCAGCTTCTTGAAGAAGCTCAGCATGCCCCGCCCGCTGATACCGGCCTCACGCAGGAACTTCGCGCCGGTGGCATCCGCCGTCGCTTCCTGCACGCGGGTGAAGGCAAGGAACTTGCCCATCCCCGCCGCCTGGCCGGCGGCCATGATCCCCGCGCCCGCATCCCCCGCGCCAGCCGCCATCGCGGCGAGGCCGAGCACCATGCTGAGCAGGGTGATGCCGATCGCCGGCCTGGTGCCGGCACCCTGCAGGATGACATGTCCGTCGGCGATATGACCGAGCTCGTGCGCGATCACGCCCTGGACCTCATTGGCGTTGTCCGCCGCCTGGAGCAGGCCCGAATGAACATAGACGGTCTGCCCGCCGACGACGAAGGCGTTGATCGAATCATCGTTGATCAACACGACGCGGACGTTGTTGGGCGAAAGCCCCGCCGCCAGGATCAGGCCGCGCGACATGTCGTTGAACATCGCCTCGGTCTCGGCATCGCGCAGGATCGATTGCGCGGCGACCGGCTGAGCCCAGAGGAGGATGGAAACCGCGAACAGCGCGATGAGCCGCTTCATGGACGACATATCGCCGAGAAATCCCTCACAGGCAATTGGAGTGACGGCAGGCACTGCCGTTCGCGGGGTGAATGGCCGGTGAAGGCCGCACCCAACCCTTTTTCACGGCAAAGAGCATCGCGCCGGTGAAGCCAGCCGAGTCACTCCATCCTGCGATAGGCGAACATCCGCGTTTCGTACGGAAAGGCGATTGTATCGCTTTCCGCCAGTTCCGGTGTCGCGGCGATGAGCGCGCGCACCCTGTGCGCCACCTCCTCGCGCTGCCCGGCCGGCAGCGCCGCGATGAAGCTGACCGACAATGTCCGCTCGACGATCACCTGCTCCGGCTTGCCGACATGCCTGTTGGCGGCGCGCTGCTCTCCGACGAAGGCGAAGCCCGGTGCGGGAAAAACCTGCCGCCATTCCCCGGTCCGGTACCGGGGCGTGTTTCCTTCCCATGGATCGGTGATCGCCGACAGCGCCGCGACCCAGGGCACGCTTTCGTCGCGGACGTTCCAGACGAGCCCTAGCATGCCGCCCGGGGCGAGCACACGCCGCATCTCGGCCAGGGCGGCGGCGCTCGCGAACCAGTGAAAGGCCTGCGCGCAGACAACCACGTCCATACTGGCGTCCGGCAGCGGGATTGCCTCCGCCGTTCCGGCGATCGCTCTCACGCCGGGATGATCGCGAGCGAGCAGGTCGCGCATCGCCTCGACCGGCTCAAGCGCCAGGATGTGGCCGCCACAGTCTTCCAGCAAGGGGAGGAACTTGCCGGTGCCCGCCCCGACCTCAAGCGTCGAGCGGCCGGGGCCAACACCGAGGACCTCGCCGAGCCACCGGCGCGCCTCGGGCGGATAGTCGGGACGGCCGCTCACATAAATGCTCGCGCCTGCCTCATATCCTTTCGACGCACTGTCATGGATCGGCATGGCCGCTGCGTTCCCTTCTGTCTGCGATCGACGGCTTTGTCGATTTCGGACGGTTCGACCATAGCGGCGGGCTGGAATCCGGGAACCGGGGACCCGGTTTCAATGCGCAAAAAGAAAACGGCGGAGGCATCGAGCCCCCGCCGTTTCTCCTTCGACCCCTGCCCGCCCCCGAAAAGGACGAGCGGTTCGGCATTATTGCCCGAAGGTCCGCTGCCACCAGCCGCGACGGGGGGAACCCGCTTCGCCCGGATCGGGATCGATCCCGCTATTGGCCATCTCGTCGGCCGGTGCCGCACCATTGGCATCGCTGCCCAGCGGAATGGCCGCAACCTCCGGCTCGGCGGCAACCGCTTCGGGGGCTGCCTTCTTGCGCGAGCGCTTCGGCTTGGCCGGCGCCTCGACGGGTGCCTCGACCGCGACGGGCGCGGCGACCGCTTCAGGTGCCACCTCGGCCTCAGCCGCCGCAGCCGCCCTGGTGCGACGCGCCCGCTTCGGCTTGGCCGGCTTGGCCTCGGCTTCAACGGCGACCGGTGCTACCTCGACAACCGGCTCCGGTGCCGCGACCTCGGCGGCCTCGCGTGCCTTGGGACGACGACGGCCCTTCTTGGGCGCCTCGACCTCGACAGGCGCTTCTTCGACTACCGGCGCTTCGACGATCGGCTCCGCCTGATCGGCTTCGGCCTCGACCGGTGCGGCCTCGCCGCCCTCGGCGCGATCGCCCTCGCCGCGACGGCCACCGCGACGACCGCGCCGTCCGCGACGACGGCGGCCTTCGCCCTCGCCCGACACCGGCTGCTCGCCAGCGAATTCGGCCTCGCCCTCACCGGCGGTCTCGACCTCGGCATCAGTCTCGGCCTCGGACTCGCCCTCTTCGCCATCATTCTGCTGGGCTGAACCCTCCTCGCCCTCGGGACGATTGCGACCGCGACGACCACGACGGCGGCGGCGGCGGCGCGAACCGCCCTCGTCGCCTTCAGCGCGTTCGCCACGTTCACGCTGCTCGCGGGGAGCGCGCGCCTCGCGGGGTGCCTCCTCTTCTTCCTCGTCCTCGACCTCGTCGATCTCGTCCTCGATATCCTCTTCGATATCGTCCTCGATCTCCTCGATCGGCGCCTCGAAGCGCGGGGCGTGCGCCGGCGGCGGCCCCGAGACCTCGACCGACATGCGCGCACCTTCCTGCTCGCCGTCCGGCGCGACCTCGATCGTCACGCCATAGCGATCCTCGATCTCGGCCAGTTCGGCGCGCTTGCGGTTGAGCAGGTAGAAGGCAGCTTCCTGGCTGGCGCGCAGCAGAAGCTGCGATCCGCGGCCATGCGCCGCCTCGTCCTCGATCAGGCGAAGCGCCGAGAGGCCGGCCGACGATGCGGTACGCACCAGGCCCGTACCTTCGCAATGCGGGCACTGGCGGGTCGATGCCTCCAGCACGCCGGTGCGCAGGCGCTGGCGGCTCATTTCCATCAGGCCGAAGCTTGAGATGCGGCCGACCTGGATGCGGGCGCGATCGTTCTTCAGCGCCTCCTTCATCGCCTTCTCGACCTTCCGGACGTTGGACCCGTTGTCCATGTCGATGAAGTCGATGACGACGAGGCCGGCCATGTCGCGCAGGCGCAACTGGCGCGCGATCTCGTGCGCTGCCTCGAGGTTGGTCGCGGTCGCGGTCTGCTCGATGCTGTGCTCGCGGGTCGACCGGCCCGAGTTGATGTCGATCGAGACAAGCGCCTCGGTCGGGTTGATCACCAGATAGCCGCCCGATTTCAGCTGCACGACCGGATGATACATCGCGGCGAGCTGTTCCTCGACATGACTGCGCTGGAACAGCGGCACCGGGTCGGAATAATGCTTCACCTTGCGGGCATGGCTCGGCATCAGGAGCTTCATGAACTCCTTGGCCTGGCGATACCCGGCCTCGCCCTCGACGATCACCTCGTCGATGTCGCGGTTGTAGATATCGCGGATCGCGCGCTTCAGCAGGTCGCTGTCGCCATAGACAAGAGCGGGCGCCGACGAGGACAATGTCGTCTCGCGGATTCCATCCCACAGCCGGGCCAGATAGTCGAAGTCGCGCTTAATCTCGACCTTGGTGCGCTGGAGGCCGGCGGTACGGACGATGCAGCCCATCGACGGGGGCAGCTTCATGTCCGCCATGATCGACTTCAGGCGCTTGCGGTCGCCCGCGTTCGAGATCTTCCGGCTGATGCCGCCGCCATGCGACGTGTTGGGCATCAGCACGCAGTAACGGCCTGCGAGCGACAGGTACGTGGTCAGCGCGGCACCCTTGTTGCCGCGCTCTTCCTTGACGACCTGGACCAGCAGCACCTGACGGCGGCGGATCACGTCCTGGATCTTGTAGCGATGGCGCAGGTTGGTGCGGCGCTCGCGCAGATCGTCGACCGCATCGTCGGCGGCGCTGCGCTTGCGGCGGCCGCGGCCCTTGCTCTCCGCCCCGGCGCTTACCTCGGGGTCGGCCCCGCCATCATCCTCGAACCGCTCGACCGATTCGGCATCGGGCTCGAAACCGTCGTCCTCGCCATGCTCTTCGGCATGGAGATCGTCCTCGGCATCGATCTGGGCGCGCAGCGCAGCCTCTTCGGCGGCATGCTCGGCCTCTTCGCGCAGCAGCGCGTCGCGATCCTCCTTGGGGATCTGGTAATAATCGGGATGGATTTCCGAAAAGGCGAGGAACCCGTGGCGATTGCCGCCGTAATCGATGAACGCCGCCTGCAGCGACGGCTCGACCCGGGTAACCTTGGCTAGATAGATATTGCCCTTGAGCTGCTTGCGCTCGGCGGACTCGAAATCAAACTCCTCAATCCGGTTCCCTTTGACGACGGCAACCCGGGTCTCTTCCCGGTGCCGCGCGTCGATCAGCATACGCATGGTCATTTATTATTCTCCGGGCGCGCGGTCCGGGGCCTGGCGGCATCCGCCGCGCGCGATTGTGATACGGCGACGTGGTGGCGGAATTGCCGCCCTTGTCCGTGCCGCTTGTGGTTTCGAAAAATGCCTCTGCTCGCGATCCACGCCCCGGCATCTGGCCCTGGGCACCCTGCGCGCTCGCGACCCGGCCGGTGGTAACCGGTCGGTACGAGGGGCGGGGAAAATGCATCATGCGAACGTCAACCTGAAGAGCCGCACCCTGGAAAAGCCGGGCCGGCTATGGGACCGAACAGACGCCAGGAGAGGCGCTTGCCGGTGCAATTTCATGCCTAGCACCGCTATCCTCGCGCAGCAACCGGCACGTTGATGCCGGGGTTGCCGGCAATTTTATGCCGAACGGCACGTTAACCCAGTCGCTTCACCGTGTCGGAAGGGGGTGGCCGCTACCCGGGACGCTGTTGTTGTGTACTCGATGGGACCCCCCGCCCATGCCTTTTCGCTGGACCGCTGCCACACCGGCGCGGCATTACAGACTCGTGTCCTTCCTTCTCGCTCTCCTGGCCTGCTGGCTCGGCGGCACGCCCGCCTGGGCAGCGACCGTCGAGCGTGTCGAGATCCGGCATGACCGCATCGTCATCCGGTTCGACCAGAGCGTGGCCGATGCGTCCAGCTTCGTGCTCAGGGGGCCTCAACGCATCGCGGTCGACGTGGCGGGGGCCACGCCGGGCGCGCCGGTGGAGGGCAATGACCTGGTCGCCGCGGTACGTCAGGCCCCGCGCGGCGAGGATGGAACGCGGATCGTGTTCGACCTCACCCGGCCGACGATCGTCACCGAAGGCATGTTCGGCCCGGACGGCCGCGAGCTGACGCTCGAGCTCCGCACCGTCGACGATGCAAGCTTCGCCCGCGCCGCGGCGGAGCGACGCCTGCGTTTCCTGCCGCCTTTCAACATGGGGATGGTGACACCGGCGCGCCGATATGAGGTGTCGGTCCCCGTCCCGAAATCCAGCCGCAGCCTGGCGCTGCCGCGAATCTATGGCGACGACGACAGCCGCCCGCTGGTGGTGATCGACGCGGGGCATGGCGGCGTGGACCCCGGCGCGATCTCGCCGGTCGACGGCCGCCGCGAAAAGGACGTGACGCTGCGGATTGCCAGGGCGATCCGCGACGAACTGCTTCGGTCCGGCCGGGTGCGCGTGGCGCTGACGCGGGAGGACGACAAGTTCCTCGTGCTGCAGGAACGCTATGGCATCGCGCGCAAGCTGAAGGCCAATCTGTTCATCTCGGTCCACTGCGACAGCGTGGGCAGCGGCGACGCGTCCGGCGCAACGGTCTACACCCTGTCGGAGGTCGCGTCCGACAAGGAATCGGCCCGCCTCGCTGCGCGCGAGAACAAGGCTGACATCATCTCGGGCGTGAACCTCGCCTCGACCTCGGCCGACATCTCGTCGATCCTGATCGACCTGACCCAGCGCGAGACGATGAACAGCTCCGCCAGCTTCGCGCGCCTGCTCGGCCGCGAGGCGCAGCCGCTGATGCCGATGAAGCCGAATTTCCACCGCATGGCCTCGCTGGTGGTGCTCAAGGCGCCCGACATGCCGTCGATCCTGTTCGAGACCGGCTATATCTCGAACCCGAAAGACGCCGCCTTCATCGATTCGCGCGAAGGCCGTCAGCGCATCGCCGAAAGCGTCCGCCGCGCGGTCGACATCCATTTCGCCCGCCGGCTCGCGTCGAACTAGGCCGCCGCCCGCGAAGCGACCTGATGAGGGCGAGACACTTCACCGGCCGCCGTTGCGCGTCCGTTACAGCCGCCACAGGCCCTGCCAGAACGATCCCGCACGCGGAAATCCCGGGAGGGCGACATCCTCCGATGCCGCCGCCGCATTGCGCCACGAGGCGTCTGGCATGCCGGGCCGATGACAATCGCGGGCGCCCCGGGGCCAATCGGCCTGCCGCTGGGGCTCGCTGGCGAAGAGGAGCTGGGCCGATGGCTATTCCGCCTGATAAGAACGTGATGACGAAGGAAATCGAGACGGTGGAACCATGCGCATGAACCCGCCAAGGGTGATGGCGGCGATCGGCGCCCTGGCTGCCGCTCAGACCGCGATGGCCGCACAGCCGGCCATTCGACTTGGCGCCCCCTATCCGGGATCGACCATCACTGAGCCTCAGCGTGCCAGGAACTGCGGCACGCACTTCAAATTCTCGACGCGGGCAGGGCTTGATCAGGTCGCGCGCTTCTATCTCGCCGAGGGACAAGGCGATCATTTGCCCTTGCTCAGCGACACTGGCGGAAAGTTTCCGGGATACCGGATGATCGTCTTCTCCGGCGGAAGAACGGGGCACCTGTTGTCCGTCGTGCTCGACGCCAGGCAGGGCGAGGTCCACGGGACGGTCTATTATGTCCTGTCGCGGCCGGCGGGCTGTGACACGCTCGGTTGAAAGCACACAGGCTGGCAAGCGCCGAGAAACTTGCTAGAGCCTTGGTCCTGTATGACCGACACCGAATCCAGCGTGAATTTCCGCCTCCGCCGCGAAGTGGAGGGGATTCGCGGATTTGCCCAGCGTGCGTGGGGGCGCTGGTGGGTGAAGGTGCTCGCCGTCCTCGCGGTGCTGATCGCGATCGCCTACGCCGTCTTCTGGTATATCTTCGCGAGCGAACTGCCCTCGGTCGACAAGCTGCGCGCCTATGAGCCGCCCTTGCCCACCAATGTGCGCGGCGTCGACGGCATCCCGATCCATAGCTATGCCCGAGAACGCCGGGTCGAGCTGAGCTACGCTGAATATCCGCCCCTGCTCGTCCGCGCCTTCCTCGCCGCCGAGGACAAGACCTTCTTCGAGCATCACGGCGTCGATTATCCCGGCATGGCGGGCGCGGTGATCGATTATGCCACGAAGTTCGGCACCGGTCGGCGCGCCAAGGGCGGGTCGACCATCACCCAGCAGGTCGCGAAGAACCTGCTGATCGGCAACACCTATTCGCCGACCCGCAAGATCAAGGAGGCGATCCTCGCCTACCGCATCGAGGACGCGCTGACCAAGCCGCAGATCCTCGAGCTCTATCTCAATCAGATCGCGCTCGGCCGGAACGCCTTCGGCGTCGAGGCGGCGAGCTATGCCTATTTCAACAAGGAGCTGAACCAGCTCGACCTGGCGCAGATGGCCTATCTCGCCATCCTGCCCAAGGGCCCGTCCAACTACGACCCGTTCCGCAGCACCGAACGCGCGCTCGGCCGACGCAACTATGTCCTGCGCGAGATGCTCAAGAACGAGTTCATCGACCAGGCGCAATATGACCAGGCGCGCGCCGAGCCGATCGGCGCCGTGCCCCGCCAGACCCCGAAGACCGAGGTAGCTGGCGCCGGCTATTTCGTCGAGGAGGTCCGCCGCCAGCTGATCGACAAGTTCGGCGAGGACGAGAAGGCCGGGCCGTACAGCGTCTATTCGGGCGGCCTGTGGGTGCGCACCTCGCTCGACACCAAGCTTCAGCTCGACGCGCAGACCGCGCTCCGCAACGGCCTGCTCCGCTTCGACCGGGGCCGTGGCTGGAGCGGGCCGCTGCGCCATGTCGAGATCGGCGGCGACACCTGGCAGTCGGCGCTGCTCAACACCAATCTCCGGCTCGACTATCTCGACTGGCGCGCCGCGATCGTCACCGCGACCGGCGGCGACTCGGCAACGATCGGCTTCAGCAACGGCCAGACCGGCATTCTGCCGCGCTGGGCCGCGCAGATGCCGGTGCGGGGCCAGGGTGGCACTGCCTTCGCCGCGCTGAAGGTCGGCGACATTCTGGCCGTCGCGCCAGAAGGCGGCGCCTTCGCGCTCCGCTCGGTCCCCAAGATTTCCGGCGGCTTCGTCGTCGAGGAACCGGCGACCGGCCGCGTGCTGGCGATGCAGGGCGGTTTCGATTCGAGCATCCAGTCGTTCAACCGCGCCACCCAGGCGATGCGCCAGCCCGGCTCCACGATCAAACCGATCGTCTATGCCGCGGCGCTTCAGGGCGGGATGACGCCTGCCTCGATCATCATCGACGGCCCGTTCTGCGTCTATCAGGGCGCCCGGCTCGGCCAGAAATGCTTCCGCAACTTCGGCGGCGGCGGATCGGGCCCGCACACCATGCGCTGGGGCGTCGAGCAGTCGCGCAACCTGATGACGGTGCGCGCCGCCTCGCAGACCGGCATGGAGCATGTCGTCTCGCTGATGGACCGGATCGGCGTCGGCAAATATCCGCCCTATCTCTCCTTCGCGCTGGGCGCGGGCGAGACGACGGTGATGCGCATGGTCAACGCCTATGCGATCCTCGCCAACCAGGGCCGCGGCCATCCCGCGACCCTGATCGATTTCGTCCAGGACCGTCACGGCAAGGTGATCTGGCCCGAGAACTGGCGCCCGTGCGACCGCTGCAACGCGCCCGACTGGAACGGCAAGGCGATGCCGCGCCCGGTCAGCCGGGGCCGCCAGATCGTCGACGCGCAGAGCGCCTACCAGATGGTGCACATCGCCGAGGGCGTGATCCAGCGCGGCACCGCGACCGTGCTGCGCGATCTCGACCGGCCCATGTTCGGCAAGACCGGCACCAATTCCGGGCCGACCGACGTGTGGTTCATCGGCGGCACGCCGCAGATGATCGGCGGCGTCTATATCGGTTATGATTCGCCGACCGGCCTGGGCGGCTATGCCCAGGGCGGCACGATCGCCGCGCCGATCTTCAAGGAATTCGCGGTCAAGGCCTATGAGGGGATGGAGAAGATCCCGTTCCGCGCGCCCGCCGGCATCCGCATGGTGCGGATCGACCGCGCGTCGGGCAAGCCGGTATTCGGCGCCTGGCCGACCACCGATCCCAAGGCGGCGGTTATCTGGGAAGCGTTCAAGCCCGAGAGCGAACCGCGCCGCGCGGCCCGCCACGACAATGAAGAGGACGCCGCCGACAAGCCGAAGGAAGCAAAGCCGGTCCAGCGCCGGGAAGCGGCGCCGCGCGACAGCGACTTCCTGCAGCGCGAGGGCGGAATCTACTAGCCGGGGCAGCCGCATGGACCCATTCCGTGCGGGCTCCTAGCCCGGCCCGAAAGGCTTTCAGGCGCGCCGAACAGGCGCTAAATCGCATCGAATGATAGCCGCTCCTTGCCAAGAGAGGGCGGAATCTACTAGCCCGCCCTATATCCCAGTGAGCCGGCATGTGCCGGCATGACGTGTATTTTTTCGGAGTTCCCACCATGCGCGCCGAAGCGCAGGCTCATGTCGACACCATCAATGACGCGCTCGCGCTGCTCCGCCGCTTCCTCGACTGGGATCGCGCGCTGCGTCGGCTCGACGAGCTGAATGCGCGCGTCGAGGACCAGGCGCTGTGGAACGACCCCAAGCTCGCGCAGGAAGTGATGCGCGAGCGTCGCCGCCTTGAAGAAGCGATCAACGCCACCCGCGCGATCCAGAGCGAGCTGTCCGACACGGCCGAGCTGATCGAGATGGCCGAGGCCGAAGGCGATGAGGAAATGGCTGCCGACGGCACCAGAAGCCTCGCCGAGCTTGCCAGGCGTGCCGAGCACGACAAGATCCAGGCGCTGCTCGCCGGTGAGGCCGACGGCAACGACACCTATATCGAGGTCAATTCCGGCGCCGGCGGTACCGAGAGCCAGGACTGGGCCGGCATGCTGCAGCGGATGTATACCCGCTGGGCCGAGCGCCGCGGCATGAAGGTCGAGCTGGTCGACCAGCATTCGGGCGAACAGGCCGGCATCAAATCCGCCACCCTGCTGCTCAAGGGCGAGAATGCCTATGGCTATGCCAAGACGGAAAGCGGCGTTCACCGCCTCGTCCGCATCAGCCCCTATGACAGCGCGGCGCGACGCCACACCAGTTTCGCCAGCATCTGGGTCTATCCGGTCATCGACGAGAATATCGAGGTCGAGATCAACGAAAGCGAGCTGCGCATCGACACCTATCGCGCGTCCGGCGCGGGCGGGCAGCACATCAACACGACCGATTCGGCCGTGCGCATCACGCATATCCCGACCGGCATCGTCGTCCAGTGCCAGAACCAGCGAAGCCAGCACAAGAACAAGGCCGAGGCGTACAACCAGCTCCGCGCCAAGCTCTACGAGCGCGAGCTGCAGATCCGCGAGGCGGCGGCCAATGCGGAGAACGCGACCAAGACCGATATCGGCTGGGGCCACCAGATCCGCTCCTACGTCCTCCAGCCCTATCAGCTGGTGAAGGACCTGCGCACCGGCGTGACCTCGACCAGCCCGTCCGACGTGCTCGACGGCGACCTCGATCCCTTCATGGCCGCGGCGCTGTCGCAGCGGGTGACCGGGGAGACGGTCGAGGTGGAGGACGTCGAGTGAGACTGGTCGCGGCCCTTGCGTGCGCGGCATTGCTGCTCGCGGGCTGCGAGCCGGGCCAGCCGAGCGTCGACGACGAACAGGACAAGGCGGGCCCCTTCCCCGCCGCCGATCGTCCCGTTGCGCATATCATCTCGTCACGCTGGTCGACCGAGGAAGCGCGCGACCGGCTGAACGAAGCGTCCGAGGTGATGAACAAGGCCGGGCTCAAGGCCGGGATGACCGTCGCCGATATCGGCGCGGGTGAAGGCTATTACACCATCCGCGCCGCCGCCCGCGTCGGCAAGGAGGGCCGCGTGCTGGCCGAGGACATCGTCGCCGGGGTCCGCGACACCCTGGCCGAACGAGTCGCGCGCGAGCGGCTCGACAATGTCAGCGTGCGCCTCGGCCTCCCGGCCAATCCGCGCCTACCCGATGCGAGCTTCGACCGGGTGCTGATGGTGCACATGTACCATGAGATCGAGCAGCCCTATGAATTCCTCTGGCGGATGCGCCCGTCGCTGAAACCCGATGGCCTGGTCGTGGTGGTCGACGCCAACCGGCCGACGCAGAATCATGGCACCCCGCCCGGGCTGCTGCGCTGCGAATTCGCCGCGGTCGGTTATACCCAGGTCGGGATGTACGACATGCCCTCCGCCGGCGGCTATCTCGCGACCTTCCGCGCCGTCGGCCCCCGGCCAGAGCCTCGTGCGATAAAACCTTGCAAGCTGAGTGCCTGACGAACGACATCGGGAAAGATCATGGCGAGCGTTCATTCCGTAGTCAGTCACGATATCGCAGATCGCCAATTGCTGCTTAATGCATCGAACCGGACAGCGGCAGATTCCCGGCTGAACAGGAGAATAACATGAAGACGCTGAAGCTTGTTGCACTGACCATGATGGTAGTTGCGGCGGCCCCGTCCGTCGCGCAGGACCGGGATCGCGATGATTATCGCGGTCGGGACTATGGGCCTCACATCACTGTCTTCGTCGACGACGATTTCCGCGGCAGGAGCATGGAAATCACTGGCCCGATCAGCCGCCTCGGCCCAACGGGCATGGAAGATCGCATTTCCTCCATCAGTGTCGAGAGCGGCAGGTGGCAGGTCTGTGTCGACGATTATTATCGCGGGCGCTGCGAAGTCATCGACCGGTCGATCGGGCGTCTTACCCGCCTGGGGCTGGACGACAAGATTTCCTCGATCCGTCCGCTTCCGCGCCGACGCTGGCGCTGAGTCGACGCGACTGCCGGGACAGCCGCCGGGCCTGACCCGGCGGCCGTTTCCGATTCTCCGAAAGGCTGCATCCGAGCACGCTTGGCGCGCCGGGCCGCGCGCGCTATCTCAATCCGATGCAGCCCTATCTCGACCTCATGCGGCGCGTGCTCGATACCGGCGCGCAACAGATGGACCGGACCGGCACCGGCACGCTCTCGGTGTTCGGCCATCAGATGCGCTTCGATCTGGCGGACGGCTTCCCCGTCGTCACCACCAAGAAGCTGCACCTGCGCTCGATCATCGTCGAACTGCTGTGGTTCCTGCGCGGCGACACCAACGTCCAGTGGCTGCGCGACCGCAAGGTCAGCATCTGGGATGAATGGGCCGATGAGGCCGGCGAACTCGGCCCCGTCTACGGCAAGCAATGGCGCGACTGGGAAACCACGGACGGCCGCCATATCGACCAGATCGCCGAGCTGATCGAACAGATCAGGACCAGCCCGGCCTCCCGCCGCCAGATCGTCAGTGCCTGGAACCCGGGCGATCTCCACGCCATGGCGCTGGCACCCTGCCACTGCCTGTTTCAGACCCATGTCGCGAACGGCCGGCTGTCGCTTCAGCTCTATCAGCGCTCCGCCGACATCTTCCTGGGCGTGCCGTTCAACATCGCGAGCTACGCGCTGCTGACCCATATGCTGGCGCAGCAATGCGGACTTGAACCGGGCGAGTTCATCTGGACCGGCGGCGATTGCCATCTCTATTCGAACCATCTCGACCAGGCGCGCGAACAGCTGTCCCGCACGCCAGGCCCGCTGCCGCGGCTTGAGATCCTGCGCAAGCCAGCCGGGATCGACCAATATGAGTATGAGGATTTCCGCCTCGTCGGTTATGAGGCGCAGGCGCACATCAAGGCGCCGGTGGCAGTCTAGGGTTTAATCCACCTCGCTTGAAGCGTCACCCCGGACTTGTTCCGGGGTCTACCGCGCCGCGTACCAACGGGCTTCGGCTCCAGCGGAACGGTGGATGCCGGAACAAGTCCGGCATGACGGACTTGATCGTTGCCCGGTCTCTGTTGCCAGCCAGATATCCGCCCGGCGTTCGTCGATCATATCGACCGCGATACGATAGCCCTCGCCATCCCGATAGACGCCATTCCCGAGGACCGATTCAGCGTCCGTTCAGTCGCACGACTACATACGTAGTCGCACAGGGACCAAGGGAGAGGGACATGCGGGAAATTCAGTTCACGATCGTGACGGCGACGCTGGCCGCCGCGTTGCTGCAGCTGCTGGTGCAGTCACCCCAGGCGGAGCCCAAAATGAAGATGACTCATCTCTGCCCTCCGATCGCGATTCCATCGTGAACTGCGCTGCACAAGGCGATGGCACCACGGCGCCGCGCATCGCATAAGCGGCGAATGTCGATTTCGCCCCGCATCACCTTCCACCTTGCCCGCGCCGACAATGGCGTGATCGGGCGCGACGGCGGGCTGCCGTGGCGCCTGCCTGCCGATCTGAAGCGCTTCAAGGCCCAGACCATGGGCAAGCCGATGGTCATGGGCCGCAAGACCTTCGAAAGCTTCCCCGCGCCCTTGCCCGGCCGCCGCCACATCGTCCTCACTCGCGATCCCGACTGGTCGGCGCCGGGGGCTGAGGTGGCGGGGAATATCGACTCGGCGATCGCCATCGCCGGGTCGCCGGAGATCGCGGTGATCGGCGGCGCGCAGATCTTCGCCCTGTTCCTGTCGCGCGCCGAGCGCGTCGAACTGACCGAAGTCCATGCCGCACCCGAGGGCGACGCGGTCGTCCCCGCCTTCACCGGCTGGCGCGAGATCATGCGCGAGGATCACCCCGCTGAAGGCGACAGGCCAGCCTATAGTTTCGTGACGCTCGCTCGCCCCTGAATCCCTGCGCCTGAATTCGCCCGACAAGCTCAGGACGGGCTTGTTCCGGAGGCTACCGTCCCGCATAGGTCCGGCAATCGGACGACGCGGCACCGTGAATGCCGGGACAAGTCCGGCATGACGGAGGGCCTGACAAATGCGCAAATGGCTGTGGGGCATCCTTGCCCTGGTTCTTGTCGCCGCGATCGCGTTCTTCGCCCTCGCGCCGGTGATGATCGAGCGTTCGATGAACAAGGTTCGGCCAGTCGCGCTGAAGATCTCACCCCATGCCCGGGAACTCCATGCGACATTGCAGGTGGCGGACATGCATGCCGACACCCTGCTGTGGAAACGCAGCCTGCTCGACCGGGTCGATCGCAGCCAGGTCGACCTGCCCCGGCTGATCCAGGGCAATTACGCGCTTCAGGTCTTCTCCTCGGTCACCAAGACGCCGAAGGGCCAGAATTACGACGCCAACACCGGCGACACCGACAATATCACTCAATTGGTCATCGCCGATCTCCAGCCGACGCGCACCTGGAACTCGCTGCTCCAGCGCTCGCTGTGGCACGCGACCAAGCTCGATCGCTATGCCGCCGCCTCGAACGGCCAGCTTCGGGTCATCCATACTCAGGCCGACCTCGACAAGCTGCTGGCCGATCGCGCCGCCGGCAACAAGGTCGTGGGCGGCATGCTGTCGATCGAGGGGTTGCAGGATATCGAGGGCAAGCTCGACAATCTCGACCGGCTCCACGCCGCCGGCTTCCGTATGGCCGGCCTCGCGCATTTCTTCGACAATGACGTGGCCGGGTCGATGCACGGCGTGGCCAAGGGCGGCCTCTCCCCGCTCGGCATCCAGGTCGTGCGGCGGATGGAGAAGATCGGCATGATCGTCGACGTCGCGCATTCGAGCCACGCCACCACGGCGCAGGTGATCGCGATGGCGAAGCGCCCGATCGTCGCCAGCCACACCGGCGTGCAGGCAACCTGCAAGGTCAACCGCAACCTGACCGACGACGAGATTCGCGGCATCGCGCGGACCGGCGGGGTGATCGGCATCGGCTATTGGGACGGGGCGATCTGCTCGACCGATCCCCGCGCCGCCGCGGCCGCGATCGCGCATGTCCGCGATCTCGTCGGCATCGATCATGTCGGCCTCGGTTCCGACTTCGACGGCGCGGTGACCACCGGCTTCGACGCAAGCCAGGTCGTCGCGGTGACTCAGGCCCTCATCGACCGCGGATTTTCGGATTCGGATATCGCCAAGGTGATGGGCGGCAACGTGCTCCGCCTGCTCCGCGCGGGGATAGCGCCCCAGTAATTCCTCCCCGTGCCGGGGAGGATTGTGTCCCGCTCGCTCGCCCCCTATGCGCAATCCCATGGAGCGGCTTGACGGTGGTTCGACGGTACCTCCCGAACTTCGGGGCGGAATCGTCGCGCTGGGGAATTTCGACGGGTTCCACATGGGGCATCAGGCAGTGGTCGGCCGGGCGGTCGAGCGCGCCCGTGCTGAAGGCCGCCCGGTGCTGGTCGCCACCTTCGATCCCCATCCCGTGCGCCATTTCAAGCCCGACGCCCCGCCCTTTCGCCTGACCACGCTCGACCAGCGCGAGCGCCTGTTCGACGCAGCGGGCGCCGACGCCATGATCGTTTTCGGCTTCGACGCGGTGCTTGCCGGCCTGACCGCGATGGAATTCGTCGCTGACCGTCTGCTCGACAAGATCGGTGCTGGCGGCGTGGTGACGGGCGAGGATTTCACCTTCGGCAAGGCACGTGGCGGCAATGTCGACGTGCTGGCCGATCTCGGCGCGAAGAACGGCTTTTCGGTCGACACGGTAAAGCCGGTCGCGCTCGACGGCGAGGAAGTCTCCTCAAGCCGGATCCGCGACCTGCTGATTGGCGGCGATCCGCGCGGCGCGGCGCGGCTGCTCACCCGGCCGTTCGCGATCGAAGGCGTGGTCCAGCATGGCGACAAGCGCGGCCGCGAGATCGGCTATCCGACCGCCAATATCGACATGGGCAATTATCTGCGCCCGGCTTACGGCATCTACGCAGTGCGCGGGCGGTTGCCCGACGGGCGGGTGCTTGACGGTGCGGCCAATCTCGGCGTCCGCCCCAGCTTCGATCCGCCCAAGGAACTGCTCGAGCCCTATTTCTTCGACTTCTCCGGCGACCTGTACAATCAGACGATCGAAATCTCGCTGGTCGACTTCCTTCGCCCGGAAGCGAAGTTCGACTCGCTCGACGCCCTGATCGCCCAGATGGAGAAGGATTGCGCGCGGGCGAAGGAATTGCTGGCGGGTTAGGTTTCCTGCGTCAGTTCGACCTGGAACGTGGTCGGCCTGCCTTATTTCAGCACACACCTTTCATGCTTCCCTAGCCTTCGCTGGGGAAGCCCATGGATAACATGGCAGTCTGGATTTTCCGCATAGGCGCAGATGATGCACAAATGGGCATCACGCGGGGCTCACGCGCCCGCTTTACCATGAGCCATGCGGACGCAAAATGGGGGTCGGCATCGCTGCCGACCCCCTGTCGCCGGACTTCGACCCGCTTGGCACCTCCGGGGAGACACCTGCGCCTTCTGGTTTCGGCGGCATGCTCCACCCGCGCCGCGAACGGCCCTAGGCTTCGCATTTCGGTCACCGGGGCCGGGCGCGATACCCTTTCGGGCCTCAACACCGCAGTCTCCGGCGGCCAGCTCGACAGTCAGGCCGAAACCCGACAATCGCGCCTTGGCCACTATCTCCGGATCACCTTCCACCCGTTGCCGGGCAGCGCGTCTCCGGTCTTCACGGCCAACGCCCTTTCCATGTCGCGGGGACGGGAGAGAGCGCCTGGAACACCCTTCCCTGCCTGTCCGCCAGGCCTTCGCTTTCGCGACGGCGGGCCTTCCTGCACGGTCCGGCATTCCCCTGGAACACGAACGGTTTCCTTGCGGCACCTGTTCGAAATTCCAGCATAAGCTTCTGATATTTCTGCGATTTCTCGCTTCCGCATCGTCCGCTTACAGTCATGATGCTGTCATTGAATCCGAGTCGTGCAAAGGGCCAAACGACACCGCGAAGCTGTGGATAACGTGGATATCGTGGAGAAGATTCCCCGGCCTGCGCTGCATGAACGCCCCGTTGTTTCCCGTTCATGCAACTTCAGGCACAAAGGAAGCGTTACGCCCCTGATAATGATTCAAGGCACGGGAGTAGAATATGCGAAAGATGATGATGGCGGCTGTCGCCGCTTCACTGGTGATTCCGGCGACCATGGCGGTTCCGATCACCGGCGCCGAGGCACGCAGGGATTACAAATATAAGGAATGGCGTGGCCGCGACGGCCGCACCTATTGCCGCAAGTCGGACGGAACGACCGGCCTGCTCGTCGGTGCCGTGGGCGGCGCGCTGCTTGGCCGCACGATCGACACTCATGGCGACCGCACTGTCGGGACGCTCGGCGGCGCGGTCCTGGGCGGCCTCGCCGGGCGCGAGATCGACCGTGGCGGCAGCAAGCGCCGCTGCCGCTGAGCTGACGCTTTCAGCTAAAAAATCGGCGAAGGGCGCGGCGCGATCCGCGCCCTTCGTGTATCCGGGTCTTCCAATCGCAGGAGACCCACAATGACGACTCGCAGCGGATCGGCCCGGTATGAAGGTTTCGGCAAGGACGGCGTCGGCCATGTGTCGACCCAGTCAGGGGCGCTTGCGGACAATCCCTATGGTTTCAACAGCCGGTTCGAGGAAGGGCCGGGCACCAACCCCGAGGAACTGATCGCCGCCGCGCATGCGAGCTGCTTCACCATGGCGCTCAGCTTCGCCCTGGCCCGCGCCGGATTCTCGGCGGGCACGCTGGAGACGAACGCGAAAGTCACGCTCGAAAAACAGGATGCCGGCTTCACCATCACCCGTTCCGACCTTGACCTGACCGCGACGATCGACGGGATCGACGCCGACCAGTTCGCCGAGATCGCCGCTGACGCCAAGGCGAATTGTCCGGTATCCAAGGTGCTCAACGCTGAAATCACGCTGACGCACCGCCTCAACGCCTGATTGTCCGCTATCGAGGGTGCGTGAACGGGAGGTAGTTTCCCGTTCACGCAACTTCACGGGGCCGTGCGGGTTCTTGATCTACCGCAAGGATCAAGGAGAAGAGTCATGCGCAAGATATTGCTGGCGGCGATCATCGCCGCCGTCGCCGTTCCCGCCGTGCCGGTACTGGCTCAGTCGTCCCCGGGCGAGTCAGCCCGCGACTATCGTCGCGACGGGAATCGCGATTATCGCCGCGACGACCGCCGGGACAATCGCCAGGACAATCGCGACTGGCGCCGCTATCGCACCTATGACTACAACCGGTTCGAGCCGGGCCAGCGCAGCTATTATGCCGACCGTTATTATCGTGACGGCCGCTATTACCAGCCGCGCCGGCTGGGCCGTAACGACCGCATCTATCGCGGCGGCGACAATCGCTATTATTGCCGGCGCAGCGACGGCACGACCGGCCTGATCATCGGCGGTCTTGGTGGCGCGGTCGTCGGCAACTCGATCGCTGGCGGCGGGTCGCGCACGCTCGGCACGCTGCTCGGCGGCGCGGCCGGTGCCCTGCTCGGCCAGTCGATCGATCGCGGTCAGGTCGTCTGCCGCTAACCGGCGGTTCCGGAACGACGAAGGGCCCGGCGAGCGATCGCCGGGCCCTTTCATAGGTGCGCAAAACGCGTGAAGATCAGATGATGCCGCCGCCCATGAACAGGCGGATCGCACAGATGATGATCAGCACCAGGTTCAGGTTGCGCCCCATGTTGCTCGACGACAGCGCCCCGAGCGCCAGGCCGACAATGCCCATCGGGATCGTCAGCCAGTTCAGCCAGCCCAGGAACGGGATGAAGCCGATCAGGGTGAGCAGCAGCACCAGCAGGCCGACAAGGATGGAGAGGATGTTGAGCATGACGCGAACATGGCGGGGCCGGCGCGGCAACGCAAGCACGGTGAACGGGCGCTGATCGCCCGGTCCGGTATCACCAACGCTTCCTTAACCGGAAATGCGCCATGATCAGTGGGTTGGATCAGGAGTTCTCGTTCGAATGATGCGCAGTCGGTTTCGGGGCCTGGCCCTTGTCGTCCTGCCCGTGGCGCTCAGCGCCTGCGGGCCGCGCGATGGCGACCGCAATCTCGATTCGCTCGACAACGAACTGGTCGATGCGGGCAATGCGAGCCGCGACCCTGCCCTGACGAGCGCGCTGCAGGACCAGATCATGGTCGATCCACAGCTCGCGCAACAGGCGAATAACGACGCGGTGCGCCCGCCTGCCCAGCCCTATTCCGGCGCTGTCCCGCCCGACGGCGTTGCCATTCCCCCGTCCGGGGCGGTCGCCGCCACCGGCGCCTCGACCAGCGAGACGCTCAGGAAAGCCCCGGCGCCGCAAGGCAGCTGCCCCCAGTGTCGCGCGGCTCGCGACTCGCTCACCCTCGGCGCGCTCGCCGCGCGGCAGAAGGACAAGCGTACCAGCGGCTGCGCCGGCGCCATGCGCTATTCGGCACGCTGGGCGCAGCGCCTGCCCGCCGACCTGCCGCTCTATCCCGATGCGCGCGTCACCGAAGCCGCGGGCACGGAGGCAAGCGGCTGCGCCCTCCGCGCCGTCAGCTTCGCCAGCTCGGCCTCGCTTCAGACGGTGCTCGACTGGTATTACACCCGCGTCACCAGCGCCGGCTATTCAGCCGAGCATCAGGCCGATGGCGGCGAGCATGTCCTGGGCGGCACCCGCGACCGCGACAATGGCGCCTTCGCCCTGTTCCTGACGAGCCGCAAGGACGGCGGCACCGACGTCGACCTGGTCGCGAACAACGGGAACTGATCCGAGAATTCCCTCTCCCCTTGCGGGAGCAGAAGCAGCGAAGACGGGCATGGACCGCCCAAGGTTCTCATTTCGTCCAATCCGCGCTAACGCTCCCCGATGTTCCAACTTCTCCTTGTCATGCTGGGCGGTGCCTTCGGCTCCGGCGCACGCTATCTTACCGGCCGTGCGACGCTTGCCGCGTTCGGCCCGGCCTTTCCTTACGGCACGCTCGCCGTGAACCTTATCGGCGGCTTCGCCATGGGCCTGCTGGTCGGCACGCTGGCGCGCATGTCTGTCCCCGGCGAGAATTGGCGCCTGCTGCTCGGCGTCGGTATCCTCGGCGGATACACCACGTTCTCGGCCTTCTCGCTCGACATGGTGACCATGATCCAGCGTGGCGATCTCGGCTTGGCGACGCTGTACGCGCTGGTCTCGGTGGCGGGCTCGATCGTCGCCCTGTTCGCCGGCCTCTCGCTGGTGCGGGTGGCGGCATGAGCGACAAGAGAAACGAAAGCGACGTCCGCCAGTTCAACGTCGGCGCCGACGATGACGGCATCAGGCTCGATCGCTGGTTCAAGCGGCATCTGCCCGACACCAGCTTCACCACCGTCGCCAAATGGGCGCGGACCGGTCAGCTCCGCGTCGACGGCGCGCGCGCGACGCCGGGCGACCGGATCGTCGCCGGCCAGTCAATCCGTGTCCCACCGGCCGAGCCGGTCCATGCCGATGCGCCCAAGAAGCGCGAGCGCCCGCCGCTGAGCGAGGAGCAGACCGACTTCATCCGCGATCTCGTCATCCACCGCGACAAGCAGGCGATCGTACTCAACAAGCCGCCCGGCCTCGCGACCCAGGGCGGCACCAAGACGACCGAGCATGTCGACGGCCTGCTCGACGGCATCCAGTTCGATGGCGAGAGCCGGCCCAAGCTGGTCCACCGGCTCGACAAGGATACGTCGGGCGCCCTGCTGATCGCGCGGACCACCCGCGCGGCGGCGTTCTTCGGCAAGAGCTTCTCCTCGCGCAGCGCGAAGAAGGTCTATTGGGCGCTGATCGTCGGCGTGCCGTCGATCGAGGACGGCACGATCGACCTGCCGATCGCCAAGCAGCCCGGCAGCGGCGGCGAGAAGATGCATGTCGACGAGAAGGAAGGGCAGCCGGCCCGTTCGCGCTACCGCGTGATCGAGCGCGCCGGCAACAGCACGGCGTGGGTCGAGCTGATCCCCTATACCGGCCGCACTCACCAGTTGCGCGTGCACATGGCGGCGATCGGCCACCCGATCGTCGGCGACGGCAAATATGGCGGCCAGGCAGCGTTCCTGACCGGCGGAATCAGCCGCAAGATGCACCTCCATTCGCGGCGGATCAGCGTCGACCATCCCGATGGCGGCAAGATCGACGTTCAGGCCGAACTGCCCCAGCATTTCGCCGAGAGCTTGAAGCAGCTCGGCTTCGACGAGATGCTCGGCAACAACATGCCCCTCGACACTCCGCCCCCGCCAAGCAAGGCAGTGAAGAAGCAGCAGGCGAAGGCCCATGCCAAGACCGTGCGCAAGGCGCGGCGCGGCGAACGGCGGAGCCGCGGCAGCGCGAGCTGAATTTCCTCTCCCGGCGGGAGAGGGAAGAAACAGCGCTGCGATTGATTCCTTCGCCCGCAACGCTACGGCCAAAGCCATGCACCCGAACAAGGCCTTCCGCTTCGACAGCGACGCCGCGATGCTCGACTGGGCGGTCGAGCGCGGGTTCGCGCATATCCTCGCCGTGACCGTGGACGGTCCGATGGTCGCCCATGCGCCGATCGCTCCGGCCGGCGACAAGCCTGGCAATGGGGCGGTCCGGTTCCACATCGCGCGCGCCAACCGAATCGCGCCGCTGCTCGATGGCGCCCGCGTGGTGCTCAGCATCGCCGGGCCGGACGGCTACATCACCCCCAATTGGTACACGGACCCTACCAGGCAGGTCCCGACCTGGAACTATGTCGCGGTGGAGATCGAGGGGACTGCCCGCGTTCTCGATGAGGACGGCCTGATCGAGCAGCTCGACACGCTCGCCGCGATCCACGAGCCCCGCGTGATCCCCGAAAACCCGTGGACCCGCGCCAAGATGGACGATGCCCGCTTCCATGCGATGCTGCGCGCGATCACCGGTTTCGAGGTGATGATCGAGGCGGTGCGCGGCACCAACAAGCTCGGCCAGAACAAGTCCGGGGCCGACCGCAACGGCGCTATCGACGGCCTCGCCCATACCGGCAATATCGCGCTCGCAGATTTGATGAGGAACGCATGACCAACCGCCTTGCCCTGTTCGATTGCGACGGTACCCTTGTCGACAGCCAGGCGAATATCTGCCGCTCGATGGAGGAGGCGTTCGTGCTTGGCGGCCTTGAAGCCCCGCGCCGCGACGCGATCCGGCGGATCATCGGGCTCAGCGTGGTCGAGGCGATCGCCGCGCTCAGCCCGGAGCTTGACGACGCCCGGCACCGCGCGCTCGCCGAGGAGTATAAGGCATCCTTCTTCCGGCTTCGCGCATCCGGCGCGATGGACGAGGAGCCGTTGTTCGAGGGCATGATCGATACGCTCGACGTGCTGGCGAAGGCCGGCTGGCTGTTCGGTGTCGCCACTGGCAAGTCCGATCGCGGCCTCGCCCGGATCCTGGCGCATCACGGGATCGCCGATCGCTTCGTCACGCTGCAGACCGCCGATCGCCACCCGTCAAAGCCGCATCCGTCGATGATCGAACTGGCCATGGCCGAAGCCGGCGCCTCGCCCGAAACGACGGTGATGATCGGCGACACCAGCTATGACATGCTGATGGCGCGCGCGGCGGGCACCCGGGCGCTGGGCGTCGCCTGGGGCTATCATCCGCCGGAAGAACTGTTTGCCGCCGGTGCGCATGTCGTCGCCACGACGGTGGCGAGCCTGCCCGAGCATATGGAGACGGCATGACCGACCCGGATACCACCGCCCGCAACCGCTGGCTGACGCTGACGCTCACCCGGCTCGGCGGATCGGCCGGCGCGGTCTTCGGCGTCGTGCTGCTCGGTCGCGCGCAGACGCTGGGGCCCAAGATCCTGGGTGTCGCGATCGTGCTGTCGGCGCTGGCGATGATCGCGATCGTGCCGCGCTCGCTTGCCCGGCGCTGGCGGACGCCACCGGAATCGTGAAGGACGTCAGCCAGTGAAGCGCTTCTGGAAAACCGTCGAGGTCGACGACGGTCGCGGCATCCTGCTCGACGGCAAGCCCGTCCGCACGCCCGGCAAGCAGCCGCTGACCCTCCTCACCCCTGCCCTTGCCGAGGCCGTCGCCGACGAATGGCGCGCGGTGGCTGAAGGCGGCGAGATCGATCCGCGCGCGATGCCGCTGACCGGCCTCGCCAACGCCGCGATCGAACGGATCGAGCCCGCCGCCTTCGCGACCGGCCTGTCCGCGTTCGGCGAGAGCGACCTGCTCTGTTATCGCGCGGAGAGTCCTGACGATCTGGTCGCTCGGCAGGCGGCGCTCTGGGATCCGATCCTCGATTGGGCACGGACACGCTACGACGTGCATTTCGAGATCGCCCCGGGCGTGATGCACAGGCCCCAGCCGCCAGCGACGATCGCCCGGCTGGCCGAAGCGGTGGCGGCGCGCAATGCGTGGGAACTGGCGGGCCTGTCCCCCATCGTCACCGTCGGCGGCTCGCTGATCGCCGCACTGGCGCTGGCCGAGGGCGCGGCGACAGCGGACGAGGTCTGGCGTGCGGTCGAACTCGACGAGGACTGGCAGGCCGAGCAATGGGGCCGGGACGAGCTGTCCCTTGGCGCGCTTGAATCGCGGCGACGCGATTTCGACGCGGGGGTGCGGTTTCTGTCCCTCCTGTAGGTCGAAGCCCGCGACAGCATGGACAAGACGGGAAAAAGTCCGTTAGCTCGTGGCGCGCGGTCTTCATTTGCCGATCGGCGCCATAGGTTTGGGGGCCTGATGGGGGACGGGATTTCGCGCAAACGGCATTACCCTGGCGAGCGCTTCCGCGGCCCAACCCGCCACAAGGGCTCCATCGTCGCCGCGATCATCGCAATGTGCCTCGGCCTGGCGACAGCGACGGTCGCAGCTCCCTCGGACGCACGGGAGACAGTGGACGACACCCCGATGACCTTCGTCCTCGCCGACAGCCCCGCCGATCGACAGCGCCAGGACCTGCTGGAGGGCGGCGACCGGACGATCTACGCGGCCGGCGACATCACCAGCGGAACGACCAAGCAATTCCTCGCTTTCGTGAAAGCCCGCAACATCACCCAGGCCAGGGTCTATTTCGATTCCCCGGGCGGGTTGAGCCTCGAAGGCATGGAGCTCGGCCGGGCGATCCGCGCGTTGCACTTCAACACCGCTGTCGGCGCCCGGCGCAAGCCGGGCGCCGAGCCTTCCATCTGCGCCAGCGCGTGCGCCTATGCCTATGCCGGTGGTGAGTCTCGCTTCCTCGACGAGGACGGCGGCAGCCTGGGCCTGCATCAATTCCACCTCGACAAGAAGAAGGCGCCGACCAGCGACGTTCAGGCGATGTCCGCCCTGATGCTTTCCTACCTGACCGAAATGGGCGTCGATTCGGAGGCATTCACGCTGGCATCGATGACGGCACCCGATGATCTGCTCATTCTCTCGTCGGAGGACGCTGAACGGCTTGGCTTCGCCAATAATGGCGCGCTCCCCACGACGGCCGGGATCGAGCTGCCGCAGATGACGCCGCTGCTGATGATCACGCAGGTTCATTACGACAGGAAGGTCAGGCTTGGCTTCGCCTGCTCGGTAAGCCGCCTGCATATGGAAGCCGAGATCGAAAGCGCCCGCGATGGCGAGCCGCATGTGAAGGGCCTGACCAGGGCCTATTTCGAATTCGACGATCAGCCGGCGTTGATCGGCCGGGGCCCGGGCGCCGCAAGCTTCGCCGAGGGAGCGGTGCATCTTTCGAGGGTACTCGACGAGGAGAACCAGATGCGGCTGGTCAAGACCCGCAAGGTAAAGGTCTGGCTGGAGAATGGCGCCCCCGACCGCTGGGGCGGATCGATCGATCTGCGCCAGGTCGGGCCGCAGATCGCGGGGTTCTTCGAACAATGCTCCTCGGGTCGGCGGATCGTGCCCTCATTGCCCGCGACCAGCAAGACGCAGAAGCTGGCGATCATGGATATGCGCCGCGACAAGGATAATCCCGCCCTGGCTCTTCTCGACTTTGGCTCCATGCGGCGCACGGGGAAGAGCGCGGCTTCCGTCAGCTATGCCGTCGGCATAAAGGACAAGGAGCCCTATTACATGGTGTCTTCGAACAGCTTCGATTGCGCCGGGCTGCGTGTGAAGGCGCTTCGCTATCTGAGCAGCCGGGACGGCGCCGCGCTCGATTCGCGGGAGACCGACTGGCAGCCCGCGCTACCTGATACGCCCAATGGCCTGATGCTTCAGCTCGCCTGCGGGACGGCGGCGCTCCCGGCCGACCGAATTCGCCTCAGCGACGCGTTCACCGTGATGCGCGAATTCCTGGACAAGAAGATCTATGCGCAACCTTGAGGCGCCGCGCCTCACTCCCCAGTCGGCGACGTCCGGATCAGCTTGCGGATGAACCCGATGATGCCGGTCTGGCGCGAGCGCTTTAGCCGCTCGGCCGCGAGGATCGTCTTCACGCAATCGAAGCAATGGTCGACATCGTCATTGACCAGGACATAGTCGTAACCGTCCCAGTGGCTGACCTCGTTCGCCGCGCGATCCATGCGGGCATCGATCACCTCGACCGAATCGGTCGCGCGCCGTTCAAGCCGGCTGCGCAGCTCGGTCATCGAGGGCGGCAGGATGAAGACCCGGACGATGTCGCCGCCGGCGAGCTGGTGGAGCTGCTGCGCGCCCTGCCAGTCGATGTCGAACAGGATGTCGCGGCCCTGCTCCAGCACGTTCCAGACCTGCGCCTTGGGCGTGCCGTAGCGGTGCCCGAAGACATGCGCCCATTCGAGGAATTCGTGGTTCGCCACCATCGCGCGGAAGGTTTCGAGGTCGACGAAATGATAGTCGACGCCGTCAACCTCGCCGGGCCTGATCGGGCGTGTCGTGTAGGAAACGGAGACGACCAGTTCGGGCTGGTCCTCGCGCAGCTTGCGCGCGATCGTCGATTTGCCAGCGCCCGACGGCGAGGAAAGGACAAAGAGTACGCCGCGGCGTTTAAAGCCGTGCGGATCGGATTCGGGGGCGTCCATGCGCGCTAGTGGCGCGCGCGCCCTCCTCCCGTCAACCCGTCTTGCGGCAGATCAGCCTTTGGTGGGACGCGGGCCAAGCACTGAATCGGTCAGCTTGCCCAGCCCGCGCAGGGCCAGCCACCCAACCGCGAAGGTCACCGCGACCGGCACGATCACGCGGGCGGCGACCACGACGCCAGCGCCGATCAGCGCACCATCCAGGCTGCTGTCCTCGCCTTTCCGCCTGTCGATCGCGCTGCCGATCAGACCGCCGATGATGGTGCTCGCTTTCATGGGATGTCCCTCCGTTCGGAGATGAGAGCGCATGAGGGGACGGTCGGTTCCGTCTCGCGCGCTCCAGAATCCCTCTCCCCTTGTGGGAGAGGGAGGGAGGAGCGAAGCGACGGAAGGGTGAGGGGGAACAAGGCTCGAGACACTGGCGAGTGTCCCCCTCACCCTTCCCATCGCTATGCGATGGGCCCCTTCCCTCTCCCACAAGGGGAGAGGGAGAGAAAGTCACACCATCGTCTCGGGCCGCACCAGCCGGTCGAACGTCGCCGCATCCACCAGCCCAAGGTCAAGCCCGGCTTCCTTGAGCGTCAGCCCCTCGGCATGGGCGTGCTTGGCGATCTTAGCGGCATTGTCGTACCCGATCTCAGGCGCGAGCGCGGTCACCAGCATCAGCGAGCGATCGACCAGTTCGGCGATCCGCCCCCGATTCGGCTCGAGCCCATCGACGCAGCGCTCGGCGAATCCTTCCATGCCGACGCTCAGCAGGTCGATCGAGCGAAGCAGGTTCGCCCCGATCAGCGGCTTGAACACGTTGAGCTCGAGATGCCCCTGCAGCCCGCCGATGGTGATCGCGGCATTGTTGCCCATCACCTGCGCCGACACCATGGTCAGCATCTCGCACTGAGTCGGGTTGACCTTGCCCGGCATGATCGAGCTGCCCGGCTCGTTCGCCGGCAGATCGAGCTCGCCGATGCCGGAGCGCGGGCCTGACCCGAGCAGCCGGATGTCGTTGGCGATCTTGGTCAGCGCCACCGCCAGCGTGTTGAGCGTGCCCGACAGATGGACGATCGGATCGTTCGACGCGAGCGCCTCGAACTTGTTCTCCGCCGTGAAGAACGGAAGGCCGGTCAGCTCGGCGAGCTGTGCCGCGATCGCCTCGCCGAAATCCTTCGGCGCGTTGAGTCCCGTGCCGACCGCCGTGCCGCCTTGCGCAAGCTGGCACATGCCGTGCACCACGCCGGGCGTGATGCGCGCGCGGCAGCGATAGAGCTGGTTCGCATATCCCCCGAATTCCTGCCCGAGGGTGACCGGCGTCGCATCCTGCAGGTGGGTGCGCCCGATCTTGACGATGTCGGTCCAGGCGGCAGCCTTTGCCTCCAGCGAGTCGTGCAGCCGGTCGAGTGCCGGGAACAGCCGCCCGGTCGCCGCCATCGCCGCCGCGATGTGCAGCGCCGTGGGGAAGCTGTCGTTGGACGACTGGCTCATATTGACATGGTCGTTCGGGTGGACCGGCGACTTGCCGCCACGCTTGCCCACCAGCATCTCGTTGGCGCGGCCGGCGATCACCTCGTTGACGTTCATGTTGCTTTGGGTGCCGGAACCGGTCTGCCAGATGACCAGCGGGAACTGGTCGTCGAGCTTGCCGCTCGCCACTTCCGCCGCGGCGGCCTCGATCGCGTCGGCGATCTTCGGGTCGAGCCCGTGCGCCCGGTTCACCCGCGCCGCCGCCTGCTTCACCAGCGCAAGCGCATGGATGATGCCGATCGGCATGCGCTCGGTCGCGCCGAACGGGAAATTCTCGACGGAGCGCTGCGTCTGCGCGCCCCAATAAGCGTCCGCGGGGACGTCGATGGCACCGATCGAATCGGTTTCAGTGCGGGTTTCGGTCATCAAACGCTACTCCGTCATCCCCAAATTCCCTCTCCCCCTGTGGGAGAGGGAGGGAGGAGCGAAGCGACGGAAGGGTGAGGGGGATGGGGCTCGAAACAGTCGAGTGTCCCCCTCACCCTTCCCAAGCTTCGCTTGGGCCCCTTCCCTCTCCCACAAGGGGAGAGGGAATGAAGGCTATTTCTTTCGCTTGAAATCCACCGAGACGACGTTCGATCCATCCTCGACCGGCGTGACGGTCGGGCCGTCATTCTCCGCCTCGTCGTGCGGGTCGGGGCCCTCAGGGCCTTCCTGCGCCTGGAAGCGCAGTTCGAAATTCACTGACGGATCGTGGAAACCCGTCACCGCCGCATAGGGAATCACCAGCTTCGACGGCACCTGGTTGAAGCTCAGGCCGATCGAGAAGCCGGTGTCGTCGACGACCAGGTCCCAATAGCGGTTCTGCATCACGATCGTCATCTCGTCGGGAAAACGCTCGATCAGGCGCTGCGGGATGTCGACGCCGGCCGCCTGGGTCTTGAAGGTGATGTAGAAATGATGGTCGCCGGGCAGGCCACCATTCTCGGCAACCGAGCCGAGCACACGCCCGACTACGGCGCGCAGTGCCTCCTGGACGATCTCGTCATAGGGAATCAGGCTATCGGGCAGGCCATCGCTCATGGCGCATGGACTAGCGGCGTTTGGAACCCCGTCAAGATTGCCTGAGCAAGATTGCATGCGCGCGACAGGACGTTAAGGGGATGCGCATGCGCACCGCCACCATCTCGCGCTCCACCAAGGAGACGTCGATCGACGTGACCGTCAACCTTGACGGCACCGGCAGCTACACGATTGAAACCGGAATCGGTTTCTTCGATCACATGCTCGAACAGCTTTCGCGCCATTCGCTGATCGACCTCGACGTGAAGGCGGTCGGCGACCTCCATATCGACCAGCACCACACCGTCGAGGATACCGGCATCGCCATCGGCGAAGCGGTGGCACAGGCGCTCGCCGACAAGAAGGGCATCCGCCGCTATGGCGACGCGCTGTCGCCGATGGACGAGACGCTGACCCGCGTCGCGCTCGACATTTCGGGGCGGCCCTATCTCGTGTGGAAATGCGAATTCTCGCAGAAACGCCTCGGCGAGATGGACACCGAGATGTTCGAGCACTGGTTCCACAGCTTCGCCGGCAGCGCCGGGCTGACGCTCCATGTCGAGACGCTGTACGGCAAGAACAACCACCACATCATCGAAAGCGCGTTCAAGGGCCTTGCCCGGGCGCTGCGCACCGCCGTCGAGATCGACCCGCGCAAGGCCGACGCGATTCCTTCGACCAAGGGGACGCTTGGTGGCTGAGACGCTGGCGCTGATCGATTACGGCGCGGGCAATCTCCATTCGGTCGCAAACGCGCTCAAGGCGGCCGGCGCCGTCAATATCGACATTACCGCCGATGCCCGCCGGGTGGCGCGCGCCGACCGCATCGTGCTGCCGGGCGTCGGGGCGTTCGGCGCCTGCGCTTCGGCGCTCCGCGCCGTGCCGGGCATGGTTGAGGCGCTTGAGCAGCGCGTCCGGCGGGACAGCGTGCCGTTCCTGGGCGTCTGCGTCGGCATGCAATTGATGGCCGATGCGGGCGAGGAAGCCGGCACCCATGCGGGGCTCGGCTGGATCCGCGGCACCGTCCGCTTGCTTGACCCGGCCGATCCGATGGCGAAGGTCCCCCATATGGGCTGGAACGACGTCGTTCCCGCGACGCCGCATCCGTTGATCGAGGCCGGCGAGGCGTATTTCCTGCACAGCTACGCGTTTGAAGGCGAGGACGTGATCGCCGCAACCGATCACGCCGGGCCGGTCACCGCGGCGATCGGCCGCGACAATATGCTCGGCGTGCAGTTCCACCCGGAGAAGAGCCAGCGTTACGGGCTGGACCTGCTCACCCGTTTCCTTGGATGGCGCCCATGACCCTCATCATCTTCCCCGCCATCGACCTCAAGGGTGGCCAGGTCGTCCGCCTCGCCGAGGGCGATATGGACCGCGCGACCGTCTATGGTGACGATCCCGCCGCGCAGGCGATGCTCTTCGCTGAACAGGGCGCTGAATATCTCCATGTCGTCGATCTCGACGGCGCCTTTGCCGGGGCCTCGGTCAATGGCGACGCCGTCAGGTCGATCGTCGAGCGCTTCCCCGGCCATGTCCAGTTGGGCGGCGGCATCCGCGACCGCGCGGCGATCGAGCGCTGGTTCGATCTCGGCGTGTCGCGCGTCGTGATCGGCACCGCCGCGCTGGAAAATCCGGAGCTGGTGCGCGCGGCGGCACGCGATTTCCCCGGCGGCATCGTCGTCGCCGTCGATGCGAAGGACGGCATGGTCGCGACACGCGGCTGGGCCGACGTCTCCACCGTCGAGGTGATCGACCTCGCCCGTCGTTTCGAGGATGCCGGCGTTGCCTCGCTCCTGTTCACCGATGTCGGGCGTGACGGCATGCTCAAGGGCTGCAATGTCGAGGCGACGGTCGATCTCGCCCGCGCGGTGCGCATCCCGGTGATCGCCAGCGGCGGGGTGAAGGGAATTGCCGAAATTCACGTCCTGGCGCTGCACGCGGTCGACGGGATCGAGGGGGTCATCACCGGCCGGGCGCTCTACGATGGCCGGCTCGACCTGGCGGCTGCGTTGAGCGTGGCGGCGGCGGCGTGAGGGCCGCGTTTCTTTCTTCGCCCTCCCCCCTGTGGGGGGAGGGTATGGGAGAGGGGCCGGCCGCGTCTGCGGCCCAAAAGAAGAATCACCCTCTCCCAGCTTCGACTAGGTCCGCGCGAAGGGCGCGAACCAAGTCTGCGCAACCCTCTCCCTCAACGGGAGAGGGCGGGAAATGACCGTCCGCGCTCGTGTCATCCCCTGTCTCGACGTGGCGAACGGCCGCGTCGTCAAGGGCGTCAACTTCGTCGACCTGCGCGACGCTGGCGATCCGGTCGAGCAGGCCCGCGCCTATGACGCGGCCGGCGCTGACGAGCTCTGCTTCCTCGACATCACCGCCAGCTACGAGGCGCGCGGCACCATCCTGGACGTGGTGCGCCGTACCGCTGAGGTCTGCTTCATGCCCGTCACCGTCGGCGGCGGCGTGCGCAGCGCTGAGGACGCGCGCGCATTGCTCCTCGCCGGTGCCGACAAGGTCGCGGTGAATTCAGCCGCCGTGTCCCGGCCTGAAGTGGTGTCCGACATCGCCGATCGCTTCGGCAGCCAGTGCTGCGTCGCCTCGATCGACGCGCGGCGTGTCGGCGATCATTGGGAGGTCTTCACTCATGGCGGCCGGCGCGAGACCGGTATCGACGCGGTCGAGCACGCGCTGAAGCTGGTGAAGCTGGGCGCGGGCGAATTGCTCGTCACCTCGATGGACCGCGACGGCACGCGCGACGGGTACGACCTGTCGCTGATCCGCACCATCGCCGATCAGGTCGCGGTGCCCGTCGTGGCATCGGGTGGAGTCGGCGGCCTCGGCGATCTGGTCGCCGGCATCCTTGAAGGCCATGCCAGCGCGGTGCTCGCCGCCTCGATCTTCCACTTCGGCGAGGCAAGCATCGCCGACGCGCACGCCGCGCTGGCGGCAGCCGGCGTGCCGGTGCGGACGCCGCTCCAGTAAAGGCGTCACCCCGGACTTGTTCCGGGGTCCATCGTTCCGCGGACGCTGCGCCTGGTGTGACATGGATGCCGGAACAAGTCCGGCATGACGGCAGGGAAAGACGGAAATTTAACGGCACCGCCCTATCTTCAAGCCATGCGTTTCCTCCCCGCCCTTTTCCTCGCCGGCCCTGCCTGGGCCGCGCACAGCGGCGTGGCCAGACCGCGCACCAGCCCCGAACTGTCCGACATAGCCCTGTTCGTGATGGCCGCGATCGGCGTCTGGCTGGTCCGCCGGGCCCTGCGCGCCCGTTTCGCCAAACGCGGAGGCCGACAGCCTAAAGGAGCCGACAGCGTAAAGGATTGACCTTCGCCGCCGTCCGGGGCAGCCCGCGCTGCATGGCCGACGATTTCCTCGACACCCTCGAAAACGTGATCCGCAGCCGCAGGGGCGGCGATCCCGACACCTCCTATGTCGCGAAGCTCTTCACCAAAGGCCGCGCCAAGATCGCGCAGAAGCTTGGCGAGGAAGCGACCGAGACGGTGATCGCCGCGATCAGGGATGATCGTGCCGAGATCACCAGCGAAGCCGCCGACCTGATCTTCCACCTGCTCGTCCTCCTCGCTGACGCAGACGTGCCACTCGACGAGGTCCGCGCCGAACTGCGCCGCCGCGAGGGCGTCTCCGGGATCGACGAAAAGGCGGGCCGTACAAGCTAACCGTCATGCCGGGCTTGTTCCGGCATCCACCGTGCGGCAGGAATCTCGCCCGAGGCTCTTGCGGAGCGGTGGTCCCCGGAACAAGTCCGGGGTGACGAAGGAGAGTTGAATGCCGATCGACGCCACCAGACCCTATGACGACCAGAACATCTTCGCGAAGATCCTGCGCGGCGAGATCCCGTCCAGCCGAGTCTATGAGGACGAGTTCGCCATCGCCTTCCATGACATCAACCCGCAGGCGCCGACGCATATCCTGGTGATCCCGCGCGGCCCCTATGTTTCCTGGGACGATTTCAGCGCGCACGGTTCCGATGCCGAGATCGCCGGCTTCGTCCGGGCGGTCGGCAGCGTCGCCCGCGACGCAGGCATGGTCGCCCCCGGCTATCGCCTGCTCGCCAACACCGGCCAGCATTCGGGGCAGGAGGTGCCGCACCTCCATGTCCATGTCTTCGCCGGCACCCCGCTGGGACCGATGCTGGCCCGCTGACGCTTTTCGCCGCGACGCTACGTTCCGGGGCGATTGGGGGATTGCACCCCCTTGATTTCAGGCTAGGCTCCCGCGATCGAAAAATCGGCGGTGCCCGAGCACCGCCACTGGCGAAATCTGGCGACGCCCGGGCGTCGCTACTGGGGGATCCCTGTTTCATGATATTCGGACGCATCAAGTCGCTCGACGCCATCCTGGCGACGGCTGAGAAAAAATCGCTCAGCCGAACGCTCGGCCCGGTCCAGCTTACCCTGCTGGGCGTCGGCGCCATCATCGGTACGGGTATCTTCGTGTTGACCGCCGCCGCCGCGCAAAAGGCCGGCCCTGGCATGATGCTCAGCTTCATCATCGCCGGCGCGGTCTGTGCCGTCGCGGCACTCTGTTATTCCGAACTCGCCTCGATGGTGCCGGTTTCGGGTTCCGCCTATACCTATACCTATGCCGTCGTCGGCGAGCTGCTCGCCTGGATGGTCGGCTGGGCCCTGATCCTCGAATATGCCGTCGCCGCGAGCGCCGTGTCGGTCGGGTGGTCCGGCTATTTCATGGGCCTGTTGAAAAGCGTGACGGGGTTGCAACTCCCGAGCGTGCTGTCGGCCGGCCCGGTCTGGACCATGAACGGCTGGATTCCCCATGCCGATTTCAGCACCGGCATCATCAACGTCCCCGCGATCATCGTCGCGCTCGGTGTCACCTGGCTGCTGATGATCGGGACGACGGAGAGCGCGCGGGTCAACGCCGTGCTCGTCGCGATCAAGGTCACCGCCCTCACCATCTTCATCGCGCTCACCCTGCCGGTGCTCAAGACCGGTGAGTTCAGCCCCTTCACCCCGAACGGCTGGTTCGGTCCGGAGCATACCAGCGGCATGGGCGTCGTCGGCGCCGCCGCCTCGATCTTCTTCGCCTATGTCGGCTTCGACGCAGTCTCCACCGCCGCGGAGGAAACCAAGAACCCGCAGCGCAACGTGCCGATCGGCCTGATCGGGTCGCTCGCCATCTGCACCGTCTTCTACCTGCTCGTTGCCGCCGGCGCGGTCGGCGCGATCGGCGCCCAGCCGGTCATCGGCGCTGACGGCCTGGCCGTCGCCCCCGGCTCGGCCGGCTTCGTCGCCGCCTGCGCGCTCGCCGAGAATGCGGACCGGCTGGTCTGCTCCAACGAAGCGCTCGCCCATGTGCTGCGCATGATCAACTGGCCGATGATGGGCAACGCCCTCGGCCTCGCTGCCAACCTCGCTTTGCCGTCGGTCATCCTGATGATGATGTTCGGCCAGACCCGCATCTTCTTCGTGATGGCGCGCGACGGCCTGCTGCCGGAGAAGCTGGCGAGCATCCACCCGAAGTGGAAGACCCCGCATGTCGTGACGGCCATCACCGGCGTCGGCGTCGCGATCGCCGCCGCGCTGCTGCCCGTCGGCCAGCTCGCCGACATCTCCAACTCCGGCACGCTGTTCGCCTTCTTCATGGTCGCGATCGCGGTGCTGGTGCTGCGCATCAAGGACCCAAGTCGCCGCCGGCCGTTCCGCACGCCGGTCGTGTGGCTCGTCGCGCCGCTCGCCATCCTCGGCTGCATCTTCCTTTATTTCAACCTGCCGGTCGACGCGATGCTGGTGCTGCCGCTCTGGGGCGGTCTCGGCCTCGTGATCTACTTCGCCTATGGCTATCGCAAGAGCCATGTTGGGCGCGGCCTGGTCGAGGTGAATGAGGCTGAGGTCAGCAGCATCGCCCCGAACCCGCCGCCCGGCGCGGCCTGACCGGCCAGCCGATCCTGGGCACAACAAAAAAGGCCGGGGAGTAATCCCCGGCCTTTTCGTTTGTCTCGCGGAGAGAGTAGCGCCCGGGCCTCAGCCCAGCTTCTCCGCCACCAGTGCCTTCATGTCGCACATCGGCCGAGCGCCATAATGCGAGATGATCTCCGCCGCGCAGATCGCGCCGAGGCGGAGCGACTGCTCGAGGCTCTTGCCCTGCGCCTGGCCGGACAGGAAACCGGCGGCGAACAGGTCGCCCGCGCCGGTGGTATCGACCACCTTCTCGATCGGCTCGGCCGCGACCGAGGCACGCTGGCTGCCCGAAACGGCGATCGCGCCCTTCTCGCTGCGCGTCACCACCAGCAGCGGCACCTGCGCCGCCGCGGCTGCCACGGCTTCCTCGAAATCCTCGACTTCCATCAGCGCGAGGATCTCGCTCTCGTTGGCGAACATGATGTCGAGCAGGCCCTTGGCCATCAGGTCGCGGAAATCGGCGCCATGGCGCGAGATGCAGAACACGTCGCTGAGCGTGAAGGCGACCTTGCGCCCGGCCTTGCGCGCGACCTCGATCGCGGCGCGCATCGCCTGGCGCGGTTCCTCCGGATCCCAGAGATAGCCTTCGAGATAGAGGATCGCGCCCGACGCGATCAGGTCGCGGTCGAGCGCGCTCTCCGGCAGGAACTGCGATGCGCCGAGAAAGGTGTTCATCGTGCGCTGGCCATCGGGCGTGACGAAGATCAGGCAGCGTGCCGTGGTCGGCTCGCCGTCGCGCGTCTCGGTGGTGAAGGCGACGCCGCTCGCGCGGATGTCATGGGCGAACACTTCGCCGAGCTGGTCGTTGGCGACCTGGCCGATGAACCCGGTCCGGCCGCCGAGCGCAGCGATCGCCGCGACGGTGTTCGCGGCGGAGCCGCCGCTCGCCTCGATGCCCGGGCCCATCTTCGCATAGAGCGCGTCGGCCTCGGCCGGCGAGAAGACGAGTTGCATCGAGCCTTTGGCCATGCCCTGCTCGGTGATGAACGCGTCGTCAGCCTGAGAGAGTACGTCGACGATCGCGTTGCCGATAGCAACCACGTCATAGGTTGGGCTGGTCAAGTCAGTCTCCTGGATGGAAATACCGGCTGGCCGTAAAGGCGCGGGCAGGCGAGCGCAACAGTCTGGACTTGGGGGCATGCGCAGTTACACCGGCCCGATGCTTCGCGCCTTCTTCCTGTCGGTCGGCCAACTCGGCGATCCGAAGATCATCCGGGTCTTCCTGAAATCGCTCGCACTGACCCTGTTGTTGCTCGCCTTGTTCGGCGTCGCGATGTGGTACGGCGCCCAAGGCCTGGTGGCGCGGATGGGCGCTGGCGCTGAAGCAGGCGGCTGGGTCGGCGCGGCGACGGTGCTGCTGTGGCTTGGCGCCGCCTTTTTCCTGTTCCGGGCGATCGCGATCGCGGTGGTCGGCATCTTCGCCGACGAGGTGGTCGCTGCGGTCGAGGCGAAACATTATCCCGAGGCACTGGCCGAAGCGCGCGACGTGCCGTTCGGCCGCTCGGTCAGGATGGGGCTCGGCTCGGCCGGCCGGCTGATCCTGATCAACCTCGCCGTTTCGCCGCTGTATCTGCTGTTGCTGATCACCGGGGTCGGCACGGCGCTGCTTTTCTTCATCGTGAACGGCTGGCTGCTCGGACAGGATCTCGGCGAGATGGTCGCCGCGCGTCACGTGCCCCACAAGGGCATGACGAGCTGGCGCGGCTCGACCGGCATGCAGCGTTTTGCCCTGGGTCTGGCCGGGACCGCCCTGTTCCTGGTGCCGATCCTCAACCTCGCCGCCCCGGTGCTCGGCGCCGCGATGGCGACTCATCTGTTCCACGGAAGACGACGCGTATGAAGGTGCCTGCGTAATGAAAAGACTTGCCTTGCTGATCCTGCCGGCGCTGCTGCTCGCCGGATGCGGTACCACGGGGGTAGCGCCACGCCCTGTCCGCGCGGCGCCGGTGCCGATTCCCGTCCCCATCCCCGGCGGCGCGGCCGGGCTCGACCGGGTGCTCGGCCAGACCGGCAACACGCTGGTCGGCCTGTTCGGCCAGCCCGCCGCCGACGTCCGCGAAGGCAGCGCGCGGAAGCTCCAGTTCGGCAACGCCACCTGCGTGCTCGACGCCTATCTCTACCCCAAGGGTCGCGGCGAGCCGGTCGTCACCTATGTCGACGCACGGCAGACCAACGGCAGTCCGATCGACCGGGCAAGCTGCGTCGGCGCGCTGAGCCTGGGACGGACGGGCGGGCGGTAACAAAAAGCCCCTCCCCTTCAGGGGAGGGGTTGGGGTGGGGGACGCCGAGTGGTTTCAGAAGCTGAACTTTTGAAGCGCGCGCACGAGATGCGCCGCAATCCCACGGAGCCTGAAAAGCGTTTGTGGCGACACCTCTCCAACGGACAACTTGGAGCGTACAAGTTCCGGCGCCAGCATGTAGTAGCCGACGCCTACGCGATCATGGATTTCTTTTGCCCGGCCATCGGATTGGGTATTGAAGTCGATGGCGATACCCACAATGCTGATGAAGATATGAGGCGAGATAGTCGCTTGAAACATCGCGGCTTCACAATCCTGCGCTTCAGCAATGCGGACGTTATGACAAACATCGAGGGGGTCGTTGAAACGATCTTCGGCGCTGCGCAATCACTCCCCTCTCGCTGGTCTGGCAGTCGGCGTCCCCCACCCCAACCCCTCCCCTAAAGGGGAGGGGCTTTTCAGACGCCCCATTCCGCCTTCACCATCTCATCCGTCTCACCCGCGACCCGCGCCTCCCGTTCCAGTTCGAACCGCCCGCGATCCAGCCGCCCGAGCGCCCAGATCGCCGCCCCCCGCACCACCGGCGATTCGTCGCCCAGCAGAGCGGCAACCGGTTCCACCAGCGTATCCGCGCCGCTGTTCCCCGCCGCGATCAGGCAGTTCCGCATCATTCGGTTCCGCCCGATCCGCTTGATCGGCGATCCGGCGAACACCTCCCGAAACCCGGCATCGTCAAGCGCCAGCAGATCAGCCAGGGCAGGCGCCGCCAGCTCCGCCCGCGGCGCGAAGGCCCGGTTCGCGCTCGCCGACGCGGCGAACTTGTTCCACGGGCACACCGCCAGGCAATCGTCGCAGCCATAGATTCGGTTGCCCATCGCGGCGCGGAATTCGTGTGGGATCGGGCCGGCATTCTCGATCGTCAGGTACGAGATGCACCGCCGCGCATCGAGCCGGTACGGCGCCGGAAACGCATCGGTGGGGCACGCCGCCTGGCACGCATCGCACGATCCGCAGGTATCGCGGCCCGGGACGTCCGGCGTCAGGTCGAGCGTGGTGTAGATCGCCCCAAGGAACAGCCAGCTCCCATGATCCCGGCTGACCAGGTTGGTATGCTTGCCCTGCCAGCCAAGCCCGGCAGCTTCCGACAGCGGCTTCTCCATCACCGGCGCGGTATCGACGAACACCTTCACATCGGCGCCCCGCACCTCCGCGACCAGCCACCGCGCCAGCGCCTTCAGCGCACGCTTCATCACGTCGTGATAGTCGGCGCCCTGGGCATAGACCGAGATGCGCGCCCGCTCCCCCTCCCCCGCCAGCGCGAGCGGATCGACGGCCGGCGCATAGCTCATGCCCAGCGAGATCACGCTGCGCACCTCGGGCCACAGGCCGGCCGGGCTTTCGCGATGATGCGCGCGCGATTCCATCCAGATCATGTCGCCATGCATGCCCTCGCCGAGCCACTGGTGCAGCCGCTCTGCGGTGCGCGGCGCGGCGTCGGCGCGTGCGATCCCGCAGGCGGCGAACCCAAGTTCAACCGCCTTCGCCTTCAGCCGTTCGTTCAGGGCGATGTCGTCGCTCACCGGCACCCGCTATCACGACGGCCGGGAAAAGTGATCCACCGTCGAGACACATTAACGAAGCGCTGGTATCTGGCTTGCGTGTCCCGCCCGGGACGAACGGAAGGCAAGACTTGATAACCGAAACTCTGGCGATCAGCGCCACCGGACTGGTCAAGAAATTCGGCGACCGCCGCGTTGTTGACGGCGTCGACATCGCGGTGCCCACTGGCATGATCTACGGCGTGCTCGGCCCCAACGGCGCCGGCAAGACGACCACGCTGCGCATGCTGCTCGGCATCATCGAACCCGATGGCGGCACCCGTACCCTGCTCGGCCATGCGCGTCCGCGCGAGGTGAGCGACCGGGTCGGTTACCTGCCCGAGGAACGCGGCCTCTATCCGGCGATGCGGGCGAAGGATGCGATCGCCTTCATGGGCGCGCTGCGCGGACTCGACCTCAAGACCGGCCGCAGGCGCGCCGTCGCCCTGATGGAGGGGGCCGGTCTCGGCCACGCGGTCGACAGCAAGATCCGCAAATTGTCGAAGGGCATGGCGCAACTCGTGCAGTTGCTCGGCTCGGTCGTGCACGAGCCCGACCTGCTGGTGCTCGACGAGCCCTTTTCGGGCCTCGACCCGGTCAACCAGGACCGGCTCGAGACGCTGATCGTCGGCCAGCGCGACCGCGGCGCCACCATCCTCTTCTCCACTCATGTCATGGCCCATGCTGAACGGCTGTGCGACCGCCTCGCGATCATCGCCGGCGGCAAGCGCCGCTTCGAGGGTACGGTGGCCGACGCACGCGGCATGCTGCCGATGCGGGCGCACTATGTACCGCATCATGATGGAGAGGGCATCGCCGCCCTGCTCCCGCCCGATGCCGAACGCGACGGCGATGGCTGGCGTTTCATCGTGCCCAACGGCGGCGTGGAGGACATATTGAAGCGGCTGATCGATGCTGGATACGGCATATCAGGCCTGTCGATGGAGCGGCCGGGTCTTCACGACGCATTCGTGCGAATCGTCGGCCCCGATGCCCTGAAGGATGAACCTGACGCGGAGATCGCGGCATGAGCGCCCGTCCGACCGGCAATCTCCGCCGCCTCCTCCGCCAGACATTGACCATCGCCCGCCGCGATTTCGTGGCGACCGTGTTCACGCCGATGTTCCTGGTGTTCCTGTTCACCCCGGTGCTGATGCTCTCCTTCGGCCTGATCGGCGGCATGGGCGCCTCGTCGGTCACCAGCGCCTCGGTCGAAAAGGCAAGCATCGTCGCGATCGTCGATCCGGCGCAGCAGGAACCGATGCGCGCCGCCGACAAGCGCCTGCGCCAGCTCTATGCCAGGGATGACCGGCCACCTGCCCTCGTCATGCAGGTCCCGTCGGACAATCCCGCCGGCCAGGCGCATGTCGCGTTCAGCGACCGGGGCAGCGACGCCTCGGCTGCGCTGTATGGCGACCTCGCCCGCCCGACGATCCTCTATGGCGGCTTCGGCCGCCGCGACGCCAATTTCCTCGCCCAGCTCGCCGAGGAAACGCTGCGCATGGAAAAAAGCGGCACCGCCGCGCTCAGCACGCCGACCCTGACGTCGATCGCCCGCGCCGAGCCGACCCCGACCGGCAACAAGCGCTCGGCCTTTTTCGCGGTGTTCGGCATCTTCTTCCTGACCCTGTTCCTAGCCGGCCAGGCGGTCGGCACCATGGCGGAAGAGCGCAGCAACAAGGTGGTCGAGGTGCTTGCCGCCGCCGTGCCGCTCGAGGCGGTGTTCTTCGGCAAGCTGATCGGCATGTTCGGATCGGCGCTGCTGTTCATCGGCTTCTGGGGCACGCTGGTCAGCCAGATCGACGTGTTCGTGCCCAATGCGCTCGGTGCCGCGTTCCGCGACATCGGCCCCGCGGTCGGCATGCCGGCCTTCGCGCTGCTGTTCGTCGCTTATTTCGCCATGGCCTATATGCTGCTCGGCGCGGTGTTCATGGGCGTCGGTGCCCAGGCGAGCACCCCGCGCGAGCTCCAGCTCCTCTCCCTGCCGATCACCATCCTGCAGATCATGATCTTCGGCGCGTCGGTCCAGGCGGTGTCCCGCCCCGACGGCTGGCTCGCCCGCGCGGTCGAGATTTTCCCGTTCAGCTCGCCCTATGCAATGGCCGGCCGTGCGGCCAACGCACCCGAGATCTGGCCGCATATCGCGGCGCTCGCCTGGCAATCGCTGTGGGTCGCGATCGTCATCGCCGTCGCCGCCCGTGCCTTTCGCAGGGGCGTGCTTCAATCGGGCAGCGGCAAGATCAACTGGAAGGGGCTGATCGGGCGCTGAGGCGCCCGAAACATCGGCTGGCTCCCCTTTCCTTTTCCTTCCCCGGCGAAGGCCGGGGTCCAGTCGGGGGACATTTCTGGCTGGCGTTGCGCGCCGTTACCTGAACCTTCCCCACTGGAACTCGCCTTCGCCGGGGAAGGTGCTTTTGCGGGCTGGCTGAAGGGCACATCGCCAATACCTGCCTTCGGCAACGACGCCATCATTCGACCTTTCCTAACCACCATCCTGGCGATCCCGTTGCAAAACACAATTGACACAAGTGTCAGCTAAGGCTTTCCTGCGCCCATAAGGAGAGCGGACAATGGCGACACAAGCACTGCATGCGGTCGAAACGGCGGTCGATCCGCTCGATGTGAGCCGGCCTGAGCTCTATCGCGACGATGTGTGGCAGGCGCCCTTCCGCCAGCTCCGCGCCGAATCGCCGGTCCATTATGTCGAGCAGTCCGGCTTCGGCCCCTATTGGTCGGTCTCGACCTACAAGCCGATCGTCGAGGTCGAATCGCTTCCGGACATTTATTCGTCCGAGGCAGGCGGCATCACGCTCGCCGATTTCATCGAAAATTCGCCGACCGATGTGCGCATGCCGATGTTCATCGCGATGGACCGGCCCAAGCATACCGGCCAGCGCCGCACGGTCGCGCCTGCCTTCACGCCGAGCGAGATGGTCCGCCTCTCCGACAATATCCGCATGCGCACGGCCGAGGTGCTGGACAGCCTGGAGTGGAACAAGGAATTCGACTGGGTCGACACCGTCTCGATTGAGCTGACCACCCAGATGCTGGCGATCCTGTTCGACTTCCCCTGGGAGGACAGGCGCAAGCTGACCTTCTGGTCCGACTGGGCCGGCGATATCGAGCTGGTCAAGACCGAGGAGCTTCGACTCGAACGCCTCAAGCACATGTATGAATGCGGCGGCTATTTCCAGAATCTGTGGAACCAGAAGCTCGGCAAGGAGCCGACGCCCGACCTCATCTCGATGATGATGCATTCGGACGCGATGGCCGAAATGAGCCAGATGGAGTTCCTGGGGAACCTGATCCTGCTGATCGTCGGCGGCAACGACACCACGCGCAACTCGATGACCGCCGCCGCCTATGGCCTCGACCTGTTCCCGGACGAGCGCGCCAAGCTCGAGGGGGATCCATCGCTGATCCACAATGCCGTGCAGGATATCATCCGCTGGCAGACCCCGCTCGCTCATATGCGCCGCACCGCGACCGAGGATACCGTGCTTGAAGGACAGCAGATCAGGGCCGGCGACAAGCTCGCGCTCTGGTATCTCTCGGCCAATCGCGACGAGAGCGTGTTCGAGAATGCCGACAAGATCATCGTCGACCGCCCCAATGCCCGCCGGCATCTTGCGTTCGGCCACGGCATCCATCGCTGCGTCGGCGCCCGGCTCGCCGAGCTCCAGATCGCGACGCTGCTGGAGGAAATGGCCCGGCGCCGCATGCGGGTGAACGTGGTCGGCGAGCCGGAACGCGTCGCTGCCTGCTTCGTCCACGGCTATCGCAAGCTGCCGGTCGAGATCAGCAAATATTGAGCATCTGACTGCCCTCTCCCGCGGTCGCGGGAGAGGGCTATTGCCGCGCGCACGTGCCGATGGATGACGCGCGTCCCTGGAGGCCGATCCGGACGACGAGCCCGTCATGCCGGACTTGTTCCGGCATCCACCGCTCAGCAAGAGTCGAAAGCGGCTGGTACGCGGCACGGTGGCTCCCGGAACGAATCCGGGGCAACGATTCAAGCCGGATGGATCGTGTCAAGGATTAGGTCCCTCGCTGGATGCCCTCCCGCGACTGGCCCTCTCACCCAGCCTCGCACCATAGTGTCAGGCTCAGGCACATTCGAACGCCAGGTATGATTGCGTCGACGCGTCCACGCGCATTTCCGGCGATTTTCCCGCCTCTGGTACACGAAATGATCCGACAACCCCGAATCTGTTGCCGCAAGGACACAGATCGCGCGCCGGTTTCACGCTTCTGTCATCGCACCATCATGCCGGCGGGATCACAATTTTCCGCAAGGGGGTGAAAATCAGGGCAATAAATTTGGAGACGATGCATGAAATTCCGTAGCAAAGCCCGCTTCGCCGTGTCCGCCTCCACCTTCGCCATCGCTCTTCAGGCAATGCCGGCCCTGGCGCAGACGCCGCCACCGACATCCCCACTCTCGCAACCGGCCACCCAGGCCGCGCCCGCCAATGTCGCGGACATCATCGTCACCGCCCGCAAGCGCCCGGAGACGCTGCAGAACGTCCCGATCGTCGTCACCACGGTCAATCGCCAGCTCATCCAGGACACTGGCGTGAAGGACATCAAGGATCTCGCGCTGCTCGCGCCGGGCCTGCTGGTGACCTCGACGACCAGCGAATCCTCCACCACCGCGCGCATCCGCGGCATCGGCACGGTCGGCGACAATCCCGGGCTCGAATCCTCGGTCGGCGTCGTGATCGACGGTGTCTATCGCTCGCGCAACGGCGTCGGCTTCGGCGATCTCGGCAATATCGACCGGATCGAGGTGCTGAAGGGCCCGCAGGGAACCCTGTTCGGCAAGTCGGCGACCGCCGGCGTGATCAACATCCTGACCGCCGAGCCGCAATTCACCCTGGGCGGCAATGCCGAATTCACCGTCGGCAATTATGGCGCGATCGGCGGGTCGGTTGAGGCGACCGGGCCGCTGATCGACGACAAGCTGGCCGTGAGCCTCTATTTCGCCGATCATTCCCGCGACGGCTTTTTCCATGTGAACACCGGGCCCGGCCCGCGCACCGACACGCGGGACAACAACCAGAATTACTACACCCTGCGCGGCCAGTTGCTCGCCAAGCCGACCGACACGCTGACCTTGCGCCTGATCGGCGACGTGTCGTCCCGCGACGAACATTGCTGCATGGCGGTGATCACCCGCGCCAGCGCCGGCAATTTCGCCAACAATCTCGTCGCAGCGCTCGGCGGCAATGATGGCGACCCGAGCAACCCCTATGCCCGCAACGCCTATGCCAACCGCCCCGATCTCCAGCATGTCGTCGACAAGGGCGTCTCGCTCCAGGCCGACTGGGATGTCGGCCCCGGCACGCTGACCTCGATCACCGCCTATCGCAACTGGAAGACGGTCGGCGGGTTCGACGCGGATTTCTCGACCGCCGATATCGATTACCTGCCCTCGGACAACAGCAACTCGTCGCAGTTCCGCACCTTCAGCCAGGAACTGCGCTACGCGGGCACCACCGGCAAGCTCGACTATCTGATCGGCGGCTTCTTCTCGAACGAGAAGCTGCGGCAGAACACCAGCATCCTCGTGGGCAGCCAGTTCACGCCCTATCTCGGCCTGCTCTTCTCGTCGCTGGTCGAGGGCACGCCGGACCCGAACTTCCTTCAGACCGGCCTGACCTTCCCCTATGTTGGCGGGGTCAATTACGCGGCGAATACCGGCTCGGTCGATCGCTATCGCCAGACCGACAAGACCTATGCGATCTTTACCGACAACACGCTGCACATCACCGACAAGCTCGCCTTCCAGGGAGGCGTCCGTTTCAATATCGACGACAAGACGCTCAACCAGAACAGCAGCAATATCGGTGGCGGCGCCGGGTGCGCATCGGCGAACGCGGCGTTCGCCATTCTCAATGCGGCGAATCCGGCGGCGGCGGCGCAGCTTGCCGCGGTCAACAATACGATGTGCCTCCCCTTCCTCAGCCCCGGCTACAACAATTTCACCAACCACCAGTCCGAAAGCGAGAATGTGTTCTCGGGCACGGCGAAGCTCTCTTATCGCTTCAGCCCGAGCCTGCTGGTCTATGCCTCCTACGCCCGCGGCTACAAGGCCGGCGGCTTCAACCTTGACCGGGTCCAGTGCGTCATCGGCACCGCCGGCTGCGCGCCGGGCAGCGCGGCGGCGCTCACGCCGATCCTCGACACCTCGTTCGCCGGCGAATTCAACAATTCGTTCGAGCTTGGCGAAAAGGCGACCTTGTTCGACCGCAAGCTGCTGCTGAACGCGACCCTGTTCTACCAGAAATATTCGAATTTCCAGCTCAACACCTTCAACGGGCTGGTCTTCGTGGTGGATTCGATCCCGAGCGTGGTCAGCAAGGGAATCGACGCCGATTTCGTGTGGTTCGCCACGCCGAAGCTCAGCTTCCAGGGCGGTCTGACCATCGCCGACACGCGTTACGACCTGACCGCATCGCAGCTCGCCGACCTGGCCGCCAAGACCGGCTTCCTGGGCGGCCAGCACTCGCGCCTGTCACTGGCGCCGCTCTATTCGGCCTCGCTGTCCGGCACCTACACCCACGACATTTCCGACAACTACAAGGCCCGGTTCAACATGGGCCTGAAATATTCGTCCTCCTACAATACCGGCTCGGATCTCGATCCGGGCAAGGTCCAGAAGGGCTATGTCGTCTCCAACGCCCGTATCGGCTTCGGTCCCAGCAACGATCGCTGGAGCATCGAGGCCTGGGCGGAAAACCTGTTCGACACCAACTACAAGCAGGTGGCGTTCAATTCCGGCTTCCAGAACGTGCCGACCAACGCGACCGGCGTGCTCGACGCCTTTCTCGGCGCGCCGCGCACCTTCGGCGGTACGCTTCGGGTGAAATATTGATCGACGCCTCAGCACGAGGCGACAACAGATACCTGGAGTCATTCCCGATCAACTTCGGCCGTCACGCCGGACTTGTTCCGGCATCCACCGTTCCGCAAGCTTATCGGCCCCTGGGTCGCGGCACGGTGGCCCCCGGGACAAGCCCGGGGTGACGGCGGATGCGACCTCATCGAGTTCGACTCTACCGGAGAGCCCGGGCCTCCCGCATCGCCCATAGCGTGAGGCCCACACCGATGATCGCCGGCACGGTCACCGCGGGAAAGTCCCGCGCGATGGCCGATGCCCCGCAAATACCGACCGCCACTTCCCACAGATGGAACAGCGCATGCCCGGCGAGCCAGAATGTCGCCGCGCCCCACAGGGGAACACGCATCGCCGGCCGCGCTGCGCCCCAGATATAGGCAGCGCCGACCAGCACGAAGATCAGCCCGATGTCGCGGATGAAATGCTGGTTGAACGGGCCGGTGGTGGTGACGCCGGGTACGGCGACATACCAGTCGCCCGGAACGGCAAGCATGATCAGGCCATTGGCGACCGCGCCAAGGCCGAGGATCGCGGCGAGAACGGGAACGATGTTCCGCATGTCATGATACTCCCGGAGAGGTGACATCCGCCTGGCCGAAGGCGAGCGCGACATGGGCCAGCTTGTCGGGGTTGCGCATGATGTAGATCGCCGCGATCCGCCCGTCGCGGATCTCGAGCGCCGTGGTCTGCAGCAACTGCCCGCGATCGATGCTGACATAGCCGGGCAGCCCGTCGATCGAGACCGGCTTCAGCATGACCGGCCGATAGGCATGCTTGCGCGCCAGCCCGGCGAACATGCGCAGCACCTTGGCGACGCCCAGGATGGGATTGCGGAAGGCAAGCACCCGCCCGCCGCCGTCGGAATAGACCGCCACATCCTCCGCCAGCATCGTCCGCAACGCCGCGACATCGCCGTCGCGCGCCGCCGCGAAGAAGGCGCGCGCAATGCGGTCGGCCTCCGCCTGCCCGACCGGATAGCGCGGCCGCGCCGTCTGGACATGCTTGCGCGCACGCACCGCCATCTGGCGCACGGCGGCCGCATCACGGTCAAGCGTGCCCGCCACCTCGCTCAGCGCGACGCCGAACACGTCGTGCAGCAGGAAGGCAGCGCGCTCCAGGGGCGAAAGCCGTTCGAGCGCGAGCATCAGGGTCAGGGTCAGATCGTCGGCCTGCTCGTCCTCGGTCGATCCGACCAGCGGTTCGGGCAGCCAGGCGCCGTAATAGGTCTCGCGCCGCGCCCGCGCCGAACGCATCTGGTCGAGGCACAGCCGCGTGACGATCCGGGTCAGATAGGCGGCGGGCACGTCGACCGATTCCTCGACCCGCGACCAGCGCAGCCAGGCATCCTGGACGATATCCTCGGCTTCGGAGAGCGAGCCGAGCATGCGATAGGCGAGACGCAGCAACCGCGGCCGCTGCGCCTCGAACAATGCCGATGCCGGGTCAGGCGGCGACACTGGCACGCTCCACCGGATGCGGCGCGCGGAAACCAACCTGAAGCCGGTTCCACACATTGATCGCGCCGATCATCAAGGTGAGCTGGACCTGTTCGGCGTCGCTGAAGCTTGCCTTGACCGGCGCATAGTCCGCGTCCGGCGCCCCGGTCTCGGAAAGGCGGGTCAGTGCCTCGGTCCAGCCAAGCGCCGCACGCTCACGCTCGCTGTACAGCGTCGATTCGCGCCATGCCGGCAGCATGTACAACCGCATCTCGCTCTCGCCCGCCTTGCGCAGGTCGGTCGAATGCATGTGGATGCAGAAGGCGCAGCCGTTGATCTGCGACGCGCGCAGCTTCACGAACTCCTTCACGCTGAACTCGATGCTCGACGATTCGAAGCTTGCCTCAAGCGCCATCATCGCCTTGATCGCCTCGGGTGCGAGAATATGCGGGTTGCGCAAACGTGGGGTCATGGTCTGTCTCCAGGCGTGCACCATGCACGCATGCCGACATGACGGGATAGCCCGAACGAGTGTGACATGGCGTCGCGAATTTTTTGCGCCGCCCTCCGGCCCATCCGTAACCGAACGTGCCGGCTCCGCGAATATCGCAGGGAAGCGCGAGGCCGGGACAGGCGGCGTGCATCTCGTGGACCCGGTGCCGCGTACCTATATCCGTTTCACCGATACGCCTGGAGACGAGGACGATCATGACCCCAGACCGCCGCAGCTTCCTCACCCTGGCCGGCACCGGCGCCGCCGCCTTCGCGCTGTTCGGCTGTCGCGGCAGCGCCTCCGCCGGCCCGCCCGAGACATTCGAGGTGACGCTGACCGACGCACAGTGGAAGGCGAAGCTCTCCCCAGCCGCCTATCGCACCCTGCGCCATGAGGCGACCGAGACGCCCTTCAGCAGCCCGCTCAACAACGAACACCGCGCCGGTATCTTCTCCTGCGCCGGCTGCGCGCTGCCGCTCTATTCGTCGAAGACCAAATTCGACAGCGGCACCGGCTGGCCGAGCTTCTGGGCGCCGCTAAAGGACGCGGTGCGGACCCGCCAGGACCGCTCACTCGGCTTTTCGCGCATTGAGGTACACTGCCGCCGCTGCGGCGGACATCTCGGCCATGTCTTCGATGACGGCCCGAAACCCACCGGCAAGCGCTATTGCATGAACGGCGTGGCGATGACGTTCGCGCCGGGGAAGGCGTGACCTTCTACCTCTCTCCTCAAGGGAGAGGACGAAATATCAGAAGCTGATCTCGTCCGACATGCTGAGCGACGCGAGCGTCATGCGTGCCAGCGGCTGCTGCGTATCGGTGTCGACCGAGTCATTGTCCGCCGCGCGATCCGAATAGATAAAGCCCTTGGTCGGATAGGCGCTGGTGCCGAGGCCGCCATTGGGGCCGTACCACACCTTCACCATGCTCCAGTCGCCGGCTTCCGACACGTCGACCGCGCGGACGTTGCGCTCGATACCGCCGCGGCGCGACCAGTTGGCGTGGGTCAGCAGCACTTCGCGGTCGCTGACGACCTCGCTCACCATCGCGACATGGCCGAGGCGCATCCGGCCCGTCGAGGAGAAAGCGAGGACGGCACCGACCTTCGGCGCATGGCCGCGAGCGTAGTGGCCGGCGGCCTGGCTCCACCAGGTATTGGCGTTGCCGTGGATTTCGATGCCGGAAATGGTGCGGGCATAAGGGGCGCACTGCCAGAACTGCGCCATCGCCGGGGTCGTCGCCATCAGGCTGCACGAAACTACCAGCGCAAAACGCGCTGCAAACGCCCGGAAATTCATGTGGCCCCCTCAGGTCCCGCTAAATTCGTGAGCCTCTCAAAGCAGGTCGCGCCGGGATGGGGAACCCCGGCGACCCGACGAATGGAACCTTTTAGGACGAACCGTGTTTACCGGGCGATGACTGCCTTTCGCCGCACGCTGATTGGCGGGTGCCGGGCAATGCGCCCTCGCCAATTCGCTGCATGACGGCTAGAATCGCCCCATGAAATCTCTCGCCCCGGCCCTGTGCCTGCTCCTGCTCGCCTGTTCGGACCGGAGCGGCACCGGCGGTAATGACGACGTCTTGCTGAACGCAAACGAAACGCCGGTCGCATTGCGCCCCGGGACTCTGCCGGTGCGGATCGGCGAGGGCGGCCCCGCCTTCCTTGCCTGCAACAGCATCGGGCGCGTCACCAACCTGTCGCCCTCGGGCGAGACCTATCTGCCCGTGCACGCGGCGCCCTTCGCCGAAGCCGACGAGGTGATGCGGCTCGACGCGGGGGCACAGCTCCGCGTCTGCACCCGCTCGATCGACCAGCGCTGGATGGGCGTCGTCATAGCCCCGCCCGGAGCCCCGGATACCGATTGCGGCGTATCCGCGCCCGTCGCGTCGCCGCGCGCTTATACGGGCCCGTGCAAGTCGGGCTGGGTATCGAGCGCGTTCATCCGCCTGATCGCGGGTTGAGCGCCTTGGATCAGGTCACGCGAAGACACGAAGCGCTGTAACGGAGGCGGCGCACCAGCCTGCTGCCGGACGAACAGCACGAGCCTGGGATGTCGAAGGAGGATTCGCCGGACCTCTCCTTCGCGCCTTCGCGTGAACCCGACCTTCCTACCCCGACACGACGACTGCCCGACCCACGCCGGCGCTCTCAAGGCGCATGCGGCGCGCCGTCTCGTTCAGCCGCCGCCAAGCTCAGCGCCAGCCGCTCCTCATGCTCAGCCCGCCCGAACGGGAAGCGCGCATAGCAAAGGCCCGCCAGGCCGTAGAACAACAACTCGAGGCACACGAACACGATAGTCAGCCGGTCGATCGTCGCGGCCGGCACCAGCCCCGGCCTGGCCGCGGCCGGGAACGCCGCGAACGCAAGGACCGCTCCGGCCATGAAGATGCCCAGCCCGCCGACCATCTTCTGCACGAAGAAGCCACCGGCAAAGAACACGCCTTCGGATCGCTGCCCGGTACGCGTCTCCGATTCCTCGACCACGTCGGCCAGCATCGCCGAGCCGAGGATGAACGCCCCCACGCTGCACGCCGTGTTGACCATGAAGATCGCCAGCAGGATCGGCAGCATCGCCGGCGAGCCAGGCTCCGGGAACAGCCCGAGCAGCCGCAGGATATAAGGCGAGACGAGCAGGATCGCGCTGACGAACGACAGGATCATGCCGACGCGCGGCTTGTTGGCGCCCTTGGTCAGCATCGGCGCCAGGATGAAGGAGCCAACCGCGCCGAGCAGAAGCGATGCCGACAGCCACTGATAGTCCGTCCCTTCGAACCGCCACACATAGCTGTAGAGATAGTTGGACAGCGCGAAGGAAATACCCTGCGCTGTATAGGCGAAGACGCCCGCCGCCATCAGGATCAGGAACGCCTTGTTCGACACGGTCGCGCGGAACTGGGCGAAATGCGTGGCGAAGCTCGCGGTCGATTTCGGCACCCTGGGCAGGTGCTTGATCTCATGGTGAAGGCCGATCGACGAGACGATGATCGACAGCGCCATGACGATCGCCGCGAACAGCGCCATGCGCGAATAGCCGTCGGCATTCTGCAGGCCGACCGGGTGAGTCGCGTCCGGCACCAGGAACACGGCATAGGCAAGCGACAGCATCGCCAGCCCGCCGCCCCAGCCGAACAGGTAGCGATAAGAGAAAAGCCGGGTGCGCTCGTCATAATCGGAGCTCAACTCAGGCCCGAGCGCCGAGGAGGGAATCTCGAACGCGGACAACGCGATCCGCACCATCAGCGCGCTGCCGAACACGTAGAACAGCGTCGCCGTCTCCGACCAGGCGGGCGGGTTCCACAGCAGCAGCCAGCCGATCGCGACCGGCAGCGCCGAGGCATACATCCAGGGGTGCCGCCGGCCCCAGCGGCTGCGCGTATGATCGGAGAAATAGCCTACCGCCGGGTCGACAAACGCCTCGACCACCAGCGCGCACATGATGGCGATGCCGACGGTGCTGGCCGGCAGGCCGACCACCTGGTTGTAGAACAGCAGCAGGAAGGTCGCGAAGCCATTGTCCTTAACGCCGTACGCGATCGATCCGATCCCGAACGACAACCGGCTGCGCAGGCCGAGCATGCGCGGTGCCGGCGCGGCGATGGTGGCCCCGGCTGGGTTTGAGCTCAAGACGCGAACTGCTCTAGCGCGGCGAACATCGACGGCGCTTCAGCATCCCAGCTATGCCGCGGGCCGATCGTCATGCCGCCGTCGACGGTAATGTGCGTGCCGGTGACGAAGCTGGCGTCGTCGCTCGCCAGATAGGCGACCGCGGCCGCGATGTCCTCGGCCCTTCCGGAGCGCTGCAAGGGCTGGGCATGCGCTGCGATGCCCCGGATCATCCCATTGGCCATGTCTCGTTTGTCGCCCTCTATGCCCAGGGCCGCGGTGAAGATGTTGGTCGTGATGAAGCCCGGGCAGACGGCATTTACCCGGATATTGTGACGGGACAGATCGGCGGCGGCCATGGTCGTCAGATGCAGCACGCCCGCCTTGGCCACCGAATAGGCGGTCGGCGCGGCGCCGGTCTGCAGCGCGGCGATGGAGGCGGTGTTGACGATCGCCCCGCCGCCCCGCGCGATCATCAGCGGCGCGGCATAACGGATGCCCATCGCCACCGACCGCAGCAGCAGCGCCTGGGTGCGGTCCCAGTCCTCGGCCGAAATCTCCCCGATCGGGTCGCGCGATCCGCCCGCGCCGGCATTGTTGAACACCACGTCGAGCCCGCCCGCCGCATCGGCCGCCGCCATCAGCGCGGCGATATCCTCGACCTTCGTCACGTCGGTGCGCCGGAAATGGATTCGCCCGTTGGACGTCGCGGCCACATCCTGCCCGCCAGCCTCGTCGATGTCGCCGATCCACACCTCGGCGCCCTCTTCGACCAGCCGCAATGCCGTCGCGCGGCCTATTCCCGAGGCGCCGCCGGTCACCACGGCGCGCTTGCCTGCAAAACGCATCATCTTCCTGCATCCTCTGTTTTGAGCAGCATAGTATGGGCCTCAGCCCCGTCAATGCAGGCTTTTTGAATTTTGGGTTTGCGAACCGCTTGCGAGACGGCCTGCCCTTCACTACCAACCATCACCCCGGACGTGTTCCGGGCACCACCCCGCGAGCGCTTGCGCCCGTGGAACGGTGGATGACGATGTGGAGAGCGCAGTGGCCCTTGATCCCGAAACCTTCGACGCCCTGATCGACACGGTCCGCCGCTTCGTCAGCGAACGCCTCCGCCCGCTCGAAGGCGCGGTCGAGGAGGCTGACGCGATCCCCGCCGACATCATCCGCGAGATGCGCGAGCTTGGCCTGTTCGGCCTGTCGATCGCCGAGGAATATGGCGGTCTCGGCCTCACCATGAGCGAGGAGGTGCGGGTCGCGATCGAGTTCGGCCGCACCACCCCGGCCTTCCGCTCGACCTTCGGCACCAATGTCGGCATCGGCAGCCAGGGCCTGGTGATGGCCGGCTCGGACGAGCAGAAGGCGCACTGGCTGCCCCGCATCGCCAGCGGTGAGGTCGTCACCAGCTTCGCGCTGACCGAACCCGATGTCGGCAGCGATTCGGGGTCGGTGAAAACCCGCGCGGTCAAGGCCAGGGATGCGAACGGGGTCGACGTCTACCGCCTCACCGGCACCAAGCGCTTCATCACCAACGCCGACAAGGCCGACCTCTTCACCGTGATGGCGCGTACCGGTACGGAAGCCGGGGGCAAGGGCGTCTCCGCTTTCCTCGTCCCGCGCGACCTGCCCGGCCTGTCGATCGGCGAGCCGGAAAAGAAGATGGGCCAGAAAGGTGCCAAGGTCGCCGATGTGATCTTCGACGACGTGCCCGTCCCCGCCGCCAACCGGCTCGGCGCCGAGGGCGAGGGCTTCAAGATCGCGATGCGCGTGCTCGATCGCGGGCGGCTGCATATCGCCGCGGTCTGCGTCGGCGTGGCCGAGCGGCTGATCGCCGACGCGGTCGGCTATGCCAGCGACCGCAAGCAGTTCGGCAAGCCGATCGCCGAGCATCAGCTGATCCAGGGCATGATCGCCGATTCCAAGACCGAGGCCCTCGCCGCCCGCGCGCTGGTGCTTGAGACGGCCGCCGCCAAGGACGCGGGCAAGGACGTGGTGATGGAATCCGCCGCGGCCAAATATTTCGCCAGCGAGATGGTCGGCCGAGTCGCCGATCGCGCCGTGCAGATCTTCGGCGGGGCCGGCTATATCGCCGACTACGGCATCGAACGCCTCTACCGCGACGTGCGCCTGTTCCGCATCTACGAGGGAACCAGCCAGATCCAGCAACTCATCATCGCCCGCGAGACGATCAGGCGCGGGGGATAGCACACCTCCCTCTCCCCTCTGGGGAGAGGGTCGGGGAGAGGGGCAGTGTGTCAGGCGATGCGCGCCGCACTGCCCCTCTCCCGACTTCGCTCCGCTCGTCTGCCCTCTCCCCAGAGGGGAGAGGGCGACAAAAAAGGAGACAGACATGGACACGACCAACCTCTTCCGCCTCGACGGCCGCACCGCGCTCGTCACCGGCGGCTCGCGCGGCATCGGCCGGATGATCGCGGCCGGCTTCATCGCCCAGGGCGCGACCGTCTACATCTCCTCGCGCAAGGCCGATGCCTGTTTCGAGGCAGCGAAGGCGCTGGGGGAGAAGTGCATCCCCCTTCCCCAGGACGTTTCCACCGTCGCCGGCTGCAAGGCGCTCGCCGCGCAGCTCGCCGAACACACCGACAGGCTCGACATCCTGGTCAACAATGCCGGCGCCGCCTGGGGCGAGCCGTTCGAGGACTTCCCGGAAAAAGGCTGGGACAAGGTGATGGACCTCAACGTGAAGTCGCCCTTCTTCCTCACCCAGGCACTCCACCCGGCGCTGAAGGCCGCCGCCAGCCATGAGCGCCCGGCCAAGGTGATCAACATCACCTCGATCGACGGCCAGCGGCTCAATCCATGGGAAACCTATAGCTATCACGCCTCGAAATCGGCGCTGATCTACCTCACCAAGCGCATGGCGGCCCGGCTGATCACCGATTCGATCAACGTCACCTCGATCGCGCCCGGCGCGTTCGCCAGCGAGATGAACAAGGCGGCGCGCGACCATGGCGACGCAATCGCCAAGGGCATCCCGGCGAAGCGGATCGGCGTCGACGAGGACATGGCCGGCGCGGCGATCTACCTCGCGAGCCGCGCGGGCGATTATGTGGTGGGCGATACGATCACGGTAGACGGCGGCCTGGTCAACGCCGCGCTCGGGACATCGATCGACGCCTGAACTCCCTCTCCCTGCGGGAGAGGGAAGGAGGAGCGAAGCGACGGGAGGGTGAGGGGCCCCTGCGAGGTCACCCTCACCACTCGCCGCATTCGCGTCTCGACCCTCTCCCGCTGGGAGAGGGTTAAGAACTACCGCGCGATCCCGCCCGCGGCCAGCACCGCCAGCGTCACCAGCTCGCTCGCCGTGCTGGTCATCGGCGCGATCTGCACCGACTTCTCCATGCCGACCAGCATCGGCCCGATCACCGAATCCCCGCCAAGCTCGCGCAGCAGCTTCGCCGAGATATTAGCCGACTGAAGCCCCGGCATGATCAGCACGTTCGCCGGCCCCGACAGCCGCGCGAACGGATAGTTGGCGAGCTGCTTCGGGTTCAGCGCGACGTCGGGCGCCATCTCGCCTTCATATTCGAAGCCGACCTTGCGCTCGTCGAGCACCTGAACCGCGGCCCGCAGATTCTCCAGCCAGCGCCCCTCGGGATTGCCGAAGGTCGAATAGCTCAGGAACGCGACGCGGGGCTCATGCCCCATGCGCCGCGCGACCAGGGCGGTCTGCTCGGCGATATCGGCGAGCTCCTCGGCGGTGGGCCGTTCGTTGATCGTCGTGTCGGCCATGAACACAGTATGGGTTTGCCCCACCATCAGATGGATGCCGAACGGCGTGCGGCCGACCTCGGGGTCGATCACCTTGCGGACCTCGCGCATGGTATGCGCATAGGTGCGGGTGATGCCGGTGATCATCGCATCGGCCTCGCCGAGCTGGAGCAGCACCGCGCCGAAGATGTTGCGGTCCTGGTTGATCATGCGCTCGACGTCGCGGTGCAGATAGCCACGCCGCTGAAGCCGCTTGTACAGGAAGTCGACCATCTTCGGCACCAGCGGCGAGTTGCGGCTGTTGTGCAGCTCGTAGCTTTCCGGATCGCTGACGCCCAGCGCCTTCAGCCGCTCATACACGTCGTCGCGCCCGACCAGCACCGGCGTGCCGTACCCGCCGTCCTTGAAAGCGATCGCCGCGCGCAGCACGACTTCCTCCTCGCCCTCGGCGAACAGCACCCGCTTGGGATGCGCCCGCGCGCCTTCATAGGCGAGGCTCAGCACCGAAGTGGTCGGGTTCATCCGCGCGCGCAGCGACTGGCGGTAAGCCTCCATGTCGAGGATCGGCTTGGTCGCGACGCCCGAATCCATCGCCGCCCTGGCGACGGCGGCGGGCACGATCTCCATCAGCCGCGGATCGAACGGCGCCGGGATGATATAGTCGGGCCCGAAGGTGTGCCGCACGCCATAGGCGACCGCCACTTCCTCCGGCACCTGCTGACGCGCGAGCGCGGCCAGCGCCTCGGCGGCGGCCACCTTCATTTCGTCGTTGATCGTCGTCGCGCGCACGTCGAGCGCGCCGCGGAAGATGAACGGGAAGCCGAGCACATTGTTGACCTGGTTCGGATAGTCCGACCGGCCGGTGGCGATGATCACGTCGGGCCGCGCGCGCTTTGCCTCGGGCGGCGAGATCTCGGGATCGGGATTGGCCATGGCGAAGACGATCGGCTTTGCCGCCATCTTCATCAGCAGTTCGGCGGGCAGCGCCCCGGCGGCGGACAGGCCCATGAACACGTCGGCGCCGTCCAGCGCCTCGGCCAGGGTGCGCTTGTCGGTCTTCACCGCATGCGCCGACTTCCACTGGTTCATGTCGTCGGTGCGGCCCTGGAAGACAACGCCGGTGCGGTCGCACATCAGCAGCTGGTCGTGCGGCAGGCCCATCGCCTTGATCAGCTCGGCGCAGGCGATCGCGGCGGCGCCGGCGCCGTTCATCACAACCGTCGTCTCCTTGATGTCGCGGCCCGTCAGGTGGAGCGCGTTGATCAGGCCGGCGGCGGCGATGATCGCGGTGCCATGCTGGTCGTCATGGAACACCGGGATGTTCATCCGCTCGCGCAGCGTCTGCTCGATCACGAAGCATTCCGGGGACTTGATGTCCTCCAGGTTGATGCCGCCGAAGCTCGGCTCCATCAGTTCGATCGCATCGATCAACCGGTCGACATCCTCGGTCTTCAACTCGATGTCGATCGCGTCGACATCGGCGAAGCGCTTGAACAGCACCGCCTTGCCTTCCATCACCGGCTTGGAGGCGAGCGCGCCGAGATTGCCCATGCCCAGGATCGCGGTGCCATTGGAGATTACCGCGACCAGATTGCCCTTGGCGGTATAGTCATATGCAGTGGCGGGATCGTCATAGATCGCCTGCACCGGCACGGCGACGCCCGGGGAATAGGCCAGCGCCAGGTCGCGCTGGGTCGCCATCGGCTTGGACGCGATGATCTCGATCTTGCCCGGCCGGCCTTCCGAATGGAACAGCAGCGCCTCGCGTTCGGAAAACTGGACGTTCGATTCCTCGGCCATGCATCTCTCGCTTTCGTCGTCGCCATCACGCGGGCGCGAATCCTATAGGATCAATGCCTTTAGAGGCAAGTTGACCCTACGTCACCCCGGACCCGTTCCGGGGCCAACCCTGCCGCGCATGCTGGTCCACGGCTCTTGCGGCAAGGTGCTGGCCGGGACAACCCTGTCAGTGGCAAAAAGTAACCACCGATACGACGATAGCCATTCCTCCCCTGCCCCCGACGCGGGAAGGCGTGGACGGCACGTGCCGCCCACGCCTTCCCGCTCCGCAAAAGGAAGCTCAGACCAGGTTGATCTCGACCGCGATATTGCCGCGCGTCGCCTTGGAATAAGGGCAATGCTGGTGCGCCCCGTCGACCAGCGCCCGGGCGACATCGCGCTCGACGCCGGGCAGGCTGACATTCAGCCGCGCGCGGAGGAAATAGCCGGTCGAATCATTCGCCAGGTCGACCTCCGCATCAACCGCCAGATCGGCCGGCAGGGCGACCTTCAGTTCGCGAGCCACCAGCCCCATCGCGCCGATGAAGCAGGCCGACCAGCCCGCCGCGAACAGCTGTTCCGGGTTGGTGCCGCCGCCGGACGTGCCGGGCGAGGAAAGCTTGATGTCGAGCCGGCCGTCGCTGCTCTGCGCCGCGCCGTCGCGGCCGCCGGTGGCGTGGGTCTTGGCGGTGTAGAGGATCTTGGTCTCGGACATGCTCTGGCTCCTTCACGATACTAGTCGCATCCGCTTCAATCGGATACGATGTAAATAGACTTGACGAACATCGAGTCAACCCCCTTCCGATTTAATCGTATCCGATCTATATCGGTGAAACGCCCGGCACCTACGCCGCCGTCAAGGAACCGCCATGACCGCCGCCGCTCCCGTCGACCTGTCGACCCTCAGATTATCCGACTTTCTGTGCTTCGCCATCTACTCGGCCAATCTGGCGTTCGGGCGGGCCTACAAGCCGCTGCTCGAGCAGTTCGGCCTCACCTACACGCAATATATCGTGATCGTGGCGCTGTCGGAGGAGGATGGCCAGACCGTCGGTCGCCTGGGCGAGAAGCTGTTTCTCGAATCCAACACGCTCACCCCGATCCTCAAGAAGCTCGAGGCGCTTGGTTATCTGAGCCGCCGACGCGACCTGGCTGACGAACGCCAGGTGCTGCTCAGCCTGACCGCAGCCGGGCGGGATCTGCATGAAAGGAGCCTGTGCGTGAACCTGGTCGAGGCGACCGGCCTCACCGCGGAGGAATTCCCGATCCTGCGAAAGGCGGTCGGCAGGCTGCGCGACAATCTGCTCGACGCCACACACCCCGGCGCGTGACCCCGCCGGGCGGGATCAGAGGCGGGTCGGCGGCGATGGCGGCCGCTCGATCGCGGTCACGGTCAGCTGCTGAACGCAGCCGCCTTGCGCGGTCACTCGCACCCCGCGCAGCTCGACCGTCACGGGCGGCCCGTCTGCCACGCTCACCTTGAGCCGCTGCGCCTGCGCGGGCGTCAGCGTCATCTTGGTCGCAAGGCCGGTCAGCAGCAACGGGATCGCCCGCTCGACATCGGCCGGGTCGCCGCAGGTCTTGCCCATCCCGGAAGCAAGGCCGACCTGCCTGATCCAGCCGTCCGGCAACCGGTAGAGCTTCGCCTCGCCCCGGTCCCCGCTGGTCGAGATGATCGTCCCGCCCGTGGCGGCATCCGGCACCATGTCGTTACGGGTCGGCTTGGCCCAGGGCGCACCGAGCCCGGCGATGGTCGCCTGGACACCCGGTATGGTCTGGTCGAAACTCGGCTTGGGCGGCGGCCCGGCCGGCGCTTCCTGTCGCTCCGGCGCAGACCCGCAGGCCGCCAGCATCAGCATGGCGGCAAGCCCGCCGGTCGGCCGCAAGCTGCTCAATATTCCCTCCGCGTTCGCATCCGCCGCCCGATAGCATGCACGCGCCACCAAAGACGAGCCGCGATCGAAGGGGCTAATATTGATGCGGAATTTTCAAGCGGCGGGGATGTATCTGATTGAACATCTGGCAGTAGGGAGAGGGGCTGCCCGCATGGGCGCCACGACCTGAAGACGCGCCCGATGCCAGCGTTCACGATGCTTTAGTGACAAGGCGGCATTGAGCATCATGTGCGCACGATGTGAGCGATAAATCGGAAGACCTGCGCCCCATTCGTCAGCCTGACGCTGTACAATTGCGTAACATTTCCAGTCGTATTTCGAGGTTCTGAATTCTCGGACCATTGCTGCAGCAGGGTCACTGTTACGCCCTGGCATAGAGGAGGCATCAAATGAAAAACATTCTCGGATTGAGTGCTGCAACTGCCGCACTATGGTCGGTCCCTGCATCCGCCCAGACGCTCTACTTGGTCTGTCTCGGTTCAGGTGCAGGCAACAGGGTTTCAAGCTCGACGGCATATGGTTTCGACAACCATGGCAATTCAGCTTGGGGACAAGTGGTAGGCCAGCGATCAGTTCCGTTCGACGATCAGGTGAATGTCGAGATCAACGACGACGGCACAGGGCGCGTCAGGATGCCGCGCGCTATGCTCCCGCCAGTGCACGGTGGCTCGGGTGGATGGTTCCAGGTCAAAAACGTCAAGCGTTCTGACAGCGAGATAACCGGTACAATTCAAGTGAACGTGATCAACTCGCCAAAACTGCGCCTTGACCGGATCGGCGGCCGGATCAGCATCAATGGTAAGGCAGGCGATTATTCGGGCGAATGCCAACCTTACGACCCCGCCAGCATTCAGCGTAAATTTTAATATTTAGGACAAAGCTGAGATTACAGCGACGGTGGACTTCCCTGACAATATTACCAAATCCAGATGGTCAACACCCGCCCGCTTGCCCCCGCGCACAAAATTAATGCTAGCCTGCCCCTACTGCCCTTCCGGCAACATCATCCCCGGCACATCCGGAATCTGGATCGATATCGGTTTGTTCAGCGACCGCCCGCCCTGCACAACTGCATAGGCCAAGCCACGGCAATTGGCAGGATTGAGGTGTCGCGTCTTGCCATCAAGCTCGAAGGTGCACACGCTGTTATCGGCCCCGGAAACCGTGATCAGCACCCTGGGTCCGGTGGCTTGCGGCATCTCCCAACGGATGCGGCTGGAATATTGCCCGGCGACCGCCCGGCCCGTAGCATCCCGCCCGGCGATGAAGCGCCCCTTCTGCATCACGACCGTGCAGGTTCCGTTGTCCAGGCTCGGTGAGTCGGTACCCTTCGTCACGATGCATTTCACCGGCGCACCGCTCGCATCGACATCGACGGTAAATGCGACTGTTCCCGATGCTTGCTCGCGCAACGCCTGCGTCGGATAGTCGTCCTCGCTGAACCATGAGCCGATATTTCCATCCGGGCGGGGTCTGGATGCGTCCAGTGCGTTGGCAGCGGCTGTGTCCGCTTGCGCGGCAAGTAACAGGATGAACAATATCATGCGTCGAAGCTATCCCGCGGCGCATGAGGGGTCCAGATCAATCTCCGCCCTTTTCCCGACCGGCAGAACGCCATCGCCCATCGCGATCGATGATGTCTTTCGGTCTGCGGTTATCACCTCGCAGATTCACAATAAGGCCGTGCCATTTCCGACCCATTCGCCCCGGCTATCGGCGAACCTTGCAATAGCGATCGATATCAGCCGCGCTCCATTGTTCCTGCGCGGCGAACGGGCACCGTTCCGGAGAACGCTCCTCTACGGGGGGAATGACGGTAACCTTGAAATCGACGTCAGCCGTCGAACAGCTCAGGTGCAGATTGTTTCGCTTGGGTATCGACGACCTGCCGGTCGTCACGCCGGTTCCCACCTCGAGCTTCAGCGCGCCGTCGCGCGCGAAGGTGAGCTTGAACGTGACCGGCTTGTCATACGGCACGAGCCCTAGCGGAATCTGTCGGCCGTCGACTGACAGGGAGACCAGGAAGAAATCGGGGTTCTCCGGATACCATGTGGCGACGACACCGTTGCAACGACATCCGGCCCCGGCGAGATCGAGGTCGTTGAACGCGACCTTCGCTGTCGGATGCCACTGGCTGAGCCCATTGGCCTTGCGGATCATCATCTCGCCGGTGAACTGAGTCGTTGCCTCGGGCACCGCGATATCGTGGCTGGCGAACGTCCCCGCCGGCGTGCGGCATTGCCACGACTGCGCTTCGGCGTTCGAACAGGAACTGGAAAACAACAGGCAGAGAGCGATCAGCGGACCGGTTCGACTGAGGCGCCGGTGCGCCCGGCCGGTCGCGAAGGCCACACTTACGCTCATTCCGGCTCCTCCCGACGGTACGAGGCGCAATAGCCCGTGACAGGTAAAGCTCTCGTGAAGCCCTTTCACCTCGGTCGTGCGATGTGCCTGGTGCCGATTGACCCGGAGAACTCGCGCGAAATGCAGACAGGCGGGCCCCGCTCGTCCCGCCAGTCAGCGCGTCAGCGGCAGATGCGCACCCGATACCCGTACCGCCACTCGGTCCAGCACCGCGGCCCGTACCAGCCATAACCGCCGCGCCAGCGATAAGGCCGGTAGCGGGGCCCGTCCCAGCCGCCACGGTAGCCGTGCCAGCCACGGTCCCAGCCGCGGCCGCCGCCTCGGCCATAATCGCCGCGGCCGCCGTGATCGTGCCAGCCACCGCCACCATGACCACCCCATCGCTGCGCATCGGCGCTGGTACTGATAGTGAGTGAGGCAACCGCCAGCCCGGTTGCGGCAAAGACGTGTGAGATTTTCATCGCCTGGTCCTTCCTGTCCGTCGAATCGGACATGAAAAAGACTACGCTCGAAACCGGATCGGGATGCTGAATGGAGCGGTAATCTGGCGTACAGGTGCCGCGGGCCGCCGCGCTATCCGCGCGGTTGCTGCTGCGTCGCGCAATGGATGCCCCCGCCCGATTCACCGATCGCATCGATATCGAGCATCACCACCGCCCGGCCGGGATAGAGCGTCGCCAGCGTCTCGCGTGCCTCATCGTCGGCACGCTGGTCGCCGAACTGCGGCGCAATGACCGCACCATTGCAAACATAATAATTGACATAGCTGGCGACGAAGTCCTCGCGCCGCGAGCGGATATCCTCCGGCTCGGGCAGGCGGACGATGGACAGCCGCCGTCCGCGCGCGTCGGTCGCCCGTTCGAGGATGCCCAGCGTCCGGTGCGCCGACAGCGATCCCGGATCCCCGGGGTCGAGCTCGTCGTCGATCTGGATCACCACCCGGCCCGGCCCGACGAACCGCGCCAGTCCGTCGATATGATCGTCGGTGATGTCGGCACCCTTGATGCCCGGCGCCCAGATCATCTTGCGCGCGCCCAGCGCCACGCCGAGCCGCGCGGCGATGCGGTCGGCGGAGAGCCCCGGATTGCGATTGTCGTTCACCCAGCAACTGGCATGCGCCAGCATGGTACCGTCGCCGTCATGCTCGACGCCGCCCTGCTCGCCGACCACGCCGCTGTCGACCAGCGCCAGGCCAAGCCGGGACGCAACACGGCGCGCGACCAGCGCGTCGTTGGCATGGGGCTGCTTGCCGCCCCAGCCATTGAAGCGGATATGCGCGACCGCCAGCTTGCCGTCAGCGCCGCGCACGAAGGTCGGGCCGCTGTCGCGGCACCAAAGATCGTCGGTCGGGATCTCCCAGAACTCGACGCCGCCGGAAAAGGCCGGCCGCTTCAGGCCGATCGCATCGGGCGCGGCGAGCATCGCCACCGGCTCATGCTCCGCGATCGCGTTGGCGACACGGACGATCGCCGCCTGCACCCTCGTCAGGTCGCGCGCGCCATAGGTCGCGACAGCCACCGGCCATTGCATCAGCGTCCGCAGGTGTGGTTCGCTTTCGAGCGGCATCTCGTACGGCGCCGCTCCAGCCCGCACCGCAGCGGCGCAGCCGCCGCCCGGCAATCCAATGCCCATCGCTATCCCGGCCTTGAGTCCGACCCCGATCATCGTCCGTCGATCCATCACGCGATACTGGCCGCTCCGCCAGCCGAGTCAATCTCAGCCTTTGCCGGCACCGCATCGGCGGGAGGGCAAAGGGCCGGGGCGGCCGATTTCGATGGGCAGGTTCGATTCTATTCTCGCCCCATCCGTGGCAGCCCCCGGCAATGGATAGCATCGCCTTAGAAAAGTCGGCCCGCGCCGGCGCGTTGAATCAAACCATCCGAAAGGGGGAACCCGCCCCGACTGGGAGCGATTTTTCCGCCACTTTCCGCACATTTTACCGCTGTTCCGCAGTAACAGGGAAAATCGCCCCCAAGCCTTTGATCCGAAAAGAGGATTTCGACCCGAAAATCCAACATAACAGCGGAAGAAAAAACGAAAGCGCCGAAACAGCAGAAAACAGCGGTGAACCAGCTCGATTCAAACGCCCCGGCCGGTCCCGAGCGCGCCGCCGCCCGGCCTGTCCACGGCAAAATCCCGACTGCTTCGGCACGCGCGCCACCTCCCCGATGACGGCTCGCAAAATTCCCGCTACCCAACCGCCGATGCACGCCCCCTCCCCCGCCCCGACTCCGATGATGGCGCAATATCTCGCGCTGAAGGCCGATGCAGCGGATTGCCTGCTCTTCTACCGCATGGGCGATTTCTTCGAGATGTTCTTCGAGGACGCGAAGATCGCCGCCGCCGTGCTCGACATCGCGCTCACCGCCCGCGGCGAGCATGACGGCGTGCCGATCCCGATGTGCGGCGTGCCGGTCCATGCGGCTGAAGGCTATCTCGCCCGCCTGATCAAGGCCGGCCACCGGGTCGCCATCGCCGAGCAGACCGAAAGCCCGGCCGAGGCCAGGGCGCGGATGGGTTCCAAGGCGCTCGTCTCCCGCGCGATCATCCGCGTGGTGACGGCCGGCACGCTCACCGAGGAGGCCCTGCTCGACGCCCGCACCGCCAATTGGTGCGTCGCGATCGGCGAGGTCGCGGGCGGCGTCGCCCTCGCCGCCGCCGACGTCTCGACCGGCCGGTTCGAGCTGATCGAGACCGATGCGGCAGGACTGGGTGCCGAACTGGCCCGCCTCGCCCCGGCCGAGACGATCGCGTCGGAAGCCGGCACGTTCGCCGAGATCGCGACCACGCTGCGCCCCCGCAGCGAGTTCGACACCGCCAATGGCGAGGCGCGGCTGAAGGCGTTGTTCGGCGTCGCCACGCTTGACGGCTTCGGCCAGTTCAGCCGCGCCGGCCTTGTCGCGGCCGGCGGGCTCGTCGCCTATCTCGATCACACGGCGAAGGGCTCGCTCCCCTTCCTGCGCCCGCCGCGCCTGCTCCAGGCAGCGCAGCAGATGGCGATCGACGGCGCCACCCGCGAAAGCCTTGAACTAACCGCCACCGCCTCGGGCCAGCGTAAGGGCAGCCTGCTCGACTCGGTCGACCGTACCGTCACCGGCGCCGGCGCGCGCGCGCTTGCGGCCGATATCGGCGCCCCGCTGGTCGATCGCGCCCGGATCGAGGCCCGGCTCGATCTCGTGCAGCTGCTCCATGACGATAGCGGGCTGCGCGAGGCGCTTCGATCCACGCTCCGCAGTCTTCCCGATGTCGGCCGCGCGCTCGGCCGCCTCGCCGCCGGACGCGGTTCTCCCCGCGATCTCGGCCAGCTTCGCGACGGGCTCGACGGCGCGTGGAAGCTGGGCGAGCGGCTCGACAGGATCGACCAGCCCCCCGCCCTGCTCGCCGAGCTTGCCCCGCAACTGCGCGGTCATGGCGGGCTGATCGACCTGCTCTCCCGCGCGCTCGTGCCCTCGCCGCCGATCGACGTCTCGGCCGGCGGCTATATTGCCGAGGGCTATGACGCCGCGCTCGACGATTTGCGCGATGCCGGTGCCGGCGGCCGTCGCGCCATTGCAGCGCTTGAGGCGGAATTCCGTACCCAGACCGGCGTGTCGGCGCTCAAGATCCGCCACAATGGCGTGCTCGGCTATCATATCGAGGTTCCGGCCCGTGCCGCCGATCCATTGATGAAGGCGGACAGCGGCTTCACCCATCGCCAGACGCTCGCCGGCGTGGTCCGCTTCAACGCGCCCGCGCTGCACGATGTCGCGATGAAGGTGACCCAGGCAGGTGCCCATGCCCTCGCCGCCGAAGCCGCACATCTCGAAGACCTGACAACGGCGGCGCTCGACCGCCGCGAACCGATAGCCGCGACCGCCGACGCCCTCGCGCGGCTCGACGTCGCCTCCGGCCTGGCGGAGCGCGCGGCGGAGGGCGGCTGGACCCGTCCTGCCCTGGTCGAACATAGCTGCTTCGAGATCGAGGGCGGCCGCCATCCCGTGGTCGAGAACGCCCTGGCCGCGCGGGGCGAGCGCTTCGTCGCGAACGACTGCAGGCTCTCCGAGGACTCGCGCCTCTGGCTGGTGACCGGCCCGAACATGGGCGGTAAATCGACCTTCCTGCGCCAGAACGCGCTGATCGCGGTGCTCGCCCAGGCCGGTGCCTATGTCCCAGCGACATCAGCGAAGCTCGGCCTGGTCGATCGCCTGTTCAGCCGGGTCGGTGCTTCGGACAATCTCGCAAGAGGCCGCTCGACCTTCATGGTCGAGATGGTCGAGACCGCCGCGATCCTGGCCCAGGCGACACCGCGCAGCTTCGTCATCCTCGACGAGGTCGGGCGCGGCACCTCGACCTATGACGGACTCGCCATCGCATGGGCGGTGGTCGAGGCGATCCATGAGGACAATCGCTGCCGCTGCCTGTTCGCCACCCATTATCACGAGTTGACCCGGCTGGCGGAACGCTGCGACGCGCTTACCCTCCACCACGTCCGCGCGCGCGAATGGAAGGGCGATCTGGTCCTGCTCCACGAGGTGAGCGAAGGCCCGGCCGATCGCAGCTACGGCCTCGCCGTGGCGCGGCTGGCGGGCCTCTCCCCGGTGACGATCGCCCGCGCCAAGGCGGTCCTCGCCAAGCTCGAAGCCGGCCGCGCCAAGACCGGCGGCATCGCGGCCGGCCTTGACGACCTGCCCCTCTTCGCCTCGGTTACCGCCGAGGTCGAGCAGGAGACCGACCTGCTGAAGACCGAGGTGGAGAAGATCGACGTGGATGCGCTGACGCCGCGAGAGGCGCTTGACGTGCTGTATCGGCTGAAGGCGCTGGCGAAGGAGTCGTGAGCGGAGCGACCCTCTTCCGCTCTCTCCCCCTGTGGGAGAGGGAAGGGGCCCATCGCATAGCGATGGGAAGGGTGAGGGGGACACGCGCGAGGGTTTCGAACCTCACTCCCCCTCATCCGGCCCTCGGGGCCTCCGTCTCCCACAAGGCGAGAAGGAAAGAAGATGGCGCTGCAACGCGCGTGACGCCATCCTTCGAAACCCCTATCTCCCGATCATGACAGGCCGCTTCGACTCCCTCCCGCACCGCCGCGCGATCATCGATCGCCGCTTGCTTGCCGATGCGCTTGCCGCGCTTGAGGGCGAGGACAAGCTCGCGCTTCGCCGCGCCGCCACCGATATCCTCAAGACGGCGCTCGACGCCGGCCGCGCCGAGATCGCCCGCCGCCTCATCGAGCATCCCTCGCGCGGGCTCGAGGCGGCCGCCGCCCAGGCATTCCTGACCGACCAGCTTCTCCGCCTGCTCTACGACTTCACCGTCACCCGCCTCTACCGCCTGAGCAACCCGACCGCGGCCGAACGCCTCACCCTGATCGCGGTCGGCGGCTATGGCCGCGGCGAGATGGCGCCCTATTCGGACATCGACATCGGTTTCCTCACCCCCTGGAAACAGACCGGCTGGGCCGAGCAGGTGATCGAGACCATGCTCTATGCGCTGTGGGATCTCGGGCTGAAGGTCGGCCATAGCAGCCGCTCGCTCGATGAGATGGTCCGCCAGTCAAGGAGCGACGTGACGATCCGCACCGCCTTGCTCGAGGCGCGCTATGTCTGGGGCGACATGGCGCTTTACGACGAAGCGGCGGCGAAGTTCCACGCCGAGGTACAGGCAGGCACCGCGCGAACCTTCATCACCGAGAAGCTCGCCGAGCGCGAGGTGCGCCACCGCAAGATGGGCGACACGCGCTATGTCGTCGAGCCCAATGTGAAGGAGGCCAAGGGCGGCCTGCGCGATCTGCACACCCTCTTCTGGATCGGCAAATACGCCTATAATGTCAGCGAGCCCGCGCAGTTGGTCGAGGCCGACCTGCTCAGCCGCGCCGAATACCGGTTGTTCCACCGCGCCGAGAACTTCCTCTGGGCGGTGCGCTGCCACCTCCACAGCATCGCCGGCCGCGCCGAGGACCGGCTGACCTTCGACCTGCAGCGCGAGATCGCCGAGCGGATGCGCTTCGCCGACCGGCCGGGCAAGTCGAGCGTCGAGCGTTTCATGCAATATTACTTCCTGCAGGCGAAGACGGTCGGCGACCTGACCGGCGTCTTCCTGGCGCATCTCGACGAGAAGTTCGCCGCGCGCGGGCGCCGTTTCGGCTTCCCGACGCTCCGCCGCGCGCCGGGCAAGCTCAACGGCTTTACCATCGACCGCGGCCGGCTCGCCTTGCCTTCCGACGACTTCCTCCAGAAGAAGCCGGTCCGCCTGATCGAGATGTTCGCGCTGGCCGACAGGCACGGCATGGAGATCCACCCGCTAGCGATGCGCGCCGCCGCGCGCGACGCGAAGCTGGCCGACGACATCCGCCGCGACCCTCAGGCCAATGCGCTGTTCCTCGACGTGCTGACCTCGCCGCGCGATCCGGAGACGGTGCTGCGCTGGATGAACGAGGCGGGGGTGTTCGGCCGCTTCGTGCCGGATTTCGGCAAGGTCGTGGCGCAGATGCAGTTCGACATGTATCACCATTACACAGTCGACGAGCACACCATCCGCGCCATCGGCCTGCTCGCGAAGATCGAGCGCGGCGAGCTCAACGAGGATCATCCGCTCTCCGCCGCGATCATGAAGCAGATCGTCTCGCGCCGCGTGCTCTATGTCGCCGTGCTGCTCCACGACATCGCCAAGGGCCGCGGCGGCGATCATTCGATCCTGGGTGCGGAGGTCGCGCACCGGCTCTGCCCGCGCTTCGGCCTGAACGCGGCGGAGACCGAGACGGTCGCCTGGCTGGTGCGATGGCACCTGCTGATGTCGGCCACCGCCTTCAAGCGCGACCTGTCCGACTTCAAGACCATCCTGGATTTCTGCGAGATCGTGCAGAGTCCCGAACGCCTTCGCCTCCTGCTGGCCCTGACCGTGGTCGACATCCGCGCGGTCGGCCCCGGCGTGTGGAACGGCTGGAAGCGCCAGCTCCTTTCCGACCTCTATGAATCGGCGGAGGAAGTGCTCCGGCTCGGCCACAAGCAGAAGGGCCGCAGCGAACGCATCGCCGCCAAGCAGGAAACGTTGCAGGCAGCACTCGGCTGGGACGATGCCCGCTTCGCCGCGCTGGTGAAGCGCCTGCCCGAACCCTATTGGGTCGCCGAGCCAGAGGATGTGCTGGTCCGCAACGCGCGCGTGATCGAGGAGGCCGGTTCGGCCCAGCTCTTCATCGCGGCGCAGGTCTATCCGGAACGCGGCGCGACCCTCGTCACCGTCTATGCCGCCGACCATCCCGGCCTGTTCTACCGAATCGCCGGCGCGATCAGCGTCGCGGGCGGCAACATCATCGACGCGCGAATCCACACCACGCGCGACGGCATGGCGCTCGACAATTTCCTCGTGCAGGACCCGGTCGGCCGCCCGTTCGACGATGCCGGCCAGCTCGGACGGCTGAAGAGCGCGATCGAGGATGCGCTGGCCAACCGCTCGAAGCTTGCCGACCGGCTGATGGCCAAGCCGCTGCCGCGCACCCGCGCCGAGGCGTTCGACATCGCGCCGAACGTGCTGATCGACAACCGCGCCTCGAATCGCTTCACCGTGATCGAGGTCAATGCGCGCGACCGGCCGGCGCTGCTGCACCAACTCGCACATGCGCTGTTCCAGTCGAAGGTGACGATCCACTCGGCGCATGTCGCCACCTATGGCGAGCGCGCGGTCGACACTTTCTATCTGACCGACCTGACCGGCGACAAGATCGCCGGCGGCCTTCGCCTCAAGGCAATCGAAAAACGCCTGCTCGAAGCGGCGGCAGGCACACCGATGCAGGAAGCCGCATGATCTGACACAGGAGAGTCCTATGCCGGTATTGGGAATTGGCGGCCTGTTCTTTCGCGCGACCAACCCGGACGCGCTGTCGGCCTGGTATCGCGAGCATCTGAACGTCGGCGCGGGCTGCGTCGCGCTCGACCAGGGAGCCCCCGACGAATGGGCGTGGAAGGCGGCGGGCGGCCCGGTCGTCTTCGCGCCGTTCAAGGCCGACACCGACTATTTCGCCGCCGACCGCCAGTGGATGATCAACCTGCGCGTCAGCGACCTCGATTCGCTGCTCGAACAGCTCAACGCAGCCGGCATCGAGATCATCACCAAGCCTGAATGGAACGACCCGTCAGTCGGCCAGTTCGCCCGGATCCACGATCCCGAAGGCAATGCGATCGAGTTGTGGGAACCGCCGGCCTGATTCAAACCGGTGCCATATCCTTATACTCACCCGCTCCACGCGAACTGAAGGGCAGCGCCCGACCCGAAGGATCGGATCGGGCGCCTTCGGTCAGAAGCGCTTGCGCAACGTCACGCCATAGGTGCGTGGCTCGGCGAGGAAGGCGGAGAAGATCTGGTTGCCCACCGCGAAACTCGGCGCGCCGAACTTCTGAACCTGGGACTGCGATCCCGCCCCTTGGAACGGGGCATTGAACGCGACCTGGGTGTAGTTGGTGTTGAGCAGGTTCTGCGCCCAGAATTCCAGGCTCCAGTTCTGGTCCTTCCCGCGAAGGCCGACACGGGCGTTCATCAGGAAATAGCCGTCCTGCTCCTTCTCGACGAACAGGTCGGACCCGGTGTTGTAGTCGGAGCTCAGGCGGCCATCGACATAGAACAGGGCCGACAGCCCGCTCGTCCCGATATCCGGCGTCCAGCTGGTCGACATGGTCACGACGTTGCGCGGCGCATTCGACATCTGCTGGCCCGGCAGCAACGCCAGGAACGGATCGAGCGCCTCGCCCGCTTCGCTGCCGACCAGGTTGTGGCGATACTTGGTGTCGGCCAGCGTATAGCCAAGGTTCACCGCGAAGTTGCGCGCCGGATACAGCCCCGCCTCGATCTCGATACCCTGCGACAGCACGCCATACTTGACGCCGGCGGAGCAAGCGCCGGTCGCGGCGCTGTTGTCCCCGTCCGCCCCGTTCAGGCTCGCTTTGCACGACCCGATATTCTGGACGATGTAGTTGGTGCCGTTGAACGTGTTGAGCTGGAAGTTGCTGAACTCCTGACGGAAACCCGCGACGTTCAGGGTGAACTTGCGCGAGCTGTACTTGAAACCGACCTCGTAGGAATTGACCGTCTCCGGATCGAAGCGAAGCAGCGCCGCGTTCGGGTTCGCGGTGGTCGATGCCAGATATGCCGGGCCGAGGTCCGAACGATCGAGGTTATAGCCGCCCGCCTTGTAGCCGCGCGAATAGCTCGCATAGACCATCAGCCCGTCGACCGGCTTGTACGAGATCACGCCGGTGCCGGTGAGCTCGCCCTCGCTCAGGCTGTCGCTGATCGTCTTGCCGCTCAGCGCCGCCGTCGAGTTGCCGGTGCAGCCGAGCGTGATGATGCCCGCCGCGGTGGAGGCAAGCGCCGGGTTGGCCAGCAGGCCGCCAAGGCCGCCCTGCGCCGTGCCTGCCTGAAGCGCGCCGCAGATGGTGTTGTTGTTCTGGAAGGTGGCGTTGAAGTCCTTCTTCTCATGCGTGTAGCGCAGGCCGGCCGTGATGCTCAGCCGGTCGGTGATCTTGAAGATATTGTGGGTGAAGACAGCGAAGTTCTCGCTCCGCTGGTTATAGACGTCGCGGGTGGTGCCCAGGTCGTTCAGCGTGCTGAGACGGTTGAGGTTGGCGATGACCAGCGGCGCGGCGGCGCCGAGCGCCCCGTTCACCGCGGCGATCCCGATCGGGCTGAGGCAGCCCGGGGCAGCCGGATTGCGCAGCGCGGCGGACGGGCTGATGCCCGAGACGACGCGGCAGGCAGCGAAGGCGCCATACTGCGTGCCGAACTTGAGGTTGTCGACGACCTGAAGGTCCTCGCGGCTGTAATAGCCGCCGATCAGCCAGTCGAGCTTGTCACCGAAGGCCGAGCCGTTCAGCCGCAGCTCCTGGCTGAAGGTGTGGAACTGGCGATAATTGTTGCCGTCGGCCGGGCGGTAGCCGATGTCGAGGCTGCCATAGTCGATGTCGGACGCGCCGCCCGCCTTGTACTCGCGATACGCGGTGATCGAGGTCAGCGAGGCGCCGCCGAAATTCCAGTCGATCTGCGCCGACCCACCATAATCCTTGGTGACGTTGCTATAGGCGCGGCCCGGGCTGTTCGCGATGCGGCGGTTATAGGGATCGTCGGCGCTCGGGAAGACAGCGCCCATGCTCTTCATGATGTCGACGATGCGGTTGGTCGGCGAGACGGCATAGTCGCCTGGCACGCCCGGGGTCGGATCGACCTTCTCGCGCAGGTCGACATAGACCGCGCCGCAGCATTTCTCGTTGCGATAGGTATAGTCGCCGATCAGCCGTACCGACAGGTCGGAGCTTGGCTGGAACAGAAGCTGGCCGCGCACGAAATAACGGTCGCGATTATTGTAGTCGGTCTTGTTGACCGTGTCGTAATAGAATCCGTCGCGCTTGCCGTAGACACCGTCAAGACGGAAGGCGAGCGTGTCGGTGATCGGCCCGGTGACCGCGCCGGCGACACGGATATTATTGTAGTTGCCATAGCTTGCCTCGCCATAGCCGCCGAAGTCGAACGACGGCGCCTTGGTAATGACGTTGATCAGGCCGGCGCTCGCGTTACGGCCGAACAGGGTGCCCTGCGGCCCGCGAAGCACTTCGATCCGGTCGACCTCGCCGATATCGTTGAGGCCCGAGCCGGTGCGGCTGCGATAGACGCCGTCGATGAACACCGCGACCGAGCTTTCCAGGCCGGGATTGTCTCCGACCGTGCCGATGCCGCGAACGCGGGCCGACGCATTGGCCTCGCTGCCGGTGGAAGAGACGAGCAGCGACGGCGCGAGCTGCGCCAGCGCGCGAATATCGGTCGCGCCCGAATTCTGCAGTGCCTGCTGGCTGACCGCGGAGACGGCGATCGGCACTTCGGACAGACGCTCGGCGCGGCGCGTCGCCGTGACGATGATGTCGGAGCCGCTTTCGTCCGCGGCGGCGGTGTCGTGCGCGGCGGACTGGGCTTCCTGCTGAGGAGCCGGCGCGTCCTGCGCAAAGGCGGGTACGGTGAATGCAATGGCAGCTACAGACCACAGATACGCGGATTTACGCATTATGACATTCTCTCCGATTTTATTTTTTGAGTATTGGGTATCCTCTCGAATAGCCGCAGCGAGCCATTCGTCCATAGGCAGAAAGCCCGTGGCCGGGATTTTTTGAATAACTGTGATGCTGAGGCGCAACAAAGAGACCGAACCGGTCTTATTGACCGGCGGACTGACGCTACGGAATGCTTGGATTAGGCGAAGCCGCCCGGAGAATTCCGCGGCAACGCCGTCGCCGCGGAAAAAATCGTGTTTCTGCTATGTTACTTAGGCGCGAGGACCATCAGCATCTGGCGGCCTTCCATGCGCGGATAGGCCTCGACCTTGGCGGTCTCGACCACATCGGCCTGGACACGCTGGAGCAGCGCCATGCCGAGCTGGCCGTGGCTGAGCTCGCGGCCGCGGAAGCGCAGGGTGATCTTGACCTTGTCGCCTTCGCCGATGAACTCGATCACCTTCTTCATCTTGGTGTCGTAGTCGTGGTCGTCGATGTTCGGACGCATCTTGATCTCCTTGATCTCCTGCGTCTTTTGCGACTTGCGCGCGAGGTTCGCCTTTTTCTGCGCCTCGTACTTGAATTTGCCGACGTCGAGGAACTTCGCGACGGGCGGATCCGCGTTGGGCGACACTTCTACAAGGTCGAGCCCGACACTCTGCGCCTGCTCCATCGCTTCACGGGTGTACATGACACCGAGGTTCTCGCCGTCCTGATCGATCACGCGGACCTTGGGCGAGACAATGAATTCGTTGAAGCGCGGGCCGTTCATCGGCACGGGCGCCCCTTGGGGACGCCGGATCATGGGAGGACGGATAGGTACTGCTCCTTGGTGGTTGGACAGGGCGATATAGTGATTTTTCGCGTGTTGGGGAAGATGCCCCCGGCTTTCGCCGGGAACAGCTCGAAGATCGGCTTAGAGATCGGGTGGGGTCGCCCCCTTCTTCAGCATGACGATCGCCTCATCGAGGCTCAACATCTGCTGCCGGTCACTGCCGAGCTGGCGCAGCGCGACCGTCCCTTCCTCCGCCTCGCGCTTGCCGACGACAAGCAGATTGGGGACCTTGGCAAGGCTGTGCTCACGCACCTTGTAGTTGATCTTCTCGTTGCGCAGGTCGGTCTCGACCCGCAGCCCCGCCGCCGCCAGCTTCGCCGCGACCTCCTTCGCATACGCGTCGGCGTCGGACACGATCGTCGCGACCACCGCCTGCACCGGCGCGAGCCAGAGCGGGAAACGGCCGGCATGATGCTCGATCAGGATGCCGATGAAGCGCTCGAACGTGCCCAAAATGGCGCGGTGGAGCATCACCGGGCGGTGGCGGTTGCCGTCCTCCCCGACATAGCTGGCGTCGAGTCGGTCGGGCAGCACGCGGTCCGACTGGATCGTGCCGACCTGCCAGGTACGGCCGATCGCGTCGGTCAGGTGGAATTCAAGCTTCGGCGCATAAAAGGCGCCCTCGCCGGGCAGTTCCTCGAACTTCGCCTTGATCGTGTCACTCAGCGTCGACTCGACGACCGCCTGGCGCAGCTCGGCCTCCGCGCGGTCCCACATCTCGTCGGTGCCGAAGCGCTTCTCCGGGCGAAGCGCGAGCTTCACCGCATAATCCTCGAAGCCGAGATCGCGATAAACGCTGTCGAGCAGCTCGCAGAAATTGCGCACTTCCTCGATCAGCTGGTCCTCGCGCACGAAGATATGCGCGTCGTCCTGGGTGAACTGGCGCACACGCATGATGCCGTGCAGCGCGCCGTGCGGCTCGTTGCGGTGGCAGCAGCCGAACTCGGCCATGCGGATCGGCAGATCGCGATAGCTCTTGATACCCTGGCGGAAGATCAGGACATGCGCCGGGCAGTTCATCGGCTTCAGCGCCATCAGGTCGGACTTGCCCGACAGGATCGGCGCCTCGTCATCAGTCGAGGGGATCTCGTCCGGCACGACGAACATGTTCTCGCGATATTTGCCCCAATGGCCGGACTGCTCCCACTGGCGCGCGTCCATCAGCTGCGGCGTCTTCACCTCGGCATAGCCGGCCGCATCAAGACGGCGGCGCATATAGGCCTCGAGCTGGCGCCACAGGATATAACCCTTGGGGTGCCAGAACACCGAGCCCTGCGCCTCGGACTGAAGGTGGAACAGGTCCATCTCCTGGCCGATCTTGCGATGGTCGCGCTTCGCCGCCTCTTCCAGACGGAAGAGATGCTGGTCGAGCTGCTTCTTGTTGAGCCAGCCGGTGCCATAGATGCGGCTGAGCATCGCGTTGTTCTGGTCGCCGCGCCAATAGGCGCCCGAGACGCGCGTCAGCTTGAACGCCTGGGGATCGAGCTTGCCGGTCGAGGCGAGGTGCGGCCCGCGGCACATGTCGAGCCAGTCGCCGCCGGACCAATAGACCGTCAACTCCTCATGCTCCGGCAGTTCGGCGGCCCATTCGGCCTTGAAGCTCTCGCCCTGTTCGCGCCAGCGCTGGATGAGCTGCTCGCGGCTCCACACTTCGCGGCGGAGCGGCTTGTCGGCGGCGATGATCCTGCGCATCTCCGCCTCGATCGCGGGCAGGTCCTCCTCGGTAAAGGGCCGGTCTTTCGGCGCGAAGTCGTAATAGAAGCCGTCGTCGGTCGAAGGGCCGAAGGTGATCTGCGTGCCGGGGAACAGCGCCTGCACTGCCTCGGCCAGCACATGAGCATAATCGTGGCGGGCAAGCTCAAGCGCGTCCGCCTCATCACGACCGGTCACCAGCGCGAGGTTCGCGTCGCCCTCGAACGGGCGCATGATGTCGCGCAGATCGCCATCGACGCGCGCGGCGATCGCCGCCTTGGCCAGGCCCGGACCGATCGCCGCGGCGATGTCCGCCGGGGTAGTCCCCGGGGCTACCTCACGGACGGAACCGTCGGGCAGCGTTATGCGGAACATCTCGGACATGACGAAATCGGTACTTTCTGTGTTGATGGAAGAAGCGCGGGCTTATGCACGCGTGACCTATATAGGCAAGTCAGAGGGCGATTCTTAGCATCAGTTCGGCGGCATCGATCAACGTCTTGCGTTCTTCGTCGGAAAGCCGATCGGCAATCCGGTCGGCCAGCCAGCGCCGCCGCTCCTGCATCGCCCCGCGCAACGCCTTGCGCCCTTTCACCGTGATCGAGATCACCAGGTTGCGCCGGTCCTCCGGGTCGGGCGCCCGTTCGATCAGTTCCCCTGCCTCCATGGCGGCGAGCAGGCGGGTCAGCGATTGCGGCTTCAGTCCCTCCGCCTCGGCGAGCGCAACGCCCGGCATCGGCCCCTCGCGATACAGTGCCGCCAGCAGGCCGATCATGCCGGTGCTGAGGTCACCGGGTGGCACCTCGGCCCGCAACCGGCGACCCAGCCGGGAAATCGCCCGGACGATCAGGGCGATATCGGAATCGCGATGGAGCTGGCTCGACATAATAATACGCATAGCGTATTAATTTACCGACTCAAACCGGAAGATGGATTCGTGATGACCAGGCTGACGGCGATCCTGCCCTGCAACGATCTCGATGCGTCCGAGGCGTTCTACAACCGGCTCGGCTTCTTCCAGGAGGAGGCGAGCAAGAACGAACATGACGGGTATCGCATGCTTTCCGACGGACGCGGCGGCGACATCCACCTGACGGATGCGGTCGAGGGCTGGCTGATCAAGGGACGGAACCCGTTCGGCCTGTATCTCTATACCGAGGATGTCGATGCGTTCGCGGCGCGCTTCCCGGGCAAGATCCTCGAAAAGAGCGGCCCGACCCACAAGCCCTGGGGCATGTACGAATTCGCGCTGAGCGACCCCGACGAGACGCTGGTGCGGATCGGATGGCCAAGCCGGTTGATGGCATGACCATGGAGACCGAGGGGCCGAGCATGCGCGACTTCATCATGCTGATGCACGACGACACGGTCGACGCACTGTCTCTGGACATGTGGCCTCCCTATCTGGCAGCCCTGCGCGCGCTGGGGATATTCGACGGGGGCAGCTCGATCGGAACCGGCGACATGTTCCGCAAGCAGGGCGCGCCCGGGGTCATGAGCCCCCATCTCGGCGGGTATATTCGGGTGCGGGCGGAGGATCTGGCGTCGGCCCGCGCGCTGCTGTCTGGCAATCCCGTCTTCGAATGCGGCGGCACGGTAGAGATCCGCGAACTGCCGCGCGATTGAGGCGCCCGAAAGCCGACTATCCGGAAGCGGAAAAAAGCTGACGGCCGCCGAGCGATTTTGCGGATTGACCTTCCATCTGGTGGAGACCGTAATCGAGTCGCCATGGGAGCGAAGTCGTACACAATTGGCGATCTGGCCCGGCTTTCGGGCCAATCGGTCAGGCGTATCCGGTTCTATTCGGATCGCGGGCTGCTGCCGCCGAGCCTTCGAACAGCGAAGAACTATCGCCTCTACACGGCGGTAGATGTCGCCAAGCTCGATCTCATTCGTGCGTTGCGCGAAGCCGGGGTTGAGCTCGACCTCATCCGGCGCTTGCTTGAGCGCAAGCTGTCGTTGGCCGACGTACTGCGGACCCGACTCGAAATCCTCGATGCGGAAATTGCAGCGAGACGCCGAATGGCGATCGTCCTTCGTGCCACGCTACGCCTCCCAGACCCTGCCGAAGACGATCTAAGGAGGATTTGGACCATGAGCAAAATAAGCGGCAACGAGATGCGGACCCTCATCGAGGGCTTCTACGATCGCATCGCGAGCGATGCGGCGATCGACGACACAATGCGTGCGCAGATACTGGCATCGAACATCCCGCAACTGCCCGACGACCCGGGGCCTGAACATCTGGCCGCCTGGGATGAACTGGCCGGCATGCTTGCCGACGACGATTTCGTTCGCGAGATGCGCCAGGCGATGAACGCATTCTGGACGGACACGCTCGATCCTGCGGCCTATCAGACAGCCTCGATGGAAGCCTATGACGCTTCAGCCAGGGCCGTCGCCGAAGGCCTGTCGCCTGACGGCGATCAGGCCGCGACGATTGCCCGCCATTGGCTGGGAAGATCAGCGGCAGCCATGGGCCGAAGACCGGATCGCGCCTTTGCCGACTGGCACATGGCGCAATACCAGCAGCTGTCGGGCCGGATCGGGCGATATCGCCAGCTTCTCGCCGAACTGCGCGGGCAGAAGGCCTCGGGGGAAGAGCAGGCAGCGTGGACATGGCTTAACGATGCGATCCGGGCGACTTTGAGCTGACCGGCCGCCGGTCCGTTTCCTGCTTCTCGCAAGCCGGGAGCGGATCGGCAGCTTCCCAGTCATTGGCACGACACGCAACCGGGTATTGCGCGTAAGTTTTCGCCAGCGGGAGCAGGAATCACGCAAGCCCGAACGGCACCACCTTGTTGTCCGCATCGTGGCCGATATCGGCCGCCCCCAGGAGTGGCACCCCCATCTCGCGACACCAGCGCTCGACCATCTGGAGCACGCTTTCAGCGAAGGGCGGATCGTTGGGGACTACATCGCTCACCCGCCCCAGCCGCACGCCCGCGAGGCCCCTTAGCTGGGTTGCATGGGCCATATGGAACAGCATCCGGTCGATCCGGTAGAGCGGCTCGGACAGGTCCTCGATCATCAGGACATGGCCGGTCAGGTCGGGCAGCCATGGCGTACCGATCAGGGCGTTCAGGATTGCGAGGTTGAAGGCCACGGCCGGCGCTGCGCCGAGGCTCGGCTCGAGTCCGGCACGATCGCTCCGGACCAGCCAGCCGAGGGTCCGCGCGACCGCCGCCTCGCCCCGGTCACGCAGGAGATCGCCGACCAAAGGGGCGTGGACCGAGCGGCCGATCCGCCCCGCATGGAGCGCCCCGAGCAGGAAACCGGCGTCGGAATAGCCGCAATAGCTTTTCATGCGGGCGGCGGGCCCAAGGTCCGGCATCACCGCCTGCAGGATTCGGTTAGCGCCATACCCTCCGCGTGCGAACCACAACGCACCGATCGCAGCGTCGTTGGCGACATCCAGAAACGCCCCCGCCCGCACATCATCGGCGCCCGCGAAATGCCCACCGTCGCTCAGAAAGCATTGCGGATGGAAAACGAGCTCGGCTTCCGGGAAGCGTTCAGCCGCGAACGCCGTCGCACGGTCGGCCAGCGCCCGGTCGATCGGCCTTCCGGGTGCGACGATTCCGATCCGCATTACCACCCTCTCGCTTGCCCCGATCCGCGAATCCCGCGATAGCGCGCAGCCATGCACGACGGCAAATCCTACTTCTTCGTCGGGATCGGCGGCAGCGGCATGATGCCGCTTGCGATGATCCTCGCCGGCAAGGGCGCCCGCGTCGCGGGATCGGACCGGACGCTCGACCAGGACCGGCTTCCCGCCAAGTTCGCCGATCTGCGCGCCAAGGGCGTCGCCCTGTTCCCGCAGGACGGCAGCGGCATCACCTCGGCAAGCCAGATCGTCGTCGCCTCCGCCGCCGTCGAATCGACTGTCGCCGATATCGTCGCGGCAGACGCGGTCGGCGCGAAGCGGATGAGCCGCGCGGAACTGCTCGCCAAGCTGTTCAACGCGGCTCCGTTGCCGATCGGCGTGGCCGGCACATCGGGCAAGTCGACCGTGACCGGCATGATCGGCTGGATCCTGCACGCCACCGGCCGCGACCCGACCGTGATGAACGGCGCGGTGATGAAGAATTTCGCGGGCGAGGATGCCCCCTTTGCCAGCGCGCTGGTCGGCGGCGGCGAGGCGTTCGTGAGCGAGGTCGACGAGAGCGACGGATCGATCGCGCTCTACTGGCCGAAGATCGCTGTGCTCAACAATGTCAGTCTCGATCACAAGTCGCTCGACGAGCTGCGCACGCTGTTCGGCGATTTCATCGCGCGTTCGACAACCGCTGTGATCAACCTGGACAATGCCGACGGCGCGGCGCTGGCGACGACGCTGCCGCCGGAACGCTGCCTGACCTTCTCGATCGGGCTTGAGGCGGACCTTGTCGCGATCGGTCTGGTGCAGCGTCCGTTCGGCGTCGATTTCAGCCTGTCCGAACGCGGCGCGGCGCCGGTGGCAGTGTCGTTGAAAGTACCCGGTCGTCACAATGTGTCGAACGCGCTCGCCGCGATCGGCGCGGTGCGCGCGGCGGGCGTGCCGCTGGCCGAGGCGGTACGGGCGATCAGCGGCTTCACCGGGCTTCGGCGGCGGATGGAACTGGTCGGCGAGGCCAACGACATCTCCGTGATCGACGATTTCGGCCACAACCCCGACAAGATCGCCGCCACGCTCGACGCGCTTCACGCCTTTCCCGGGCGGCTGCTCATCCTGTTCCAGCCGCATGGCTATGGCCCGCTCAAGGTGATGCGCGGCGAGCTGGTCGCGACGCTGGCGGACAAGCTGGCTGCGGAAGACCTGCTCGTCCTGCCTGACCCGGTCTATATGGGCGGCACAGTGAACCGCGAGGTGACCAGCGCCGATATCGTCGCCGACGTCGCCGCCACCGGGCGCACGGCACTCCATATTCCCGCGCGCGAGGCAGCCGCCGCGCACCTCGTCGCAGAGGCACGGCCCGGCGACCGGATCGTGGTGATGGGCGCGCGGGACGATACGCTCAGTCAGCTTGCCGCGGATATGCTGGCAAGCGTCGCGAACAAGGCTGGCAAGCGGCCGCAGGCGTGATTATCTCCAACCGAAGCGTAAAGATGAGGCCCGCCATGTTCCGCCGCCTGTTCCTGGATCACCCGAAATCGGTCGGCGAAAGCTATACGGAGCATTTCGGCGTCGCCTCGCACTTCGGGCTGAAGATGATGTGGGGCGGCGCGCGCTGCACGCTCCACGCGGTGCTGCCCTTCATGTTCAAGACCGCGGGCAGCGACACCATCACCGTTCTCCATGCCGAACTGGTCACCAAGCGCAACGCAGCCCGTGCGGAGCAGACGCAGATCACCACCGTCGAATATGTGATCTGACGGCCGCTTTGGCCGTCCCCGCCTGTTCCGGATACACGACGGAACAGCGGCATCCTGACATTCTCGATCAATGCAAAGGCCGCCTGGACGACCTCGCTGTCTGGGCATGTCGGCCTGTCGACATCGGAAATGAGATTGACTCGCAATAGCATGATTACTATCCGCCCGGTCGAACGGGGGAATAGGAATGCGTGGAGCTTTACTGGCAGCGGCAAGTGCCTGGGCCTTGTGCTCAAGCGGATACGCGATGGCGCAGGAGACCGATGAACCAGGCAGCGACGACATCATCGTCATCGGCGAAAAGGCCCATCGCTCGCTTCAGGATACCACCACCAGCGTCGCGGTGACGACGCCGCGCCGGGTGCAGCAGGAGAATATCCTGAGCCTCCAGGAAATCTACCAGCGCACCGCCAACGTCACCGAGACCTATGGCGCATCCGGCTTCACCATCCGCGGCGTCGCCAATCGCGGCGTCACGGGTGGCGGCGATGCGGCGCTGGCGACCGTCTATGTCGACGGGGCGGCACTACCCTCATCGCTGCTTCAAGCCGCCCCGACCGACATGTGGGACGTCGCACAGGTCGAGATCCTGCGCGGCCCGCAATCGACGTTGCAGGGACTCAACGCGCTTGCCGGCGCCGTCATCGTGCGCACCGCCGACCCGACGATGGAGTGGGAAGTCCGCGGACGGGCGATGTACAGCGACGCCAAGGAATCGCAGTTCGCGATCGCGGGCGGCGGCCCGATCATCCCGGGCGAGCTTGCGTTCCGCGTCTCCGCCGAAAAGCGCGATGCCGACGGTTTCACCTACAATCCGACACGCAAGACCAACGAGAATCCGCTCGATTCGACCAGTATACGCGGCAAATTGTTGTGGACGCCCGCTGCGCTTCCCGGCTTCGAGGCGCGGCTCGGCTATACGCACTACAAGCGCTATGGCGGCTATGCGTTCAGCTATACCGACACCAGCACGCCCGATTTCTACCACAACCGGATCAACACGTCCGACCTGCCGAACGACAGCGATTCGAAGACGGACATCGCGACGCTTGAGCTCGGCTACAAGATCGGCGGCGGCTTCTCGCTGACCAGCGTCTCCTCGTACAACAAGGTTTCCGAGCGCAATCGCTACGACAACGACATGTCGGCGGCGCATGAAGGCGGGTTCGAGCAGAGCAACCGCTTCAAGACCTTCTCGCAGGAAGTGCGGCTGAACTACGAAAGCGACCCGCTGAGCGGCCTGATCGGCGCCTTCTACTACAATCGCAACCAGCGGATCAGCTCGACCAGCCGCGTCGGCGTGCCGACGCCGGTCTCGACCATCGCCGCGCTGCTTCAGGGCAACGGGCTGGATCCGGCGACCGCCAATGCGATCGCGGGCCTGTACGCGACCGCGCTGCCGGAGATTCCGGTGAACTATGCCTCCTATTCGCCGTCCAGGGTCGAGACGATGGCCCTGTTCGGCGACGGCCGCTTCAAGCTGACTGACCAGTTCTCGATCGTCGCCGGCTTCCGCTACGATCATGAGAAGAACCAGATCGCGCTCGACCAGGTAACGACCTTTGCGGGCGTCTATCCGAACCCCGCCAATTATGGCCCGGCCGGCTCCCCATTGTATCTCGCCATTACCGGCATCAACGCTGGGGTCGCGCAGATCGTCGCCCAGGCGAGCGGATCGGTGCCGCTGACCCGCCGGACGTTCGACGCCTTCCTGCCGAAGCTTGGTGTGGAAATGGCCTGGACCCCCGACATCAAGACCGCCTTCACCGTGCAGCGCGGCTATCGCTCCGGCGGGTCGAGCACTAACACCGCGCGCTCGCAGACCTTCGCCTATAATCCCGAATTCACCTGGAACTATGAGCTATCGCTGCGCTCGGCCTGGCTCAACGGGGCGCTGACGATCAACGCCAATGCCTTTTACGTCGACTGGAAGGACCAGCAGACATTGGTCAATTTCGGCCTGAACCTGTACGATTACCACACGGTCAACGCAGGCAAGTCCCACCTCTACGGGTTCGAGCTTGAAGCGGCGCACCGCGTCAGCCCGGCATTCGACTGGTACGCATCAGCCGGCCACACCCGCACCAAGTTCGACAGCTTCACCGTCAATGTCGGCAGCTTCACCGACCTGTCGGGCCTTGAATTCGCCTATGCCCCGCACTGGACGGTGTCGGGCGGCGCCAATCTGCGCTTCGGCGGCGGTTTCAGCGCCAACCTCAACGCGAACTATCGCAGCGCCGTCTTTTCCGAGGCGAGCGTGCCGCAATCCAAGACCCGCCTCGACGGGCGCACGCTGCTCAATGGCCGGATCGGCTATGAGATGAAGCACTGGAACCTGTCGGTCTTCGCCAGCAACATCTTCGACAAGGGCTATATCCAATATGGCGTCGCGAACCTGCCGCGCGCCGTGCTGGGCAATCCGCGCGTCGTCGGCGTCGCGATCGAGACCAAATGGTGATCGATCCGCTCGTCGCCGGCACGCCGATCGTGGCCGGCGCGGCGGTCGGCGGCTGGCTGCTGCGCCGCGCGTGGCAGGTAAGGATCGAGGCGCGTCGCCCCTATCTCTGGGGCGGATGGGCGGCGATCATCGCCACGCTGGCATGGCCGGCATGGCTGCTCGGGCCGGTGCGGGGTCCCTTCATCGCGGTTACCCTCACCTCGGTCACGGTCCTGGCGCTGATCGCCAGCGGGGCCACGGTCCGCGCGGCAAAGGCCGGGCGCGCCGCGTCCGACAGCCTGGCGCCCGAACCACTTGAACGCCCCTCGACCCGCTGGCGCGGCGTGCTGCGCTGGCTGCTGGCAGGGCCGATCGGGATGGTCGCCGCGCTGGCGGTCGGCATCTGCTATGCCGTCTGGGTGCCCGGCGCGCCACAGACCCGGCTTCTGATCGGCGGGCTGATCGTCCCCGTCATATGGGGCGGTGCGATGGCATGGACACTGGCTGACAATCGTATCCTGCGGGCGACCGCCGTACTGGTCGGCACCGCCCTGCTCGGTTTCGGCGCGTCGATCCTGAAAGGGTTCGCATGACCGACACACGAACTGCCCCGGCCGGCGCCCGCAAGCCGATCTGGCCCAAGGTACCGGCGGATTTCGTGCGCGCGGTGCTGAAGGGTCACAGCGCGCTCGGCCTCGCTTTCGCGGCGGTGATCTATCTCGTCTGCCTGACCGGCAGCATCGCGGTGTTCGCGCACGAATTCGAGCGCTGGGAGCATGCCGGCGCACCGCGCATCGATTCAGCCTCGCCCGCAGCGGTGCAAGCCGCGCTGGCCGAGGCGGTGGGCCGCGCCGGACCGGGCATCGAGCATGGCTATATCCAGATGCCCGGCCCGGACCTGCCGCGATTGCTGGTCAGCATCGATACGGCCAGGGGCAACCAGGCCTGGATCGCCGATGCCGAAGGTCGGCTGGTGGCTGAAGGCAAGACACCCTGGACCGAGTTCCTGACCCGCCTCCACATCAACCTGCATCTGCCAAGGACCTGGGGAATCTTCCTCGTCGGGCTGACCGGCGTGGCGCTGCTCTCCTCGCTCATCTCGGGCCTGCTCGCGCATCCGCGCATCTTCCGCGATGCGTTTCACCTCCGGCTGGGCGGATCGAGGCGATTGCAGGAGGCCGACCTGCACAACCGGCTCGGCGTCTGGGCTCTTCCCTTCCATGTCACCGTGTCGCTGACCGGCGCGGTGCTCGGCCTCACGACGCTGATCGTCGGGGTGCTTGGCATGGCGCTGTTCCAGGGCGATGTCGGCAAGGTCTATGCCCTGTTCGTCCCCGCCGAGCCAAAGGAAGATGCCCGCCCTGCCCCGGTGATCGACCTTCAGCCGATGTTCGCCCAGGTCGCGCGGCTGGCACCGGGCGCGCGCACCGACCTGATCCTGATCGAGCACCCGACCGAACGGGGCAGCGCCGCGCTGTTCAACGTCGACCGGGGCGGCGGACACCTGTCGAAGACCGATGCCTATGCCTTTCGCCGCGACGGCACGCTCTACCATGCCAAGCATGCGGCCGCGAACAATCTGGGCGAGCAGATCCTGGCGTCGATCGGGACGCTTCACTTCGGCTGGTTCGGCGGCGGGATCGTCAAGATCGGCTATGCGCTGCTTGGCCTCGGCCTCACCTATCTGGCGGCGAGCGGCGTCACCATCTGGCTCGCGCGCCGCCGCGACAAAGGCCGCCCGGCACCCGGCTGGGAACGCGTGTGGACGAGCGTGGTCTGGGGCCAGCCAGCGGCTCTCGCCCTGGCGGCGCTGGCCGCCATCGCACTTCACCCCGGCATGACCGCGCTGATCTGGGTCTGGGGCGTCGTCACCCTGCTGGCGCTCGCCGCATCGGCATTGACGGCCGTCCGCCCGCTGGCGAAAGCTCTGGCGCTCATTGCCGGGGCTGCCGCCGCGCTCACCGCGATCCTCCATGCAGTGCTGCTTCCCGGCAGCGATCCGGTCGCCTGGGCAGTCGATGCGGGCCTGTTGCTGACGGCCGCCGCGCTCGGCTGGCGCGCCATGGCGGGAGAGCGGAGGACGGCATGAGCGGAACGACCATCGACAGCATCGCCGCGCTTGAGGATGTCATCGGCAAGACCCCGCCGACGATGGATCTGAAGGTCATCGACCATCTCGACCGGGGGGCGCTTCGCTGGATCGCAGAGTCGCCGCTGATGTTCGCCGGATTCGGCGACGGATCGGGCGCCGGCATCACGCTGGCGGGTGGCACGCCGGGGTTCGCGAGCGGCGATGCCGGCGAGTTGCGCGTACCGCTACGCTTCATCGACGACGCGACAGGGTTGCAGGCCGGGGCACCGTTCGGCGCACTGTTCCTCATTCCCGGCATCCGCGAGACGTTGCGCGTCAACGGCAGGGTGGTGGCGGTCGGAGCTGACGACGTCCGTATCGACGTCGAGGAATGCTATGGCCATTGCGCCAAGGCGCTGATCCGGTCCGATTTCTGGTCGGCGGCCCCTGTCGACATCGCGCCGGACGCCGCCGCCTTCATCGCCGCCAGCCGGTTCATGGCGCTGGCGACGATCGGCGCCGAGGGTCATGCCGATCTGAGCCCGAAGGGCGACCCGGCCAACTGCATGGCGCGGCTCGATCAGGACATGCTCTGGTTCGCCGACCGGCCAGGCAACCGGCGGGTCGACAGCTTCCGCAACATCGTCGCCCAGCCCCGGGTTGCGCTGGCGTTGATCCTCCCCGGATCGCCGATGGTCGCCACCATCCGCGGGACGGCGACGCTGACGACCGACGCGGCGGCGCGCATGCGGTTCGCGGTACAGGGCAAGACGCCGCTGCTCGCGATCGGCGTATCCGACATGACAGTCGATCTTCGCCGAAGCGCGGCGCTGGCACGGGCATGCCTGTGGCCGGCCCCGGCCGAGCCCCCCGCGATCGATCCGGCGGCCCTGTTCCTCGACCATATCAAGCTCAACCGCGACACCGGCCTCGGCGCGAGGCTGGCGGTCGCCGCGCTGGCGGTCCCGGGGGTCGCCGGCCTGCTGAAGAAGGGGCTCGAGAAGGACTATAAGGACAATCTCTACTGACATCTGCCGCATGTCGCGCGGCTCGATGCCAGTCCGGTCTCAGGACGGCCTGTCGATCTGATAGAGCACATGCGGAGAAAGCGGATCGCCCGACGGTACGGTGGGGTCGGCGAAATCGTCCGCCGCATTCCGCGACATGCCGAGCGTTTCCATAAGCGCGCGCGACGGGCGGTTGATCGTCGAGGTATAGCCCACCACGCGCTCCAGCCCGATGGACCAGGCATGCGCGAGCCATGCCTGACTCGCTTCCCGGGCATAGCCCTGCCGCCAGAATCGCCGCGCCAATATCCACCCGATCTCGACGGCAGGGCCACCGGGCAGGTCGTCAGTCCAGGAGAGGCCCGCACCGCCGACCAGCGCCTGATCGTCGCGCCGCTCGACCGCGAGAAAGGCGAAGCCATGATCGTTCAGGTGCTTCTGGCACTGGTCGATTTCAGCGTCGGATTCCTCTCGCGTCAGGAGCGCCGGGTAATAGAATTGCCGTACATCGGCATCCGCGTTGATCGCGGCCCAGCCGGGCAGGTCGCGCGGCAGCCAGGGACGGATCGTCAGGCGCGCCGTCTCGATCAGCACGGCACCGATGCCGTCCGCGCCAGCATTACGCAGACCCTGTCCTTGTAGGAAGCGCGATCGAACTCGCGATAACCGAGCTTGGCGGCCAGCCGTAGCGAGGCGGCATTTTCCGGATTGATGATGCACACGGTGCGGGCGGGTGCGCGGACCCGGTCGATCCAGTCATGCGCCGCCGTCACCGCCTCAAGCGCAAGCCCCCGTCCGTGCGTCGCGCGCGCCATGATCCAGGCGCCCTCCGGGAAGGGATCGAACTCGTCGCCCAGCCCGCGATGAAAATCGGCCAGCCCCACCTCGCCCAGAAACGCGCCGCTCGTCCGGTCAAGCACCGCGAACAGGCCATAGCCAAGCAACGACCAATGGCCAGCATAGCGCAGCAGCCGGTTCCACGCATCCTCGCGCGACAGCTTCGGCACGCCGATGAAGCGGAACAGCTCCTCGTCGCCATACATGGCGAACCACGGCTCGAAATCCTCAAGGCGGTGCGGCCGCAGAATCAGCTTGGATGTCTCGATCATCGCGCGAGATGAACCGCCGCGTCGCGTGAGGTCAACCGACGCCGCCGCCGACGCTCGTGCAGGGAACGATCCGGAGACCGGGCGCGAGCGTCCTCACAGGCCAATATGACAACCACGCGCGTCTAAATGACAACCTAACTTGACACAAGGGCATGCCGATATGTAAAGCTCACTTTACCGATTCGAAAGGAAGCTTTACCATGGCAAGAAGCAAAGCGATCGGGCGCTATAATCGCAGGGTCATCGTCCTAAGCCTGATTTACGCGGCCGCGCTGTTCTTCGCGATCTACTGCTTCACGCACCGGTTGCTGGGTGGGCCGCTCGCTTATGCCGCGGCTGTCCTGCCCGCATTGCCGATCATCGGCATCCTTGCCGTGATCGGGCGCTACCTCATCGAAGAGACCGACGAATATCTGCGCGACATGATGGTGCGTCAGGCGCTGATCGCGACCGGTTTCTCGCTCAGCATTGCCACCGCCTGGGGCTTTCTCGAGAATTTCGGGCTCGTGCCGCATGTCTACGCTTATTACGCGGTGATCCTGTGGTTCGCCGGGATGGGCATCGGCACCTGCATCAACCGCTTCCAGGCGTGGCGAGGTGCGGCATGAAGAACCGCCTCAAGGTGCTCCGCGCCGAGCGCGACTGGAGCCAGAGCGATCTCGCCGACCGGCTCGAGGTATCGCGCCAGAGCGTCAACGCGATCGAGACCGGCCGTTACGACCCGTCGCTCCCCCTCGCCTTCAAGATCGCTGAGTTGTTCGGGCTCTCGATCGAACAGATCTTCACCAGCCCTTCCAGGGAGAATGATCAATGAACCCCGCCACCAAAGGCCGGCTGATCGCTGCCATCGCCCTCCCGCTGCTCCTGCTCGACGCCTTCCCCTCCCATGCCGAGCCGGTACAGGCAAGCGTCGCCGCCACGGCCGCCGAGACGATGGACCATATCTCGATCGTGGTAACCGGCAGGGGATCGCCGGTCTTCCTCATCCCGGGCCTGTCCTCCCCCCGCGCCGTATGGGACGGGGTGGTGCCTGAACTGGCGAAGGCTCACCGCGTCTATCTCGTCCAGGTCAACGGCTTTGGCGGCGACGCGCCGGGCGCGAACCTGAAACCGGGCATCCTCGACGGCATCGTCGCCGATCTCGACGGCTATATCGCGCGTAACAAGATCGAGGGCGCGGCGATTGTCGGCCATTCGCTCGGCGGCCTTGTCGGGCTGATATATGCCAAGGCGCATCCCGGCCACCTGTCGCGGCTGATGATCGTCGATTCACTGCCTTTCTACGGTATGATGTTCGGCCCGACCGCCACGGTCGCGATGGTCGAGCCGCAAGGCAAGGCGATGCGCGACCAGATTACGGCTACCTATGGCAAGCCAGCCAATCCGGCGGCCGCCGAGGCGATAGCGAACCACCTCGCGCTCAAGCCGGAGTCGCGGGCCAGGGTGAAGGCATGGGTGATGGCGGCCGATCCGCGCGTCACCGGCGCCGCGATGTACGAGGACCTGACGACCGACCTTCGCCCCGACCTTGCCGCGATCAGGACGCCGGTCACCCTAGTCTATCCGTGGAGCACGGCCGTTCCCAAGCCAATAGCCGACGCGCTGTACAAGGGCGCCTATGGACCAGTGCCGGCGATGACCTATGTCGACATCGGCGACGCCGCGCATTTCGTGATGCTCGACCAGCCCGCTGCCTTCGCCGCGGCGCTCAAGGCCTTCGTGGAAGCGAAATAGAACCGTTGCGGCAAGAATACTCCAACCAAGTCGGATCGACATTCACCTCATTGGTACGGTTACAGCGGAGATGAGAGTTCGCGCAGAGGCGCAGAGAACGCGGAGTTCATTTCCGGACTTGTGTATCGTGCGCCGGTAAGCTCCCTGTTTGTGGACGCGTTCGTCATTGCAAACCACCCGAGCCGTCGGCCGGACCTTCTCAGCGTCCTCAGCGCCTCTGCGCGAACCATATTGCACCACCGGCTGGCCGGCTCTGAATGTCGATCCGGCCCAAACAGCTAAAGCGGATTGGCATGGGTGGGCGAGACGAAAATGGAAATATAGTGAAAACGGCATCGCAGGACGCGAATCGGAAAGGGCGCGCAGGCCAACAATCCTGCTGACAGCTTCGCTTTCACCAAGATTACGTAAGTCGCTCGACGAGGTGCGCGCGCGTTGGGCCTGGCTCGAATCGATCGGCGAAATACTGAGTTTCGTGCGCTACCAGCGTTTCGCGGAACTCCATGATGCTCACGACATAGGACGGCTTGCCGTCATAGGTCAGGACGAACTCAGTTACCCAGAGGTCGCCGCTCCCCACTATTCGTCGCACCGCGAAGCGTTTCTTGTTTGGCTGGGCGCATCGACTCTCCTGAATGTTGCGTCGTCCGCGGATTCGCTCGCCCGATTGCGGATAATCGAGGACGGCATCCTCGTGGTAGATTTCGTGTTCGGCCTCGAAATCGCTGGCGTCCGACGCATCCCAATGACGCTTCAGCGCCGAGCGCGCTGCTCGATCGTCCATCCCGATCTCCCATATGCGCCCCGACATATCCCAGATACCCAGGCACGCGAGTGCTAAAAGACACACCCGATAATGACAGGTTTCAGCTTTCCGGTCTCTGACATCAAATGACCGCACCGTTCGCCCGATATTCGGATCGAACGCGCAGGCCTCCGCGTTCGGCTGGTCCTATTCTGTCGCGCACGCTTGCTGGTATCGCTCGCCTTGGCCTGTCGATCACCTGTGGAACAAGCGCTGGAGTGGCTCGACAACAAGAACAAGCTCTTCACCTTCTGATCGCTCAAGCCCCTCCCCGAAACGGGAGGGGTGATGTAATGGGCCGCCCATGACTGACCCCGTGCCCACCCGCCCCGCCCTCGCCTATCACCTGACCGAAGGCGCCGGCCCGACGATCATCTTCCTGCCCGGCTATGCGTCCGACATGACCGGCAGCAAGGCCACCGCGCTCGAGGCTTGGGCGAAGGCGGCCGGGCGCTCGTTCCTGCGGTTCGACTATGCCGGATGCGGGCAGAGCGAGGGCGTGTTCGAGGAACAGACTCTGGCCGGCTGGCGCGACGACGTGCTCGAAATGGTCGACCGGACGGTCGCCGGACCCGTCGTCCTGGTCGGATCGTCGATGGGCGGCTGGCTGATGCTGCTCGTCGCGCGCGACCGGCCTGATCGGGTGGCGGGACTGGTCGGCATCGCGCCGGCGCCCGATTTCACCGACTGGGGCTTCACCACCGACGAGAAGCTGGCGCTGCTGCAGAATGGCAGGATCGAACGGCCGTCGATCTATGCCGACCAGCCGACCGTCTACACGTCGCGCTTCTGGCAATCGGGCGAGGCGAACCGGCTGATGTTCGGCGAGATCGCCGTCAATGGCCCGGTGCGGCTGCTCCAGGGCCAGGCCGATCTCGACGTGCCGTGGCACCGCACCGTTCGGCTTGCCGAACTGTTGCGTTCAGCCGATGTGCAGACTCTGCTCGTCAAGGACGGCGACCACCGCCTCTCGCGCGATGCCGATATCGCGCTGCTCATCCGGGCGGTCGAGGATGTGATCCAACGCCTATGATCCTGCCCCTGTTGCTGCTCGCCGCTCAAGCCGCCCAGCTCGCCGGCCCGCCGGATCCGGTGGAACAACGCTTCGACCGCTGCGTCGGTCTCGCCGAGAACGATCCGCATGCCGCTGAAGACGAGGCGGGGCGCTGGCAGCGCGATGGCGGCGGCTTCCTGTCGCATCAATGCCTCGGCATCTCCTACGCCAATCAGGGCCGCTGGACCGCTGCGGCGGCCGAGTTCGAGGCGGCGGCGCGCGGCGGGGAAATCGCGCGGGACAAGCGCGCGGCGAATTATTGGGCGCAGGCCGGCAATGCCTGGCTGGCCGGTGGCGAGGCGATGAAGGCGCGCGGCGCGCTCAATGCAGCGCTGGCCGCGGGCACGCTCGAGGGAATGCAGCGCGGCGAGGCCAATCTCGATCGTGCCCGTGCTTTCGTTGCGGGCGGCGACCTGGCCAGTGCACGCCCCGATCTCGACCGGGCCCTTGTCGATGCCGCCGCCGATCCGCTCGCCTGGCTGTTGTCGGCGACGCTGGCGCGGCGCACGAACGACCTGCCGCGCGCGAAGAAGGACATTGCCGAGGCGATCAAGCTTGCCGGCGACGATCCTTCGGTCCAGCTCGAAGCCGGCAACATCGCCGCCGCTGCTGGCGACGAGGCCGGCGCCAAGGCCGCATGGAATGCGGCGGTGAGGCAGAGGCCGGAGAGCGAGCCGGCCCGCAATGCCCGCAATGCGCTGAAGCAGTTCGATGCGCCGGCCGCCACCCCCGCGGCGGCAGCGCCGCCGGCTCCGGCGAAGCCCTGAGCCTTCCCCCTCTCAGCGGAAGAGGGGAATTGCACTCTTCGGCACTGGCAAGGCTGGCTGTGCGCGCCTATCTCGCGCGCAAGCAAGGAGCCCCGCCGATGAAATATCTGCACACCATGATCCGCGTCACCGACCCAGACGCGACGATCCGTTTCTTCACCCTGCTCGGGCTGGAGGAGGTGCGGCGGATGGAGAGCCAGCAGGGCCGTTTCACCCTGATCTTCCTTGCCGCCCCGGGCGAAGAAGGTATCGCCGAGGTCGAGCTGACCCATAATTGGGACCCGGAGGACTATTCGGGCGGCCGTAATTTCGGGCATCTCGCGTACCGCGTCGACAATATCTACGAGACCTGCCAGCGGCTGATGGACGCCGGCGTGACGATCAACCGCCCTCCGCGCGACGGCCATATGGCGTTCGTGCGCACCCCCGACAATATCTCGGTCGAGCTGCTCCAGGACGGCCACCTGCCGCCGGCCGAACCCTGGGCATCGATGCCGAACACGGGCGTCTGGTGAGATGGGCGCGGCGACCCGCGCGTTTCTGGCGATGACCGGCGCGCGCCTGCCGCTGGTGCAGGCGCCGATGGCCAATTTCGCCGGAACTGAGCTGGCGATCGCGGCGATGGGCGCAGGCGCCATCGGCTCGCTACCCTGTGCGGTCCTCGATGCGGGCGTCGTGGTCACGCAGGCGGCGACGGTGCGCGCGGCCGCCAAGGGTCCGCTCAACCTCAACTTCTTCTGCCACACGCTTGGTCCGGCACCCGACGAGACGGCATGGCGCGCGACATTGTCGCCCTTTTATGCGGATGAAGGTGTCGCCCCGCCGACCGACGCTCCGCCGCTTCGCCGCCCATTCGATGCTGCGATGGCCGATGCGGTGCGCACCGTCCGACCCGAGATCGTCAGCTTCCATTTCGGCCTGCCTGACGAGGATCTGCTAGAGCGGGTCAAGGCAACCGGCGCGCTTGTCTTCGGCTGCGCGACCAATGTCGCGGAGGCGCGCTGGCTTGCCGAACGCGGCTGCGACGCCGTGATCGCCCAGGGGTTCGAGGCGGGCGGCCATGCCGGCTATTTCCTGGCGGGCCATCGGCCGGTCGGGCTGATCGCCCTCGTCCCGCAGATCGCGGATGCGGTTCATGTCCCGGTGATCGCGGCCGGCGGCATCGCCGATGCGCGTGGCGTGGCCGCGGCAATGGCGCTCGGCGCCGCGGCTGTGCAGGTCGGCACCGCCTATCTTCGCACGCCCGAAGCCCGGCCAAGCGCTGCGCTGCGCCACCGGATGGAGACAGCGACGGCCGACGACAGCGTCTTCACCAACCTGTTTAGCGGGGGCCTCGCACGCGGCCTGCGCAACCGGGCGATCGACACACTCGGCGCGGTGAACGACACCGCCCCGCCCTTTCCCTATGCCAGCGCCGCGCTGGCGCCGCTCCGCGCGCATGCTGAAAGCGAAGGGCGCGGGGACTATTCGCCCTTGTGGAGCGGCCAGGGCGTGGCGCTTGCCAGTGCCGACTCCGCCGCTGCGTTGACCGACCGCCTGGGCAACGCCGCCCTCTCTTCCGGGAGCCTTTGATGACCGACCTCCAGATCGTCCGAATCCCGGCACTCAGCGACAATTATATCTGGCTGGTCCATGATCCGGCGTCAGACGAGACGATGGTGGTCGACCCGGCCGAAGCAGCGCCGGTGCTGGCCGAGGCCGACAGGCGCGGCTGGAAGATCGGACAGATCTGGAACACCCACTGGCACCCCGACCATACCGGCGGCAACGCGGCGATCAAGGAAGCGACCGGCGCGGTCGTCTCAGGCCCGGCGGCCGAGGCAGCGCGTATCCCGACGCTCGATGTCGAACTGTCGGAAGGCGATACCGTCCGCCTCGGCGATCACGTCGCGACGGTATTTGAGACGCCTGGCCACACCGCTGGGCATATCGTTTTCCACCTGCCCGGCGATGCGGTGGTCTTCACCGGCGACACGCTGTTCGCGATGGGCTGCGGCCGGCTGTTCGAAGGCGACGCCGCGCAGATGTTCGCCAACATGCAGCGCCTCGCCGCCCTGCCGCCGGAGACGACCGTCTATTGCGCGCACGAATATACCCAGTCCAACGGTCGCTTCGCACTCGCTGCCGAGCCCGACAATGCGGCGACGCGGACGCGCATGATGCTGGTCGATGCAGCACGGGCAAAGGGCGACCCGACCGTCCCGACGACCATCGCCGACGAACTGGCGACAAATCCCTTCCTGCGTGCGGAATCGGCCGATCAACTCCGTGACCGACGTGCGGCAAAGGATGCTTTCCGCGGCTGAACAGGGTATAACAGCAGCGGGGGAACGTCGGATCGAGGAGCATTGCCATGCGAATCCTGCTTCCTGTGCTTGCCTGCGCGTTGACGGGTTGCGCGGCGTCGGCGACACCGCAGAACGACGCCAGGGACGAGGCGAAGCTCGCCGCCGCGCTGGCCGGGCTCACCCCGCAAAAGCCCGTGTCCTGCATCGACAATTATGGCTCAGCCTCGATCAAGGCCTATGGCGCCACCATCCTCTATGAAGTCGGCCGTGGCCTGGTCTATCGCACCGAAACCGGAGGTGGATGTGAAAAGGTCGGACGCGGGGACGTGCTGGTCACCAGGAGTATCTCGGGGCGGCTGTGCAGCGGCGATATTGCCCAGACTTACGATTCGACATCGCGCTTCCTGACCGGAAGCTGCTCGCTCGGCGCTTTCACGCCGTATAGAAAGGTAGCGCAATGACATCCCGACTGGTTCTGGGCGTTACTGCCCTCGCGGTCGCCGCGTGCGCGACCGCCGCGAGCTCACGCAAGGCGGGTACTGACCTTGAGCGGGCGCTTGCCGGACGAACGCCAGGCGCACCAGTCGACTGTATCGACCGCTCCTTCGCGGGCGGGCCGCAGATCATAGACGGCAACACCCTGCTCTACCGGTCCGGACGCCAAGTGTGGCGCAACGACCTTGAGGCGCAATGTCCGTCGCTGCGGCCGACCTCGATCCTGATCATCGAGGCGCATGGCAGCCAGATGTGCCGCAACGACCTGTTCCGCGCGACGGAACCCGGTTCGGCGGTCCCCGGCCCGATCTGCCGGCTGGGCAGGTTCACGCCCTACGAGAAGCCGAAGGGCTGACCGCAAACCGGAGCCACCCTCGCCCATTCGTGCCAGGTAGCGATCGAACGGGCACGCAGGCGGGGCGAACCGTCGTGGAGCGAATTTGACGCTCCAGGCTCGTGCTACAGCACGAACCGCGACAGATCGGTGTTGCGCGCGATCACGGCGAGTTGCTTGTCGACATAGGCGCCGTCGACCACCAGCGTCTGGCCAGCACGATCCTCTGCATCGAAGCTGACTTCCTCAAGCAGCTTTTCCATCACCGTCTGCAAGCGGCGAGCGCCGATATTCTCGATCTCGCCATTCACCTCGGCCGCGATCTTCGCGACCGCGCGGATGCCGTCAGCGGTGAACTCGACCGTCACGCCCTCGGTGCCGATCAGCGCAACATATTGCTGAGTCAGCGAGGCCTTGGTGTCGGACAGGATCGCGACGAAATCATCTTCAGTCAGCGCCTTCAGCTCGACGCGGATCGGCAGGCGGCCCTGAAGCTCGGGCAACAGGTCGCTCGGCTTGGCCACATGGAACGCACCCGAGGCGATGAACAGGATGTGGTCCGTCTTCATCGGCCCGTATTTCGTGGCCACCGTGGTGCCCTCGATCAGCGGCAGCAGATCACGCTGCACGCCTTCGCGGCTGACTGAACCGCCACGCACGTCGCTGACCGCGATCTTGTCGATCTCGTCGAGGAAGACGATGCCGTTCGCCTCCGCATCCGCCAGCGCGATGCGGCTGACCTCATCCTGGTCGAGGCGCTTGTCGGCCTCTTCCTCGACCAGCTTTTCCCAGGCGGCAGGCACGGTCAGCTTGCGGCGCTTGAGCTGCCCGCCCCCGCCGAACGCCTTGCCCATCATCTCGCCGAGATTGATCATCTGCGCGCCGCCGCCGGGAATCTCGAACGGCATCTGGGCCTGCGCCTCAAGCTCGATCTCGATCTCGGTCTGGTCGAGATGCCCCTCGCGGAAACGCTGGCGGAACGCCTCGCGGGTCGCCTCGCTCGCGCTCTTGCCGGTCAGGGCGTCGAGCAGGCGCGCAAGTGCCGCCTCTTCGGCCTTGTCCTTCACCGCGACGCGGCGACGCTCCTTTTCCAGGCGGATCGCTTCCTCGACCAGGTCGCGGGCGATCTGCTCCACGTCGCGGCCGACATAGCCGACCTCGGTGAACTTGGTCGCTTCGACCTTCACGAAGGGGGCGTCGGCCAGCTTGGCCAGACGGCGGCTGATCTCGGTCTTGCCGCAGCCGGTCGGGCCGATCATCAGGATGTTCTTGGGCGTGACCTCGTCGCGCAGGTCGCTGCCGAGCTGCTGGCGGCGCCAGCGGTTGCGCATCGCGACCGCGACCGCCTTCTTCGCGTCATGCTGGCCAATGATGTGCTCGTCGAGCGCAGCGACGATGGCTTTGGGGGTGAGTGCGTCGTTCATTCTTCTCTTCTGTCTCCCCTCCCGCTCGCGGGAGGGACTGGGGGTGGGCTCGCGCTCACCACCTGCGTTGGCGTTAATGGAGGTCGGGTGCCCACCCCCGGCCCCTCCCGCAAGCAGGAGGGGAGTTAAGAAGCGCTGTCGAGGCCTTCCACGGTCAGCCGGTCATTGGTGTACACGCAGACTTCAGCCGCGATCGCCATCGCCTTGCGGCAGATCTTCTCGGCATCCTCCTCGTAATCGACCAGCGCCCTGGCGGCGGCGAGGGCATAATTGCCGCCCGACCCAATCGCGGCGATTCCGGCCTCCGGCTCAAGCACGTCGCCATTGCCGGTGAGGATCAGCGTCACCTCCTTGTCGGCGACGATCATCATCGCCTCCAGGTTGCGGAGATATTTGTCGGTGCGCCAGTCCTTCGCCAGTTCGACCGCCGCGCGCAGCAGCTGTCCATGATGCTGCTCGAGCTTTCGCTCGAGCCGTTCGAACAGGGTGAAGGCATCAGCCGTCGCGCCGGCGAAGCCGCCGATCACCGACCCGTCACCGAGGCGGCGGACCTTTTTCGCATTCGGTTTCATGACGGTCTGGCCCTGGGTCACCTGGCCGTCTCCGGCGACGATGACTCGTCCATTCTTGCGCACGGAGAGAATTGTCGTGCCGTGCCACGTTGTGTCGTTCCCGCTCATGGGGCGCATATGGGATGGGATGTGCGGGTGTGCAATCCGGTCGTCTTTTCCCGATTGCATGCAAGGGCTGGCTTGCCGATAAAGCAGCTACTGATCGTGGGGGGCAGCGGTGGCAACGAAGCATTCGGGGAAGCATTCGGGACCCGAGCATGCGCTGGAGCGGCTCGTTTTCTTCTCCGACGCAGTCTTCGCGATTGCGATTACGCTGCTGGTCATCGAGATTCACGTGCCACGGCTACCGCCCGGTTCGACCAATCAAGACTATTTCGTCGCGCTCGCCCATTTGATCCCCAGCTTCTTCGGATTCTTCGTCAGCTTCTGGGTAATCGGCGCCTTCTGGATCGTGCATCATCGTGCCTTTTCCCTGGCCGCGCATTATCGCGACTCGCTGCTCACCCCCAATCTCGCCGTTCTTTGCGGGATCGTCTTCATCCCCTTTGCCACCGCCTTCATGGCAGCCAATACCGGCATGCTTGTGCCACAGGCCCTTTACGATCTGACGCTGATCGTGTGCGGGCTGCTCCATCTTCGGCTCAACCGGATGGTCACCAGCCCGCCAGTGGTCAGCGAACAGGCCGATCCGCTGACGATCGCGCTGACCAGGGTGCGCGGCTGGTCGGTCACGCTCGGCGCTGCCTGCGCGCTTGCGATAGGTTTCGTCGATTCGCACTACAGCCAGGTTGCGCTGATCACCATTCCACTATGGCGCATCCTGCTCCAGCGCCGGACGCGGCGGCGCTTCCCCGCCGCATAAGCGCCGCCGATCGGCCTGACGCCGCACCGGCCCCCGGGCGCGAATGCCGCGCCCGGGGGCCGCGATCAGCGGCAGCGGGTGTTGTTGGCGTCGATCGAGGCGCCGGCGGCTCCTCCGGCAACGCCGCCGAGCAAGGTCCCGAACGTCTTGGAATCGCCCGGTGCGATGATGTTGCCGAGCAAGCCGCCGATCGCCGCGCCTACGAGCAGGCCAGTCGTGCCGTCCGAGCGGCGGCAATAATAGCGCCCGTCCTGGCCGCGATAGACCCGGTCGTTGCGCGACAGGCGACGTTCCCGATAGCGCGGTGAATCGCGATAATAATGGTCGGCATAATAGCCGTTATATTGCGGATCCGGGCGGTTATAATCGTACCGGCTATAGTTGCGGTAGCGCGGGTCCATCCCGCCGTCACCATAATCACTGCACCCGCTGACGAGACCGGCTCCAAGGGTTGCCACGGCCAGCAGGCCGAGAGTCATGGTACGCATGTCATCCTCTCCCGTTCGTTGTGCCTGCGTAACGCGGCCGGGACCGATATGGTTGCAATCGACGTGGTGGGATGTCCCCACTGGCAACCAGCGGCCCGCCCAAGGTTGCGCGCTGGCTCGGTCCATGTGATCCTGAGGGCATGGGCGCGGCCGAGATCCTGGGCGTGGCGGCGAGCGTTAGCCTGCTTTCGGGCTGGCGGCTCTATCTATGCGTGTTCGCCACCGGCATCGCGATGCATACGGGCTGGATCGCCCTTCCCGCTCACCTCCACCAGCTCGACATATTGGCCAATCCGTGGGTGATCGGGGTTGCCGGTGTGGCGGCCCTGGCCGAGTTCCTGGCCGACAAGGTGATGTGGATCGACAGTGCCTGGGATGCTGTCCACACGCTCATCCGGCCGATCGGCGGCGCGCTGCTGGCCCTGGCGATCGTCGATCCGAACGATCCGGCCTGGCAGGTGATCGCCCTGATCCTGGGCGGCGGGGCATCGTTGCTGACTCACAGCGCAAAGGCGGGTACGCGCGCGATGGTAAACGCCAGCCCCGAACCAGTCAGCAACCTGCTGGTTTCCACGACGGAGGACGTGGCGACCGGCGGGCTCTTGCTGCTCGCGCTCGCCAATCCGGTCATTGCCATCGGAATCGCGGTGCTGCTCCTTGCAGGCGCCGTCGCCGCGCTGTTGATGCTGCGCCGTCTACTGCGTTGGGTGACGCGACAGGGACGGACGGCTACCCGACCAACTGCGGATTAGCCCGACCAACTACGGATCAGGATGTCGCACGGAACAGCGACCGGATGCGTTCGTTGGCGAGACTCCTGAATGGAGTTGCGATCATGAAGATGACGAGCATCGCGCTGGCGCTTGCCCTGCTGGGCAGCACGGCAACCGTAACCGCCCAGACCACGCCGCCCGCCCCGGCGACATCGGGCTCGGAGAACGATGTGAACAGCCCCGACGTGGCGGCCGCCAACCGGGATGTCCAGGCCCAGGCGGCCGCGCGGCAGAACGCGGTCGCCGACGCCAATGCCGGGGCGCAGGCCGGGGCCGATGCCCAATATGCCGCCGACCTGGATGCGTATCGCGCGGCGCTCCGCGCGCATCACCGCGAGGTCGCGCTCGATGCCCGGATCGCCGAGCACAAGGAGCGCGCCTATGCAGACGCGATGGCCGACTGGCGGCGCCAGGTCTATGCCTGCAAGCACGGCAGCACCCGCGCCTGCAACGCGCCGACGCCCGACCCGGCAAATTACTGGTGAGCAAGCCCGGCCGTCAGTTCCTCGCGCGACCCGAGTACCGCGCCGAAATGATGGCGCCATAATCGCTCGCCAAGCGCGCCTGACCGGTCGAGCGAGGACCCGACCGTGAGCCAGCGCAACAGGGTCGGATGAAGCCCTGCGTCGAACAGGGCGAAACCGGCCGCGAGGATGCACGTATCGGCCTGGATGCCGCAGACGAGCACCCGGTCTACACCGAGGCCGCGAAGATGCCGGATCGCCTCGGGCGGCGGCAGATAGCCGTGCTTCACGAACAGGGCATCGGTCCGCACGAGGCTCGTGTCGTCAGGCGCCGGCTTCCAGCCGAGCTGGCGCTCGAACGGCGTGATCGCCTCGTCATGGCGTTCGACCGTCGCGACCGAAGGCATGGCGGCGGCGAGCTGTCCCACCTCCTCGATCAGCCAGGGCGGCGGATCGAAACAGGGCTGGACATCAACCACGAGCAAAGCCTGGCGCATGGCCGCTTGCACCCGACATAGGGGCCAAATGCAAGGTGCGTTCCGCGAGTCAGCCGCAACGTGCGATTGTTTTTGTCGCCGGGTCGGCTGCGGCCCTTGGTGTTGCCCTCCGGCTCCTTACATCGCCCCCATCACCACGCTGCTGGAGCCCGCCCATGACCGACACGACCGACTACGTCCCACCCAAAGTCTGGACCTGGAACAAGGACAATGGCGGCCAGTTCGCGAACATCAACCGGCCGATCGCCGGGGCGACTCACGACAAGGAACTGCCGGTCGGCAAGCACCCCCTGCAGCTTTATTCACTGGGCACGCCCAATGGCGTGAAGGTGACCGTGATGCTCGAGGAGTTGCTCGAACTCGGTCACGCAGGCGCGGAATATGACGCCTGGCTGATCCGCATCAACCAGGGCGACCAGTTCGGCAGCGGCTTTGTCGAGGTGAACCCGAATTCGAAGATCCCGGCGCTGCTCGACCGAAGCGGGCCTGAACCGATCAGGATCTTCGAATCCGGCGCGATCCTGATGCACCTGGCGGAGAAGTTCGGGGCGTTCCTGCCGACCGAGACGGCGGCCCGTGCGGAATGCCTGTCGTGGCTGTTCTGGCAGATGGGCAGCGCGCCCTTCCTCGGCGGCGGCTTCGGCCATTTCTACGCCTACGCGCCCTTCAAGATCGAATATGCGATCGATCGTTATGCGATGGAGGTGAAGCGGCAACTGGACGTGCTCGACCGGCGGCTTGCCGAGAGCGAGTATCTGGCGGGCGACACCTACACCATCGCCGATATCGCGACCTGGCCCTGGTACGGCGCGCTGGCCAAGGGGCTCGCTTATGACGCGGGCGAATTCCTTCAGGTGCAGGACTACAAGAACGTCCAGCGCTGGACCGATGCGATCGCCGCCCGTCCGGCCGTGGCCCGCGGACGGATGGTCAATCGCGTGATGGGCGATCCGGCGAGCCAGCTCCACGAGCGCCATGATGCGAGCGACTTCGCGACGAAGACACAGGACAAGCTCGTGCCGGCTGCGTGATCGAGCCGGATATGGCTGCAAGGCGCCTCGGCTTGACCAGGCCGGGGCGATCCTACATTTTGGCGCAATGACGCTATCCGGCTTCCCTCGCATCGCGGTTGATCCGGCCATATGTGGGGGTCGCCCGGTGGTTGCCGGTACGCGGGTGCGTGTGACCGACATATTGGAGATGCTGGCGGGTGGAGCGAGCGCGGCGGAGATCGCCGCCGATTTTCCCTATCTGTCCGTTGAAGATGTGCGAGCCGCCCTTTCTTATGCCGCGGCGGCCGCGGACCACCCGATCGTCCTCGCCGCCGAATGAAATTTCTGGTCGACGCACAGCTTCCACCGGCCCTGTGCCGGTGGCTGGACGCGCGTGGGCAGCAGGCTGTCCACGTCGCCGATACCGGGCTGGTCGCCGCCAACGACGCAACGATCGCAGCCTATGCCGAAACGCATGACATGGCACTGATCAGCAAGGATGAAGACTTCGTCGTCCTTCGCCTGCCCAATCGCTTCATCCTGATCTGGCTGCGTTGCGGCAACGCGACGAACCAGGCGTTGTCGGCGTGGCTCGACCAACGCTGGGATGAGGTTAGCGCCCTCCTCGCGAAAGGCGAGCCTTTCATCGAGGTGCGGTAAGGCCGGCACCGTCACATCGCCCTGTCACCGGAATGACGCCAACATTCACGAAGAGGCTGAGCAATGGTGCGGGCAGCTCCGCACGGCCACCGACGATTTGGGGAAAGAACGACAATGGCGGACAAACGCATCCTGAAGTTCCTGCCGCTGATCGCATTGATATCCGCCGCGACCGAACCGGCTCCGGCCCCGGTCCCGTTGCGGTTGAACGACATCAGCGTGGTCGGCACGCATAACAGCTACAAGCTGGCAATGCCGGCCGAGACGATGGCCAGGGTCCGCGCGGCCAGCCCGGCGATCGCCGACATGCTCGACTATGCGCACCGGCCGCTGACCGAACAACTCGATGCCGGCGCGCGGCAGATCGAGATCGACGTCAATTACGACCCGAAGGGCGGCCATTACGCGAAGGGATCGAACGATCCCACGCTGTTGCGGCCCGGGTTCAAGGTGTTGCACATTCCCGGCATCGACAATTCGAGCAGCTGCGTACTGCTGACCGAGTGCCTGCGCCTCATCCTGCGCTGGTCGGACCAGCACCCCGGGCATGTGCCGATCATGCTGATGTTCAACGCCAAGGATGAGAAGAATGCCTGGCGCGGCGGGATCGACGCGCTGCCGTTCGATGCGGCGGCCTGGGATGCGCTTGACGCCGAGATCAGGTCGGTGATGCCGGCGAAGAAGCTGATCGTGCCGGACGAGGTACAGGGCAGCCATCCGACGCTGCGCGACGCGGTGCGCGCCGGCAACTGGCCGACGCTGGAGAAGGCGCGCGGGCGCTTCCTCTTCGCGCTCGACGAGGGACCGGAGAAAGTGGCGGGATATCGCGGCGCGCGGCGGTCGCTGGAGGGTCGGGTGTTCTTCATCAACACCGACGAGGATTCGCCTGCCGCCGCCTATCTGACGCTCAACGATCCGATCGCGGAAGGCGCGCGTATCCGCCGCGACGTCGCGGCGGGGTATATCGTGCGGACACGGGCCGATGCCGATACGAAGGAAGCGCGCGCCAATGATGTGAAACGGCGCGAGGCGGCGCTGGCCAGCGGCGCGCAATATGTCTCGACCGACTATCTGTGGCCCGATGCGCGGTTCCAGGGCGGCTATCAGGTGCGCTTGCCTGACGGGGTGGTCGCTCGGTGCAATCCGGTGCGACGCGGGGCGGACTGCCCCAGCGCGGACCTGGACAAGCGCTGACACGACTCACGGGACGGCAGGCCGATTCTCCCACTGGATTCCTGCGCCCTCGCAAACTATGTATGGCATATTGTACGGATACATAAGGCATGCACGATGATCAGCCCGGAGAATGACGGCGAGAAATTCCGCTGGATCCTGAAAGCGGGATGGAAGGGCCTTTGCCCGCGCTGCGGCAAGGGACATATGTTCACCTCCTGGCTGAAGGTGACGAAGACGTGCGAGGTCTGCGGGCTCGACTATCGCTTCGCCGCGCCGGATGACGGGCCGGCCTTCTTCTCGCTGTGCATCGTCGCCTTTCCGCTGACCTTCCTGCTTGTATGGATCGAGGTGGCGTACAATCCGCCACTCTGGATCCATCTGGTCACTTCCTTCCCGATCATGATCCTTGGGTGCCTGTTGCCGCTGCGGCCGATCAAGGGATGGCTGGTCGCGTCGCAATATGTGAACAGGGCGCAGGAAGCGGGGACCGGCAAGCTGTGGGCGAAACTCCACGAGCGGCCGCCGGAAGAGGGAGCCAGCAATTTCGATGACTGATGCCTGGCTTCCCGATCTCGCAACCAGTACGGGCAGCAAATACCAGGCGATCGTCGACGCGCTCGATGCGGCGATCGCGCGCGGGCAGTTGCGCAGGGGCGACCGGCTGCCGCCGCAGCGCGAGGTGGCGGCGAAGCTCGGGGTCGACCTGACCACGGTGACCAGGGCTTATGACTCGGCCCGGCTGCGCGGACTGATCGAGGCGCGGGGCCGCGCCGGCAGTTTCGTGGCGGCGACGCCGCATGCACCGATCGCCCCGCCGCCCTCGGTCGATACCGGCATGAACATGCCCCCGGAGATTCCGGGCGGCCTGCTGAGCCGGGCGATCGTCGAGACTTCCGCCGCGCTGCTGGCTGGATCGGAAATGGCGTGGCTGCAATATGCGCCGGCTGGCGGTGCGCCGCAGGACCGTGCGGCGGGCGCGCGGCTGCTGTCGGGGCGCGGGCTGCCCTCGACCGAGGAGCAGGTGATCGTCACCGCGGGCGGGCAGAATGCGCTGCACGCGATCCTGGCCTCCACCCTGCAGGCGGGCGATACGATCGCGTGCGGCCGGTTCGTCTATCCGGGACTGAAGGCGCTGGCGGCGAGGCTTGGCGTTCGGCTGCTTGCCCTTCCGACACTGGATGCCGCCACGCTCGACGCAGCATGTCTCAGGGAAAATGTCCGCGCACTCTATGTCGTGCCGACCAACGACAATCCGACCGCCGCGACCATCACCGAGGCTGAACGCGAGGCGATCGCTGCCGTCGCGCGGCGGTACGAGCTGCAGGTGATCGAGGACGACGCCTATGGGCTGCTCGCCAGCGCCCCGCTCAGACCGATCGCCGCCTTTGCCCCCGAACGCTGCTGGTATGTGGCGAGCCTGTCCAAGATCGTCACGCCAGCGTTGCGCGTCGCCTATGTCCGCGCGCCGAGCGTCGGCAGCGCGCTGCGCCTCGCCGCCGACGTCCATGAGACGGCGATCATGGCGCCGCCGCTGAACGCGGCGATGGCCAGCCGCTGGATCGGCGATGGGACGCTCACCCGGCTCATCGCGGCAATGCGCACCGAGATCGCCTGGCGGCAGGCACTGGCCGACAATGTGCTGGGGGAGGTGGAGCGCCAGCGCTCGCCCGAGGGCTATCATCTGTGGCTGCCCCTGCCCGCCCCGCTCTCCGCCGACGATCTGGCCGGGGTGATGCGGCAGCACGGCCTCTCGGTGATCGCCGCCGGCAGCTTCGCGGCAGCGCGCGACGACTTGCAAGCGGTGCGGGTGTCGCTGGGCGGGCTGGTCGACCGCGAGCGGCTTGGCCGCGTGCTTCGCGTGCTGCACGGCTATGTGACCCAGCCAGTGGGCAAGGCCACGCCCTTGATCTGATCGCGGCCGCCGGACCAGTCCGGAACCGTAACGGTGGATGCTCGTTTGACCTTCAGACTGCCGGCCTGCTTCTCTTGCGGCGGCGACCCTGGGGAACAAGCATGACAATCACGATCCGATCACGATTGACCCTGGCCGCCGCGCTGGCGGTGATGGCAGTGGCGGGCGCGGCGCCCGCGACGGCGGGGACCGGCGCGGGCCAGGAAAAGCCCAAATCGACCACGCAGGAAGCGGGGCAGATCGTGTCGCAGCCGGTCCGCGACGTCGGGATCGAGAAGACCAAGATCCCGCCCCTGCTGGAAGAGGTGAGCCACGACCCCTATGGCACGGCCGGTACGGGCACCTGCCGCCAGATCGGCGCGTCGATCGCAGCGCTCAACAAGGATCTCGGGCCCGATTACACGAGTTCCCCGACCAAGAATAAACGCAACGTCGCCAAGGCGGGCGGCGCGGCGGTGGTGAACTCGCTCATCCCGTTCCGGGGCCTTGTCCGCGAAGTGAGCGGCGCCGCGCCGGCCGAGCGGCGGCTCAACGCGGCGATCGATGCCGGCATCGCCCGGCGCGGCTTCCTGCGCGGATTGCAGCAGGCTCGGGGCTGCCGCGGATAAGCGCGCGCCGCACAGGCTGGCTCGGCAAGCAGGGGCGCCCTCCCACCCGAACCGTCGGCATCAAACGCCCGTCAGGGCTTTGACTCAGCCTCGAATCGCTTGAGCGCCCGGATATCCTCATTCGAGGCGAATTCGCAGGCAAGGAGCGTCTTGCCCGGCAGGCCGGGGGATTCGCGCGCGATGATGGAAACTACGCCCATGTCGGGCAGGGGCTGCTGATCCTTTGGCAGGGCGCGGGCATAGCCCTTTGACGAAGCGCCGAGCAGGTTCGAGGTCTCCGGCGCAAGCTGGTAGCGGGCAGCCAGCTCAGTCGCGACGGCGCCCTGGACCAGCACGCCGACCGTCGAATTGGCGAAGACGACCTGGTTGCTGGCGAACCCGTCCTTCCCGATCGGCCCGGGCAGATCGTAGATGGCCGCCCCCAGCTTCGACATGTCGGGCTTGGCGACCTTCTCCGCCGCTTCGTACAGCGACTGCGCCGAGGCGAACGTGTAGGGCGGCTTGCATAGGGCGGCATCGAAGAAGTCGGGCGCCTCGCTCTCCGGGGCCTGCGCGGCGCCGAGGGCCGGGTTCGCGGTCACCACTACGGCCAGCGTGGCAAGTCCGGCCGGGAATGCGCGGGCCATGGCCCGAAAGGCGGCGGTGGCGGATGTCATGAGATACTGCTCTCCGATGTCAGGGGGTCGTGACGGTTTAGAGCCGCCGGGCGCCGATGTCATGCGATCCGGCACATGACCACCCGCACCGATCGCTCCGCCCGGAACGACTGCTTCTCTCACCGACCATGTCAAAGAGCGCTGGGACGGTGTTGGCATAGCCGCAGCCAGTGGCGGATTGAATCAAGCGCCTTCCGGCGCCGCGCCTTGCCGGTCGCGCGCCGTGGCGTTGGAAATGTCATGAGGGTCACTGACATTTTCGCAAACGGCCCTCTTCAATTATATTATTGTAAATCAATAATTTACATCATGACTTCGACGTCACCTCGACGGGCGCGCGGCCTTGTCTTTGTTGCGCTTGTCGGCGACGAAGCTGTGGCCGTTCTCGCTCTTGTGGATGTCGAACAGGCCGATCGCCTCGAACAGGTCAGGGAAATTGCGCACGCCGTAGTTGCGCGGGTCGATCGAGGCCTGGCGCTTCGCCGCGCTGCCCGCCGCCGGCATCGAGGCCCAGCCATCGTCCCAGGCGGCCGCCTCCACCGCGCCGCGCAGGATCGTGACGAGGGTCGCGTCCTGGGCGAGGACCTTGCCCGGCGCCTTTGCCGGCGGCGCCTCCGCCTTGGTCTTCGCCTTCGTGCCGGTGGTGGCGACCTTGCCGTCGCCCTTGCGCTTTTCGGCCGGCGGCGCGGCGGGGGCCGGTGCCGCGGGATCATCGAGGCTGTCGAGATAGAGGAAGGTCGTGCAGGCGTTGACGAACGGATCGGGCGTCTTGCGCTCGCCGAAGCCATAGACGTCGTGGCCGTTGGCCTTGAGCTGCATGACCAGCGGCGTGAAATCCGCATCGCTCGACGCAATGCAGAAACCGTCCAGCTTCTGCGTGTAGAGCAGTTCCATCGCGTCGATGACGAGGGCAATGTCAGTCGCGTTCTTGCCGGCGGAATAGCTGAACTGCTGGATCGGGCGGATGGCGAAGGCGTGCAGCTTCTCCCGCCAGCCCTTCAGGCCGGCGCTGCCCCAGTCGCCATAGGCGCGGCGGATATTGGCGGTGCCATATTTGGAGAGTTCGGCGAGGATCACCGCGATCTTGCTGTGCGAGACATTGTCGGCGTCGATCAGCAGCGCGATGCGGCGATCGGGGGCCGGGGTACTGGGTTGATAGTCTTCCATGATTTTCTTTCTTGTCGGTGATGCCCGGATATCCGGGCGCCGCGCATCAGTGCGGCAGCGTGGTGGTTGGCGCGGCGTCGGTGGATCGCAGCCGCTGCCGGGATGAGTCATGATAGCACAGGCGGTCGGGCGGCATCATTTTCGTGCGCGCGGGAGAATGTCCACGCCGCGTTCCGCCGACCAGAGTCCGCGATCGGTGCGCCTTCATCCAGCTCTGTTAACGGGGATCGTTGCCGGCGTTGTCCGGATGCCGCTGACGTGAGCACCGTCGAAGGTGATGAGGGAGAGATATTTCAGCTTCCCCGATTCCATCCATTCGAGACGAACACGTCCGTCTTTCATCAGATAGGGGCGGTTATGCTTATACTCCGTGAAGGGCCACGCGATCAGCGGCTTCGGCTTCAGGCAGCCGGCGCGTATCGCCGCATCGTCCGCACAAAACACGCCGGTCGGATTGGCCGTAAGCAGCTCTTGCGGGAAAGCGGCTTCATGGGAATCATAGGACTCGATCAGGTGGGAAACCACACGCTCCAGCTCGGGCGTGATCGGCGCGCCGCCCCCGACCGCCGGTTTCAGCGACCAGACCTCGAAAGCACCCTCCTTCGAAAGCAACGCATCCGCGCACATGCCTTCGATCGGACCATTGTTGAAACAGCCCATCGCCGGGGGCGGCGTTGCGACCTGGAGCAGCAGCGGAAGGATCAGCAATACCATCTCCTGTTCGTGGGCCCTGGCTTGGTAGCCGCGTCAATGGCGTGCTCCAAGCGGGAGATTGGGGATTATTGCACGTGGCGCCGGAATCCCCAGATCGTGGCGCCGGTCAATGGGGTGATGCGAAGACCCGACGACGAAGAATGCACTGCGACCGTCATTTCGGCCGGTTATAAACCGGGAGGAAGCGTGACGCCGGGCGGGACGCGGACGGTGGTGGTGAACAGGCGCAGCCTGGATGTCGCGTCAGCGATGGCGATCAGGTTCATCATATAGGGAGTGCCCTTGGCGTCGCGACGCACAAAGGCCCGGCGCTCGACGGCTGAGCTGGTCTGGGTCACCGGCGCCTGCTTCCATCCCCTGACGACGATCAGCGCGGCGACCGCATCCGTCATGCCGTTGACCGCCGGGGCGAGGAGGATCACGCGGCAGACCGGCTGCGGCCCACCAAAGGTGACGACCACATCGCCCGCAGGCAGCACCCGCGAGCCCATTGTCGCCCTGGAAACCATCGCGCCGCCCGCCCGCCCAAGATCCTTGAGGATGCGATCTTCGATGCCGAAGGTCAGGCCCATGGCTTTCACCGCCGCCATGGTCTTGTCGAGCGCATCCGGATCCTCGTCCCTGGGCAGCGCGATGGCTCCGGATTGAATACCGTAGCAGGTAGCGGTGCTCAGGTCGGCGACCGCTTGCACAAGCTGCCCGTCCGGGATGCCCGGCGATTGAGCATTCGACGCCGCGCTGATGGCGATGATCAATGCGGCCAGGATGATGTTACGCATATGTCCTCCGATCGCGTGGCATGCAGGGACAATCGTTTCGAACACGCTAAACCTCCGATGCGGAGACGCTTTAAATATTGGGCGCGCACCAGTGTAGCAGCCCCGCTCTCGATAAAGCCGATCTTATTCACGCCTTGAACCTGTGTCCGTACCGATGTCGCGTGATCATGGTCTGCTCGATGTGCGGGTCAATGGCCGGCAGATCCGCATGAGCGACACCTTTGAAGACAAGGGCGCACTGAGTTTAGGGGTTGTTGCACGTGTCACCGTAATCAGGGTCGGTTGCGCGCACCCCGCGCCACAGCACCTGCCCTCACCGTCCACCACGCAAATGTGCGTGCTCTTGTCCGAAACATCCAAACCAGCATACATCGCCATCGGTCATCCTCCTGCTCTGGAGCCCCGAAAGGCGACTCCACACCCAAGCACCAGGATGACTGCTCCAATTACGCCCCGTCACCGTAATTACAGAGATGACTTCGCATCAGGCAGGAGGGCGGCTACTTCAATTACGCGACGTCACCGTAACCCCTAAACTACGCTATCTTTTAAATTAGCTTCGACTCCATCAACTTTCCCAAATATTTTTGCCGTCGCGAACAATTCCAACCTCGTATAGTTCGGAACTATTACATCGATCATGGGAGTAGGATATTCGTAGTACCATTTTGTAGCAACCCCACCCTCTTTTCTTTTTCCTTTCTCGAAGATATCGCGATATCTAAACGGGGAGATTCCCAGAAAAGGATGAAAAGTTACCCTCGTGCTACTAGACCTACCCAATTCTATCTCATTGTGATGCAATTCCTTTGCGCGGCTTTTGGGATACGGCTCAAGAAAAAACACTCTGGAGACGCCGGAGGCCAAGATATGCTTTGTACAATTGTGACATGGGAAAGCCGTACAAAACAGTATTCCACCCTTAATTGATCGCCCTGTTCTGGCCGCATCGCATATCGCGTTCATTTCCGCATGAACAACACGCCCGAACTCAGTAAGATCCGATATCAAAGAACCATGTAGACAGCCGCAGCCGTCCGCATCTCCCTCACCCTTCTTCTTGAGAAGGACATCAATCAGCTGCCCACCCGACCTGGCAAGATCCTTGGCACGATCGGAAAGGAGCTTATTAGATTCCAAACGTTCTAGAATATCCCGAAGAACTTCCCGCTTCAGTATATCATTCGGGTCGTTTCCAATTTTCACATCCCTGAAATCTGGCTCTTCAGTATCCCAGTAGGTACCCCCAAATGCCTTGGGGACTTCGTTGCAGCCCTGTGTAATCAATTCCCCATCTGCCGAAAATATCGCCGCCCCCACCTGCCGAGACAAGTCAGCCGATCTCAACGCAGCCGCTTTAGCCGCATACATTCCAAATTCGGTTTTCGTGGGAGAAATGTCGTTCAATCCAAAAAGGGCATTGACAAATCGCTCTATTTTTGAACGCATCGGGGCAGCGGACAATCCATCAATAAAGACATCAGCGAGATGAAACGCATCTCTTAGATGCTGGCCATGACTGTCGGCATCTTCGCTCGCATCCTTAAGGGCCAAGCTCTCAGCAAAGGCCAATATCTTAGATTGCTTCGTAGTTAATGGGAGGGTTCTTTTGATCTTTTCAGTTATAACATTTATTCTGTCCTCTTCGGTTGCGAAAGCAGAAATCAGAACAAATTGCTTACCGTAGATATTTCGCAGGAGTTTAACCTCTTCTGGCCTTTTTATTTGGCGCACGATGTAAGCAACCCGATGGCACACCTTGTCTTCTCGAGCAACATCCACAAAAGGGGCAAAACCCTGATCTTCCTCTTCGCCAACCAAATCGAGACCTTGAAGATTCCCTCTTTCACGCCGTATCGCATCAACCACAAATCTCATCGCCCAAGCCGGATCATTATTATCACGACATATTTGGCTAGTGTGATCCATTTTATATTTTATCTGAGAATAGTAATCTTGGCGTACGGGAATTTTGACGGATGATGGGATCTCAGCAATTTCGCGAGTTAGGCGAATGGGCACCGTTTTATAGTCAACAGCATGGAGAGCATCTGTCAGCGCGGTGGAAATGGCGTCGATATCGATGCCTATGGGGCCCGCTATCCCGAAAACCAATTCAGGATAGCGAATAGAGCTAAAATCGTACGCCATTTCTTGGACCCCCATCACGCCCTCTGGCGTTCCCCATTCTCAACGCTAGAGTGTGAATCGGTCAAGGGAGAGCAGCGATGGAGAAAGAATCCTATGGCGAACAACGAGCCCGTCAAGCGGCTCAGGTAGCATTAGAATTTGCACGGCAAATGGGTGGTACTTTTGTGAGTGATTCTGATCGCAGAACGACATTTGCCGCTCGAAGCGGGTCGAATCAAACCCAACAGAAATCAAATCGATAAGTCAAAACCTGAGGGCCGCGGTTAGTCCGCGGCCTTTGATTTTCTGAGGTCACTCCGCCGCCACCCGCTCCCGCCCCTTGACCAGCAGCGGCGCGAGATACTGCCCGGTGAAGCTCCCCTTCACCTTCGCCACCTGTTCCGGCGTGCCTTGGGCCACGATCTCCCCACCCTTCACGCCGCCCTCCGGCCCAAGGTCGAGCACCCAGTCGGCGGTCTTGATGACATCGAGATTGTGCTCGATCACCACCACCGTATTCCCCTGGTCGACCAGCGCATGGAGCACTTCCAAAAGCTTGCGCACGTCCTCAAAGTGGAGCCCGGTGGTGGGTTCGTCGAGGATGTAGAGCGTCTGGCCGGTCGCCCTGCGTGACAGTTCCTTGGCCAGCTTCACGCGCTGCGCTTCGCCGCCTGACAGGGTCGTCGCCTGCTGGCCGACCTTGACGTAACCGAGGCCGACCTCGGCCAGCATCGCCATCTTGTCGCGGATCGGGGGGACCGCCTTGAAGAACTCGACCGCGTCCTCGACCGTCATGTCGAGCACGTCGGCGATGCTCTTGCCCTTGAACTTCACCTCCAGCGTCTCGCGGTTGTAGCGGGCGCCGTGGCACACGTCGCATGTCACATAGACGTCGGGCAGGAAGTGCATTTCGATCTTGAGCAGGCCGTCGCCCTGGCATGCCTCACAGCGGCCGCCCTTGACGTTGAAGCTGAACCGGCCGGGCTTGTACCCTCTCGCGGCGCTTTCGGGCAGGCCGGCGAACCAGTCGCGGATCTGGGTGAAGGCGCCGGTATAGGTCGCCGGGTTGGAGCGCGGGGTGCGGCCGATCGGCGACTGATCGATGTCGATCACCTTGTCGAGATATTGCAGGCCGCTGATCTTCTCATGCTTGCCGGCGATCACGCGCGCGCCGTTGAGCTGGCGCGCGGCGGCGGCATAGAGCGTGTCGATGGTGAAGCTCGACTTGCCCGATCCCGACACGCCGGTGATGCAGGTGAAGGTGCCGAGCGGCAGGCTGGCGGTGACGCCGCGCAGATTGTTGGCGGTGGCGTTGTGGACGGTGATCTTCTTGCCATTGCCCTTGCGCCGCGTTTCCGGGACAGCAACCTCGCGCCGGCCGGAGAGATAGTCTGCGGTGATGCTGTCCTCGCTCGCCAGCACCTGATCGAGCGTGCCGTGCGCGACGATCTCCCCGCCATGCACGCCGGCGCCGGGGCCCATGTCGATGACGTAGTCGGCGGTGCGGATAGCATCCTCGTCGTGCTCGACCACCAGCACGGTGTTGCCGAGATCCCGGAGCCGCCGCAGCGTCTTGAGCAGCATGTCGTTGTCGCGCTGGTGAAGGCCGATGCTCGGTTCGTCCAGCACGTAGAGCACCCCCGACAGGCCGGAGCCGATCTGCGAGGCGAGGCGGATGCGCTGGCTCTCACCGCCCGACAGCGTGCCGGAGGTGCGATCCAGGTTGAGATAATCGAGCCCGACATTGTTGAGGAAGCCGAGCCGTTCGAGGATCTCCTTCAGGATTCGCTCGGCGATGGCGTTCTGCTGGTCGGTCAGCTCGGCCGGGATCGCGGTGAACCAGGCCAGCGAATCCACCACCGACAGGCGAGTGACCGACGAGATGTCGCGCATGCCGATCTTGACCGCCAGCGCCTCTGGCTTGAGGCGGGCGCCGTGGCAGACTTCGCAGGCGGCGCTGCTCTGATACTTGCTCAGTTCCTCCCGCATCCAGGCGCTTTCGGTCTGGAGCATGCGGCGGTTGAGATTGCCGATGACACCCTCGAACGGCTTCTTCACGTCATACGACTTCTTGCCGTCGACGAAGGTGAGCGTGACCGGCTTGCCGCCGGTGCCGTGCAGGATGATCAGCTTCACCTCGCCGGGCAGATCCTCCCATGGCGTTTCCAGGCTGAAGCCGAATTCGCGCGCGAGGCTGCCCAGCACCTGCATGTAATAGGGACTTGGCGGGTTGGACTTGGCCCAGGGGACGACGGCGCCCTTCTTGATGCTGAGCGCATGATTGGGGACGACCAGCTCCTCGTCGAACAACAGCTTCTCGCCAAGGCCGTCGCACGCGGGGCAGGCGCCTTGCGGGGCGTTGAAGGAGAAGAGGCGCGGCTCGATCTCGGCGATGGTGAAGCCGGAGACCGGGCAGGCGAATTTTTCCGAGAAGACGATGCGGTTGGCGGGGATGCCGGTGTTCTTCATCTTTCCTTCGGGGACGAAGGTCTGGGGCATCTCGCGGACGCGGGACTTCTTAAGCCCCTCCCCTTCAGGGGAGGGGTTGGGGGTGGGGGACTCTGCCCCATCCGCGACGTTGTTTGAGGCACTGCCCCACCCCAACCCCTCCCCTGAAGGGGAGGGGCTTAGCTGAGCCACCGTCGTATCGACGAGGTCGACATAGGCCAGTCCCTCGGCCAGCTTCAGCGCCGTCTCGAAGCTGTCGGCGAGGCGCGTCGCCATATCCGGGCCGACCACCATGCGGTCGACAACCACTTCGATGTCATGCTTGTATTTCTTGTCGAGCGCCGGGGCCTCGTCGATCTCGTACAGCTCGCCGTCGATGCGGACTCGGGTGAAGCCGGCCTTCTGCCACTCGGCCATTTCCTTGCGATATTCACCCTTGCGGCCGCGCACGACGGGGGCGAGCAGGTAGAGCCGCGTGCCCTCGGGCAGGGCCATGACCCGGTCGACCATCTGGCTGACGGTCTGCGCCGCGATCGGCAGGCCGGTCTCGGGCGAATAGGGGATGCCGACACGCGCCCATAACAGGCGCATATAGTCATACACTTCGGTGACGGTGGCGACCGTGGAGCGCGGGTTGCGGCTGGTGGTCTTCTGCTCGATCGAGATGGCGGGGCTCAGGCCCTCGATATGATCGACATCGGGCTTCTGCATCAGTTCGAGGAACTGGCGCGCATAGGCCGAGAGCGACTCGACATAGCGCCGCTGCCCCTCGGCATAGATGGTGTCGAAGGCGAGGCTCGACTTGCCCGATCCCGACAGGCCGGTGATCACCGTGAGCGTGTCGCGCGGGATGTCGATCGAGACATCCTTGAGGTTGTGCTCGCGCGCGCCGCGGACGCTTATGTGAGTCAGCATAAAACCACTCTGTTCCAGATTTGTTCTTGAGATAAAGAAGGCCGCGCGGCAGGTCAACGCGTGATGCGCCGATGTGGTGTCGAACCGGCGCCGGGGCAAGCGGGCGGAATCGTTGCGGCGGCGTGACGGCCATCACGCGTCCCGGAAAACCGGCAGGCGCATCATTCCTCCACCAACAGAGGAGGAAGGCGATGACGAGCAATTATCAGCTTGCCTATGACGCGATCGAGGCATTTATCGCCGAGCACCACAGCGACGACAGCGGCGCCTGGCAGGAGCTGATCCCGGATGCGGATCTCGGCTATACGTCCGAAGGATGGGAAGCCGCGGCGACGGCGATCGTCAACCTGTTCAACGACAGCCTGCCCGATGGCGGCAAGATCAGGGTGCCCGTCCAGGCAAAGCGCAATGCCCTGAGCAAGCCGCTGATCGAGTTCCAGCGCTATCTGGCCGCCAAGGCGGACGAGGCAGGGGCAAGGTCGACCATCCGGCCGATGGAGATGCGGGCATGACCGGCCCCGCCAGACCGGGCCTGCGGGCCTCGGCCCTCGCGTTGGCAGCAGCAGCCGCCGCCATGATCGCCGGAGAGGCGGAGGCAAGGGATACCCCCGCTGCCTCGACGGTGTTCGACCGAGCTTGCGCCGGCCATGCCAGCGGGAAGATCGGCCAGGTCGATCTGGCCAAGGCGGTGCTGACCGAGGCGGGCAAGAGCCCGACCGACTGGGCGGTCGAACGGCCGGCGCCCGAAGGGCCGGACCTCTCGCTCACGCTCGCCGAGACCTATGCGCGCATGGTGCGCCGGCTGGGCGCTATCCAGGCGGGGACCGAGGCCGAGCCAGCCGGCGATGCCTATATCCTGCAAGCCACGATGGATCGCCTCGAAGGACAGATCCGGCGCGCCAGGCCGGAGGATGGTTCATCGCTGAGCCTGGAGGGCGGAGTGCCGGCCGCCAGGCCTTTCCTGTTCCAGCCGGCATTTTCCGGCGCGGTCTTCACCTGCAAGGCTGATCAATCCGGAACCACATTCATTAGCGGATGGGAGGATTTCACCGCGCCAGCGGCCATTTCACTGCGGGCGACACCCGAAGAACTCGGGATGCTGGGCGATGAAAGGCGGGACGCGGGCGCGGTGGCGCTCGCCTTCGACCGGACTCGCTCGACGCTGGACGACGGCAGCCGCAAGACCGACACCAATCTGGCGATCAGCGGCACGCTCGGAATCCGGCTGACGTCGCCGACATCGGCGAGAAGCATTTCCTATCTCTATGGCCGATACGACCTCAACCATGCGCGCACCCACCCAGCGCCGGCGCTCGCCCCGGGCGCCTCCCAGAGCGACGGGGATACGGATGCGCTTGAGACCGGCATCCTGCTTCACACGCAGCTCACCGGAGAGACGAGCGATTTCAAGCTGTTCCTCGATACGCAGGCCGGCGCGATCTTCGACTTCGCCAACGATGCCAGCCGCGTGAAGCTGAGCGCCCTGCTGAGGCCAGTCGCGCCGGGCACCGGCATCGGCCTGTGCGACTTCGAGCGGGCCACTATGCTGATCCCGCAGATCGGCCTGAAGACACGGTGTCGCGTGCAGATCGAGATCCAGGCAGCGGAGGTGACGAAACGGGGCACCACCAAATTGGGATCGTTCGACACCTTCCTTGCCGCGGGCGCCCGGGGCGAATTCGAGGCATTCCTGCCGATGAGCGACAAGACGGAGCTGCTCGGCAACGTCAAATACCGGTATCTTCCAGTCCTTCATGGCGCGCCCAACAAGATCGAGCGCCTGGAGGCGCAGATCAAGCAGCGTTTCTGGACCAGTTCCAATGTCGGGATCGATATCGGCTTCACCTATACCAACGGAACCAACGAACTATCGTTCGAGCACGAAAACATCCTCACCTTCGGCCTTGGCATCATTTATTGAGGAAGAGGCTCTTCCCGCTCACCCCCCGCCGGGTCCGGCCGCCGCGTCGACATATCGCGTGTCGGTCGGCCCGATGCCGGTGATGTACACCGTCACGGGCGTGGCGCCCGTCCGGGCGAAATGGGCGATATCGGCCGGCTCGGCATAGAAGCTGCCGGGCGGAAGGGCCTTGAACGCAGCGTCGGCCGCCTTGTCGCCATAGCCGAAATACCAGGTGCCGGAGACGACGGTCGCGGTGCGATCGTCGCGGTGGCGGTGGGCGGCAATGCGGGTGTTGGCGGGGACGGTGAGCGCGATCGTGTAGAGGCCGGCCCTGGTCGGGTCGCCCGACAGGATTCGGGTGCGGATGCCCGCCACGCCCGAGGTGCCGGCGCCAGCCCCAAGCGCCGGCAGCGCCGCGACGTCAGCCGGGGCAAGGCGGAGATGGCCGCCCTCCCCCGTCTGCGCCGCGCCCGTGGCGGCGAGCGGCAGGAGGACCGCCGCCAGCCAGAGGCGCCGGCTCATTGCGCGGGCACCAGGAAAGCGCGGACCATCTTCACGGTCGAGTCGGGATTTTCCTCCATGATCCAGTGGCCGGAACCGGGGACGACGCCTTCGGTGACATTATCGGCCGCGGCGCGCATCACCACTGCCATCATCGGGCCGAAGCTCTTCTCCCCGCCGAGGGCGAGGACCGGCATCTTGAGCTTGCCGTTCGTCGCCAGCACCGCGCGGTCGTCGATCACGTCCTGATCGAAGGCGGCGAACTGGGCGAAGCCGGAATGCATCGCGCCGGGCATCGCGTAGAGCTTCGCATAATGCTCCCGCGAGGCTTCGCTGAAATGCTTCGGGTCAGCCGAGAATTCGTTCCAGAAGCGATCGAGATAGATTCGCTCCCGGCCGGCGACCAGCCGCTCCATGTCCGGCCCGCCGAAACGGAAATGCCAGAGCAACGGGCTTTTGAGGATCTCGTCCCAGGGACCTACCCCCGGGATAGGCGCGTCGATCAGCACGAAACGGTTGACCCGATCGGGATGATTCGCCGCGAAGGCGAAGCCGACCATGTTGCCGATGTCATGGGTGACCAGGTCGGCCTTGCCGATCTTCAGCCGGTCCAGCACGCCCAGCACGTCGCCGGCCTGGGTCTTCTTGTCGAAGCCGCCCGCCGGCTTGGAGGACAGGCCGAGGCCGCGCAGGTCGGGGACGATCACCAGGTGGTCGCGCATCAGGTCGGCCGCCATCGGCGCCCACATGTCGCCGGTCTCGCCATAGCCATGGAGCAGGACGACCGCTGGCCCCTTGCCGCCAATGCGGACATGGATGGTCGCGCCGTTCGTCGCGATTTCCTCGGTATGGAAGGCGGCTGGATAAGGCGGCACCTGCGCCGCGGCGGGCGCGGCCATCATCAGGGCGGCACCGGCAAGCATCAACGAACGAAGCATGGATATTTCCCCAGTTGCGAGGTGCCACCAGGCACCCTCTGCCCGCTGAAAATGATCGCAATGCACCGTTCGGACTAGTAGGATTATCCTGAAACTTGTGTCCGGAATAACCGAACGATGATCAAGATGGACGGGCTGGTGGCCTTCACCGCGATCACCGAGGCGGGATCGATCAGCGGCGCCGCCCGCCGGCTCGGTTTCGCGAAGTCGGTGGTGAGCGAGCGGCTGGCCGAGCTTGAGCGCACCCTCGGCACGCGGCTGATCCAGCGCACGACGCGCAAGCTGGCGCTGACCGAGGACGGTCACAGCTTCCTGCCGCGCGCGCAGCAAATCCTGTACCAGACGCGCGAGGCGGCGGCGGAAATGGCGCAGCGGCACGGGACACTGGCCGGGCCGCTACGGGTATCGGGTCCGGTCGGGTTCGGCGTCCTGCATCTTGGCCCCGCGCTGAACGATTTCCTTCGGGCGCATCCGGAAATCGACCTGACGCTTGAACTTGACGACGGCTTTGTCGACGCGGCGGCGAGCGGGTTCGACGCCGTGATCCGCCACGGTCCGATCGGCGATACGCGACTGGTCGCGAAGCGGCTCGCGACGACGCGGCGCCTGCTGGTCGCCTCGCCCGGCTATCTGGCGGAGCAGGGCCGGCCGGCGACCCTGGCCGAACTGGCGGCCCATCGCGGCATCCTCTACGCCAATCGCGATGCCGACTGGCGCTTCGCCGGGGCCGAGGGCTGGATGGTGCTGCGGCCGCGCGCCGCGCTGCGCGTCAACAACGGGCTGGTCATGCGCGACGCGGCGCTGGCGGGGCTGGGCATCACCTTGCTGCCGACCTTCTTCGTGCATGAGCAACTGGCGAGCGGCGCCCTGGTCGAGGTCGATATCGGCATGGCGGCCGAGGGCGCCGAGCTGTTCATCGCCTATCCGCGCGACCGAAGCGCCTCGGCCAAGATCGCCGCGCTGACCGCGAGCCTGCGGCGCAGCTTCGGCGATCCGCCTTATTGGGACAGATAGGGCCGACCGACCGGCCCTGCCCGTCAGCCCATCACTGCCTTCGGCTCGAGATAGGCCTCGAGCCCGAACACGCCATTCTCCCGGCCGATGCCCGATTGCCTGAAGCCGCCGAACGGGGCGAGCGGCTCCATCGGGGCCGCGTTGATGATGACCCGGCCCGCCACCAGGCGACCGGCCACCGCGCGGGCGCGCGTTTCATCGGTGCCGGCGACATAGGCGTGGAGGCCATAGTCGGTGTCGTTGGCGATCTCGATCGCCTGCTCGTCATCGACATAGGCGATGATCGACAGGACCGGCCCGAAAATCTCCTCGCGCGCGATCGCCATGTCGTTGCTGACATTGGTGAAGATGGTCGGCCGCACGAACCAGCCGCGCTCCTCCCCCTCGGGCAGCCCCTCTCCGCCCGCCAGCAGCGTCGCGCCTTCCTCCTGCCCCTTGCGGATATAGGACTGGACCCGGTCCCACTGGCGCTGGCTGACCATCGGGCCGATCGCCGTCTCGGGATCGCGCGGGTCGCCTGACCTGATGCCGGCGACAGCCGCCTTGATCGCCGCCTCGAACTCGGCGAGCCGCGACGCCGGCACCAGGATGCGCGTCCCGGCGATGCATGCCTGGCCGCTATTGGCGTAGCCCGCCATCAGCGCGAACGGCACGGCTTGGGCGAAATCGGCATCGTCAAGGATCAGCATCGGCGACTTGCCGCCAAGCTCGAGCGTGACTCGCTTCATCGTCTCGGCGCCGGCGCGGAGGATGGCGCGGCCGGTCGCGGTCGACCCGGTGAAGCTGATCTTGGCAATGTCCGGGCTCGCGCTCAGCGTCGCGCCGACCACGTCACCACGGCCGTTGACGATGTTGAACACACCCTTCGGCACGCCGGCCTCGTGAAGCGCCTCAAGCACGATCCTGGTCTGCATCGCGCTCATCTCGCTCGGCTTGATGACGCAGGTCGACCCGGAGGCGATGACCATGGCGAGCTTGCCGCAGATGAAGCCCGCATTGGCGTTCCACGGCGTGATCACCCCGACGACGCCAAGCGGCTCCATCGTCACCGTCGCGGTGCCGATCCGGCGGGTGAAATCATAGTCCGCGAGCGTCTGCGCGGCGAGGCGGAAGACAGCGACCGCATAGTCGGCCATCCAGGCCGAACGCGAGACCGGGGCGCCATATTCCTCGATCGTCGCCTCGACGAGTTCGGCCGCGCGCGCCTCGACGGCATCGGCGAGACGGCCGAGCAGGGCAATCCGTTCCTCCTTCGTGCTGCGCGAGAATGGCGGAAAGGCGCGCTTCGCGGCGGCGATGGCGGCGCGGGTATCGGTCTCGTCGCCAAGGCGGACCGTGCCGATGACCGCGCCGGTCGCCGGGTTATGCAGGTCGAACAGCTCGGTGCCGTGCGGGGTGACGAACGCGCCGTCGATATAGATGGTGTCGATATGGTCCATGACAGCCTCCTTGGGTGTGGTGCTGATCTAGGAGGCGGCGATTGATGGTATAAGCTGGACGAATCGGCATGACGTGATGCAGAAAATCATACAATGAAAACCGGCCTGACCGAGTTCGATGCCGTCGTTGCCGTCGCGCGCCTGGGCAGCTTCCGCGCCGCCGCGACCGAGCTTGGCATGTCGCCGTCAGCGCTGAGTCACGCGATCGCCGCGCTCGAGGCGAGGCTCGGCGCCCGGCTGTTCAACCGGACCACCCGCAGCGTATCGCCCACCGACGCGGGCGAGCAGTTCATCGCGCGCATCGCCCCGGCGCTGGGCGAGATCGGCGAGGCGATCGAGGGGATCAACAGCCATCGCGACACGCCGGCCGGCATGCTTCGCCTCAACACGTCTGCGGGCGCGGCGAGGATGATCCTGACGCCGCTGATCCTGGAATATCTGCGCCGCTACCCCGACATGAACCTCACGCTCGTGACGGAGGGCAGACTGGTCGATGTGGTCGGCCAGGGCTTCGATGCCGGCATCAGGCTGGCTGAATCGGTTCCCCAGGACATGATCGCGGTGCCGATCGGCGGACAGCAGCGGATGCTGGTCGTCGGGTCGCCCGACTATTTCGCGCGGTATCAGAAGCCGCTGGTGCCGGAGGATCTGCTCGGCCACCGCTGCATCCGCGCGCGCATGGCGAGCGGGGCGATCTGGCACTGGGAGTTCGAGCGCGGCGGCGAGGACATCGCGGTCGACGTGCCGGGATCGCTGATCCTGGATGAGATGACGCTGATGCAGGAAGCGGTGCTTGCGGGAGCCGGCCTTGCCTATCTGAGCCAATGGTCGGTCGCCGAGCACATCGCGGCAGGGCGGCTGATCGCGGTGCTCGAGGACTGGACGCCAGCCTATCCGGGGCTGTGCCTCTACTATCCGGGGCGGCGGCATGTGCCGGCGGGCCTGCGCGCGCTGATCGGCCTGATCCGCGAGATGAACGCCTTGGGCTGGCAGAGATTGTAGACCAGCAGACTATGCCGTCGATATGGGGACAGTTTCTGAAGACTTTCCCCACGGCATGCCATATATTTCAAGAATAGACGTCAGGACGGTACATTCGCCATCCAAAGCAATATGCCATCCCAGTAATGGATGACATGATTATCGTCTGCGTTCATCAGGAAATATGTAGCGGGAGTGGCTGCAAATGTCTTACATGGTAAAGGCAAGGCTTACGGCTCTCCATGGAAGTGCCGCGACGTTGCTCATCATCGGCGGATTTGTCCAGCCGGCCTCCGCGCAGTCGGGCGAGCTTCAGGCATCCGGGCCGCTGGTCCGCCAGGATTCTTCCGATTGCGGCAACAACAATGTCAACGGATCCGATCCGGCGCGCAACGGCGGCCTGGTGACCATCACGCAGAACGACGCGGGTGATACCAGCGCGGCCGTGCAGATCAGCAAGGGAACGCCCAACACCTCCTATGATTTCTACTGGAAGTGCCAGCGCGGCCTGGGCCAGGTCCGCACCGACGCGAGCGGCGCCGGCAGCGGCACGTTCGGCTTCAAGGCGAGCGCCGGCGCGACGCTGGCCTTCGACATGTATCCTGCCGGCGCGCCTCCCGGGAACAAGTTCCAGAGCGTGCGCCTCACGCCGGTGCGCGTCGCGACCCAACGCAAGTCGATCCTCCAACTCAACGCGACGGAACTGGCCAGCCTGCGCCGCGGCGTCGCGCAGATGAAGGCGTGGAGCAGCGAGCCGCGCGGCAGCGCGAACTATCGCCGAAGCTGGATCTACTGGGCGAACATGCACGCCTATTTCGGCACGGGCTGCGCCAACCCCAGCGGCCTGAACGCCGCGGGCATGAGTGGCCTCACCGCTCAGGCGAAGAGCAATGCCGACGAGAACGCAACCTGGTGCACCTGCCAGCACGGCACCGTCCAGTTCCTCACCTGGCATCGCATGTATCTTTATTATTTCGAGAAAGTGCTTCAGGCCGCCTCAGGCGACGCCAATTTGCGGCTCCCCTATTGGGATTATGAGAGCAATGCCCAGATGCCGGCTGCCTATCGCGACCAGACCTATGTCAATGCGAACGGCCAGACCGTGCCCAACCCGCTCTACATTCCCAATCGCCAGGCACAGCTGAACGCCGGGACGAGCAACCTAGCCCCGTCCGTGGTGTCGACGGCGAATGCGATGCAGCAGACCAGCTACAACCCGTTCAACAGCGCGCTCGAATCGACGCCGCACGGCGCGGTGCATTGCGCGGTGGGCGTGGCGAACTGCCCGACTGGCTATATGGGCGCGGTGCCGGCCGCGGGGAACGACCCGATCTTCTACACGCACCACACCAATATCGACCGGCTGTACGAATGCTGGCTGAAGGTGAACCAGGCAGCGCGCCTGCCCAATAACCAGGGCCAGCTCAACGCGACCTTCAACTTCATCGACGGGACCGGCGCGCTGGTGACGCGCACGGTGAAGGACATGCTCACCACCGCGCAGCTCGGCTACAGCTATGCGGGCGGTGGCGGATGCCCCGCGACGCTCAAGGTTCGCCTGCCGGTCTCGATCCTGCAGGAGACACCGTTGCGCGTCTATCCGCTGGCCGGCCCGACCCCGCTGCAGCGTGGCACGACCGTGCTGCCGCTGAAGATCGCGCCCGATGCGCGCAAGGCGATGCTCCAGGCGGCGCCCGAAAAGGGCGGCGAGACGCCCCGATCCGTGGTGGTGATCGACGGCTTCACCTTCGATGAGGCGCCCGGCGTGCTTTATGAAGTCTATGTGCAGGGCGCGGGCGGCAAGCGCGTACTGCTTGGCGTCATCAACTTCTTCAACCTCACCGCCCCGCATGGCGATCATGGCGACATGCCGGGCATGGCGGGCGCGTCCGACGAGAAGACCTTCGACGCGACCGACGCCCTGAAGACGCTCGGCGCCGGCAATACATCGCTGGTGATCGAGCCGAGCACCGGCGTCACCGGTACCACCCCTGCCCTTGCGGCGCGCCGGATCAGCCCGCGCGCCAATGTCCGCTTCAGCTCGGCACGGATCGAGCTGCGCTAGTCCCGCCCCCGGGAGGGCCGTCGGAGGAAGAATTCCGGCGGCCCATATTACGGGGGGCACCCGATCCCGGGAAGGTCAGCGAGGGCACGGACCGCTCCGCTCGCCGGCTCATGCCTTGCGCCGGAACGGGATCACCAACGTCGCACGCTCCCTGCCGTCGGCGCGGTCGAGAAAATAGACGGTGAAGCTGTCCGGCCCCGTCCGCTCGAAGGTGATGCCGTCGAAATAGAAGGTGTCGCCGTCACGCCCGACGAGCGGCCTGTCGATATAGGCCTCCCGTGCTTCCCAGCCGGCAAGCGACGGGGTGAAATGCTTGACCCGGACCGAGAGCGAGCCGGCGACCTCGACGAAGACGCTGATCTCGTAAAAGACAGGGCCCCGCTGACTCAGCGCCCGCACGAAGCTGGGCATATGGCCGAACGCGGCACCCAGGATGACATGCTCGACCGGCCCGTCGGGCATCTCGCCGAGCCAGTGTCCCTCGATCCAGGCAAGATCGGCGATGCCGGCCGGTGGCGATGCCTGTCCCTGCGCCTGGAGCCTGACCATGGCGCGAGGCTCTGTTGCCCCTGCGCTCACCGGACCGTTCAGCGCGAACGATGCCGCCAGACCGAGCAGGATGCGCGCGACGCCGTCATTCCGCATGGTCTTGCTCCCCCCCCGGCGCGAACATCAGGTGCCGCGCGAAGAAGGGCAGCACGTCGGTGCGGACGCGCCCCTGATCGCCCCAATGCCGGTCGCGGAAACCACCGGCATGCTCCTCCGCCTCATGCGGCACGCCGAATTCGTCGAGCCGATGGGCGAATGCCTGGTTGGCATGGATATGGTCGAAGATCGGGTCGGCGCGGCCCCAGTCGAGCTTGAAGCCGCGCAGCGCCTTCAGATTATCGGCATTGGCTGGGAGCAGGTCGATCAGGCCGAAGCGCTGCTGGAACCGGGCCATGACCGCGCTGTCGACCACCACATGTCCGTCCACCCGACGCGCGGGCGGATCGATGTACAGCGGCGGCCGGTCCGGGTTGGGCGAAAAGGCCTGGTAGATCGAGGTGAAGATCCGCGAAAAGCCATCACTGCCGAGATCGCCGATCGACCGGGCACGGGCGAGCAGGTCGAAATCCGGCCGGCTCCAGGACGGCTGAACGCCGGATCCGGCGCCCACCGGCTGCATCGCATAGACAGAACCGAACAGATCGGGATGGAGCATGCCGAACCGGACCGCGCCGTAACCGCCGACGCCGTCCCCCACCACGCCGCGCGACTCCCGCGCGGCAAGCGTCCGGTAGGTCGAGTCGATATAGGGAACCAGCTCGCGCACCATGAAGTCGTCCCACTTCCCGGTGACCGGCGAATTCACGTACCAGGAACTGCCGGCGGGCGTGGTGAAGTCGGCCGTGACCATGATCACGTCGCCGATCACGCCCGCACCGATCGCCCGGTCGAGCACCCCTTGCGCATCATGGCTGGCGAACGGCTCCGCCTGGTTCTCGAAGAAGCTGTTGAGGAAATAGAGCACGGGGAAGCGCCGGTCGCTGTCACCGTAATGCGGCGGCAGATAGACGGTCAGGTTGCGGAGCGGGGAGATGCCGATCCTGTTCCCGGCCAGACTGGCCGAGTTCAGCTGGGTGGTCACCAGCCGGCTACTGGCCTGTGCGACCTGCGGCGCGGCAAACAGCAGCAGGGCAAGGCAGAGCGACAACGCACGACGCATGAGGTTCCTCCCGGTTTGCGATATGCCGCAATGGCCGGAACGGAAGGCGCCGCGGCAAGGCGACGTCGCCAAGCGGGATCATGGGATCGCCGGGCGGGGTCAGCGAGCCAGGTAGCGGTCGATCGCCTCGCGGTACCGGCGGCTGAGGCGCAGTTCCGCACCGCAGGACAGTCGCACCAGAGCGTCCCCGTGCGCGCCGGGACGAACCTCCGCCAGCCGGTCGAGGCGGACGATCGCCGAGCGATGGATCCGGGCGAACGCATCGGCGGGAAGCCGCGCCTCGAGCGACGCCAGGGATTCGTTGAGCAGGGATGCCCGCCCGCCGGCATTGACCTCCGCATAGTCGCCCGCCGCCGCGATCCAGTCGACCTGGTCGAGCGGGATCAGCCTGATGCTGCCATGCGACCGCGCCACCAGCCGGGGCGGGTCGCCGAGCGTGGCGACGATCGATCGAAGCCCATCACTCCGTTCCCCACCCTCGGCAAGCTGCCGGCGCACGCGGTCGAGCACCCGACCGAAACGCAGGTCGTCGAACGGCTTGAGCAGGTAATCGAGCGCCTGCACCTCGAACGCGCGCACCGCGTGCGCATCGAACGCGGTGACGAACACGGTCAGCGGCATCGCCTCGACACCAACTGCCTCGATCACGTCGAAACCGTTCATTTCCGGCATCTGGACGTCGAGGAACACGAGATCGGGGCGCAGCACGGCGATCGCCTCGACCGCTGCCCGGCCATGCCCCGCCTCCGCCACCACCGCAAACCCGCCATGCGCCTCGAGCGGCGCGCGCACTGCGCGACGGGCAAGCGGCTCATCGTCGACGATCAGCGTGCGGATCATCGCGGCACCATGATCGTGACGCGGAATCCGCGCCCGGGCGCCGTCTCGATCTCGAGCGACGAACCCGCGCCGTAAAGCTGTTGCAGGCGCAGGCGGGCATTGCCCAGCCCGACTCCCTCGACAATCTCCCCGGCACCCTTGCCATCATCCGCCACCACGAGACGCAGCCTGCCGCCGGCAAGGCCGGCCTCGATCGTCAGGGTGCCGCCCGACACGAGCGGCGCGATGCCATGGCGCACCGCATTCTCCACCAATGGCTGGAGCAGCAGCGCGGGTACGGGGACCGTCAGCGCTTCGTCTGCTATGCGACGGACGATACGGAGCCTCTCCCCCAGCCGCGCTTCCTCGATCGCGAGATAGGTGTCGGTAAAATCAAGGTCGTCAGCGAGCGGGCTTCGCTGCGAGCGATGCCGGTCGATCGACAGCCGCAACAGATCGCCGAGACGCGCGATCAGCCGCTGCGCCGTCACAGGATCGTCGGGCACCAAAGCGGAAATCGCGTTGAGCGTGTTGAACAGGAAATGCGGCTGAAGCTGCGCCCGCAAGGCCGCCGTCTCCGCCTCGGCCAGCCGGGTCTCAAGGCGGGCGGCGACAATCTCGCGGTCGCGCAGCGTGCGATAGGCGCGCGCGCCCAGCACGATCCCGACGATGATCGCGTAGATCATCAACTGCACATGGAGGCTGCCGGTGAGCTTGAGCAGCAACAGGTCCCTGCTCCACGGCGCCCAGGGCGCGTTGCCGTAGATCATCGCGTTGAGCGAGACGTAGAGCACCGAATGAAGCAGTACGACCGCGAGACCGGCGCCGAGATGGACGGCCAGCAGCACCGCCACGCGCCGCTCGTTCGCGAAATGGCGCGCTACGGCCACCACCAGCGGCGTCAGCAACGCCCATACCGAATACCAGGGGATGCCGTTGCCGAACGCCGTCAGCCATGGCTGCGGCGTTCCCGTGGTGAGGCCGGCGACATAGGTCTGCACTGACGTGATCAGCGCGACGACGAGCCAGATGGCCCAGATGCCGGCGAGCCGGATGAGAGTCTGTCCCCTGCGCATGGCGATCGACGCGATCATGCCCGAGCGCCGCGCCGCTGGATAGACACGATTCCCGCCAGGTCCTGTGCGCCGGCACCCGAAACCTCCGATGAACCACGGGTCCAGAACAGGTTCAGACACGTTGTGTCACCACTCAAGCAGCTTCACTGCCAGAGGAACATTCGCCATGGCTGGAAAGACACGCATTTTACTGAGCGCAGCGAGCGCGGCCGCGCTTGCCCTGGCGCTCGCCGCCTGCGGACCGCAGCAGCGGCAGGCCAGTGTCGACCATCAGGCGACGACGGCGGCGACGCTGCCGCCTTTGCCCCAGGTGCAGCCGCTGGTCGCGGGGCCGGCGACACCGATCCGCCGTGCCCCGCCGACAGCCGCACTGCCCGCGGTCCAGCGGCTTGGCTATGCCGATGCGCCCCGTGATGATCGCTATGCATGGATCGATCGCGCCGACTGGATCAGCGACACGATCGGCGATGCACCGCCCGATTATTCGTTCGACTATGACGGCGTCGAGCCCTGGGTGTGGCAGACCAGCGGGGACTATGTGACCTACGCCGAGCCGATCGACGACGGTTATCGCTATTATTATTACGAGCCAGGCGCCGACGAACCCTATCTCGTTCGCGACCCCTATTACAGCTATGGCTATCGCGACGGGCGGATCGTCACCGTCTATGGTCGCGACGGCAGGTTCATCGAGGCGATCGAGGCGCAGCGCCAGGCGGAAGCGGCATCACGCTACTATGCCCGGGCACGCGCCTTGCGCATTGCCGCGCGGGAGCGCGAACGACAGGGCGTGGCAGCGGCGCAATGGGCGGAACGCCGGGCGGTGCTGGCCGCGGCCCGCGCCGACTGGAGCGAGGCGCGGCAGCGCGTGCCGGACTGGCAGGCCTATCGCCAGCGCCATGCGATCGAAGGCCAGCGCCTCCAGCCGGAGCGGATCGCGCGCGCTCAGGCGGCTGAGCGCTTCGCCGCGTGGCAGCGCGAAGGCCAGCCGGGTCGCCCGCCACACCTCTACGCATCGGATACGGGCCGCGCCGACCACCGCGATGGCACCCGCCAGATCGATCAGGCACGACAGCAGGAACAGCGTGCCGCCGACATGCAACGGCAGGCCCAGCGCGACATGGCGCAGCAGCGCGCCGTTGCCGAGCAGCAGCGCCTTGTGCAGGACCGGCAGCGGCAGCAGGCGGCCGAGCAGCAGCAGGCGCAACGCATCCAGGCCAATGCGCAACGCGACGCCGCCCGTCAGCATGCCGCGATCGACCAGCAGCGCGCGCTCCAGGAACGACAGGCAGCCGTCGACCAGCGCGGGCAACGGATACGCCAGCAACGCGACGCGCAGCGCCAGCAGGTCGAACAGCACCGCGCCGTGCAGCAACAAGAGGCGCAGCAGCAGGCCGTCGAGCAGCGCGGCCAACTGGCACGCCAGCAGCGTGAGGTGCAACGCCAGCAGGCCGAACAGCAACGCGCCGCGCAACAGCAACAAGTCCGCCAGCGCACCATCGAGCAGCGTGGCCAGCAGATGCAGCAGCAGCGCGAGGCGCAACGCCAGCAGGCAGATCAACAACGCGCCGCACAACAGGCCCAGCAACGGGCAGCCGACCAGCGCGGGGAGCAGATGCGGCAGCAACGTGACGCGCAACACCAGCAGATGGAGCAGCAGCGGGCGCAGCAGATGCAACAACGCCAGCAGGCACAACAACAAGCGGCTCAGCAACGCGCGGCCGAGCAACAGCAACGCGCAGCCCAGCACCAGCAACCGGGCCCCGGCCGCGACAGGGAACGCTGAGGCTGAAGCGACGAGCCCCTATCGACGCCCGCGATAGCTCGGCAAGGCAAGGTTCCAATGGATCGCCGCGGCGCGCAGGCTGAAGCCGGCCGCCGCCGCCGCCACCGCCGCCCCGAAGGCAGGAACGCCGATCAGGACGAGAAGGACATGCAGCCCGGCGGCGAGCGCGGCCGCCGTCACATAAAGTTCGGGGCGCATCAGGATCGACGGCTCCCCGGCCAGCACGTCGCGGATAATGCCGCCGACACAGGCGGTCATGACCCCCATCAGCGCAGCCGGCACGGGGGGAATGCCGAAAGCGAGCGCCTTGGCCGCGCCGAACACGGCATAAGCGGCCAGGCCCACCGCATCGAGCCAGTCGAGCGCCTTGTCCTTCCACCAGGCCTGGGGCGTGATCCACACCAGCCCGGCGACCGCGAGGCAGACCGCGGCGACCAGCGGATCATGCACCCAGAAGACCGGCGCGCCGATCAGCAGGTCGCGGACCGATCCGCCCCCGACGCCCGTGATCAGCGCGAAGAAGGCGGCCGTGACGAATGTCTGCCCGCGCCGGGTCGCGGCGAGCGCACCGGTGGTGGCGAACATCGCGATGCCGAACAGGTCGAGCCAGGGAAGGATCGAGCCGAATTGCCAGGGAGCGTGGGGAAGCATTGGTCGTCTTACTTCCTGCCGTTCGTATGGAACAGGGCGTGCGCGTGTCGAGAATCCGTATCGAAACATATCTGCCCCGCGACACGCCCTTTCGACAAGCCTGTCTCAAGCGTCGTCGGGAGGCTCGATGACGCGTCGGGACGAACGGGCATGGTTGCGATTGACCTGCCCCGGCTATGGAAAGTCGCGGCGCAGTGCGACATAGCGGTGCCATGCAACGCTATCGCCCGTCGATGATCGCCCTTGCCACCTGCCTCGCCGCCCTTGCCGGATTCGTCGACGCGCTGGCCTATTCAAGCCTTGGCGGATTCTTCGCCTCGTTCATGAGCGGCAACTCGACCCGGCTTGGCGTTGCCTTCGCCACCGAACGCCATGACGAGGTGCGCATGGCCGGTGCGCTGCTGCTGAGCTTCGTCAGCGGGGTGATGATCGCGACGGTGATCGCGCGACGCTGGGCGAAGCATGCGCAGGCGGCGGTGATGATCGCCGTCACGATATTGCTCGGCACGGCCGCGACGATCATGCAGGTGCAGCCCAACACCAAGGCGCTGCTGCTGCTCGCCGCCGCGATGGGCGCGGAGAACGGCCTGTTCCTGCGCGACGGCGAGGTGAGCATCGGCCTGACTTATATGACCGGCTCGCTGGTACGGATGGCGCAGCGGCTGGCAGGTGCGCTGATGGGTGACGCCGATCGCTGGACCTGGGTGCGTTATCTGCTGCTGTGGCTCGGCTTCGTCTGCGGCGTGGTGATCGGCGCGCGCTGCTACGCGGCGTTCGATACGGGCGCGCTGTGGCTTGCGACGGGTGCCGCGGCGGCGCTGACGGCAATGGTCGCGATCGTCACGCGGGGCAAGGAGCCGACCGGGCCCTGGGGCGTGCGGGCGGTCTGACGCCGCCTGTCGGCCTGAGCCGGAACTTCGCCCTCCGTTCGTTTCGAACAGAGAAGGGGATGGCGGCCGGAGACAAGCACTCCCCGGCGGAGGCCGGGGTCCAGTCGCGAAGAGCGTGACAACGACGCGCGACGAGTTGCGTTCGGCATCCCCTAACTGGACCCCGGCCCTCGCCGGGGGAGACAGTCAGGGAAATGACGCGATCAGATGTGGATCGGCTTGCCGAGCACCGCCATCGCGGCTTCCTTGATCGCTTCCGAATGAGTCGGGTGAGCGTGGCAGGTATAGGCGATGTCTTCGGAGGTTCCGCCGAACTCCATCGCCTGCGCCGCCTGCGCGATCATCGTGCCGGCAACCGAGGCAATGATCCAGACGCCGAGCACGCGGTCGGTCTTCGCATCGGCGATCACCTTCACGAAGCCGTCGGGCTCATGATTGGTCTTGGCGCGCGAATTGGCCACCATCGGGAACTTGCCGACCTTGACCTCGCCACGCTCCTTCGCCGCTTCCTCGGTCAGGCCGACGCCGGCGATCTCGGGGCTGGTATAGACGACGCTCGGGATCACATCGTGGTTCACGATGCCGGTGAGGCCGGCGATGTTCTCGGCCACCGCGATGCCCTCGTCCTCGGCCTTGTGCGCAAGCATCGGGCCGGGAATGACGTCGCCGATCGCCCAGATGCCGGGGACCGAGGTGAGGAAGCGGTGGTCGGTCTCGACCTGGCCGCGCTGGTTGGTCGCGAGACCCGCCTTGTCGAGGCCGAGGCCTTCGGTGTTGGGCCGGCGGCCGATCGACACGAGCACCGCATCGGCCTCGAGCGTCGTGGCGTCACCGCCAGCCGCGGGTTCGAGAGTGAGCGTCGCGGTGTCGCCATCGACGACCACGCCAGTCACCTTGGCCGAGAGGCGGAACTCGAGCCCCTGCTTCTTCATGATCTTGTTGGCTTCCTTGCGGACATCGCCGTCGAAGCCGGGCAGGATCTGGTCGAGGAACTCGACGACCGTCACCTTCGCACCGAGGCGCCGCCAGACCGAGCCGAGCTCAAGCCCGATCACGCCGCCGCCGATCACCACCAGATGCTTCGGGACCGCGGGCAGCTCAAGCGCGCCGGTCGAATCCACCACGATTTTCTGGTCGATGGTCACGCCCGGCAGCGGGGTGACCGAGGAGCCGGTCGCGATGATGATGTTCTTTGCGCGAACCTCGCGGTCGCCGACCCTGACGCTGTCCTTGCCGGTGAACGCCGCATAGCCCTTGAGCCATTCGACCTTGTTCTTCTTGAACAGGAACTCGATGCCGCCGGTGAGCTGCTTGACCGCGTCCTTGCGCTGGCCGTGCATCGTGTCGAGATCGAGGCTGGTCTCGACCTTCACGCCGAGCTTGGCGAGCCGGCCCGAGACCGCCTCGTCATACAGCTCCGACGCGTGCAGCATCGCCTTGGAGGGGATGCAGCCGACATTGAGGCAGGTGCCGCCAAGCGTCTCGCGGCCCTCGACACAGCCGGTCTTCAGCCCGAGCTGCGCCGCACGGATCGCGGCGACATAGCCGCCCGGGCCTGAGCCGATTACCAGGACGTCGAAATCATAGTCAGCCATTGTCTATCTCGATCGCAAAGTGCGTGATGGCAAATAAGGACTTCCGTTCGTCCTGAGTAGGGGCTGAGCTTGTCGAAGACCCGTATCGAAGGACATGGCGTGAGGCCTGTCCTTCGATACGCCATTTCGACAAGCTCGATGGCTACTCAGGACGAACGGAGGCGGGTTCAAAGATCGATCAAAATCCGGGTCGGATCCTCGATCGCGTTCTTGAGTGCGACGAGGAAGGTCACTGCCTCGCGGCCGTCGATCAGGCGGTGATCATAGCTGAGCGCCAGGTACATCATCGGGCGGACCACGACCTGGCCGTCGCGGACGACCGGACGGTCCTCGATGCGATGGAGGCCGAGCACCGCCGCTTGGGGCGGGTTGATGATCGGGGTGGACATCAGCGAGCCGAACACGCCGCCGTTGGAGATGGTGAAGGTACCGCCCTTCATCTCCTCCATCTTCAGCGTGCCGTCCTTGGCGCGCTTGCCGAAATCGCCGATCGTGCGCTCGATCCCCGCGACCGAGAGCTGGTCGGCATCGCGCACGACGGGGACGACCAGGCCGCCCGGCCCCGACACCGCGACCGAGATGTCGACATAGTCGTGATAGACGATCTCATCGCCCTCGATCGAGGCGTTGACGCTGGGCACGTCCTTCAGCGCGAGGCACGCGGCCTTGGCGAAGAAGCCCATGAAGCCGAGGCGGACGCCATGCTTCTTTTCGAACAGATCCTTGTACTTGGCGCGCGCCTCGATCACCGCCGTCATGTCGACGTCGTTGAAGGTGGTAAGCATCGCCGCGGTGTTCTGCGCTTCCTTCAACCGCTTCGCTATGGTCTGGCGCAGGCGCGTCATGCGGACCCGCTCTTCCTTGCGGCCGGTCGACGCGGCGACGGAGGGTGCCACCTGCGGCTCGGGCGACGGCGCCGCGGCCGGAGCCGGCGTCGCGGCCGCGGCGATCACATCGTCCTTGGTGATACGACCGTCCTTGCCGGTGCCCACGACCGTCGCTGGATCGACGCCGTGCTCAAGCACCGCGCGGCGAACCGACGGGGACAGCGCGGCGGGGCCGTCGCCAGCGGGTGCGGGTGCGGCAGCTGCAGCGGGAGCAGGGGCAGCCGCGGCGGGCTGCGCCGTTGCCGCTGACGCGCCCGAGCCAGCCTCGATCGTCGCGATCATCGCGCCGACCTGGACGGTGTCGCCGACCTTGACTGCCTGCTGGCCCATCACACCCGCGACGGGCGAGGGCACCTCGACCGAGACCTTGTCGGTCTCCAGGCTGGCGATCGGCTCGTCGACGGCGACCGGGTCGCCGGGCTGCTTCAGCCATTCGCCAAGCGTCGCCTCGGTGATCGATTCGCCCAGGGTGGGGACATTGACTTCGGTTGCCATCTTCTCTTCCTCGTGCCGCCGATGCGGGCTTATGATTTGCGCGTGCGACGAATTTCTTCGCGGACATTATGGCCGAGCGCGTCGGCGACAAGCGCGGCCTGTTCCATCTGGTGACGCTTCATCAGGCCGGTCGCGGGCGACGCGGACGCCGCGCGGCCGGCATAGCGCGCACGCTGCGGCTTGCCGCCGGCCTGGACCAGGCATTCCTCGAGATAAGGCTCGGCGAAGCTCCACGCGCCGTTGTTCTTCGGCTCTTCCTGAGCCCAGATGACCTCTTCGAGATTGGTCATCTTCTTCAGGCGGGAGACCAGCGGCTCGCCCGGGAAAGGATAGAGCTGCTCCACACGGACGATCGCGGTGTTCCTGTCGCCCGCCGCGTCGCGTGCCTCCATCAGGTCATAGGCGACCTTGCCGGTGCACAGCACGAGGCGCTTCACCTCGTTATCCGCAATGCCCGACGGATCGGACAACAGCCGCATGAAGTGGCTGTCGCCCTGGAAGTCCGACGCCTTGGACACCGCCAGCTTGTGGCGCAGCAGCGACTTGGGCGTGAAGATGATCAGCGGCTTGCGGAAGCTGCGGTGCATCTGCCGGCGCAGCAGGTGGAAATAATTCGCCGGCGTGGTGCAGTTGGCGACCTGCATATTGTCCTGGGCGCAGAGTTGCAGGAAACGCTCGACGCGCGCCGAGCTATGCTCGGGGCCCTGTCCTTCATAACCGTGCGGCAGCAGCATCACCAGGCCGTTGGCGCGAAGCCACTTGGCCTCTCCGCTCGCGATGAACTGGTCGATCATGATCTGCGCGCCGTTCATGAAGTCGCCGAACTGCGCCTCCCACAGCACCAGCGTCTTCGGATCGGCCAGCGCATAACCATATTCGAAACCGAGCACGCCATATTCGCTGAGCGGTGAATCGAGCACCTCGAAACGACCATGCTCGACCTGGGCGAGCGGCAGATATTTATGCTCGTCCTTCTGGTCGATCCATACCGCATGACGCTGCGAGAAGGTGCCGCGGCCCGAATCCTGGCCCGACAGGCGGACGCCATAGCCCTCGGACATCAGCGACCCGAAGGCGAGCGCTTCGCCGGTGGCCCAGTCGAAGCCGGCGCCGGACTTGAACATCTCGCGCTTGGCATCGATCACGCGGCCGAGCGTCTTGTGGATGGTCAGGTCGTCGGGAACCGTGGTCAGCGTGCGGCCGAGCGAATCGAACAGCTTGGTCTCGATCCCGGTCTCGACGTTGCGCCGCGCGCTTTCGGCATCGGCCGGGGCGTGTAGCCCGGACCAGCGGCCGGCGAACCAGTCCGCCTTGTTCGGCTTGTAGCTCGCGCCCGCCTCGAACTCGCCTTCCAACAGGGTGGTGAAGGCAGCGATATTGTCGTCGATCCAGGCACGGTCGATCACGCCCTGCTCGATCAGCTTTGCGCCATAGACTTCGCTGACCGGCGGATGCGCACGGATCCGGTCGTACATCAGCGGCTGGGTGAAGCTGGGCTCGTCACCTTCATTGTGGCCGAAGCGGCGATAGCACCACATGTCGATCACGATGTCGCGGTGGAAACGCTGGCGGAACTCGATCGCCATCTTGGTGGCGAAGGTCACTGCCTCGGGATCGTCGCCATTGACGTGGAAGATCGGCGCCTGGACGCCCTTCGCCACATCCGACGGATAGGGCGAGGAGCGCGCGAATTGCGGGCTCGTCGTGAAGCCGATCTGGTTGTTGATGACGAAGTGGATGCAGCCGCCGGTATTATAGCCGCGGATGCCGGAGAAGCCGAGGCATTCCCATACGATGCCCTGGCCGGCGAACGCCGCATCGCCATGGATCAGCACCGGCAGCGAGGCCTTGTGCTCCTTCAGGTCGCCGGCGATCGTCTGGATCGCGCGGACCTTGCCCAGCACGACCGGGTCTTCGGCCTCAAGATGCGAGGGGTTGGCGACCAGCGACATATGGACGCTGATCCCGTCGAACTCGCGATCGGTCGAGGTGCCGAGATGGTATTTCACGTCGCCCGAACCGGCCACGTCCTCGGGATTGTCGGAGCCGCCGCCGAATTCGTGGAAGATGATACGGAACGGCTTGGCCATCACATTGGTCAGCACGTTCAGGCGGCCGCGATGCGCCATGCCGAACACGATCTCGCGCACGCCGAACTGGCCGCCATATTTGATGACGCTTTCGAGCGCCGGGATCATGCTCTCGCCGCCGTCCAGGCCGAAACGCTTGGTGCCGACATATTTCCGGCCGCAGAATTTCTCCCACTGCTCGGCCTCGATCACCTTGTTGAGGATCGCCTTCTTGCCGAGCGGGCTGAACTCGATCGCCTTGTCCTTGCCCTCCATCCGGTCCTGGAGGAAACGGCGCTCCTCCACGTCGGAGATGTGCATATATTCGAGGCCGACATTGCCGCAGTAATTCGCGCGCAGGATGCCCACCAGCTCGCGTACCGTCGCCCATTGCAGGCCCATCGTGCCGCCGAGATAGATCGGGCGGTCGAGATCGGTGTCGGAAAAGCCGTGATACTCGGTCGTGAGATCGGCCGGCATCTCGCGCTTGGAAAGGCCGAGCGGGTCGAGATTGGCGGCAAGATGCCCGCGCACCCGATAGGTGCGGATCAGCAGCATCGCGCGGATCGAATCCGCGGCAGCCCGGACGATATCTTCCTGCGACGGCACCGCGGCTGCCGGGGCGGGCTTGGCACCTCCCTTGGCGGGCTTGGGCGCAGGCTCCATCTGGGTCGGGTCGAGCGCGGCCGTCAGATCGTCGGTCGAGCTCAGCGGCCAGTTGGGCTGACCCCAGCTCGGGCCACTCGCATTGCCTTCGAGCCCCTCGAAGAAACCGCGCCAGCCAGGCTCGACACTGTCCGGGGACACTTTGTACCGCGCGTACAGCGCGTCGATGAACGCCGGGCTTACGCCCCCGGCGATGTCAGCGAAATCCTGGCCTTCGTAGCCCATTGGCTGTTCCTCGGCGCATCCCTGGGGAGGTGATGCCGCTTTGGCCCCGCACGCGGGGGCCTGGTTAACCCTTCAACACCGACAGCAGCGTCGTGCCCAGTTCGGACGGGCTGTCCGCTACCTTGATCCCTGCCGCTTCCATCGCAGCGATCTTGTCCTCGGCGCCGCCCTGGCCGCCCGACACGATCGCACCGGCATGGCCCATGCGGCGGCCCGGAGGCGCCGTGCGACCCGCGATGAAGCCGGCCATCGGCTTCGACCGGCCACGCTTCGCCTCGTCGCGCAGGAATTGCGCCGCTTCTTCTTCCGCGGAGCCGCCGATCTCGCCGATCATGATGATCGACTGAGTTTCGGGATCCGCGAGGAAAAGTTCGAGCACGTCGATGAAGTTCGTACCGTTGACAGGATCGCCGCCGATGCCGACCGCGGTCGTCTGACCAAGGCCCGCGTTCGACGTCTGGAAGACCGCTTCATAGGTAAGCGTGCCTGAACGGCTTACAACGCCGACCGAGCCCTTCTTGAAGATGTTGCCCGGCATGATGCCGATCTTGCACTCGCCCGGCGTCAGCACGCCCGGGCAGTTCGGGCCGATCAGGCGCGACTTCGAGCCGCTGAGCGCGCGCTTTACCTTGACCATGTCGAGCACCGGGATGCCTTCGGTGATGGTCACGATCAGCGGCACCTCGGCATCGATCGCCTCGAGGATCGAATCGGCGGCGAAGGGCGGCGGCACATAGATGACTGACGCACTCGCGCCGGTCTTCGCGACGGCCTCGGCGACGGTGTCGAACACCGGCAGGTCGATATGGGTGGTGCCACCCTTGCCCGGCGTGACGCCGCCGACCATCTGCGTGCCATAGGCCAGCGCCGCCCTGGTGTGGAACGTGCCAGTCTCACCGGTCATGCCCTGGGTGATGACCTTGGTGTTCTTGTCGACGAGGATGCTCATTGAATTCTCTTCCTCATTGCTCCCCGGCGAAGGCCGGGGCCCAGTTGGGAAAGCGGTTGTGGTTCACGCGATCGTCTCGAACAGATCATCCCAGTCGGGATTGAGTCCTTCGATCTCCCGCAATTTCCAAACCCGCTTCCACTCCTTCATCTGCAGTTCGCGCTGCCGCGCTTCTTCGATGGTGTCATAGGCCTGGTACCAGACCAGCGTGTGACACCGATATTTCTTCGTGAACCCTTCGACGAGATCATTGCGATGCTCCCAAGCCCGCCTGGGAAGATCGCTCGCTACGCCGAGATAGATCGTGCCGTTTTTCCCGCTCGCCATGATGTAGACGAAACCGGCTTTCTCCATCCAAGGGTTCTCCCAACTGGGCCCCGGCCTTCGCCGGGGAGCAGCAAATCTGTCAGGCGAGGCTGCCGTCGATGGCCTTGCATGCGACCAGCAGTTCCTTGACCGCTTCGACCGAGACGTCGAGGTTCTTCTTGGCCTCGGCATCGAGCTTGATCTCGACGACTTTCTCGACGCCGCCGGCGCCGATGACCACCGGCACGCCGACATAGAGATTGTCGACACCATACTGGCCGGTCAGGTGGACCGCGGCCGGCAGCAGGCGCTTCTGGTCGTAGAGATAGGCTTCCGCCATCGAGATCGCCGAGGTGGCGGGCGCGTAATAGGCCGAGCCGGTCTTGAGCAGCGCGACGATCTCGCCGCCCCCCGAGCGGGTGCGCGCCACGATCGCGTCGATCCGCTCCTGGGTCGAGAAGCCCATTTCGATCAGGTCGGGAACCGGGATGCCCGAAACGGTCGAGTAGCTGATCACCGGGACCATGGTGTCGCCGTGACCGCCGAGCACGAAGGAGGTGACGTCCTTGACCGAGACCTTGAACTCTTCTGCGAGGAAGTGGCTGAAGCGCGAGCTGTCGAGCACGCCGGCCATGCCGACGACCTTCTGGTGCGGCAGGCCCGAGAATTCGCGCAGCGCCCAGACCATCGCGTCGAGCGGGTTGGTGATGCAGATAACGAAGGCGTCGGGCGCGTTGGCGGCGATGCCCTCACCCACGGCCTTCATGACCTTGAGGTTGATGCCGAGCAGGTCGTCGCGGCTCATGCCCGGCTTGCGGGCGACGCCGGCAGTGACGATGATGACATCCGCGCCGGCGATATCGGCATAGTCGTTGGTGCCGGTGATCTTCGCGTCGAAGCCCTCGACCGGGCTGCACTGGCTGAGATCGAGCGCCTTGCCCTGGGGCACGCCTTCGACCACGTCGAACAGGACGATGTCGCCCAGACCCTTGAGGGCAGCAAGATGGGCGAGCGTCCCGCCGATGTTGCCAGCGCCGATCAGCGCGATCTTCTTGCGGGCCATTCGTCGTCCTTTCCGCAGTGATAAAGCCGCATATGCGGCGAAACTGCGCGGCGGCTTAGGCTCGTTTTGCCCTAGGGGCAACCGCTAAAGACCAGTATTTTCTCTTGCTTATTGCAAGTGCTTCGCAGCTGCATTTAGAGTGGATGATTGCCTTCCGGGTCGACATAGCGCCGCTCGCCCGTGGCATCATTATACCAGACGGTCACCGGCCTGCCGCTCGCATCGTCGACGAAACGTTCACTGGTCTCACGCCAGGCGCTGCCGGTCGGCTTCGCCTGCAAGGCGCCGTAGCGACGGCGTTCGAACAGGATGCCGGCGAGTAGCAATGTCGCCGCGATCACGCTCGGCCATACCGCCGGATCGACCACCGCGCCGATCAGCGTCGCCGTGAAGAACAGCATCGCAACCACCAGGACAAAGGTGCGCAGCATCATTCGGGCGCGGGATCGAGAATGACGGCGGTGCCATAGGCGACCACCTCGTTCATCGCCTGGGCGATCTCGCCCGAGTCGAAGCGCATCATCACGACGGCATTCGCGCCCATCAGCGCCGCATTGGCGACCATCCGGTCGATCGCATGGCGCCGCGTTTCCTCGACCAGCCGCGTATATTCGGGAATCTCACCGCCAACGATCGAACGCAGGCTGGCGGTGATGTTGCCGCCGATGCCGCGGCTGCGGACAACGACGCCAAAGACCTGGCCGAGCGTAGCGCGGACGGTGTGGCCTGGGGCATTCTCGGTGGTGGTGACGAGCATCGCATTCCCTCCATGACCGGACACGGCATGATAACAGGGTGCGATGCGATGTCGAAGGGGACTCAGTTCGCGCCGTGGCCCTGCTCGAGATAGTCGTCGGAGCGCATCTCCTCCAGCCGGCTGATCGTGCGCTCGAACTCGAAGCGGCCATCGCCCTTCTCGTAGAGCTCGCCCGGCGCGGCGTCGGCGGCGGCGAGCAGCTTCACCTTATGCTCGTACAGCGCGTCAATCAGCTGGACGAAGCGCGCCGCCTCGTTGCGGTTCTCCGGGCCAAGCTTCGGGATGCCGACCAGGATCACGGTGTGGAAGCGCCGCGCGACCGCAAGGTAATCGGCCGATCCACGCGCCTCTCCGCACAGCCGCTTGAACGAGAAGACGGCGACACCTTTCAGGCTCTTCGGCACATGCAGGGTACGCGCGCCGCCGACCGGCAGTTCCTCGGACGGCACATGGTCGCGATCCTCGGGCGGATAGTCGGTCAGGCGGAAAAAGGCGGCGGAAAGCTGCGCGGTGGCCTCAGCGCCATTGGGCACCAGCCAGGTCTCGACATGGCCGAGCCGGTCGCGGCGATAATCGACCGGACCGTTGAGCGCGAGTACCTGCATGCGCCCCTCGATCAGTTCGATGAAGGGCAGGAAATGCTCGCGGTTGAGCCCGTCCTTGTAGAGGTCGCGCGGCGGACGATTCGAGGTCATCACCACCGTCACGCCGTGGCGCAGCAGTTCGGTGAACAGCCGCGACAGGATCATCGCATCGGGGCTGTTGGTGACCATGATCTCGTCGAAGCAAAGGACCTTCACTTCCTCGGCGATCGCGGCGGCGACCGGCAGGATCGGATCGCCGACCTCCTTCTCGCGCTCGACCCGCAGGCGCGCATGCACATCGAGCATGAATTCAAGGAAATGGATTCGCCGCTTCCGCCGCATGTTGATGCAGCCGTAGAAGAGGTCCATCAGCATTGACTTGCCGCGCCCGACCCCACCCCAGAGATAGATGCCGGCCGGCGCATCGGGACGCCTGCCTAGCGCGCGCCACAGCACGGAACCACGCTTCGGCGCCGCTTCAAGCTCGGTGGCCAGCGCGTTGAGGCGCCGGGCCGCCTCGGCCTGTTCGGGATCGGGCCGTAACTCGCCCGCGGCGATCAGGGCTTCGTAACGGGCGAAGACGTTGGGCATCTAGCGTTCCCCGGCGAAGGCCGGGGCCCAGTTGGGGGACAGAAGAGATTGAGTGTTACGGGCAATTACATCTGCCTTCCCAACTGGGCCCCGGCCTTCGCCGGGGAAGCAAGAGTGGGACCGCGTCATTGCGCAGCCGTCTTCGCCGATTTGCGGATCGTCGCGGAGAAACTCGCGATCTTGTCCTCGCCCTGCACGACCAGCCCGCGCAGGAACAGGAGCCGACCCGTCTCGCGCAGCAGCTCGACCTGCGCCTCCAGCGGCTCGCCGATGCGGCCACCGCCGATGAACTGGGTCGACAGGTCGAGCGTGACCGCCGACCCCGCCGTGATCAACCCGAAGCTGCGCGAGGCGGCGAACAGGGAAACATCGATGAAGCCGAGCATCGCCCCGCCATGAACGCTGTCGCGCAAATTGGAATGGCGCCGCTCCGGCGTCATGCGGACACGCGCGATACCGTCGTCGACCCGCACCAGCATCGGGCCGAGAAAGCTGTTGTAGCGCGACGGATCGGTGAAGCCCCACCGCATCCAACCGGGATGATCCGGGTCTTCCTCATAGAGGAAGGTTGCGGGCGGGCTGGTGTCAGTCATCGCAACGGGCCTCAGACGACCCGCTCTGCTTCCATCTTCTTGATCTCGGCGATCGCCTTGGCCGGGCTGAGGCCCTTGGGGCAGACATTCGCGCAGTTCATGATCGTGTGGCAGCGATAGAGGCGGAACGGATCCTCAAGATCGTCGAGTCGCTCGCCGGTCATCTCGTCGCGGCTGTCGGCCAGCCAGCGATAGGCTTGCAACAGGATCGCCGGGCCGAGGAACTTGTCGCTGTTCCACCAATAGCTCGGGCATGAGGTCGAGCAGCAGGCGCACAGGATGCATTCGTACAGGCCGTCGAGCTTCTCGCGATCGGCCGGCGACTGGAGCCGTTCCTTGCCCGAGGGCGGCGGCGTGACGGTTTGAAGCCACGGCTTGATCGAGGAATATTGCGCGTAGAAATGGGTGAAGTCGGGGACTAGGTCCTTGATCACCTCCATGTGCGGCAGCGGCGTGATGCGAATGTCGCCCTTCACATCGTCGATCGCGGTGGTGCAGGCGAGGCCGTTCTTGCCGTCGATGTTCATCGAGCAGGAACCGCAAATCCCCTCGCGGCACGAGCGCCGGAAGGTGAGCGAGCTGTCCTGCTCCGACTTCATCTTGATGAGCGCGTCGAGCACCATCGGGCCGCACGAGTCGAGATCGATCTCGAACGTGTCGTAATGCGGGTTCTCGTTCGCATCCGGATCGTAGCGGTAGATCTTGAAATTCTTGACCCGCTTAGCGTCGGCGGCTGCCTTGTGGACCTTGCCGCCCTTTTTCGGTCGGCTGTTCGGGGGCAGTCTGAATTCGGCCATGCCTGAAAGTCTCCGGCGGAAACGAAATTTTGCGGTGCGGGATGCGGCTATGCCTTTCGGCGCGCGCGTGCAACCCTTTGGCGTGCTCAGCGACGTCGGATCACCGCATGATTGCAGATTTCGGGACGGGATAGGCATCATCGCCGACATTGCGGGCGTCGAGCAAGAATCGTAGGACGAAGTCCAACATATGAACGAACGGGGCAAAATATGAGATTGAGCGATTGCCACAATGTCGAGGATTTCCGCACCCTCGCCCGCAAGCGCCTGCCCGGCCCCGTCTATCACTATATCGACGGCGCGGCCGACGACGAGGCGACGAAGAAGCGAAACACCGAGGCGTTCGAGTCGTGCGACCTGGTGCCGAGCGTACTCGCGGGCGTCGAGACGATCGACATGAGCACCACCGTGATGGGCCGCAAGATCGACATGCCGCTGTTCCTCTCGCCCACCGCGCTGCAGCGGCTGTTCCACTGGCATGGCGAGCGCGGCGTCGCGCGCGCGGCGGAAAAGTTCGGGACCTGGTTCGGCATCTCGAGTCTCGCAACCGTGGGGATCGAGGAAATCGGCCGGACGATCAGCACCCCCAAGATGTTCCAGCTCTACATCCACAAGGACAAGGGGCTGAACCATGCGCTGGTCGAGCGCTGCAAGGAGGCGAAGTTCGACTGTATCGCGCTGACCGTCGACACCATCGTGTCCGGCAATCGCGAACGCTGCCTGCGCACCGGCTTCACCTCGCCGCCGCGGCTGACGCCTGCCTCGGCGATCAGCTTCGCGACTCATCCCGGCTGGACGCTCGACTATCTGTTCCGCGAAAAGTTCGAGCTGTCGAACCTGAAGGACCATGTGTCCGAGGGGACCAATGTCGCGCTGTCGGTCGCCGATTATTTCAACAAGATGCTCGACCCGTCGATGGACTGGAAGACGGCCGAGGGTGTCCGCGCCCAATGGGGCGGCGAATTCTGCCTGAAGGGCATCATGTCGGTCGAGGACGCGAAGCGCGCGGTCGATATCGGCGCGACGGCGATCATGGTGTCGAACCATGGCGGGCGGCAACTCGACGGCAGCCGGTCGCCCTTCGACCAGCTTGCCGAGATCGTCGATGCGGTCGGGGACAAGATCGACGTGATCTGCGACGGCGGCATCAGGCGCGGCAGCCATGTGCTGAAGGCGTTGAGCGTTGGCGCCAAGGCTTGTTCGGGCGGGCGGCTGTATCTCTATGCGCTGGCGGCGGCGGGGCAACCCGGGGTCGAGCGCGTGCTCGGCCGGCTGCAGGCTGAAATCGAGCGGGACATGAAGCTGATGGGGGTGAAGTCGGTCGCTGAGCTGAACCGGGGTAATTTGAGGTGGCGTGGCTAGAGGTCGGAATTCGACGCTTGTTATTCGACGGGGCGGAGCCGCGAGGAGCAAGGAGTGAGACAAAGCCGCCTTCCCTACCCGGATCGTTAAACGTCGGCTTCTTACAATAGCCAACATTCGTACACTCGGTCCCCCGTTACGAAGGACATGAAGCACCCTATTGGTCCAGAGGTACAGAGAGATTGCAGCGATTCTACTGAACAGGTATCAGAAACCGCCTCGTCACGACGATGATCGCGGCGACGCGCTAGCCCGAGAGGGTGCGGGTGTAGCTCAAGGGTAGAGCGCCAGGTTGCAAGTCTGGAGGTCGCTGGTTCGAGTCCAGTCAGCCGCAAGAGCCGGGAATCCGGAAGGAGGGGCGGAGACTCTTATTCTCCGCCTCTTTTTGCTACGGCGATGACAATGTTCGCCTCAATCTATTTTCCGATTTTCGACGGCCGCTCTTTCTATCCAACGAGAGACGCGTTGGCGAGAAGGCCGACTTGGCCATCGCTCGCGCCGCCGGGCCACGCATTCCAACGGAATTTGGGACCCATCAATCCACGTCCGCTTGGCGGAATTCGCGGATGGGTTGGCGAAGAAGAGGTCTGCGAAATCCAAAAATCACTTACGTTCAAGGCAGGTGACCGCCCCAAAGAGCTTAGAAAGTTCGCACCGCAATTCTCTCGGCTTTACTCGGATGGCGCCGGGGGAGTCCAATTTTCGATCGGGTTCAAACTCGGTCGACTTTGGCTTGAAACCTTTAGCGAGCAATGGCTCGAAGATAACATCTCAGATGCACTTCATTCCAAGATAAAATCAAAACACTCCGAACATAGTGAACTGATCTACAAATCCGGGGAATACATATCGCGACTTTACTCGGCGGGAACACAAAGGGGAAATAAGAATACATCTGCCAGTCGCGGAGTCCGATCGGGACCACCTCTGATGTTCATTCACCTTACTCATATTGAACAGTTCAAAACTTTGAAGTCGGCAAGCCCAATATTCCATAAAAAAATTGGAGAATCCGATTTATACATTTGCATTTCCCGCAGCCGCCACAGCCGAAAAATTAACACTCCGGCGTTCTACATCTACACTGGAAGCAAAATCCTCAAGGAAAGATGCCCGCAAAATACGGATAATATTGGCAAGAATGTACTTAGAATTTTTCGTTTTTGAGAGATGCTTGGAAATACTCACCGGAAAGGAGCTCAATAACCTTGACGACGATGGACGCGGATTACTCGCCGACCGCCTTTCGCTCTGCGCCCAGCGCCTAACCGGAAGAGGTAGACCGGCATTCTTCGAAGATCGAAGAATCTATTATGCATGCGCGTCCGCGTTTTCGACGCTTCACAGACCCGGGCGCCTCGACGAGCTCATGAATGCCCTCGCCCGAATTTCCAGTAGCCGAAATTTTCGAGAGTCGATAGTCAGAACGCTCGCTGGCCAGTATGATAGCGAGCGGCGCCCGGACTTGCTCGAAGCGGGAAGCGGAGGGGTAATCATAGTGTCCCAATACACGAACTTTGGCCAAGTCGGCGCAATGGGCGACAATGCAACCGCTCAGTCCTTCCAGCAAATTTGGGCGGGCTTTGACAGCTCCATCAACCTTGCGGACACCTCTCGAGAATTAGTGGCACTGGAATCGGCTCTGAAGGCGGAGGCGGACAATGCTGACCAAGAGGCCAGCGTTACGGCGGTGCAGGAGGCCGCAAAAGCGGCGGCTGCGGGCGACGGTCCGTCGATGTTGCGGTACCTATCGAAGGCCGGAAAATGGGCATTCAGCGTCGCAGAACGCATCGGGGTGACGCTCGCAGCCGCAGTGATCAAGAGCGCGGTCGGCATCTAGCCATCGCTGATGCAATATACCTCAGTATTGGCTGAGCGGGAGGCGCGTAACTTGCTTCGACCGCTCTTCGGTCGACCTCGAGCCGAGTTGTAAGACTAAGGCGCGAGGCACGCCGTCCGAACGGCAGCTTCCGTCACAAGCCGCCGTTCACAGTTTAATGCGCGAATGTCCGGAACTGGTCGACAGCAGGCGAAAACAGACCGGATACCAAGTACTAAGTTTTGACCAATACCCTTCGACCTCTCCTTTAAGCGGAGCAGGCAACGACCCCGGCGAAAGCCATGGGAAACGCGGGAGAGGGGCAGTGGAAACGTCACCGTTTCCCACTGCCCCTCTCCCCTGCCCTCTCCCGCAAGCGGGTAGAGGGAGAATCAGGCCGCCTCCGCCTCGCGCGGCTCCGGCTTTGCGCCCCAGTCGATTCCCCGCGTCAGGTACATCACCGCCGCGAGCGCCACGAACAGCATCACCGAGCCGACTAGCAGCGACATGTCCTCAAGGCTCAGCAGGACATAGAGCACGCCGTACAGCGCGGCGATCAGCGCCCCGATGAACAGACTGCGCCGCCAGCTCCCCAGCACCGCGGCCGAATAAGCGGTGAGCAACGAGACCATCGCCCCGCCCGCCACCCCGTAGGCGGGGGCGAAGCCGATCTATCACCGCTGACGGACGTGGGCGCGCTGACGCAGTTCGGCAAGACCATCCTCGACCGAGACCAGCGGCACATAGCCGAGGTCCCGCCTGGCCTTGGAAATGTCCAACGTGACCTCGACCGCCATCGTCGCCAGATCCTGTCGGGTCACGGGAGGCGTGATCGATCCGCCGGAAAGCCAGGAGATTCCTTCTCCGAGACGGACGACGGTACGCACCACCCATGATGGAACTTCCCTGGTAGGCGCTTCAATGCCCTGCGTCTCCAGGATGCGAGATACCATATTGCGGAACGTGATCGGCTCTCCATCGCTGACGAAGTAAGCCTCGCCGCTTTTGCCCTTGCGCAAGGCGAGGTCGATCCCGTGACAGGCATTGGCGACGTGCGTCGCAGACGTCAGATAGTGCCCGCCGTCGATCCACGCCATCTTGCCCGCGCTCGCGGCCGCGACCAGCATCGGCAGTGCCGTCGTGTCGTCCCGCCCCCAGACGAACCGGGGCCGCACCGCCATGACGTCGAGATCGCCAGTTGCCGACGCGAAGGCGATACGCTCGGCCTCGGCCTTCGTGCGCGAATAGGCGCCGGGAAATCGGGTGGGGATGAGATGGCGCTCGTCGACGTTGACCAGCGGCCGGCCATCGAGAAGTACGGATTCGGTGCTGACATGGACCGCACGCTTTACGCCGGCCTTGCGCGCAGCCGCGAAGACGGCGCGTGTTCCCTCGACGTTGACTGCCCGATGATCTGGTGTCTCGAGGCCATGCCCGGTATGGGCGGCAGCATGAACCAGCGCCGCGCAGCCGTTCATCGCCTGCGCGAGTTGCGGCCCGGCGAGTTGCCCCTCTATCGGCGTTGCCCCCAGCGCACGGACCAGGTCAGCAGCTTCCCGCGAACGGACCAGGGCGACTACCGGGTTCCCGGCTCCAACGAAGTGGCGGATGAGATTACGGCCCAGATAACCGCTGCCGCCCGTCAGAAAGATGGGCGCAAGTTGAGAAGGAGTAGAAGCATGGCTGCTCCTCTCGGCGGTACGGTCAGTCATGAAGTTATATTTCCTTCTCGTTGGGGAGGTTCGGCCGGCCGCGCTCAGGTGGAACGCGCGGCGGCCAGCCACCGAATGTCCTCGATCAAGGTCGCGCGCTCAGCGTCCGGCCATTGGTGATAGTCCAGGGATTCGAGAAGCTTGAGGCCCTCGAGCGCCAGATAAGCCAGCATTGGACCGCGCTCGCCATCCGCCTCATCGCGAATACGGGCGATAACGGCGCTCTGATTGTCCTGGATGGCCGCGCGCAATTGCTGATCCTGCGCGAGAGCCGCGCATATGTTGAGAGCAACGGCGCGGAACGCATCTGGAAACGGCTGCGCCGCTGCAGTGATCCGCCCGTGAAGCGTGCGGTTCTCCGGCGCATCGCAGGATTCCGTCGCCGCCTGGTTGAACGCATTGTCGCGCGCAACGGCGCGCTGCACCATGGCTTCGAGCAAGGCCTGCTTCGAGCCGTAGTCGTAGACGACGCTACCCTTGCTGATCCCCGCTTCCCGGGCGACGCCCTCAAGCGTCAGGCGCGCGGCGCCAACGCCAGCGACAACCGCTTCGGCCGCATCGAGAATGCGGCCTTGATCGATAGATTTCTTCCGGCCCATGCTGCCATCCATTTATATCTGACCGGATGGTTATAAATCGATGGCAATGGGCCGTCAATGCCTTGCCATGTCGACCGACAATAGCCGCGATAGTGCGCGTTGCTGCCCGGCATCTTATGCGCGAACGACATGATCAGGGAGCAGCGGCCGTTCATAGCATCGCCCGTGAACGGCGTATTCCGGATCGCCACCGGACGAAAACCAAGCGGGTATCAAATACTGAATTTTGACCGCTACCCTTCATCCTCTCCCTTACGCGGAGCAGGCAACGACCCCGGCGAAAGCCACGGGAAACGCGGGAGAGGGGCGAGTGGGAACCGTCGCCGTTTCCCACTGCCCCTCTCCCCTGCCCTCTCCCCGCAAGCGGGGAGAGGGAGATTCAGGCTTCCGCCTCCCGCGACTCCGGCTTTGCGCCCCAGTCGATTCCCCGCGTCAGGTACATCACCGCCGCGAGCGCCACGAACAGCATCACCGAGCCGACCAGCAGCGACATGTCCTCAAGGCTCAGCAGGACATAGAGCACGCCGTACAGGGCGGCGATCAGCGCCCCGATGAACAGGCTGCGCCGCCAGCTCCCCAGTACCGCGGCCGAATAAGCGGTGATCAACGAGACGATCGCCCCGCCCGCGACCCCGTAAGCGGGGACGAAGCCGATCACCTCGGCGAACGCGAGCAGCATCACGAAGAACAGCACCAGCCCCGATCCGACCAGGCCATATTCGATCGCCGACACCCGAACCCCGCCGATCACGTCGAACATCAGGAAGGCGAGGAAGGTGAAGCCGATGAACAGGAAACCGTATTTCACCGAGCGGTTGACCTGGCTGTAGAGATCGACCGGGGTGAGCAGATCGACCCGCGCCTGATGCTCGCCGGCACCCTGGCGGCCGCGATTCTCGCCATCGACCGTCTCGGCCGGTGCGGTGCCGGATGCCTGATCGAAGGCGACGAGCGCGCTGCCCAGCGCGAGGTTGCCGACGCGCCATGTGGCATCGAAACCCCTCGCCACCGGGGCCTTGCGGACCGGCAGGAAACCGCCCTGATAGCTCGGATTGGGCCAGGGCGAGACCACCTGCCATGCCGTATCGCCACCGTTCGGCACCAGCGCGAGCGAGCCATTGCCGCGTACCGCATAGTCGAACGTCACGCCGAGCGGACGATCACGCAACATGCCCGCATCGAACCAGGCGTAGAAGCCCGATCCACCCGTTTCGCGCATGCCGTTACCCGGCTGGAGCGAGACGGCCTTGCCATTGACCGATACCGCAGGCGGCGTGCCGAACAAGCCGCGCGCATCGCTGATACCGAAACGGATCTGCGCACGGTCGAGCGCGAGCGCTTCCGGCGCGACGCCGAAACGCTGGAGATCGGCGGGTAGCGAGAAACGCGCGCCGCCATGGTTGCGCGCCTCGAACACTACCACGTCGTAGATCGAACGGTGGCGCAGATCGGGCTTCAGATCGGTCTTCACCACTGTCCTGTCGGGCGAGAGCGTCATCTCGTGCCAGCTCGTGGTCGTCTTGCTGGTCTGCTTGCCATTCTCGGTGACGGTCTCGGTGGTCTGCTTCGAATAGGGGATGACAAGCACCGGCCCGGCGATGACCTGCGCGCCGCCCCAGCCCTGCGCGATCGAGGCCTGGGCGGTCTCCGACTGGTTCTGGCGATCATAGACGAGGAGATAGATGGCGAAGAGCGGGATCGCGAGCAGCGCACCGATCAGGAACGGCAGCAGCAATTTGGCCCCGGGCGAGCGTTCTGACGCATAGCGTGCGGACATGGTTTGGCCTCCCTTTTAGGAGATTTCCAGCTAGCGGCAGGCGGCCCTGGAGGCCAAAGCGGATCGCGAGGAATGGCGGTGCAGATCGGGTGCAGGCATTTACTCTACGTCATGCCGGACTTGTTCCGGCACCCATCGTTCCACAAGCAGCGCGGCCCGCGTAGAGGCGAGCAAATAGAGGGCAACCACCCCGGCAGGCGTTGCGGGCCAGGCCGAACTGACCGTGATGGAAACTGTCACGAACAACGTAGCGAGCCATACGAGGCCAATCAGGATCGTGACGACCCATGATCGCTTCGGCCTGCCGACATCCCATTGGCTGAGCGATACGGGGATACGGCCGAAGCCAAGCGTGATGACGCCCCCGAGGACAGTCAGGACGGGAAGCAGCACCATCGTCAGGAGCATCAGGCCCCTCATCGGGATTCCAATCGAATCCGCGCACATGGGGAAAGTGAAGCGATCGAGATCCGCGTGCAGGCTATAGGTCTCGGCCGCCGCGCCAAGGAGTATCACACCGATACCGATCGCGATGAATGTCATGCGCCGCGCCGGAGTCCGCAGCCACGACGTGCCGTCCAGCGGCGACCGTGCCAGCCCATGGACAAGCGCCAGCACCGTCGCGCTGGCGAGGACCAGGCCACGCCCGAAATCCATCAGGAGATAGCGTGCCGTTCGCAGCGCGAAATAGGCATCCCCTACCGCATGATCGACACGCCCGTTAGCATCGCACCAGTTGGTGAATGCCTCCATGGCGCGCTCGCGATCGACGAATGGCGGGATTGTCGAACCCCGGAAGTACAGGCCCACTCCTAGCCCTGCGGCAAGAAGACACCATGACAGGAACATGTGATAGGTGCGAGGGCGAAGCTCTCTCATCGTTCAGCAAGCCCGCGTCGTCGGTTTGATAGCCTCGCTATCGTCGATGAGCGTGCCCTCATGCACTGTACGACACTCAATCCGGGGCGAGCGTTCTGAAACATAGCGTACGAACATCGCATGACCTCCCTTTCAGGAGGCCTCCAGCTATCGACAAGCGAGCCCAGAGGCTAAAGCGGATCGGGAGGAATGGCAGTGCAGATCGGATGCAGGCACTTGCCCCGCGTCCTGCCGGAACCGGTCCGGGGTGACGAAACGGGCTGGACCATTTCCAGCGCCCCCCGGGGCACGCATTTCTCCGCTCAACAAACCTCAGCAGTGTTGGCCGGCAACGGCCCCGGCGGGACACGGGCCTCGCTCAGATAGAAGGGGTCGCCGTCGATATGGTGGACCGGGCCATACGCCTTGCCGAGAACCGCATGGAGCGCGGGATCATAGGCCTTCAGGTCGGCGTCCGAGAGGATGCGGCGCCCATCGAAGATCACCATCCGCCCCGAGTTGAACCAGAACTGGCTGCCCACCGCCCAATATTCGTCGATCGTGGTGGAGGCATATTCGCCCTTCCACCGGCCGTCCCTGAGCGCGGCGCGATAAGCGCGGTCGACCTCCTTGTAGAGGGTCGGATCGGCAGCGCGGATCGCCTGGAGGATATCGTGCGAGAATTCGTGAAGGAAGATCGTCTGGCCGTAATAACGCGAATTGCGCTGGCCGAGCAGGTCTTCCACCGCTCCGCTGGTCAGTTGGCCAGCCATGCCGCGTGCGCGGAAGTTCCAATAGGCACGGTCGGTCAGGCGGCCGATACGCTCGTCATAATGCTTGCGCTCGCACCGGGTCAGCCGGGGATCGTCATGCGCCGGTTTCTTCCAGTCGCGCTGTTCCGGCAGGTCGAGCGTGCTCTCATCTTCAGCCATGATCGCGACGCGGTAGCCGGACGCCGCCAGCGCGCTGGCCAGATCGGGACGGTGGGCAAGCATGCCCTCGACGATCGCCTTCGCTACCAGCAGCGCACGATCGGGGACCTTGGCCGAGGACAGGACTGGGATGCCGTCCGCGTCGACATATTTGACGTAGAAGGGGTCCGCGTCGAGCGACACGGGCGGCGCGGCGACCTGCGCCACCACGCCCGTCGAGCCACCGGCCAGCCCGACGAGAAGGAGCAGCGGCAGGCCGATCCAGCCCACCGCCGTCACCTCAATAAACCCGCTTCTTCGGCTTGATATAATCGATATCGTCGGTGAGCGTGTAATCGTGCACCGGGCGGTAATCGATCTCGGTGGTGCCGCCCTTGCCGCCCCAGCCGTCGAATGTCGCGACGGTGTGCTTCATCCAGTTCGCGTCGTCGCGGTCGGGGAAATCCTCATGCATGTGCGCACCGCGGCTTTCCTGGCGGTTGGCGGCGCCCTTGATCGTGACCACGGCCTGGCCGATCAGATTGTCGAGCTCCATCGTCTCGACCAGATCGGTATTCCAGATCAGCGAGCGGTCGCTGATGCCGACATCGGCGAAGCTTGAATAGATCGCGTCCATCTTGGTGACGCCCTCCGCCAGCAGCGCGGTGTCGCGGAACACGGCGCAATGCTTCTGCATCGTGCGCTGCATCTCGGCGCGGACCTTCGCGGTCGGCGCGGCGCCCTTCGCATTGCGGAAATGATCGAGCCGGGTGAGCGCGAACTCCTCCGAGCCCTTGGGCAGCGCATTGTGCGGGGTGTTCGGCTTGAGCTGGTCCTTGAGGCGCAGGCCGGTCGCACGGCCGAACACGACGAGATCGATCAGCGAATTGGAGCCGAGCCGGTTGGCGCCGTGCACCGAGACGCAGGCCGCCTCGCCCACCGCGAACAGGCCGGGGATGATCGTGTCCGGGTTGCCGTCCTTGTTATGCACGACCTCGCCGTGATAATTGGTCGGGATGCCGCCCATATTATAATGCACCGTCGGCGTGACGGGCAGCGGCTGGCGCGTCAGGTCGACACCGGCGAAAATCTTGCCCGTCTCGGTGATGCCCGGCAGGCGCTCGTGCAGCACCTTGGGATCGATATGGTCGAGGTGCAGGTAGATATAATCGCCATGCTCGCCGACGCCGCGCCCTTCGCGCATCTCCATCGCCATCGAGCGCGCCACCACGTCGCGGCTAGCCAGGTCCTTCGCCGACGGGGCATAGCGCTCCATGAAGCGCTCGCCCTCGGAGTTGGTCAGATAACCGCCCTCGCCGCGCGCGCCCTCGGTGATCAGCACGCCCGCGCCATAGATGCCGGTCGGATGGAACTGGACGAACTCCATGTCCTGAAGCGCGATGCCCGCGCGCAACGCCATGCCGTTGCCGTCACCGGTGCAGGTGTGCGCCGAGGTCGCCGACTGATAGACACGGCCGCCGCCGCCCGTCGCCAGCACCACCGCATGGCTGCGGAAGCGATGGATCGAGCCGTCCTCCATGCACAGCGCAATGACGCCGCGGCACTGGCCGTTCTCCATGATGAGATCGAGCGCGAAATATTCGACATAGAAGTCGGCGTCGTACTTCAGGCTCTGCTGGTAAAGCGCGTGGAGCATGGCATGGCCGGTGCGGTCGGCCGCGGCACAGGTGCGCTGCACGGGAGGACCCTCGCCCATATTCTGCATATGGCCACCGAACGGGCGCTGGTAGATCGTCCCGCTCTCGTTGCGGCTGAACGGCACGCCGGCATGCTCGAGTTCATAGACCGCCGCCGGGGCCTCGCGAACCATATATTCGATCGCGTCCTGGTCGCCGAGCCAGTCCGATCCCTTGACGGTATCGAACATATGCCAGGTCCAGTGATCCGGCGAGTTGTTGCCCAGGCTCGCCGCGATGCCGCCCTGCGCCGCCACGGTGTGGCTGCGCGTCGGGAACACCTTGGTGATGCAGGCGGTCTTCAGGCCCGACTCGGCGATGCCCATGGTCGCGCGCAGGCCCGACCCGCCCGCTCCCACGACCACCGCGTCATAGGTGTGGTCGATGATCTTATAGGCTTCCGGCATCAGACTGGCGCTCCGGCGGCAAAGGCGATCCTGAGGATCGAGAAGATGGCGATCGCGGCTGACGCGACGGTGAAGAAGTTGAGGGCGAGCATGGCGGCGACGCGGCCCTCGTCATGGAGGTAATCCTCGATCGCGACCTGAAGGCCCATGCGGAAATGATAGAAGACCGACGCGATCAGCAGGATCATCGGGATCGCCGCCCAGGCCGAGGCCATCCAGTCGTGCACAGTCGCGAAATCATAATTGGGCAGGCGCGCGATCGACGCGAGCAGCCAGAGCATCAGGAACAAGTTGGCCGCGGCGGTCACCCGCTGGTTCCACCAGTGATGCGCGCCTTCCCTGGCGGAGCCGAGGCCGCGGACGCGGCCGAGTTCGGTACCGTTGCCCATCTTATTTCCCCACGAGCAGATAGGCCCAGAACAGGGCGGTGAAGGTGATCGAGAAGACGAAGGTCAGCCAGGAGCCGGCCCGGTTGATCTTGAGCTCGAAGCCGGCGCCCGCGTCCATGATGAAATGGCGGATGCCGGTGGCGATGTGCTGGAACAGCGACAGGGTCAGCCCGATGCCGAAGACATAGCCGACGATGTTCAGCCGGCCGTCCGCCAGCGTGAAGATGTCGGTGAAGGCAGCATAGGTTTCCTTGCCGCCCGCCAGGGCAGCAAGCCACCACACGAGCAGGATCGTGCCGACCGTCGCCAGCCCGTCACCGGTCACGCGGTGAAGGATCGAAACGGTCATATGGACGCCCCATTTCCACGCCGTCAGGTGCGGCGAGATCGGTCGGGCGGGGTTGCGTGGGCTAGCCAAGGCGGGAAATCCTCTCGGACGGTCAGTGGCGCCGTATTAGTCCCGACGTCCCGCGATGCAAGGTGGATTGGACACAGGAGGCGATGCGCGCGATCGCGACCGATCACGCTGGCCCTGTTCGCCGCATCCCGGTTTCTACGAGTCTGTAATTGCGCGCGACGAGTCATCCGTCGTTTCGGGTGCTGCCTCCCGCTCGGTCAGGATATGATCGATGAGACCCCATTCAAGCGCCTCCTCGGCCGTCATGAACCTGTCGCGGTCCAGGACCCGTTCGACCTCCTCATAGGTGCGCCCGCAATGCTCGGCATACAGCCTCGTGATACGGTGCTTGGTCTTCTCCACTTCCGCGGCATGGATGAGGATATCCGACGCCTGCCCCTGGAATCCGCCCAGGGGCTGATGAACGTGCAGGCTTGCATTGGGCAGCGCGGCGCGCTCGCCGGGCTGACCCGCCATCAGCAGGAACGACCCCATCGAGCGAGCCGTCCCCATGCACAGGGTATGCACCGGCGCCCTGATGTACCGCATGGTATCGTACATCGCGAGGCCGCTGGTGATGACGCCGCCGGGAGAATTGATGTAAAGCTGGATCGGCTTTTTCGGATTCTCGCCTTCCAGAAAAAGCAGTTGCGCGCAGACTAGCGCCGAAATCGTATCGTTGACCTCTCCGTTGAGGAAGATGATCCGTTCGCGAAGCAGGCGGGAATAGATGTCGAAAGACCGCTCCCCCCGGCTTGATTGCTCGATGACCATGGGGACGAGTTGCATCGCTTCGCGCACGGGCGAATTCCTTTTCTTCCGGTATTTCTTCGGTCGGCGGTGTCAGGCAGCGCGCAGGAGGCAGGACCAGTTGTTGTTCGCCGCGCTTGGCGGCCGGCGGCCCAGCCGTGCATCCGTGAGCCCGTGGATGATTCTCAGCCTGGTGCCCCCCGCCGCATTGGGCTCGACCCGGAACGTCACCACGCTTTCGAGGAAGGGCGGTTCTCCGTCCTGCATCCTGTAGCGGATTTCCTCGCCCGGCGCGGTGGAGACCGGCTCCATGTCGGCCAGATCTCCTTTCGGCAACCAGGTCTCGCGAAAGGCGGGGATGCTGATCGCCCGCCACACCTTTTCGGGCGGCGCATCGAGGTCGTAGTCGAGCACCAGGTCCTGCGCCGGGCTCTCGCCCTTCACGTCGTTCATTGGTCCATATCCTTCAGCAAGGCCTTGAGGGCATCGACACGGGCCGGCCAATAGGCGCGATACTTCGTCAGCCATCCGGCGATGAGCGCCAGACCATCCGGATCGACCTGATAGTTCACGAAGCGGCCCTGCCGCTCCTCCCGCACCAGCCTTGCGTTGCGCAGGACCGAAAGATGCTGGGACATCGCCGGCTGGCTGATCGTCATCCCCTCGCGCAAGGCGCTGGCGTTCATGCTCCCGCTCGCCAGCTTCTCGAAGATCGCACAGCGGGTCGGGTCGGCCAGCGCCTTGAAGATGTCATTCTGGATCATGCCGATACATAAGCACTCACTTATCTGATTCGCAAGCCCCCAGGCGCCGACTGGCACCGTTTTGCGCATAAATCGGCACCACTTCCTAACTCGCCTTTAACCTTATCCCGATAGCTCCTCTGCAGAACCGCTTGGACGCGGATGGTCGCCAGCTACGGAGTTCCGCCCTTGACCCCCAGTGACTTGCCCACCCCCGGCACGATTGCCGCCAAGGTGGATATCGCGGCCAGGCTTCGCGTCTTCGATGTCGACGGATCGCTGGCGGGCGCCAGTCGCGATGCGTGGAACGTGATCGAGCCCGAAATCCGGGCGATCTCGGAGGGCTATTGGCAGCAATGGCTGCGCTGTTTCGCCGACGAACGCATCTGGGCACCGCACGAAACCGCGAAGATGATCGAGGTCGGCTGCACCTTCCTGCGCAACCGCTTCCTCGACACGACCGGCCGGGCCTGGATCGAATCGATCGAACGCTCCGTCGCCGCCGCCTATGTCGGCGACGTCTCGCCGCTCGCGCTGCTGTCGATGATCAATGCCAGCGACCGGGTCGCGCTTGGCGTCATTACCCGCAAGGTCGACCGCGACGATGCGCGCCTGCCGGTGCTGGTCGATACGCTCATGCGCCTATCCGCGCTCGAGGGCGAGATCACCGTCGCCATCTACAATGCCTATCGCGAGCATCTCGCCCAGGCCGGCCGCGACAAGCTCGCCGCCGAGTTTCGTGACGGAATCGCCCAGATGGTCGAGAGCGCAACCCAGGAATCGAGCGCCCTGCGCGGCCAGTCGGTGCGTACCTCCACTTCGGCGCGCGGCATGCTCGGCAAGACCTCCGAAGTCGCCGCCGCCGCGGAGCAATCAGCCGTCGCGATGCGCGAGGCGGCGCAGACCGCCGCCGGCCTGATCCGCGCGATCGAGGATGCCCGTACCGAAGTCGAAGCAGCCGCGGAGATCGCCACCCGCGCATCGAGCCAGGCCGGCCTTGCGGTCGGCATGTCCGAAACCCTGTCAGACCATGCGCAATCGATCGAATCGATCCTTGGCCTGATCCGCGACATTGCCGGTCAGACCAACCTCCTCGCCCTCAACGCAACGATCGAAGCAGCGCGTGCCGGCGACGCCGGCCGCGGTTTCGCCGTGGTCGCCCAGGAAGTGAAGAGCCTCGCCAACCAGACGGCCCGCGCCACCGACGATATCGCCGCGAAGATCGCGGCGATCCAGTCCGCCACGCGATCCACCGTCGATACCAACGCGTCGATCAAGGCAACCGTTTCCGAAGTGCAGGAAAGCGCCAACCGAATCCGCTTCGCCATGGAAGCGCAGGCGCAGACCGTGACGGCGATCACCGCCGCGGTGGACGAGACAGCCCTTGCCGCCGATTCAATGTCCAACACGATCGCCGCCATCCGCGAGGATACCGAGACCGTCGCTTCCGACATCGAGCGCGTCGGCCAGGGATTCGATTCACTTGATGGTAGGCTTGGTACGCTCAAGAACAGCGCGGGCGAGTTCGTCGCCAAAGTCGCTGCATGAGCCCAGGACTCGTGGGCATTGGGAGGATGTGACTGAATGGCGCAGAATAGCGCAGGCAGTATAGGGGGCTGGAGCGGCGATTCGCGCTCCATCGCAGAGCATGTCGCGAACTATGACTGGGACGGCGCGATCGCCCCGGCCTCGGCCGAAATCGCGCGCCTGATCCAGGGCAGCGAGGCGGATATCGCCGCGGCTTTCTGGGAACAATATCTGGCGCTGCCGGTGGTCTCGCACCTGCGCAAGCATCTCGGGCCTGACCAGATCGCCAGGCGGGTCGCCCGTAGCGCCGAATATACCCGCGCCAAATATCAGCGGCCGTTCGATGATGCCTGGATGCTGATGGCCTTCCGCCATGCCGATGGATCGCACCGGCTGAACATTCCACTCCAGGCATTATTGTCGTCGCTGAGCTTCTCGCACAGCCGCACGCTCGAGGTGATCGAAAGGAAGATGGGCGGCGACACAAGCCGGCTGCGTGAGCTTTCCGATGTGGTCCAGCGGCTCGGCCTGGTCGAGGCCGATGTGATGGCGTCGCACCTTGGCGCGCGCGATGTCGAGCGTGCGCGCGAGGAGCGGCGGACCCGCTCCGCCCAGTTCAGCGAAAGCATCGCCCAGTCGATCGAAGGCACGGCGACGCTTGGTAACCGGATCCGGGTGCAGGCGCAGCGCGCCTCTGCTTCAGCGCGCGGCATGCTCGGCAAGACCTCCGAAGTTGCTGCCGCCGCCGAACAATCGGCGATCGCGATGCGCGAGGCCGCGCGGACCGCCGCCGGCCTGATCCGCGCGATCGAGGATGCCCGCGGCGAAGTGGAAGCGGCGGCCGAAATCGCGACCCGTGCGTCAAGCCAGGCGGGCGACGCCGTCGGCATGTCCGAAACGCTGAGCGTCCATGCGCAGTCGATCGAATCGATCCTGGGCCTGATCCGCGACATTGCCGGCCAGACCAACCTTCTCGCCCTCAACGCGACGATCGAGGCGGCACGTGCCGGCGATGCCGGGCGCGGTTTCGCGGTCGTCGCGCAGGAAGTGAAGTCATTGGCGAACCAGACGGCCCGCGCCACTGACGATATCGCCGCCAAGATCGCCGCGATCCAGTCGGCCACGCGATCGACCGTCGACACCAACGCATCGATCAAGTCGACCGTCTCCGACGTGCAGGACAGCGCCAACCGAATCCGCTTCGCCATGGAAGCGCAGGCGCAGACCGTGACGGCAATCACCGCCGCGGTGGATGAAACGGCGCTTGCGGCCGATTCCATGTCCAACACCATCGCGACGATCCGCGAGGACACCGAAAGCGTAGCCACCGAGATCGATGCGCTGGGCCGCGAGTTCGGCGAGGTCGACGACCGGCTGAGCGGGTTGAAGGGGGCAGCGGATACGTTCTCGGCGAGTGTCGCGGCTTAGACATAGTGAAGGTGTGGCCTGAGTCCTGCTCAGCGCGGCTCCGAATCGATCCGCTTCGCAGGTGTTGCTACAATGGGACCCGCCACGGATCTTCGGGACCGATATCGGTCAACGCGCAGTCGAGATAGAAGGCCGCATGGGACGGTTCCCCCGGACTACCACTGGCCCCGTCCGCAAGACGCGCCGCATATGCGCCGGCCTTGTCGATATGAAAGTCGCGCGCGTCGACAGTCTCAGCGGCCTTCGCCTTCTTCAATTCTTCGCGAAGGCCGTGCCAGCATGAGGTCCGCTCGATCGTTTGCATCGGCCTGCTCCAACGAGAGGGAGAGGATCATCCGACCCTCCTATGATATCAAAGACGGCATTGGCAGCGGATACCTTCTCGGCGAGGGTAACGGCCTTGGGCTGGCTCACCAGTTGCAGGCCCAATTCCAGACTAAGCCGGCCGCCGCCACTGTTCCTTGACGAAGCGGGCGACCTCCTCCGCCAATTCCTTATCCTCCGGCGCTCCCATGAAACCGCCATGCGGCATCGCCTCGAAGATGTGGAGTTCGGTCGATATGCGCGCCCGGCGCAGCACGCGATGCATCCTGACCGCGTTGGACAGGAAAAGGTCCCGCGTGCCGCTCTGAATAAAGGTGGGAGGAAAGCCTTGCTGAAAGTCGCCGAAGAGCGGCGAGAGATAGGGATGCGTTAGATCGGCGCCACCGGCATAGAGCAGGTTCGTCGACATGAGCGGCCCGGGCAGGACCACGTCGATGGTCCGGTTGGCGTGGAAGCTGTCGCCTGATTCAGTCAGGTCGACCTCAGGCGACAGCAGGACCAGCGCCGCCGGCAAGGGAAAGCCCTCGTCCCGCGCGCGGAGCACGGTGGCGACAGCGAGATTACCGCCGGCCGACCTGCCGCCGATGACGATATCCTCCGGGCGGTGATGATCCAGGACGTGCCGATAGGTGACCATGCAGTCGTCCAGCGCGGCAGGATATGGGTGTTCGGGCGGCGTCCGGTAGTCGACGCCGTAGCAAACCACGCCATGCTGGTCGGCCTGCATCCGTGCGCCCGCACGACACGCCTCGCCTCCCCCGAAGATCAGCGCGCCACCATGGAGATCGATATAGGCACCCCCGGCGAAGGTCGCCGTCTCCGGCGTGGCTACATGAACGGTCGCCTCGCCGAGCTCGATCGTCTCGACGCTCGAACGCAGGCTGCCTGCCAGTTCCTTGACAGCCGTTGCGTAGTGAAGGTCGACCGCAGCCTTCATGCCCAGCCATGCTTCATGATCGTCAGGCGGCGGCATGACGTGCAGGGAATTGAGCGGAACCCCGTCTTCGCGCACGAGACGCCTGAGGGCAGCCTGAGCCTCCGCGCTGATCGACTGCGGGAAGGGCACCATATGGTGATCGATCCTTACGCCCGCTTGATTTTCTTCCATCAGCCTGTTCCTGGATCGCGACCACGTTGAGGGCCTCCGCTTAGCGCCCCTCGCGCCAGGAAACAGCCCTCCCCTCGCCGACACCATCGCGACGACCGCGAGGCACCTGAAGCATCACCACCGGGATCGACGTGCGTCCGGTCCATAGTCTCGTTTTACCGGGCCCCGAATCCCGCATGGTACTCGACCTCGCCCACAGGATTGTCGCCGCTGAAGGCCAGGGCCTGAAAATATTCGGGTGGCACCCCGCCATAGGTCAGGCCGGCACGAGGCTCGAAGCCGAAACGCCGATAATATCCGGGATCGCCAAGGACGACACAGCCGCGCGCGCCCCGCGCTTTCAGATCGTCCAGCCCCCCCCCGCGATGAGCCGGGAGCCGATGCCCTCGCGCTGGCGCCCGGGGGCAACGGAAACCGGCCCCAGTCCGAACCATCCCCGATCTGCGCCGTCGATCGTGATAGGCGAGAAGGCGACATGCCCGACCAGAATGCCGTCATCGATGGCGACCAGCGACACCGTCAGCGCGCCAGCGGCCCGAAGCGCATCGACGATCGCCGCTTCGGCCTGCTCGCTGTGCGGCTGGCCGATAAAGGCAGTCTGCGTCACGGTGCGGATGGCGGCTTCGTCGCCGGGACGTTCCTGAACGATCTGCATCCTGCTCTCCTCGGCGCGCATGCTACCGCAAAAGCGGGAAACGGGGAGCATCGCGCAAAACATATCCGTGGCTCGCCAATGCCCTGCGCGCTAAGCGCGCGCCATGACGATACGCCTTATCTGCCTCGATGCCGACGATACGCTCTGGCACAATATGCGCCATTTCAACGCGACCGAAGAGGCGTTGCTGGAGATGCTTCGCCCCTTCGCTGACGCAAGCGTGGCACGCCCGACCCTGGAAGCGTGCGAGGCGCGAAACCTTCCGCTCTACGGCTACGGCGCCAAGGGCTTCACCCTGTCGATGATCGAAACGGCCGTCGACCTGTGCGGAAACGACCTCAAGCCGAAGATGGTCGCTGACATCCTGGCCGCCGGTCGGTCGCTGCTCGCGCACCCTGTCGAATTGTTCGACGGCATTGCGCAGACGCTTGAAGATCTGGAGGATCGCGGTCGACTCGTTCTCGTTACCAAGGGCGACCTGCTCCATCAGGAGGCGAAGCTGGCCGCGTCGGGTCTTGGGGAGCGCTTCACCGGCGTGGAGATCGTGAGCGACAAGACCGCCGGCACGTTCAGCCATCTCTTCGACCGATACGACGTCAAGGCCGACGAAACGATCATGGCGGGCGACTCGATGCGGTCTGACGTGCTGCCCGCGCTGCAGGCCGGTGCCTGGGCAGCGTATATTCCGCAGGACGGTGCCTGGAAGCACGAGAGCGCACCCCCTCCCGACGACGCGGCTCGTTACGCCCGGCTCGGCCGCCTGGCCGAGCTTCCGGCGCTGATCGATCGTATCAACAGCGCTTGAATCCCGTCCTGCTGCTGGCACGAGCGGGAGGCCTGAGCTAGGGGACGCCTGCCCCGGAATAAGGAACGTCCATGTCGCCCCAGGATCTTGCCGCCTACGCCTCGCGAACATTGGACGATGCTACGATCCCGCAGCTTCCCCGGCACTATCGCGGCAAGGTGCGCGACAATTACGATCTCGCCGACGGACGGCGGATCATCATCGCGAGCGATCGACTGAGCGCCTTCGACCGGATTCTCTGCACGGTACCGTTCAAGGGCCAGATCCTGACCCAGACCGCGCGCTTCTGGTTCGAGCAGACGGCCGATATCTGCGCCAACCATGTGCTCGGTTATCCGGACCCCAATGTCCTGCTCTGCCGCCGGCTCGACATCCTGCCGGTCGAGATCGTGGTACGCGGCTATCTCGCGGGGACGACGGGCACGTCGATCCTGACGCTCTACAAGGCCGGCCAGCGCAGCATGTACGGCATGACGCTGCCGGACGGGATGCGGGACAATGAACGGCTGCCAGCCCCGGTCATCACCCCGACCAGCAAGGAATTCGACGGCGGACATGACGAGCCGCTGACGCCGACCGAAATCCTCGATCGCAACCTCGTCACACCGGCGCAATGGGAGGAGCTGAGCGCCACCGCGCTCGCTCTGTTCGCGCGCGGGCAGAAGCTGGCGGCAGAGCGCGGCCTGATCCTGGCGGATACCAAATATGAATTCGGTGTCGATGCGGAGGGCAGGATCATCCTGGCGGACGAGATCCACACGCCGGACAGCAGCCGTTACTGGAAGCAGGCAAGCTATGCCGGGCGCTTCGAGGCTGGCGAGCGGCCCGAAAGCTTCGACAAGGATTTCATCCGTTCCTGGGTGGCGGCGCGCTGCGATCCCTACAAGGACGCCATCCCCGCCATCCCGCAGGACCTCGTGCTGAAGACCTCGGCAATCTATGTCGAAGCGTTCGAAACGATCACCGGAAAGACATTCGAGCCCGACCTAGCCGGCGCGACGGTGCTCGACCGGATCGTCGAGCGGCTGGCCCCCTTTTTCGAGCCCGGCTGACCGGAAACGCCAGCGGACCAGCCGTCAGAAAGCAACGCCGGGCCGCAGGACGATCTGGAAAAAGAGCAGCAGCGCGATCAGGGCGATGCCCGGACCCGCGAGGCTCGTTCTCCCGTCGTCGTCTATCCTGCGGCGTCGACGCGAGAAGGACGCGCCGAGAACCAGCCAGCCAATGCCGATCAGGTTCACGATTGCCGGAACCAGCGCCACCTCGACTGGATTCCGCGGCATGCGATAGGGCGCGACGAGCAGGACGCAGGCGACTGCGGTGAGGAGCATCGCCACGCCGAACGCCCGGGTCCGAAACGCTTCAGGTCTCGCCAGGCCCGCAGGCGCGAGGGTCGCGAGGGTCGCGAGGACAATCCCCGCTAGGCCCATCGCAAGAGTCACCGCCAGCAGGAGCACGCCCTTCCCCACCTCGCTCACCCCGAGAAAGGCGAGCGCGCGTCCCATGTCGTTGCCGGGCAGCACCGTCCCGATCGCGAACTGGCTCAGCGACTGGAACAGCCCCTGGAACGCCATCCAGAACAGGAGAAGGCGCCAGGTGCCGGAAAGGCGGGGGCGGACAAGCAGGATGACCAGCGAGGCAAGGCCGCTTGCCAGCGTGGCGAGCGCGCCAGTTCCCTGGAGCAATTCAGCGACCGGCGCATCGCCCGTCCAGGAATGGTCGTTGTGATACAGCACCGGCGCGAGACCCGGCGTCAGGGCCTTCGGGACGACCAGCCAGAGTTCCTGCCAGAAGAAGGTCAGGTTGAAGGCAAGCACGCACAGGAGGATCGAGCTCAGGCCCGGCCGGAGCGAGATTCCCGGCGCCGGACGCCCAAGACGCGCCATGCCGAGGACAAGCGGCGCGAGCCCGACCGCCGCCACGAGTATCAAGAGTGCCTGCATCTTTCCCCTCGGACCCCCGTCTGCCTGCCAACCCGGGCGATCGCAACCGTTGCCGATGATGCGGCGCGGTGCGTTCGTTACTGGCCCGCCGCGGTCATTTGTCCGCGCAGATTCTGCAGCACCTGTTCCGATACGGGCGGCAGGCCGCGCGCGGGCTTGCCGTGGCGGAGGCGTTCGCGATCCTTCTCCGCCGGCTCGACCCGGCGAACCCGCACGGGCGCGCGACCCTGCACTTTCATGCCGAGCAGTTCCGCCGCGCCGCGCGACAGATCGATGATGCGCGGGCCCGGCACGAACGGCCCGCGATCATTGACCCGCACGACGATCCGCCGTCCGGTATCGAGCGAGGTCACCTCGACATAGGTGGGCAATGGCAGGGTCGTGTGGGCAGCGGTCACCCAATCGGGGCGGAAGCGTTCGCCATTGGCGGTGCGATCCCCCGACTCATGTCCGTACCAGCTCGCATAGCCGAGCATGTCATAGGAGGGATCGACAGCCGGCACATAGGTCGTCCCCCGCACCTGATAGGGTTGCCCGATCTTGACCGGCAGATCGGCGACGGGCCGGAAATTGCCGCCGGCACAGGCCGACAGCGCAAGAATGGCGGCCGCCATGGTCATGATCCGCGTCGCGCAACGTCTCCGCATGCGCCGGACCCTAGAAAAAAGCCGGGCGATCACAAAGCCCCGATGTGCGCCTGCCTGTTTTTCGCGCCGAAAGATCACGCGCGGCCGCAGGAGGCCGATCGAGGTGGCGCTGCACAAGGTTTCGTGTGTACCGGCGTCCAGCCGCTACGCGGCGAACCGGCGCAAATGGAAAACGACCATGAACATGCTGAAGGCCAATGGCATCGATCTGGCCTATGAGAGTTTCGGTGACGACGATGCCGAGGCGATCCTGCTGATCGCCGGGCTCGGGACTCAGATGATCCGCTGGACAATCCCGTTCTGCCTGGATCTGGCGGCGCGGGGCTATCGCGTGATCCGCTTCGACAATCGCGACGCGGGCTGTTCGACTCATTTCGCCGATCGGCCGATCCCGGATTTCGGCACGCTCGCCGCCATGCTCATGGCCGGTCAGCGGCCCGACGTGCCCTATACCCTCCACGACATGGCCAGCGACGCCATCGGCCTGCTCGATGCGCTGTCGATCGACCGGGCCCATCTCGTCGGCAGGTCGATGGGCGGCATGATCGCGCAGATCGTCGCAAGCGAGCATCCGGATCGGGTCCTGTCGCTTACCTCGATCATGTCCGGTTCGGGCAACCCTTCCCTTCTGCCAGCCGCGCCGGATGTCATGGCGATGATGACGACACGCGCGCCGGACCCCTTCGCCGACGAGGCAGGATTCCTGGCCCACAGCCTGGCTTTTGCGCGGCGCATCGCCGGCAGCGGCTATCCGTTCGACGAGGACGCGCAACGGGCGCTGGTTCTCGATGAACTGCGGCGGGCCCATGATCCGGGCGGCTTCGGGCGACAGATCGCCGCGATCGCCGTCACCGGCGACCGCCGGACGCGGCTGGCCAGCATCACCGCGCCGACGCTGGTGGTGCACGGGGCAGACGACCCGCTGATCCTTCCAGCCTGCGGCGAGGATACGGCATCGTCAATTCCGGGGGCCGAGTTCATGCTGGTCAGCGGCATGGGGCATGATCTGCCGCCTGCCCTGTACCGGACGGTCGCCGATGCGGTGGAACGGGTCGCCCGCCGTGGCACGCAGCGTTAGGCCAGCAGATCGGGCGTCACCCGAAGAGAGATCGATCGCTTTCAACCCTGAGGGGGAAATAGCCTCTCGCCGGACTCGGGTGCGAGGATCGGGGCCATCAGCGCCGTGGTCCGCCATATGCCGATCGTCAGCATGATGCCGATCAGTCCGTCGACGGCGTAGTGCCAGCCGAGGTGGATCGACCCGATCCATATCAGCGCCGCGAAAACGGACATCGCCCAGCCAAGCCATCGGTGCGCATTGAACCCGCCGATGGCGAACAACGTGGCCATCGCGACGTGCATCGACGGGGCGGCCGAGATGCCGCCGGCCGGGGCATAATCGCGGAGCCGGTAGGCATCCAGGAGCATCGGCTGGAAATCGAGCGCGGCGATCGGCCAGCCGATCGCCTCGGCACGCTGGTCCTGCTTGCCAAGCAACAGATCAAGTGCCCCGAACCCGGGGTGAGGGCCAACCACATCGGTGTAGTAGCACGGGCCGGCCGATCCCAGCAGCCAGGCGGCGAGTCCGCCGACGATCACCCAGGCCAGCAGCCAGCTTGAGACGAGCCGGAGGCGATCGAGGGAGGTTCGCGCGCCGATCGCGGCGATCATCGGGAACGCGACCATCATCGGCATCCACAAGGAATAAAGCCGGTCGAGCACGATCGTGGCGTAAAGCGAGGGCATCAGCGCATGCGACAAGCGCCAGGGATCATTGCCCAGAAACAGAATGCGATCGATCGCGCCCAATAGCGGATCGAGCGGGAAACCGCGCATCGGCAGCACCATCTGCTTGAAGATGCCGAAAACGGGTATCGTCAGTCCGACAAGCAGCGAAACGAGGAACAGCAGCCTCGCCCGATCGCCACCAAAGCGATTCTGTGGGGGAAGGTCGCGCTGGGTGAAACGCAGGCCGGCCCCGAGCAGGGTGCCGATGAACAGCGCCACAGCGACGAACTTCAGCACGACAGGAATGACGTCGACGAAAGGAAGCCCGGTAACCCAGGTCAAGACCAGCCCGGTCGCGGCAACCATGGCCAGCATCGTCCCGACCGCCGCCGCGTCGGTCATCCCGCACCAGTGGATCGACGCGCGGAACATGCCACCTGATGTCGAACTGTTCGAAATCATTGACTGTAGCCCCCCTTTCCGCCTGCTATTTCCCAAAAATGAAAGAAGAGTGTAGCGCCTCCTCGAGAAAGAATATTAGATCCGGATCGGTGATATTCGCAGCATTACTCAATGCGCCGCGCTCTACACTTGGACCGGATCGCATAATCCCGAATACGCACGCCAGGCGATGGCCGCGGATCACCACATGGCCGCCAGTCATTTCCGGCCAGTCCAGGAAAATGAGAAGGTTACGACCTTCGTTCGTGTCCGAAGCGGGGGTGACGGCGGCCGTGCGCGGCGGCTATGGCCCGCGCCATGACCAACATCCTCCTCACCGGCAGCAGCCGCGGGATCGGGGCGGCCATTGCCGTCGCGCTTGCCCGCCCTGGCATCCATCTCATCGGCCAGGGCAGGGCGAGCGGCATTCCCGCCGACTTCGCCGATCCGGCAGCCCCACAGGCATTGTGGGATTCGGCGCTCGAGCTGTTCGAGGGGCGGGTCGACGTCCTGATCAACAATGCCGGCGTGTTCGAGGCGAACCCGGTCGACCGGCCGCATGACGAGTGGGTCGCCGACTGGGAGCGCACGATGCGCATCAACCTGACCGCGTCGGCCGAGCTCTGCCGGCTCGCCGTGCGTCACTGGCAGGAACGCGAGTCCGGCGGCCGGATCGTCAACATCGCCAGCCGCGCCGCCTATCGCGGCGATTCACCGGCGCACTGGCACTATGCCGCGTCGAAGGCCGGCATGGTCGCGATGACCAAGTCGATCGCGCGGGGCTATGCCGCCCAGGGTATCCTCGCCTTCGCGGTGTGTCCCGGTTTCACCATGACGGGCATGGCCGAGGAATATCTGGCGAGCCGCGGCGGCGACAAGCTGCTCGCCGACATCCCGCTCGGCCGGGTCGCGATGCCGGAGGAAGTGGCCGAGGCAGCGCGCTTCCTGGCGCTCGACGCGCCGCCATCGATGACTGGCGGCGTGATCGACGTGAACGGGGCGAGCTACGTCCGCTGACGATCGGTATTCGACGTTCGGCGCCCCGCGCTGAACGCCGAATACCCTATGCCGCCCGTGCCATCCGTCCACGGGCCTCAAGCACGGTCGCGAAATTCGCCTCGGCCCATTCGACCAGCCCGAGCAGTGGCGCGGCGAAGCTCCGGCCGAGCGGCGTCAGCGAATAGGTGACGCTCGGCGGCACCGTCGGCTGAACGTCGCGGTGGACGAAGCCGTCGGTCTCGAGCGTGCGCAGCGTCTGGGTGAGCATCCGCTTCGAGATGTCGGGCACGGCTCGGGCAAGCGCGCTGAATCGCTTCGGCCCGGCCGCCAGCGCCGAGAGAAGCAGCATCGACCAGCGATCCCCGATCTGGTCGAGCAGGTTGCGCACCGGGCAGCGCGTGTCGTCGAACCCCATCGCGACCCAGCTCTCGAACTTGGCGCCAAGCGCCGCATGCGCCGCCGGTTGGGGGTCTTGCATGGTATCCTCCAGGTAACCAGGGTACGGGAAAGTGCCGTCTTACGGACCTGACTTATGGTCTCTATCTGAGACCTGGTCAACAAACCGAGACTGGAACCGATCATGAGCACCACCCCCCGTTTCTTCGTTACCGGCGCGAGCGGACAGCTCGGCCGACACGTCGTCGCAGCACTTGCCGAGCGCGCCGGGCCCGCCGCGGTGGCGGCGATCGTCCGTGACCCCGCCCGTGCCGCCGGGCTCTTTCCCGAAGGCGTTGCCGTCCGCGAGGGTGATTATGACCGGCCCGAAACGCTCGACGCCGCGTTGGCGGGCGCGGAACGCGTGTTGCTGATCTCGTCCAATGCGCTCGGCGCGCGAGTCGCCCAGCATGGCACGGTGATCGACGTAGCGCGGCGCGCTGGCGTCAAGCGCATCGCCTATACCAGCGTGCTCCACGCCGATGTCTCTGCGCTCGGCCTGGCCGAGGAACATCGCAAGACGGAGGCACTGGTCGCGGCGAGCGGCCTGCCCTTCACCCTGTTGCGCAACGGCTGGTACACGGAGAATTACACCGCCTCGATCCCATCCGCCCTCCAGCACGGTGCCCTGATTGGCAGTGCGGGCAACGGGCGCATCTCGAGCGCGGCCCGCGCCGATTATGCCGTGGCGGCAGCGGCCGCGCTGATCGACGATACCGGGCCCCGCGTCGTGCACGAACTGGCGGGCGATACGTCCTACACGCTGGCCGGCTTCGCCGCCGAACTCTCCCGCCAGGCAGGGCGTACGATTCCCTATGTCGACATGCCCGAGGTCGACTATCGCGCGGCGCTTCTCGGTGCCGGCCTGCCCGAGGGACTGGCCGCGCTGCTGGCGAATTCGGACTCAGCGGCGGCGCATGATGCGCTGTTCGACGAATCGCATGGGTTGGCACGGCTGATCGGCCGGCCGACCACGCCTCTCGCCGAGTCGATCGCCGAAGCGCTCAGGGCATAAGCGCTTCACGCCGCCGCTCTTCGGGGCGGCGGCGCTTGTCGAAACCCGGTTCTTCTGCTTGGCGCTCCGTACGAACGGAGAAACCTGATGGCCGAGAGCTGGAAGCTCACCTTGCCCTGCACCCGCGACGAAGCGGAGGCGATCGATTTCGAGTCACCGGCGCTGGCGGCGCTCGATCCAGCGCCGGTGTTGCTGACCAGCGAGGAGGTGGAGGACGATCCCGACAGCTGGCGGCTCGACGCCTTTTTCGACGGCAAGCCCGATGCCGCGACCGTTGCGGTGGTGCGCGCGCTGGTGCCGAGCGGCGCGGCGAGCAAGGCGAAGCCCGAGCGCGTGGTCGAGCAGGACTGGGTCACGCTGAGCCAGGCCGGGATCGAGCCTGTCCATGCCGGACGATTCTATATCCATACCGAGGCCAATCGCGGCACGGTGCCGCCCGGCACCCGTGCGTTCCGGATCGAGGCGAGCCGCGCGTTCGGCACCGGGCAGCACCAGACGACCAGCGGCTGCCTGATGACGCTCGACGGGTTGAAGCAGCGCGGCGCGATGTTCCGCAATGTCATCGATGTGGGCACGGGAACGGGGCTGCTCGCTTTCGCCGCGATGCACCTCTGGCCACGGGCCTATGCCACGGCGTCCGACATCGACCCGGCCTCGATCGAGGTGACGGCAGACAATGCCGATCTCAACGGCATCGCGCTGGGACACAGCAAAGGGCAACTCGCGCTTGCTGTCGCTTCCGGCCTTGACCATCCGCTCATCGCACGACGCGCACCCTATGACCTGATCGTCGCAAATATCCTGGCGGGTCCGCTGATCGCCCTGGCCCCGGCGATCGGCGCCGCGCTCGAACCGGGCGGGACGCTGGTGCTGGCGGGGCTGCTCGACACCCAGGCCGCAGCGGTCGCCCGGGCCTATCGGCGCGAAGGTCTGTTCCTCGCCGGACGCACGCAGATCGGGGACTGGCCGACGCTGAGGCTGCGCAAACGGCAGCGCCTCGGGTGGAGAAGGCCGGTGCGGAACAGCGGCAAGGAAGCTGAGACCCCGGGTTTCGGAAGCTGGTAATTTATTCCTCCCCGGAGCGGGGAGGAATTTAGCGGGCCGCCTTCCCCCGCGCGTAGTCCTGCGTGCCATGAGTCAGCACCACATCCCCGGGCAATATCTCCGCCACCGGCACATCCGGCTGCGCCATGATCTCGGCGTAGAGCGGCGCGAAATCGGTCTCCACCGTCAGCCGAAGCAGGTCGTCGAAGCTCTGGATCACGAAATAATTCTGCTGGAAATCGTCGATCCGATATTCAGTCCGCATCACCCGCTTCAGGTCGAAGGCGATCCGGTTGGGGCTTGGATCGTCAAGCGCGAAGCGGCTTTCGGCGAAGCTGGAGACGATGCCCGAACCATAGATGCGCAGGCCCTCGGGCTGCGCGATCAGGCCGAATTCGACCGTGTACCAGTAGAGCCGGGCGAGATGCTTGAGCGCCCCGAGCTCGAGCGCGCGTTGCCCGCCGCGGCCATAGGCCTCAAGATAATCCGCGAACACCGGATCGGCGAGCATCGGCACATGGCCGAACACGTCGTGGAAGACGTCGGGCTCCTGCAGATAATCGAGCTGGTCGGGCCGGCGGATGAAATTGCCCGCGACGAAGCGCCGGTTGGCCATGTGATCGAAGAACACGTCGTCAGGCACCAGGCCGGGCACCGCGACGACCTGCCAGCCAGTCAGGCCCATCAGCCGCTCGGACAGTTCCTCGAAATCGGGGATGCCGGGCTTGGAGAGCTTGAGCACGTCGAGACCGCGAAGATAGGCCTCCGACGCACGGCCGGGGAGCAGCTTTGCCTGGCGGTCGAACAGCGTGTCCCACACCGCATGTTCCCCGGGCGTATAGTGCGACCAGTCCTGCGGAATCGTCCAGTCGGGAGACGCGCCCTCGGGCGGGCAGTCGAGAACATGCGTTTCGTCCGTCATTGAAATACCATATCACACTCGCGATGCCGCCGAAAATCCACCCGCTGCGGAACGGCGCAAGGCTGCTGGGCGCGGCCGTCGCCGCGCTGGTCGCAATCCTCCTTGCTTATGGCGCGGCGGGCATGGTCGGCGGGACGATCCCGTCCAATCCCGGCTGGACGCAGCCTGAAACAGGCGTGCGAATCTATATCGAGAGCAACGGCATCCACACCGGCATCGTCGTGCCCATGGTCGGCGGGGGCGAGGACTGGCGCGACCTGCTTCGTGCCGAAGACCTGCGCGATCCGCGCTATGCCGGGTACAGCCATGTCTCGATCGGCTGGGGCGAGCGGACCTTCTATCTCGAAACGCCGACCTGGGCCGATGTGAAGCCGCTGACCATCCTCGGCGCGGCAATGGGCAGCGACCGCACGGTGATTCATGTCGACCATGTGCCCGAGCCGCGCGTTGACGTCGATGACGAGGGGGACATACGTAGCGTGGTACTGCGCCCCGACGAGTATCGCCGCCTTGCCGCGTTCATCCGCTCCAGCTTCCGGACCCACGATGGGCAACGGCCGGGCCACCAGTTCGGCTATGCCGGTTATGACGCCTTTTACGAGGCGCGGGGCCGGTACAGCGCGGTTCGGACCTGTAATGCCTGGACTGGCGATGCGCTGCGCCATGCCGGCGTGCGGGTCGGCGCCTGGACGCCCTTTCCCGTGACGGTGCTTGGATGGTTCGAATGATGGCCGAGGCGAAGGCCCCTTCCCTGCTGCTCTGGGCGATGGAGCTGCCGCGCGGCGCGCTTGGGCTGGGACAATTCCTCTGGGGCCGGCGCAAGCTCGCCGCGGCGCCGCGGGGCGACGGGCGTCCGGTCCTGATCCTGCCCGGGCTGGTCAATGCCGACCGGTCGAACTTCGCGATGCGCGGTTATCTCAACCGGCTTGGTTACCGCGCCTATGGCTGGGGCCTTGGGCGCAATTTCGGCGCACGTGCGATCGGGCCCGAGGGCGAGAAGCTGTTCGAGCGAATCAGCGAGATCCATGGCGAGACGGGCGAGAAGGTGACGCTGATCGGGGTCAGCCTGGGCGGGATCATGGCGCGGATGGCGGCGCACCGCGTGCCAGATCTGGTCCGCGAGGTGATCACGGTCAGCTCGCCCTTCGCCGGCAGCCCGCGCGCGACCAATGTGTGGCGCGCGTTCGAATGGCTGACGGGCGACCGGATCGACGATCCCCGGGTGAAGGCGATGGCGGCCGAAGTGGCGCGGCCGCTGCCCGTCCCCGCGACGGCGATCTGGAGCGCGAGCGACGGGCTGGTCAACGGCGCGATCTGCCGCGAGCCGGGACGCCGGCACATCCGCGTGCGGAGCAGCCATATCGGCGTGCAGGTGCGGCCCGAAGTGCTGCTGGCGATCGCGGCGGTGCTGGGCGGCGAATAGAGGCAGATTCATCTCGCTTAGATCGTCACCCCGGACCTGTTCCGGGGTCCACCGTGCCACGTGCCAACGGGTTTCGACTCCCACGGGCCGGTGGATGCCGGAACAGATCCGGCATGACGGATGTGATTGCGCACCTCTCGGAATCCCCGGCCAAACGGCCGTCGCGCGTCAGAAGGCGAAATAAGGCCCCTGCACCCCGCCCGCCGGACGACCCTCGATCGCGGTATAGACCGTACGGCCGAAGAAGAAGGGTATGCCGAAATCGAAGCTGTTGGCGAAGGGCAGCGGCGGCGTGACCAGTGTCGGGTTCACCCCAAGCCCGGGCGCCACGGTCGAGGAGCCGGCGACCATGAGCGGGCTGTACAGGGTGAACATGCCGCTTGCGGTCGTTCCGTTGGTCCCGGTCAGCATCGGTGACAGCGACGTCGGCGACGCCGGGCAGTAGAAGGCGATCAGGCTCTTGTCGGTGCAGGGACTGAGCGCCGTATCGATGAAGTAATAATCGTTGCTGCCGCTATCGAGGAAACTCTGGGTCAGTTGCTTGCCGTTATAGGTGGCGGTGAGCACGCCCGGCCCGAGCCGGCTCGACGTGGTCGTCACCGGCAACACGCTGGCGGCGGTCAGTGCGTTGTCGGCCTGGGTGCCGATGCCGAAGGTCACCGTGCCGGTCAGCCTCGCCAGCCCGGCCTGCGGCACCGACGGCAGGGTGAGGATGGTGCCGTTATTGTCGACCGGGAAGGCAGCCACCGGGTTGGGCAGTTGCTCGAACGGCGCCGCCGCGTTCGACGCGCGACCGATGATCGCGCTGCATCCGCCGGACGGACAATCATAATAGATCGCCGCCGAGGATCCCCCCGCGCTTGTGCAATAGGCGCCGCAGTCAGTGGTGGTCGTGCCGACACCGATGATCCCGTTGGCGCCGAAATCCTGCACCGTCGTGACCGCGCTTCCGCCGCCCGCCGAACAGGTCGATGGCACGGCGGCGAAGCTGCCGGAATCTCCGATCGCCTGGAAGGGCATGTTGGCGACCTTCTCCCCCGCGATCGAGAAATCCGCGGTGCGCACCGAGCCGAAAGCGTAGGAATTGACGTATTGATAGCATTCGCCGACCGGATTGCTGGCGCCGTCGGTTTCAGTCGGCAAGGCTGACAGGAGGCTCGCGTTGAGCACCGGCTGGATGATCCGCAGCCCGACCGATCCGGTGTCGAGGATGATATGGTCGATCGTCTGGCAATTGCTGGTCGACCCCGGCGCGCAGATGGTGACCGTCACATAGGGTTCGTTGAACGCAGTGTATGCGTTGGAACCGACGCCGAGCGCGGCGGGACCCGCATCGAGCGTGACGGTCGCCGTGTTCGCGGTCGCGGCGGGCGTTGGCGTGGGGGTCGGGGTGGGCGTTGGGGTCGGTGCCGGCGTCACCATGGCGACCGGGGTCGACGAATCGGAACCGCCACATCCAGTCAGGACCAGCGCGGCGATCAGGGCAAGGAACGGGCGAGCTCCGATCATGGCTGTTGCGGCAGGTCGGCGGGCGAAAAGCCGGCCGGCGCGAGCGAGGGGATGAAGGCGACACCGCTGAACCAGCCCATATGCCCTCCGGTCTGGATTTGCAGGTCGGCCTGGTTGACCTGCTGGGGACGGCGCAGCGAATGCATCGCCCGGCCGGTCGCGCCACCGGCCGCCTGGAATGTCGTGAAATAGCGGCCGAGCAGCGCGCGCAGATCAGGCTTGCCCGGTCCCGACCAGGTTATCGCGAAAACCTGCCCATTGGCGTTGGTGAATTCATGCACGGCCCCGCCATTGGCGCGGGTCAGGTCGTGACGGGCATAGCTGCCCATCGTCACCGAGGCCATCTGCGCCGCCATGCGCGCGCTGTCCGACTTCACGCCCGAAACCGTCCCCCCAAGCTCGGCATGAACGCCGGACGCCAGAAGACTGGACGCAACGAGGAATGTGGCGGTGACGAGGGGGAGCGCGATACGGCGCGGACGGACATGTGACACGGTCGGCAAACTTTCCGGATTATGGCCCGGTTACGCCGCGTACTCCCGACCGCTGCGACCAAGAGGGAAGGTATCTGTCGCTGAGGGCAAGTCAAGCGGATACGCCGCGCACCGGGTGCGCGGCGTCGAGTCTCAGGAATGTCCTTCTCGTGAAAACGCGGGCGCCGGTCTCAGCGCTGGTCCTGCTGCGCCTGCTCCTGCCGCGCCTGTTCGCGTCGCGCCTTGCGCTCTTCCTTCGCGCGCTTCTGGTCTTCCTTGCGCAGCTTGCGGCCGGCGTTGCGGTCCGCCTCGTCCTGGCTGGTCGTCGCCCAGTCGACGGTCTGGCCCGCCGCCTTGACCGGCAGGGTGACGACATTGGCTGCCGTCTTGACCAGGCAGCCGCCGCCGAGAAGCGGCAGCGCCAGGGCGACGGGAATCAGGATCTTGCGCATCGATCGTCTCTTCTCAATTGACTCGGGTGCCCCGTGCTTCGACGCCGATCGCCGTGAAATCGGTGAAGAAACCATCGATGCCAAGCGCCAGATAGCGACGAATATCGTCCGAAAGACGGCCATGCGCGCGCGGATTGATGCCGACGCGCATCGACGGCGGCAGGAAGAAATTCTCCGCGCGGAAGGTCCAGGGGTGGAGGCGCAGGCCCGCCGCATGGGCGTCGGCGACCAGCGTCGACGGCGCGGCATCGCCCTTGATGATCATGTCCTTGTTGGGGCCGATGCCCCAGGCATAGGCGGCGACCGCTTTCAGCCCCTCCGGCGTCGCCATCGCGGCATAGCTTGGCGCGGCATTGTCGGCCGGCGCCCCGTTCCCATCCATCAGCTGGATCAGGCGGATACCGGTCAGCTTGTGCAGCGCCTTCAGGTTGTTCACCTCGAACGACTGGATGAAGACCGGCGCGCTCGCATCGTGCCAGCCCGCCGCCTTGAGTTGCGCAACGAGCCTTTTCTCGAGCGGCAGGCCGATCGAGGCGAAATAGGTCGGGTGCTTGGTCTCGGGATAGATGCCGACGATCCGGCCACCGACCGAATGCTTCTTCGCCAGCGCGATGATCTCGGCCAGGGTCGGCACCTCGAACTGGCCGTCATATTGTGCGTTGTCGGGGCGGAGCATCGGCAGGCGCTCTTTCGCGCGCAGCGTCTTCAGCTCGATCAGCGTGAAATCCTCGGTGAACCAGCCGGTGTGCTTCTCGCCGTCGATCACCTTGGTCGTCTTGCGCGCGGCGAATTCAGGATGCTTCGCGACATCGGTCGTCTCGGTGATGTCATTCTCGTGCCGGGCGACCAGCACGCCGTCTTTGGTCGGCACCAGATCGGGCTCGATGAAGTCGGCGCCCTGCTCGATCGCGAGCTGGTACGAGGCAAGCGTGTGTTCCGGGCGCAGGCCGCTGACACCGCGGTGCGCGATCACGATCACGGGGGACAGCGGAGGCGAAGGCGGTGTCACTGGTGCGGTCTGCCCGATCGCCGCCCCGGGCACCAGTGCCAGCAACGCGCCGAAGAGATTTCGCTTGCGCAACGACAGACGAAAAAGTTTCACTATGCTATCCATTACCGGAAACGATCCTTCCCAAACGCGTTACCCCAGTCAGCCAGGAGGGGCGACCCCATGCACTTCACGATCAACGGCGAGACCCGCAAGGCCGAGCCCGATATCCGCGCATCCCTGCTCGATCTGCTGCGCGAGCATCTCGGCCTGACCGGCACCAAGAAGGGGTGCGACCATGGCCAGTGCGGCGCATGCACCGTCCTGGTGAACGGGCGGCGGATCAATTCGTGCCTCACGCTGGCGGTGATGCATCAGGATGATGACATATTGACGATCGAAGGACTGGGGAGCGCCGACAATCTTCATCCGCTCCAGGCAGCGTTCGTGAAGCATGACGGGTTCCAGTGCGGCTATTGCACGCCGGGCCAGATCTGCTCGGCGGTCGGCATGCTCGACGAAGTGGCGAGGGGCTGGCCGAGCCATGTCAGCGGGTCGCTCAGCGATGTCGAACTGACCGATGCGGAGATATCGGAGCGGATGAGCGGCAATTTGTGTCGCTGCTCGGCCTATCCCAACATCGTTGACGCGATTGCCGAAGTCGCAGCGCTTGCGCCCACCGGTCGTGAAGTGGCCGAGGCATGAAGACGTTCGACTATGTGAAAGCCGCCAGCCCGGAATCAGCCGTCGCCGCCGGCGGGCGCTTCATCGCGGGCGGGACCAATCTGCTCGACCTGATGAAATTGCAGATCGAGGCGCCCGGGAAGCTGGTCGATATCAGCCGGCTCGACCTGGCGCGGATCGAGGAACGCGCCGATGGCGGACTGACGATCGGCGCGCTGGTGCCGAACAGCGATCTCGCCGCCGATGCACGTGTCATCAGCAACTATCCGGTATTAAGTCGCGCCCTGCTGGCGGGGGCGTCCGGGCAGTTGCGCAACAAGGCATCGACCGGGGGCAACCTGCTCCAGCGGACTCGCTGTTATTATTTCTACGACACCGCCATGCCTTGCAACAAGCGCGTGCCGGGTTCGGGCTGCGCGGCGATCGGCGGGTTCAACCGTATCCTCGCCGTGCTCGGCACGAGCGACCAGTGCATCGCGACTCACCCGAGCGACATGGCGGTGGCGATGCGCGCGCTCGACGCAACGATCGTGACGCTCAAACCGGACGGAGACCGGCGGCGAATCGCGCTCGCGGACTTCTATCGCCTGCCCGGCGACACGCCGCATATCGAGACCGTGATCGAGCCGGGCGAGCTGATCACCCATATCGACCTGCCCCCGCCCTCCGCCGGCACGCAGCTCTACCGCAAGGTGCGCGACCGGGCCTCCTATGCCTTTGCGCTTGTCTCGGTCGCCGGGATCGTCGCGGTCGAAAACGGCAGGATCGCCTCAGCGGCCCTCGCCTTTGGCGGGCTCGCGCCGATGCCATGGCGCGACCCGGCGGTCGAGGCGGCACTGGTCGGCAAGGCGCCCTCAACCACCGTGTTCGAGGCGGCGGCGGATGTCCTGCTGGCGGACGCCCGGGGCTTCGGGTCGAACGATTTCAAGATCCCCCTCACCCGCCGCGTGCTGATCGCGTGCCTGCGCGACCTGACGGGAGAGGCGGCATGACCGAATACCGGATGGACGCCGATCATCCCGGCCTCGCGCTCGATCGGGGGGTGCAGGATGTGCTGGGCAGGGGCCTCGACCGGGTCGACGGCGTGTTCAAGGTCACGGGCGCCGCGACCTATGGCTATGAGCACCAGATCGAGAATGTCGCCTATGGGTATCTGATCACCGCGCCCGCGGCCAAGGGCAAGGTGACCGGGTTCGACATCGAGGCAGCCCGCGCGCTGCCCGGCGTGATCGACGTCATCGTCGACGATCAGCGCGTCGCGCGCCAGGCGGCTGGTTTCTCGCCGGCGCATAGCGGCAATGGCGAGATCGATCATTGGGACCAGGTTCTCGGTGCCGCCATCGCGACCAGCTTCGAGGCGGCGCGGGATGCGGCGCGCGCGGTGCGGGTGACGATCGAACCCGAGCCGGGCCGGTTCGACACGATGGCCGATGTCGCCGAAGCGAGCGGACCGCCGAAGGATTCGCGTCTTCAGGACCTGACGATCGGCGACATCGATGCGGCGATGGCCGGGGCCGCCGCCAGCATCGACCAGCTCTATTCTACGCCCAACCAGGTCCATGCCGCGATGGAACCGCACGCCTCGATCGCGGTGTGGGAGGATGAGAAACTTACCCTCTATTCAAGCCTGCAGATTCTGCACGCGGCGAAGCAGATCCTCGCCGCGGCGGTGGGCATCGAGGCCCGGAACGTCCGGATCGTCTCGCCCTATATCGGCGGCGGGTTCGGCGGGAAGCTGCTCGGGCCAGAGGCGGTGATGGCGGCAATCGCGGCGCGGCGGATCGGCCGCCCGGTCAAGATCGCGATGGCGCGGGCGCAGCTCTTCCATAATGTCTATCGCCGCACCGACACGCACCAGCGCATCCGCCTCGCCGCCGACGAGCATGGCAGGCTGATGGCGATCGGGCATGACAGCGTGGTGAGCCAGGGCCCGGACGGCGGCTTCATGGAGCCGGTCGCGCTCGGCACCATCCCGCTCTACGGCGCGCCCGTCAGGCATTTCAGCCACAAGGTGGTGACGCTCGACATGGTCCAGGCGGGCGCGGTACGCGCGCCGGGCGAGGCGGTCGGCATGCTCGCGCTGGAAACGGCGATGGACGAACTGGCCGAACAACTCGGCCGCGATCCGGTCGATTTCCGCAAGCTCAACGAACCCGCGGCCGATCCGACGACAGGCCAACCCTTCTCGACGCGGCGCCTCGTCGAATGCCTCGACCGGGGCGCTGGAATGTTCGGCTGGGCACGCAGGCAGCCGACGCCCGGATCGATGCGAGAGGGCGAATGGCTGATCGGCATGGGCATGGCGGCGGCGGTGCGGATCAACCTGCTGGTCGATTCGCAGGCGCGCGTGACGCTCGGCACCGATGGCCACGCGACGATCGAGACCGACATGACCGATATCGGCACCGGCACTTACACCATCCTCGCGCAGATCGCGGGGGAGTCGCTCGGCCTGCCGATCCGGTGCGTCGACGTGAGACTGGGCGATACCGATCTGCCGCCGGGCGCAGGATCGGGCGGATCGTTCGGCGCGGCCAGCGCCGGATCGTCGGTGGCGCTGGCGTGCGAGGATCTGGTCGCCGAACTGGCCGGGCGCATGGGCACCACGCCGGAGAACATGACGCTGAAGGACGGCCACGCGATCGCGGGCAACCGCCGCGTCGCACTGGGCGAGCTGGTCGGCGCCGCGCCGCTGGTGGCGACGGGCAAGATCAGCCAGGGCAGGAACGCCCGCACCTACAGCCAGGCAGCGCACGGCGCTCAGTTCGCCGAGGTGGCGGTCAATGCCGTCACCGGCGCGGTGCGGGTGCGGCGCATGCTCGGCGTGTTCGAGGCGGGGCGAATCCTCAACGCCAAGACAGCGCGCAGCCAGGCGATCGGCGGGATGATCTGGGGCATCGGCTATGCGCTGATGGAAGGTGCCGAGCTCGACCGGCGCCACGGCCATTTCGTGAACCACGATCTCGGCGAATATCATGTGCCGGTGCATGCCGATGTGCCACATCTCGACGTGCATTTCATCGAGGACCTCGACCATCACGCCAATCCGATCGGGGCGAAAGGTCTCGGCGAGCTGACCATTTCCGGCGCTGGCGCGGCGGTGACCAACGCTATCTACAATGCATGTGGCGTGCGGGTGCGGGATTTTCCGATGACGCTCGACAAGGTGCTGGCGGGGTTGCCACCGGTATGAGGCCATATGCTCGTCACCCTGAACTTGTTTCAGGGTCCATGCGCGGCCATCCCCCCGCAGGCGTCACTCGTGGTGCACCTGTCCGCGCATGGATGCTGAAACGAGTTCAGCATGACGGAGTGTTGTTGAATGGCCGATAACGACACCGTCCTCGCCGCGGCCCAGGCCTGGAAGGGCGCGCCGATGGCGATCGCCACAGTCGTCTCGACCTGGGGATCGGCGCCCCGGCCGCGCGGCAGCCATATGCTGGTGCACGCCGATGGCCGGTTCGAAGGCTCAGTCTCGGGCGGCTGCGTCGAGAGCGACATCCTCGCCACCGCCGCCGAGGTGATCGCGGGCGCGCCGTTCCAGGTGAAGAGTTATGGCGTCGCCGACGCCGCGGCCTGGGAGGTCGGCCTGCCCTGCGGCGGCGAGATCGCGGTGATGGTGCAGCCGGTCTCGGCTGAAGGCTTCGACCCCGAATTGTTCGACCGGATCGCCGAGGCGCGCGACGCAGGCAAGGCGCTTACCGTGTCGACCAGCCTCGACACCGGACACAGCGACGCACGCCCGCTCGAGACCGGGTCGGCCTTCCTCAACCGATACGATCCGCCACGCCGCCTGCTGATCGTCGGCGCGGTGCAGATCGCTCAGGCGCTTGCCGGGCTGGCGCGCGAACTGGGCATCGACACGGTGGTGATCGATCCCCGCGCCCGCTTCCTGACCGGGGAGCGATTCCCCGGCGTGACCCTCGACGATCGCTGGCCCGACGAGGCGGTTGCGGCCTATGCGCCCGGCCCGTCGACGGCGGTGGTGACGCTGAGCCACGACACCAAGATCGACGATCCCGCCCTGATCGCCGCGCTGGCCGCGCCCACCGCCTATGTCGGCGCGCTCGGCTCCCGCCGCAGCCACGCCGCGCGGCGGGAACGGCTCGCCGCGCAAGGGGTTGGAGCAGCGGCGCTCGACCGTATCGATGCGCCGGTCGGCCTCGACATCGGCGCGATCGGGCCTGCCGAAATCGCGCTGTCGATCGCGGCGGCGATGGTGGGCGCCTTCAATTTCCGGGACGACAAGAACGCATCATGATCCATGTCGAGAAGACCGTGCTGATCCTGCTCGCGGCGGGGCGTTCCGAACGCTTCGGCGACATCGACAAGCTGGAGCAGAATTTCCTGGGCCAGCCGCTGGCGATGCATGTGGTGACGGCGTTCGAGGATATCCCCTTCCAGGCGCGCTTCGTGGTGAAGAACGGCACCGATCTCGATTTCGCGAGCCGGGGGTACCGGGTGATCCACAATGACGATCCGGGGATCGGCATGTCGCGTTCAGTAAAGCTCGGCGTGCAGAATGCGCGCGACGACGGTGCGGATGCGGTGGTGATCGCGCTCGCCGACATGCCGCGCGTCACCGCCTCGCACCTCTATCACCTGATCGAGGCAGTGGATTCGCGCCATTCGGTGGTCGCCTCGAGCGACGGGGTGAACCCCTGCCCGCCCGCCGTGTTCGGCGCGGGGCAATTCGATTTCCTGCTGAACCTCGAAGGCGATGCCGGCGCGCGCGACCTGGTGCGCGCGGGCAGGCATGTGGTGACGTCGCCCGCTGAACTGATCGACATCGATACGCCAGCGGATCTCGAAAGGCTGCGGGCACTTGTCCGACCTCTTTGAACCCCTCCGCTGAAGGAGAGGACGAGATTCATTCGTGCCGCAAAGCGTCAATCGGGTTGAGCGACGCAGCCCGCCGCGCCGGAAAATAGCCGAACACGACCCCGATCACCGCCGAGATACCGAAGGCGAGCACGTTGATCTCCGGCACGAAGATCCACGTCACCTGCATCAGCGGCGCGAGCGAGAGGATCGCGATCTGCGCCACGACCAGGCCGATCAGCCCGCCGAGGCAGGATAGCGCCACCGCCTCGACCAGGAACTGGAGCAGCACCTCGCGCGCGACCGCGCCGATGGCGAGACGGATGCCGATCTCGCGCGTCCGCTCGGTCACCGAGACGAGCATGATGTTCATGATCCCGATCCCGCCGACCAGCAGGGAGATCGCCGCCACCGCGGTGACGATGCTGGTCAGCAGGGTGGTCGTGCCAGTCAGCGTGTCGGAAATCTGCTTGGTGTCGAAGATGTTGAAATCGTCGGTCTTGCTGCCGGTGATGTTGCGGCGTTCGCGCAGCAGGTCCTCGATCCCCGACTGCACCGTCGCGGTCGAATAGGCCTCGTCGACGCCGACGAGCATCAGCCGGATATCGGTCGATCCGGTGAAGCGCCGCTGCACCGCCTTGAGCGGCATGATGACGACATCGTCCTGGTCGCCGCCGAAGCCGGCCTGGCCGCGCGTCGAGAGCACACCGATGACGTCGCAGGAAATACCGCCGATGCGCATCCGCGTGCCAACCGCCTCGCCCCCGCGATACAGATTCTGCGCGACGGTGCTGCCGATGATGCACACTGCCTTGCCCGCCTGCTCCTCGGGCTCGGTGAAGCCGCGGCCGGCGGACAGCGGCCAGGGCTGGACCTGGAAATAGGCCGAGGTGGTGCCGTTGATCGTGGTCGACCAGTTGGCGCCTTCATAGATGGCGGTCGCGGTCGACTGGGCCTGGGGCGCGACGGCGGTGACGCCGGCGATCTGGTCGGCGATGGCCTGAACGTCGTCGGGCTTGAAATCGGGCGGACGCGGCCCGCCGCCGCCCCGGCCGAAGCCCTGGCCCGGACGGACCTGGAGCACGTTGGTGCCGAGCGCCGAGATCTGTTTCTGCACGGCCGCCGTGGTCGCCTGGCCGAGCGTGACCATGGTGACGACCGCGCCGACGCCGATGATGATGCCGAGCGTCGTCAGGAACGACCGCAGCTTGTGCCGCAGGATCGACCGGATCGCGAGGAGGAAGGTGGTGGCGAGCATATTACTTGCTCCCCTCCCCTTCAGGGGAGCGGCTGGGGGTGGGGGAGTCACTCGAACGCTGGCCGGAGTTCCCCACCCCAACCCCTCCCCTGAAGGGGAGGGGCTCGTCGAATGACACCCGCTCCCCGCTATGATGTTTAGTATCGATCCGCTCGACCAGCCCATCCTTGAAATGGACGATGGTCCGCGCGAAGGCCGCCATGTCGGGTTCGTGGGTCACCATCAGCACGGTGATCCCGGCATCGCGATTCAGGCCACTGAGCAATTCCATGATCTCGACCGAACGCTCCGAATCCAGATTGCCGGTCGGCTCGTCGGCGAGCAGCACGTCGGGCGAAGTCACGATCGCGCGGGCGATGGCCACACGCTGCTGCTGGCCGCCCGACAGTTCCGCCGGCGTATGATCCCACCATTTGGCCAGCCCGACCTTGTCGAGCGCCGCCATCGCCGCCTCGTAGCGCTGCTTCTTGGGGTCCCCGCGATAGAGCAAAGGCAGTTCGACATTCTCAAGCGCGGTGGTGCGCGCCAGCAGGTTGAAGCCCTGGAAGACGAAGCCGAGATAGCGGCGCCGGAGCAACGCGCGCTGGTCGCGGCCGAGCCGCTCGACATGATGCCCGCGGAACAGGAAAGTGCCCGAGCTCGGCACGTCGAGACAGCCGAGGATGTTCATGGTGGTCGACTTGCCCGATCCCGACGCCCCCATCACCGCGACGAAATCGCCCTGCTGGATGTCGAGATCGACACCCTTCAGCGCCTTGAACGCGGTCGCGCCCTCGCCATAGATCTTGGTCACGTCGCGCAGCCGGATCAGCGGCTGCTGGCTTGCCGCCGGAAGAGGCTTACTGGCCACCACGCTGCCCGCCCCCGGCTCCACCGCCCGCTCCGGAGCGACGCCGCTGGCCGCTGCTCTTCGTGCTGTCGCCGTTGAGCTGGCCGGTGATCACATCGTCACCCTGCTTCAGGTCGCCGCCGACCACTTCGGTCACGGTGCCGTTGGTCACGCCCGTGGTGATCTCGACCGGCTTTGGCTGGCCGTCCTCGCCCTTGATATAGACCGTCTGCTTCGCCCCAGCGCCGAGCGTCGCGGTGCGTGGCGCGCCGCCACCGCCACGGCGAGGCCGCGTCGGCACGAGCGCACCGGTGATCCCGCCGCTGGCCGCCGCATTCGGGCTGGTCGCCGCCGGCTTGAAACGCAGCGCCGCGTTCGGCACGAGCAGCACATTGGCGCGCGCGCTGGTCACGATGTCAGCGGTCGCGGTCATACCGGGGCGGAGCTGCTGGTCGGCATTGGCGACACTCAGCGTCGCGCCATAGGAGACGACCTGCGCCGTCGTCGTGGTGGTGGTCGTTGTCGTCTGCGCGCTGAGGTTCGAGCCGAGATCGACGCGGGTGATCGCGGCAGGGAAGGTCTTGCCGGGGAACGCGTCCACCGTGAAGGTCGCCTGCTGGCCCTGCTTGACCGACCCCACATCCGCCTCGTCGATCGCGACCTCGAGCTTCATCGTCGACAGGTCCTGTGCAATGACGAACAGGGTCGGCGTGTTGAACGAGGCGGCGACGGTCTGGCCCGGCTCGATCTGGCGGGCGAGCACCACGCCATTGACCGGCGATCGGATCACCGCCCTGGTGAGCTGGGTTTCGTTCGAGGACAGCGCCGCACGCGCCGACACCACATTCGCCTGGGCCGCGCGCAGATTGGCGAGCGCGCGGTCGCGATCGGCGATCGCCTGCTCCATCTCCGTCTTGGCAGGAACGCGCCCGCCCGATAGCCGGCTGACCTCCTGCAGGCGCGCAAGCTGCGCGTTCGACTGGGCAAGCGTCGCCTGGTTCTGGCCGACCGTCGCCGCCGCCGCGTCGAGCGCCGCCTTGCTCTGGTTGACGCTGTCCTGGAAGCGCGACGGATCGACCAGAGCGAGCGGCTGGCCCGCGACGACCCGGTCGTTCACATCGGCCACCACCTTGGTGACGAGACCCGAAAGCTCCGAGCCGACCTGGACCTGGTTGGTCGGGGCAAGCTTGCCAGTCGCCGACACAGTGACCGACAGCGCCCCGCGGCGCACCTCGTCAGTGGCATAGGTGCTTTTGGCCGGGCCAGCGAACCAGCTCTTCGCCAGCAGCAGCAGCAGGACCACGCCGAAGCCGACCAGCACCCATTTGACGTAGCGGCGCCATGCCGGGGTTGCCTTCACGCCCAGGAACTCGTCGATATCGTTGCTGTTCGGATCGGCCATGGTCATTCCCGGGGAAGTTGCGCCGCTGGCGCCTGGGGAACAGCATTGCTGTCCCAGCCGCCGCCAAGGGCGAGATAGAGCTGGACGAGCGCCTGGGCCTGATCGGCCCTGGCGTTGGAAAGCCCGTTCTGCGCTGAGAGCAGGGCGCTTTCATTCGTGTTGAGCGTGGTGATGTCGGTCAGCCCGGCACGATATTGGCTGCGCGACAGGATCGCGCTGTTGGCTGCTGCGTCGAGCGCGATGGCGAACTGCGCCTGCCGATCCTTCGCCGACTGGAGCGCGGTCAGCGCATTCTCGACATCCTCGAGCGCGGTGAGCACCGTCTGCTTATAGGCGGCCAGCGCGCCCTCGGCCGCCGCCCGCTGCGCGCGGACCTGCGAGCGAACGCGCCCGCCGTCGAAGATCAGTTGGCTCAGGCTGGCGAACAGGCTGCCGGTGACGATATCGGCGAGGCCGCCGAACGAGGCGGCGGCGGTGCCGATATTCCCGGTGATGCCGAGCGCGGGGTAAAGCTGCGCCTCGGTCACGCCGATCTGCGCGGTGGCGGCGGCGAGGCGGCGCTCCGCCGCCCGCACGTCGGGACGCTGGCGCAGCGTATCGGCCGGGATGCCGACCGCGATCGAGGCCGGACCGGCGGGGATCGGCGCAGTCGCCTCAAGCTCAGCCTTGAGCGCACCCGGCGCCTGGCCGGTCAGCACGCCGAGCCGGTTCACCGCCGACTGGTAATTCTGCTCGAGCGATGGGATGGTCGCCGCCGTCTGCGCGCGCTGCGTGCGCGACTGTTCGGCGTCGAGCGACGAGACCAGTCCCGCCTGCACGCGGAAACCAGCGATCTCGAGATTGTCGTCCTGGATGCCGAGCGAGCCCCGCGCGATGGCAAGGCTCGCCTGGGCTTGCCGGGCAAGGATATAGTTCCGCGCCGCCTCCGCCGCGATCGATGTCTGCACCGTCGCAAGATCGTAGCCGCTGCCCGCATAGCTGGCGCGCGACGCCTCGATCGAGCGGCTGACGCCGCCGAACAGATCGACCTGATAGGAAGCGTCGGCGCCGACCGACAAATTGTCCCGCGCGCCGATCGTGTCGAACCCATTGCGGCGATAGCCAGCCGATCCGGTCACCGTCGGCAACCGCTGGGTGCGCGCCTGAACGAGGGATTCGCGCGCCTGGCGCAGCCGCGACACGGCCTGGGCGATATCCAGGTTGCCGCCGCGCGCGCGGTCGACGATCGAGGTCAGCAGCGGATCATTGAAGCTGGTCCACCAGGCCAAAAGATCCGCCGACTGGCCCTGCGGCGCCGGGGTCGAATAGCCCCCGGGCACCCCCAGCGCGCCGGGCACGGGCGGGGCGTAGTCCGGCCCGACCACGCACGCCTGGAGCGGCAGGGCGACAGTGAGCAGCAGAAGGATGCGCTTGCGAAACATAACGACACAAATGGCTGCGGTCCCGATTTGGGTCCATCGAAATATTGTCGCAATTTGTCGTCCAGATACGATCTCGTGGATCGAAGTACGCGAAACACGGCGCTTTCCGGCAATAGAATCGACATGAATTCACATCATTGCGACCGATGACCGGACTTGTTCCGGGATCGGCCACACCGCGCATCACGAATTCATGACACTATGGAGCCACGGATGCCTGAACAGTCCCGGCGCGGCACCGGGACTTCGACAGGCGATCGCGAATAGCTATTCCATCTCCAGGATCACGGCGTCCACCGCCAGGCTGTCACCCGGCGCCGCGTTGATCGACTTGACCGTGCCGCTCTTCTCGGCGCGCAGGATATTCTCCATCTTCATCGCCTCGACCACGGCGAGCGGCTGGCCCGCCTCGACCTTGTCGCCGGCCGCGACGTCGAGCCGCATCAGCAGCCCCGGCATCGGCGCGAGCAGGAATTTCGACAGGTCGGGCGGGATCTTCTCGATCAGATGCTTCGCGAAGGGCGCGACATGCGCTGGGAGCACGCGGGCACGATGCGAGGCGCCGCGCGTGGTCAGGCGGAAACCGGCGCTGGCACGGACGATCTTCACGATCAGCAGCGCGTCACCGATCTCCGCCTCGATCACGCGGTCGCCCGGCGTATATTCGAGCGCGATGTCAAGCTCCTCGCCATCGACGATGATGCCGTCGGTCGAGATCGCCACCGCATGGTCGGCATCGCCGATCTTCACCACCCAGTCGGACGGCGGCTGAAGGCGCCTGCCGAGTTGTCCGTCGATGCGCCGTGCGCGATCGGCTTCGGCGGTCGCGGCGAAGGCAGCGATCGCGGCAAGGCTGCGGACCAGATCCCGCGATGCCGGCGCCCCGTGGAAGCCGTCGGGATATTCCTCGGCGATGAAGCCGGTGGTCAGCGCGCCTTCGCGGAAACGCGGATGCTGCATCAGCGCAGAGACGAAATCGAGATTGTTGCCCGGCCCCTCGATCTCGAACGCATCGAGCGCGGCGATCTGCGTGTCGATCGCCTCCTCGCGCGTCGGCGCCCAGGTGATCAGCTTGGCGATCATCGGGTCGTAGAACATCGAGACCTCGCCGCCCTCGCGCACGCCGTCATCGACGCGGACATAGGCGTCGCCGTCGGTCGCGACCGGGCCATAGGCAGGCCGCGCATCCTCGGGCGGATCATAGCGCACCAGACGCCCGATCGACGGCAGGAAGCCGCGATAGGGGTCCTCGGCATAGACCCGGTTCTCGATCGCCCAGCCAGTGAGCGTCACATCGTCCTGGGTGAAACCGAGCGGCTCGCCCGCCGCGACTCGGATCATCAGCTCGACCAGGTCGAGGCCGGTGATGCATTCGGTGACGGGGTGCTCGACCTGGAGCCGGGTGTTCATTTCCAGGAAGTAGAAACCCTGGCCGGTCTTGTCGGCGCCGGAGACGATCAGTTCGACCGTGCCGGCGGAATAATAGCCGACCGCGCGGGCCAGCGCGACGGCCTGCTCGCCCATCGCCTTTCGCATCTCGGGCGTGACGAAGGGCGACGGCGCTTCTTCCACGACCTTCTGGTGGCGGCGCTGGATCGAGCATTCGCGCTCGCCGAGATAGACGATGTTCCCGTGCTGGTCGCCCATCACCTGGATTTCGATGTGGCGCGGGCTCTCGATGAACTTCTCGATGAACACGCGGTCGTCCCCGAAGGACGCAAGTCCTTCCCGCTTGGTCGCCTCGAAACCCTCGCGGACATCCTGCTCCGAATAGGCAAGCCGCATACCCTTGCCGCCGCCGCCGGCCGAGGCCTTCATCATCACCGGATAGCCGATCTCCGACGCGATGCGCACCGCATGCTCGGTATCGTCGATCTCGCCGAGGAAGCCGGGCACGACGTTGACGCCCGCGGCCCTGGCCAGCTTCTTGGATTCGATCTTGTCGCCCATCGCGGCGATTGCCTTGGGCGGTGGGCCGACAAAGGCGATACCAGCCTCGGCACAGGCCTTCGCGAAGCTCTCGCGCTCCGACAGGAAACCGTAGCCGGGGTGGATGCAGTCGGCACCGGTCTGCTTCGCGGCGAGCAGGATCAGGTCGGCTAGCAGATAGCTCTCGCCAGCCGGCGGCGGCCCGAGCCGCACCGCCTCGTCCGCCATCAGCACATGCGGGCTGCGGGCATCGGCATCGGAATAGACGGCGACCGTCGCGATCCCCATCTTCTTGGCGGTGCGCATGACGCGGCAGGCGATCTCGCCGCGATTGGCGACCAGGATTTTCTTGAACATCAGCTACCCCAAAAACCTTCGTCACCCCGAACCTGTTTCAGGGTCCATGCGCGGTCAGTTGACCCGGGACCGTCGCTCTTCAGGCGGGTGACCGCGCCTGAATGCCGAAACACGTTCAGCATGACGGTGTGTATCGTGGCGTCTTCCGCAACGTCACCCTCGCCACATCAGCGACTTGAGTTGCGCCGTGCGCTCCGAGGTCAGCCGTGTCCGGCAGCCCGCGACCGTCATCGATTGCATCGATCCGCCGGCGAACTCGCCGCCCTCGATGACGCATTCGGTGTCGCGGAATTTCAGCCAGGCACGCTGGCTTTCGAGAAGCGCCGCGGCATAGCCGAAGCCACCGCCGCGCGAGCCGTTCTGCGCGTCCCGGCCCTTCATATAAGCGAGGGTCGCTCGCCAGACGCGGGTCATCTCGGCATCAGCCCGAGCATAGGCAGTCCCCGCCGACTGAGTCATCTGCGTCTGGGTCTGCGGGGCCGCGACGAGGAGCGCGATGGTCAGCAGCATGTCTTTTCCTTCCGCATCGGCTCCTCGCCCTCCATCGGCACGAGGCCGAGCTTGGCGAACAGTGCAACATCAGCACCGCCGCCGGCATTGCCGGTGGTCAGCAGCTTCTCGCCGGTGAAGATCGAGTTGGCGCCCGCCATGAAACAGAGCGCCTGGGTCGCGTCGCTCATGCTCTCGCGCCCGGCCGAGAGGCGGACCATCGACAACGGCATGGTGATGCGCGCTACCGCGACGGTGCGGACGAACTCGATATCGTCGATCTTCGCCAGCGGCGTGTCGGCAAGCATGTTGCCCAGCACCGTGCCCTTGACCGGGACCAGAGCATTGACCGGCACGCTCTCCGGATGGCGTGGCAGGGTCGCCAGCGCATGCACGAAGCCGACCCGGTCGGCGCGGGTCTCGCCCATGCCGACGATGCCGCCGGAGCAGACATTGATGCCGGCCTGGCGCACGGTCTCCAGCGTATCGAGCCGGTCCTGGAAGGTCCGCGTCGTGATGATGTCGCCATAATGTTCGGGCGAGGTATCGATATTGTGATTGTAGTAATCGAGCCCTGCCCTGGCGAGCTGGTGCGCCTGGTGCGGCTCCAGCATGCCAAGCGTCATGCATGTCTCGAGGCCCATCGCCTTCACGCCCTCGACCATCGCGACGACCGCGCCCATGTCGCGGTCCTTCGGGTTGCGCCACGCCGCACCCATGCAGAAACGCTGCGAGCCCGCTGCCTTGGCCTCGGCGGCGGCGGCGAGGACCGCCTGGACCTCCATCAGCTTTTCGGCCTTGAGCTCGGAATCGGCCGAGGCCGACTGAGAGCAATAGCCGCAATCCTCGGGACAGCCGCCGGTCTTGATCGACAGCAATGTGCAGAGCTGCACCTCGCCCGCCGCATGATGCGCGCGGTGCACCTCCGCCGCGCGAAAGACGAGCTCGGTGAAGGGGAGATCGAACAGCGCCGCGATTTCCTGGCGGGTCCAGTCGGTACGAAGCGGCTCCCCCTCCCGCTTGCGGGAGGGGGCTGGGGGGTGGGCGCCCGGCTTCAACGAATCTTCCGTCTGAGGATCGCGCGAGCCCACCCCCGGCCCCTCCCGCAAGCGGGAGGGGAGTTCAAAAGTGTCACTCATTCAGCAGCTTCCTCGATCGGAGGCAGGTTATGCCCCAGCAGTTTCAATACTTCGCCGGCCGCGTTGACCAGATTGGTCCCGGGGCCGAAAATCCCCTGCACGCCGGCGTCGCGCAGATATTGATAATCCTGCGCCGGGATAACCCCGCCGGCGATCACCTTGATGTCGCTCCGGCCAGCCTCGCGCAGATGGCCGATCAGTTCCGGGATCAATGTCTTGTGCCCGGCCGCCAGCGACGAAGCCCCGACCACGTCGACGTCCGACGCGATGGCCAGATCGGCGGCTTCCTTCGGCGTCTGGAACAACGGCCCCGGCACCACCTCGAAACCGAGATCGCCGAATGCCGACGAGACGAGGTTCGCCCCGCGATCATGCCCGTCCTGCCCCATCTTGGCGACGAGCAGGCGCGGTTTGCGGCCCATGCGATGGGTCAGCGAATTCACCCCGTCGAGCAGGCCCAGCCAGCGCCGGTCGAACTCGTGCGCGCCACCATAGATGCCGGAAACCGGCGTCGGCTTGGTGCCGTAGCGACCGAACACATCCTCCATCGCCTGGCTGATCTCGCCGAGCGTCGCGCGCTGGCGGGCGCATTCGACCGCGAGGCCGAGGACGTTTTCGCTACCCGCTGCGCCCTCGCGCAACGCATCGAGCGCCGCCCGGCATTTCGTCTCGTCACGCCCGGCCTTGGATTTCCTGATCCGCGCGATCTGCGATTCCCGCACCGCGACGTTATCGACGTCGAGGATGTCGATCGAATCCTCTTCGGCGAGCTTGTACTTGTTGACGCCGACGATCACGTCCTCGCCCATGTCGACCCGCGCCGCGCGCCCGGCCGAGGCTTCCTCGATCATCGCCTTGGGCCAGCCGGCGGCGACCGCTTTCGCCATGCCCCCCTCGGCCTCGACCCGCTCGATGATCTCCCAGGCCTTGTCGTACAGTTCCTGGGTCAGGCTCTCGATATAATAGCTGCCGCCGAGAGGATCGACGACGTTGGTCATCCCCGTCTCTTCCTGGATCACGATCTGCGTGTTGCGCGCGATCCGGGCGGAGAAATCGGTTGGAAGCGCGATCGCCTCGTCGAGCGCATTGGTGTGCAGCGCTCTGCGTCCCGCCGTGCATCGCTGCCATCGCCTCGATCGTGGTGCGGATGCACATTGTTGTACGCGTCCTGCGCCGTCAGCGACCAGCCCGAGGTCTGGCAATGCGTGCGCAGGGCAGCGGACGTTCGTTCTTCGCGCCGAAATCCGTCATGACCAGCTTCGCCCAGATCAGCGCGCGCCGCCCGCAGCTTCGCGACCTCCATGAAGAAGTTCATGCCGATCGCCCAGAAGAAGGACAGCCGCGCGGCGAACGCATCGACGATCGAGCCCGGAGGCCCTCGCGCGCCGGCGCGGATTATTCGACGCCGTCGGCCAGCGTGATAGCCGAGCTCGAGATCCTGCGTCGCTCCGGCCTCCTGCATGTGATAGCCGGAGATCGAGATCGAGTTGAACTTCGGCATGTTCGCGCGAGGTGATAGGCGAAGATGTCGCCGATGATCCGCATGGAGGGCGCGGGCGGGTAGATATAGGTGTTGCGGACCATGAACTCCTTGAGGATGTCGTTCTGGATGGTCCCCGAGAGCTTGGCCTGCGGCACGCCCTGTTCTTCGCGCCGCGACGATGATAGAGCGCCAGGACCGGCAGCACCGCGCCGTTCATCGTCATCGAGACGCTCATCTGGTCGAGCGGGATGCCGGAGAACAGCGTGCGCATGTCGTAGATCGAGTCGATCGCGACGCCGGCCATGCCGACATCGCCCGCGACGCGCGGATGATCGCTGTCATAGCCGCGATGGGTCGCCAGATCGAAGGCGACCGACAGCCCCTTCTGCCCGGCGGCGAGGTTGCGCCGGTAGAAGGCGTTCGAATCCTCGGCCGTGGAGAAGCCGGCATATTGCCGGATCGTCCAGGGCTGGTTGACGTACATGGTCGGGTAGGGCCCGCGCAGATAGGGCGCGAGCCCGGGCAGGCGTCGTCGACGAACGGCAAGGTCCGTCGGCAGGTGTAGAGCGGCTTGACCGCGATCCCCTCGGGCGTGTGCCAGGTCAGGTCCTTGCCCTTCACCTCCTTCGCGGCGGCGGCGCTCCAGGCGTCCAGGGTGGGCTTGTCGGTCATAGCTGTTGCCCGGCGAAGGCCGGGGCCCAGTATCGGGCCGCTCGTGCCTGGACCCCGACCTTCGCCGGGGAACAAGAATAGCTTGTCATCACGCGCCCCGGAACTCGGGCTTGCGCTTCTGCAGGAAGGCGATGCCGCCCTCCATCGAATCCGCCGATCCGCGCGCCGCGCGCTGGTTCTCCGCCTCGCGCAGCATTGCAGTGGCGTAATCGACCTCGAGCGCATGGGCGAGGCCGCGCCGCATCAGGCCGAGCGCGACCGTCGGCCCCGCCGCAAGCCGCTCCGCCAGCGCGAACACCTCGGCATCGAGTGCGTCATCAGCCGTAACCTTGTGGATCATGCCCCAGTCGAGCGCCTTTGCCGCGGGAACCCGCTCGCCGAGCATCATCATCTCGGTCGCGCGGGCCTTGCCGATCAGCCGGGGCAGCATCCAGCTTGCGCCGCCATCGGGCACGAGCCCGATATTGACGAAGGCCTGGAGGAAATAGGCGGTCTCGCTCGCCACGCAGAAATCGGCGGCGAGCGCCAGGCTGCACCCGATCCCCGCCGCCGGCCCGCGCACCGCGCTGACCACCGGCACGCCGAGATCGGCGACCGCCTCGATCGTCCGGTTATAATGGTTGGTCAGCGCCTGATAGGTCGCCTCGCCCGGATTGTCGGACCCCAGCGCGCCACCCGCGACGTCGGCGCCCGAGCAGAAGGCCCGGCCCGCCCCCGCGAACAGCACCGCCCGCGCCCCGTCGAGCGCGCCAAGCGCATCGCGCAGTTCGTCGAACATCGCCGGGGGTGCCGCGTTGAGACGTTCCGGCCGGTTGAGCGTCAGGACAAGAACGTCGCCGCGCCGCTCGCTCAGGATATGCTCATAGGCCATTAGTGGCTCCCCTCGCCCCTGGGCGTTTCCATGATCTCGGTCAGCACCCCGCCCATATCCTTCGGGTGGACGAAGAAAATCGGCGTGCCGTGCGCGCCAATGCGCGGCTCGCCCAGCACGCGCGCGCCTTTGGCCTCGAACCAGGCCTTTGCCTCGTGGATGTCGGGCACTTCGTAGCAGAGATGGTGCTGCCCGCCGGCCGGATTCTTGGCGAGGAAGCCGTTGATCGGCGACGTCGCGTCATATGGCTCGATCAGTTCGATCTGCGTGTTAGGCGTGTCGACGAAACACACCTTCACACCCTGCGCAGGCAGATCGAACGGCTCGTGGATCCTGGTCGCCCCCATCACGTCGCGATAAAAGGGGATCGCGTCGGCGATCGACGGCGTCGCCACGCCGACATGGTTGAGGCGACCGATGATCATTTCGACGCAGCCGGGGCGGCAGCAGGCGTTCGCGTCGGGACCTGGCCGAGCACATAGCCGCAGGTCTCGAGCACCTGCTTGATCGGCGTGTCGCTAGGCGGACCGGCGAAGGTCGCGTCGACCGCATTGTTCATCGGATCGATCACGCGCAGCTTGATCTCCTTGGCATGCGCGATCGCCGAGGCAAGCGTGGTGACCACCTGATCGTCGGCGACATAGGTGCCCTTGCCCGGAAATTCCCAGTTGGTGCCGAGCGGCGATCCGCCATCGACCTGGATCGACACCGGTCGCGGCGTCGCGGCGGCGAACGGTAGGCTGGGGATGAACTGGATCGAGACGATATTCTCCGTGCGCCGGTCGCAGCGAACGACAAGCTGGCCATTGCCCTCCCGCGAGGCAGCCCAGACCTTGCCCGATTTCGCGCCGGTCGCTGGGTCGGACTGCAGGCGCGGCGTCCAGGGAGCGGCGGGCGCTGGTGCAGCGGCAGCCGGCGCGGCTGCCTGAAGGGCCATGGTCAGGAAAAGGATCATGCATCACCTGTCATCTGTTGAGGACCTTTACCTGCGCCCAAGCCGGCATTGAGCGCAACAGCCTCGCGCAACGACACGCCTCAAAGCGGTATGTTGTCGTGCTTCTTCCACGGATTCTCGATGCTCTTGCCACGCAGCTTGCGCAGGCCGAGCGCGATCCGGCGGCGGGTCGAATGCGGCTGGATCACCTCGTCGATGAACCCCTTCGACGCCGCCACGAACGGGTTGGCGAACCGTGCCTCATATTCGGCGGTGCGCGCGGCGATCTCTTCCGGGCTCTTCCCGCGGAAGATGATCTCGACCGCGCCCTTCGCGCCCATCACCGCGATCTCGGCGGTCGGCCAGGCATAGTTGAGGTCGCCGCGCAGATGCTTCGACGCCATGACGTCATAGGCGCCGCCATAGGCCTTGCGCGTGATAACGGTGATCTTGGGCACGGTCGCCTCGGCATAGGCGAAGAGCAGCTTCGCGCCGTGCTTGATGATGCCGTTCAGTTCCTGCGCCGTCCCCGGCAGGAAGCCCGGCACATCGACGAAAGTGACGATCGGGATCTCGAACGCGTCGCAGAAGCGCACGAAGCGCGCAGCCTTCTTGGATGAATTGATATCGAGGCAGCCGGCCAGCACCATCGGCTGGTTGGCGACCACGCCGACGGTGCGGCCCTCGATCCGGCCGAAACCGATGATGATGTTTCCGGCATGAGTCGGCTGGACTTCGAAGAAATCGCCCTCGTCGACCGTCTTCCGGATCAGCTCGTGCATGTCATAGGGCTGGTTGGCCGAGGCGGGCACCAGCGTGTCGAGGCTGTTCTCGATCCGGTCCCACGGATCGGAGCAAGGCCGTTCAGGCACCGCCTCGCGATTGGAGGCTGGCAGGAAATCGACGAAGTCGCGGGCCGCGCGCAACGCCTCGATATCGTCATCAAAGGCGATGTCGGCGACGCCCGACCTGGTGGTATGAGTCACCGCGCCACCCAGTTCCTCCTGCGTGACGATCTCGTTGGTCACTGTCTTCACGACATCCGGCCCAGTGACGAACATGTAGGAACTGTCCTTCACCATGAAGATGAAGTCGGTCATGGCCGGACTGTACACCGCGCCGCCGGCGCAAGGCCCCATGATCAGCGAGATCTGCGGCACGACGCCACTGGCCAGCACGTTGCGCTGGAACACCTCGGCATAGCCGCCGAGCGAGGCGACGCCTTCCTGGATTCGCGCGCCGCCCGAATCGTTCAGGCCGATCACCGGCGCGCCGACCTTCATCGCCATGTCCATGATCTTGCAGATCTTCTGCGCATGCCGCTCGCTGAGCGACCCGCCGAACACGGTGAAATCCTGGCTGTAGACGAAGACCAGCCGGCCATTGATCGTGCCCGAGCCGGTCACCACACCGTCGCCGGGAATGACCTGGTCGGGCATGCCGAAATCGACGCAATTATGCTCGACATACATGTCGAGCTCCTCGAACGACCCCTCGTCGAGCAGAACCTGCAGCCGCTCGCGCGCGGTGAGTTTGCCCCGTGCATGCTGCGCCGCGATCCGCTTCTCGCCGCCGCCCATGCGGGCGGCCTCGCGACGGCGCTCAAGCTCCTCGATCGTCGACGACATGGGGTACTCCGGTACTGGGGAGCGTTTCTCTTTCAAGCTGCGGGGCGTTTTGCAAATGTGAATTTGCAAAGTTGCGAATAGATGATTTGCGAAGTAGTTCCCGACAAAGGTCGGAGTTCGGTCGGGAGCCGTTGCCTCGGTAGCCGCGCATATCACCACTTCGACCGTCCCAACTGGATCCCGGCCTTTGCCGGGGAAGCAGGATAAGCAGCATGCCCCGCACCCCGCGCCTCTATGCCGGAGAACAGCTCCGCGCCCTTCGGCGGAGCGCCGGGCTCAACCAGGCGGCGATGGCGGCGCGGCTCGGCATTTCGGTCAGCTATCTTTCACAGCTCGAAAGCGGCGATCGCCCCCTCACCCCCTCGGTGACCGCCGCCCTGCGCCGCCGCCACCCCGGCGCGCTGATCGAAAGCGAGGCGCCGGCCATGCGCCTGAGCGGCCTGGCCGCGGCACTGGCCGACCCGCTCCTTCCCCCGGCACCACCGCCCGAGGCGATCGAGCGGCTCGCCGAGGAACGGCCCGAGATCGCCGACCGGATCATCACGCTGCACGCCGCCGTCCGCGCCGCCGAGGAGCGGCTTCAGATGGTCGAGGAGAGCATGACCTCGGGCATCTCCGGCGCGGGGGCCCGCATGCCGTGGGAGGCGGTGCGCGACTGGTTCCATTTCGCCGGCAACTATGTCGATCCGCTCGACCGCGCGGCCGAATCGCTGGCGGAGGAACTGGGGCCCGACGAGACGGCGTTCATCGCACGGCTCGCCACCCACGGCATCGCCATCGTCGCGGCGCCCGACGAGGCGGCGCCGCTCCGCGCGCTCGACCGGCAGCGCGGCACGTTGTCGCTCAACGGCGCGATGCCGCCCGAGAGCCGCCGCTTCCTGATCGCGCACCAGCTCGTCGCGATCGAGTTCGCCGGCACGATCCAGGAGATCGTCGACGGCGCGTCGGTATCAAGTTCGGAGGCGCGCAACCTGCTGCGCATCGGCCTTGCCAATTATGCCGCCGGCGCGCTCACCATGCCCTATGGCCGCTTTCGCTCCACCGCGCGCCAGATGCGCCACGATATCGACCGCCTGTGCCGCCGCTTCGGCGTCAGTTTCGAACAGGCCTGCCACCGCCTCTCCACGTTGCAGCGCTCGGGGGCCGAGGGGATCCCCTTCTATTTCTGCCGGGTCGACATGGCCGGCAACATCACCAAGCGGCATTCGGCGACACGACTGCAATTCGCCCGCTTCGGCGGCGCCTGCCCGTTGTGGATCGTGCACGAAGCAGTCGCCATCCCCGACCGGATCGTGGTGCAGCATGCCGAGACGCCCGACGGCGTGCGCTATGTCTCGATGGCGAAGGGCCTGGTGAAGCCATCGGGCAGCTTCACCCGCAGCCCGCGCCGCTACGCAGTAACGCTCGGCTGCGAAGCGGAGCATGCCGCCGACTTCGTCTATGCCGATGCGCTCGACCGGACGGCGCCACCGATCCCGATCGGCATTTCCTGCCGGCTCTGCCCGCGCGACGATTGCGACCAGCGCGCCTTCCCGCCAGCCGACCGCGACATCGCGGTCGACCCCGATCTCCGCGGGACGGTGCCATACCGGGTGGTCTAGCGCTTCGAAATCCGTTCCCCTGTTTCCGTTCGTGTCGAGCGAAGTCGAGACATTTTGACTGGCCGCAGCGCAGGTTTCTCGACTTCGCTCGAAACGAACGGCGTTGGATGGATGTCGTCCAGGCAAAGCACGAAAAAGCGACTCCGGCCGCCATGGCTGGCCGAACCGCCCAGCGTGCGGTAACCCGCTCACCCTTCACGACCGGGCGGAAAAGACAGCATGCAAGACAACCCCGCCCCGACCTCGCGCGCCACTCTCAACGCCTATTTCTTCCTCGCCATCGTCATGTTGTTCTGGGCCGGGAACGCGATCGTCGGGCGCGCCGTGCGCGATGATATCCCGCCTTTCACCCTCGCGCTGGTGCGCTGGGCCGGGGCTACCGCGATCCTGATGCCGTTCGCCTGGCAACGGCTGCGCGCCGATGCGCCCGTGCTGCGCGCGAACTGGCGGATCGTGCTGGTCCTCGGGCTGCTCGGCGTCGCCGCGTTCAACGCCTTCCTCTATTCCGGCCTGCGCCACACCACCGCGACCAATTCGATGCTGATCCAGGCAGGTATCCCGGCAATGGTCGTGCTGTTCGCACGCCTGATCTTTCGTGAACGGGCGGCGTTGCTTCAGGTTCTCGGCGTCATCGCCTCGACGATCGGCGTAGGCTGGGTCGTCTCGCGGGGCGACCTCGCGACCCTGCTCCATCTCCAGCTCGGCACGGGGGACTTGCTGATCCTCTGCGCGATCGTGGCGTGGTCGCTTTATACCGTATTGCTGCGGCTCAGGCCCGATGTCGATCCGCTGAGCTTCCTCGCGGCCACCTTCGTCATCGCCACGCTCACCATGCTGCCGCTGGCGGCGCAGGAATGGTTGAACGGCGCCTCGGTCACCTGGCGTCCCTCGACGATCGGCGCCTTCGCCTATGTCGCGGTGCTGCCGTCGCTGATCGCTTATTCGCTCTACAATCGAGCGGTCGGCACGCTCGGCGCTGGCCGGGCCGGACAGATGATCGCGCTGATGCCACTGTTCGGCGCCCTGCTCGCCGCCCTTCTGCTCGGCGAGGCACTCCACGCCTTCCACTTCTGGGGCATGGCGTTCATCGTCGCCGGCATCCTGCTCTCGGCGATCGCCGGACGAGGCGGCCCGGTCAAGGACTGACGATCCCACAGTCTATCGAACCGCGTACATGATTAAAACCACTATGGTGCAAATTGTCAGCCCGTACAGGCACCTACGAGTGTCCTGACAGTCTGGACTCCAGTCATCCGCCTGTGGCATTGGGCGCGCAACAGATCACCCGCTTGTAGATCTGACGATTCGGGCCGCGCCAAACAATCGCCTCTGCACGCAGAGGCAGCGGAGGCTCGAATGCAAAAAAGCGACACCCGGCAAAAACCTTTATTATCCCCCAATATGATCTGCATTGCACAGGATGCAACCAGCTCTACCTTCAGCAACATCACGGCGGGGCACTCCATTTTCGGAGCGTCAAGCTTCTTCAACTCCGCCTTTCATCGCAGCAATTTCGAAAGCGCCCATTTCAGCGCCTGCGAATTCGACGGCGCCGTCATTGAGAATTGCTCGCTGCGCGCCGTGCAATTGAAGAATTGCGATGTCGATGGGCTGGTGATCGACGGCATCAACATTGGCTCGCTGCTTAAACTTCTGCTCGTGAAATAAGGAGCGAAACAATGTCCAACGAACAGTCAGAGCCCACCCCGTTCATCGGCGCGACGCATCGCCACGACCTGCTGGCGCAACTCGCGGGAACCCGTATCCGCGCGTTCGACAGCGCGGTTAACGACGCCGTCGCCAACGGAATCCGCGCCCCGGAAAAGGCCAAGCTCGACGGCAAGAATGGCGGCATGGACGGCATCGCCGTCAGCCTTGGCGGCATCGAGGTCGCCGACGAAACTGTCTTTTCTCCCTGGCAGCCGCCCAAATTCCCCAAAGGCAAGGAGAGCAAGGAAGGCAAGGAGCAGAAAGACTCCAAGGAAGGCAAGGAGGGCAAGGAATCCAAGGATTCCAAGGAAGCCGGCAAGGAGACCTCCGACGGCGGCAAGATGGCGGGAAGCGAGGCATCGGACCCGTTCAGCCGCTTCGGCGAGGTGGAGGTGCTGAACTGGACGCTGATGAACCGGGTTGCGCAGCAGCAGGCCAACGCCGTCCGGGGGTTCGTCAAGAGTGTCCAGCTGTTCTGACGCCGGGGAAGCGCACGACGCCCTTGACAATGCAGTGCTGATCGTGAGCGAACCGGGCGACAGTTTCGCCGACGCGCTGGCCGGCCCGATTTCAGCGGCCGGCCGGACCCCGGTTCGCCTCGATGCGACAACAGCGGCACGACGCTTCTCGGTCATGGTGCGGGATGGCGATGCGACGGTCGTGCCGCGCGTGCCGATGGTCATCCGCGCGCCACGCCTGTCAGCGACGCAAAGCGCCGATGCGCGCTTCCTGCAGGGCGAGGCGCTGGCGGCGCTGTGGGCGATCGGCGCGCTGAGTAGCGCACCGGTACTCGGTCGCCCGGGGCCGATGGGCTTTGGCGGCGGTTGCAGCCTGTCGGCCTCGGTGAACGAGTTGCGCGGCGGCCTGCCTACCGATCGCATGGAGATATTCCTGCAAGGCGCGACATGGCCGCAACGCGACACGGGCTGGTATTTCAAATCGCCCGATTCCCTTGAACCGCTGAGCCATGATCAGCATGCTGCCTATCCCGGGCCGCAACGCGGACGCCATGTCAGGCCGGGGGAGCAATATGAGGTCGTGCTGGTGCTTGGCCGGGACGCCTGGTGCCGGAGCGGACAGCAGGTCGCCGGCTATGACCTGTCGGCGGACAGCGTGACGCTGGCCGATCGGCTCGGGCTCGACATGGCGCTCGTCATCTGGGCGCTGTCGGAGGATCTGAGCGACCCTTATCTCGCGCGCATCACGCCATGGCCGCACCGCGAGGACATCGATTTCGCCTGGGACGCGTTTGCCGCCGCCGCCGTCGCGCACCTGACCCGATGATCATCGCGATCGGCCTGGGCACTGATCCGACCATCCGCCATTTCGTGGCGCAATGCCGGGCAAGCGGCACCGAGGTGGAACTTGTCGACCTGCATGATCTGGCGCTGGCCGACTGGATGTTCCCGCTGCCCGGCCAGGACGCGATCTGGCGTGACGGCGGGACGGAGCGGCACCTGCCCGCCCGCGGCCGATATTATGTCCGCCCGATCGACCTGTCGTCGGTAGTCGAGTCGCGGCGCGACAGCCTGTCGTGGCAGTCGATGGTCCAGGCCCTGAACGCGTGGCTTGAAAGCATCGGCGAGGCGATCGTCATCAACCGGCCGGGCCATTTCCAGGACAATGGGTCGAAGCCGCTGCACGAGGCGCTGCTGGCGCGCAGCGGTTTCCTGGTGCCCCCGTCACTCACCAGCTCCGACGCAGCGACATTGTCCGCCTTTGCCCGAGCGCCGTCGATCGTGAAGACCATTTCCGGCGCCCGTGCCGATTGCTGGGGCGTGACGCCGGACGACTTCGCGACTTTCCGGCCGGAAAGCGGGCCGGTCCACCTGCAGCGACGGGTGGAGGGCGCCGACGTGCGTGCCCATGTCGTCGGCGATACCGTGCTCGCGCTGCGCATCGACAGCGAGGCGACCGACTATCGTATCGATGGCGAGGCGACCTATGCCCCGGTCACGCTGCCGGATGCGCTGACCGAACGCATGACGCGCACGGCGCGCGACATGGGACTGATCTTTTCCGGCTGGGATTTCAAGGTCGACCGGGACGGGCAATATTGGCTCCTCGAAGCCAATCCGATGCCCGGCTATAATTCCTACGACAAGCGGCTGGACGGCAGCATCACCGCCGCGCTCGTCGCGCTGCTGACCGAGGTGCGGCGATGATCGCCGTCACCGATTTGCTCGATGCCGAAGGCTGCCGCTCCGTGGTCGAACGCGTGGCCGGCAACCGGCACAATTGGATCGACCGCAGCCCGCGCGGCGATTCGACCTTCTTCACGCTTGGGCGGGCAAGCTATCTCGACGCGTGCCCGCCGGACGCCGATCCGGACCGCAACTATTACGGCAGGATCGACGCCGCGAACGGCGACCTGATGGCGCTGTTCGGCGATCTCTACACCTCCCTGCTCGACCGGCTGTCCGTCGAATTGCAGGGGGAGGCGGTGCTGGCCGACGGGCTTGCCATTCCCGGGTTCCACATCTTCCTGGGCAGCGGCATCCTTGGCGCCGGGAAAAGCGGCCGGCATTTCGATATCCAGTATGAAAGCCTGCGCCTCCCGCCCGGCCCGGTCGAGGACGATCCGGTATCGTTCACGCTGGCGCTCGAACTGCCGGCGGAAGGCAGCGGCCTCGACCTGTGGGACGTCACGGTCGAGGATTTCGACCGGGCGTTCAAGGCCGGCCGAGTCGCGACGCTCGACGACATGGCCCGACGCCGGACCCTTGCCTATCATCCCTATTCGGTCGGGCGATTGCTGATTCATCGCGGGCTGTGGCTTCACCGGATATCGTCGCCCGGCACCATCCATGGCGACGATCGCCGGATTACGCTGCAAGGGCACGCCTTGCGCATCGCCGGCCGCTGGAACCTCTACTGGTGAGCGACCTCCGCAGATCGGCCTATCCGGCGCGGCCAATGGCCGAGGCGATGCCCGCCCCCCCGGCACTCGTCCTGCCCGACGCGCTGCCCGAAGCCGATGCGGCGGCGCTGCTCGCCTTCGCGATCGCCAGCGAGGCGATGTTCGGCGATGCGCTGACCTTGTCGACACACCTGCAACTGCATGCCGGACGGCATCGCAGCGCGAAGACGCTGGCGCAGCACGAGGCGCATCGCGACCTGGTGGCCAGGATCGCCCTTAGGCACGGCGACGCGCTTCGCGCACGCTTCGGCGACCGGATCGTGACGGCGGCGGTCGAGGAATCCGAGCTCGCCGCGAGCGGTGACGGTGACTGGTTCGGCCCGCACCGCGATGACGGCGCCGCGCCCGTCGCGCACCGGACGTTCACCATCGTCGTCTATCTTCATCGTTTTCCCTGCCGGTTTGCCGGTGGCGAGCTCACCCTGCACGGTTTTCAGAATACGGCGCGGCAACGCTTCGGCCCGGTGCAGACCATCGCGCCGCGCCACAATGTCGCGGCGATCTTCCCGTCGAACACCCTGCACGAGATCCTGCCGGTGGCGTTACCCACCGCCTGCTTCGCCGACCGGCGCTTCGCCCTCACCAGCTGGATCTGAAGGATGTACGGCATCAGCCGGGGCTACATCATCGCGGCACTGCCCCGCACGGGCAGCTTCCTGCTCTGCGACATGCTGGCGAGGCTCGGGTCGGTCGGCTATCCGCAGGAATATGGCCTGCCGGAAGATGAGGCGACATGGTCCGGCCATCACGGCCATGCCAGCCATCTTTCCTATTTCTACGACTTCTTCCGTTTCTGCTCGACGCCCAACGGGGTGTTCGGCTGCAAGCTGATGTGGTCGCAGTTCGCTGGCCTCCACCATGACATCAGGCGCTATACCCGCATCGAAGGACAGGGCCTCGAGCCGATCGAGGCGATGACGGGACCGATCAGGCTCGTCTTCCTCGACCGACGCGATACCGTCATGCAGGCGATATCGCTGGTACGGGCGATGGAGACCAACATCTGGTCGTCCCATCGGACCCTCCCGCCGCCACCACTGGCCTATAGCGGCGCCGCGATCGCCGACGCCATCGAGGTGATCGGAGAAAATCGCCGTCAATGGGAAAGCTTCTTCGCCCGCCACGCGATCGATCCGCTGCGCCTGTTCTATGAGGATGTGGCGCAGGGCGACGTCGCGGCGCTGTTCCCGTTTCTGGGAGTGGAGGCGCCGGACCGGCCAACCCATGCCACCCGGCTCAAGCGTCAGGCCGACGACCAGTCGCGCGCGTGGCGCGACCGCTTCCTCATCGAGAATGCGGCCTGATCAGACCTTGACGATGCCGCGGTCGATCAGGCTTCGCGCGGTGTCGACGATCGAGTCCGCCGCCGGCCGGGTTTTCCAGCCAAGCGTCGCAAGCGAGTGGCCCGAATCGACCGCCCGGCTCCTGCCCAGCTCCCCGGTGACCTGCCTGATACTCGAATCGAACAGGGCCATCAGCCTGATCACGACATCCGGAATCCCCCGCTTCGGCACCTTGCGCGCCTCGGAACCGAGCCGCTCGCGCAATATCTCCCCGACCTCCCGCATCATCATGAATGGCCCGGCGCCGATGAAGCGCTCGTTCGCCATTCCCGGCGCGGTCAGCGCGCGAACATGCAGGTCGGCGAGATCGCGCACGTCGACCACCGCGAAGCCGAGGCGCGGGAAACCCGGCATCGATCCGTCGATCAGGCGCTTCACGAATTCGATCGAGGCGGAGAAATCGTCGCTCATCAACGGCCCCAGCACAGCGGACGGGTTGACCGTGCAGAACTCCATCGCGCCGCCATTCATTGCCACCCAATCCCGCGCCGCGCGCTCCGCGATCGTCTTGGATTTGACATAGGCGCCCAGGCCCGGCGCGGTCACATCGGTCCAGTCGGCCTCGGTATAGGGCCGGTCGATTCCCTGACGGCCATAGGCAATGGCCGCCACGGAAGAGGTCATCACGAACCGCTTCACCCCCGCCGCCGACGCGAAGCGCAGCGCCCGCAGCGCGCCTTCCCGCGCCGGCACGATCAGCTCGTCCTCATGGCTGACGGCATTCGGGGGAAAGGGCGAGGCGACGTGCGCGACATGGCTGCACCCGGCGACCGCCTCGGCCCAGCCGGCATCGTCCATCAGGTCGGCGGCGAAGAAACGAACCGACGCTTCGGGCACGCCGAGCGCAGCGCGCACTTCCGCCTCACGCTTCAGCGAGCGAACGGTGGCGTTGATCGTCCACCCCTTGCTCGCCAGCTCGCGGATCAGATATCCGGCAATATAGCCGCTGCCGCCCGTCACCAGGATCGTGCCCGTCATCGCCGCACTCCACCGTCGTTCGAACGGGTTTTACATTGAAACGGAAGTCGCGCCAAGCCGGGCTTGCAATCGCTTCGCCCCCCGGCAAAGAGAGCGCGCAGGAGAACGCCATGTCCGATCAGACGCTCTATCCCGTACCACCCGAATGGGCGAAGCGCGCGCGCTTCGACGCGGACGGATATGAGACGCTCTATGGCCGCTCCCTGGCCGATCCCGGCAGCTTCTGGCTTGAGCAGGCGCGGCGGCTCGACTGGATCAAGCGGCCCGAGATCGCCGGCGACTGGTCGTTCGGCGAGAAGGATTTCCACATCCAGTGGTTTGCCGACGGCAAGCTGAACGTCGCGGCAAACTGCCTCGACCGGCATCTGGCGAAGCGTGGCGACCAGACCGCGCTGATCTGGGAACCCGACGAGCCGAAGGAGGAGCCCCGCCGCTTCACCTATCGCGAACTCCATGCCGAGGTCTGCCGTTTCGCCAACGTGCTTAAGGCACAGGGCGCGAAGAAAGGCGACCGGGTCACCATCTACATGCCGATGATCCCTGAGGCGGCGTTCGCGATCCTTGCCTGCGCTCGGATCGGCGCGATCCATTCAGTAGTGTTCGGTGGCTTCTCGCCTGAGGCACTGGCGGGCCGCATCACCGATTGCGACAGCGCCTTTGTCGTCACCGCCGACGAAGGCCGGCGCGGTGGCAAACGAATCCCGCTCAAGGCCAATGTCGATGCCGCCGCCGAACGCGCACCGGCGCTGAAGACCGTGATCGTCGTGCGGGCGACCGGTGGCGACGTGACGATGCGCGAGGGTCGCGACGTCTGGTATCACAAGGCGGCGCGCGACGTGAGCGACACCTGCCCGCCCGAAGTGATGAGCGCTGAGGATCCGCTGTTCATCCTCTACACCTCCGGCTCGACCGGCCAACCCAAGGGCGTGCTCCACAGCAGCGGCGGCTATCTGCTCTGGGCGAGCCTGACGCACGAGCTCGCCTTCGATTACCGGCCGGGCGACGTGTGGTGGTGCGCCGCCGATATCGGCTGGGTCACCGGCCACAGCTATATCCTCTACGGTCCACTTGCGAACGGCGCGACGACCCTGATGTTCGAAGGCCTGCCGACCTGGCCCGACGCAAGCCGGATCTGGCAGGTGGTCGACCGGCACAAGGTCCACACCATCTTCACCGCCCCAACGGCGCTGCGCGCGCTCATGAAGGAAGGCGACGATTATGTCACGAAGACCAGCCGTGCGTCGCTGAAGCTGCTCGGCACGGTCGGCGAGCCGATCAATCCCGAGGCCTGGCGCTGGTATCACGAGGTGGTCGGCGAGGGCCGCTGCCCGATCATCGACACCTGGTGGCAGACCGAGACCGGCGGCGCGATGATCGCCCCGATGCCGGGCGCGACCGACCTCAAGCCGGGCAGCGCGACCAGGCCGATGCCGGGCGTCGACCCGCAGCTTGTCGATACCGAGGGTACCGTGCTGAACGGCGCGACCGAGGGCAACCTCGTCATCGCGAGGAGCTGGCCAGGGCAGATGCGCACGGTGTGGGGCGATCATCACCGCTTCTTCCAGACCTATTTCACCACCTATCCGGGCAAGTATTTCACTGGCGACGGTGCACGCCGCGATGAGGACGGTTACTGGTGGATCACCGGTCGGGTGGACGACGTGATCAACGTGTCGGGCCACCGCATGGGCACCGCCGAGGTGGAATCGGCGCTGGTGCTTCACCCCAAGGTCGCCGAGGCAGCGGTGGTCGGCATGCCGCACGATATCAAGGGCCAGGGCATCTACGCCTATGTCACGCTCAACTCCGGCGAGACGGCCTCGGACGAGCTGCGCAAGGACCTCGTCAAATGGGTCCGCACCGAAATCGGCCCGATCGCCGCGCCCGACGCGCTTCAGTTCGCGCCGGGCCTGCCCAAGACCCGCTCCGGCAAGATCATGCGCCGAATCCTGCGCAAGATCGCCGAGGGCGACGTATCCAGCCTCGGCGATACCAGCACGCTGGCTGATCCCGCGGTGGTCGACGATCTGGTCGCGAACCGCGTGAAATAATATTACATCGAGATTGCGACCCCTCAGGCGCACTGCTATCCAGCGGCAATACACTCATATTTAGGGGTTGCCCGTGCGCGTCTCTGTCCTCGTTCGTCTGTCAGCGGCTGCCGCCGCCCTCGCCATTGCCCTTCCTGCTTTTTCGCAGCAGGCCCCCGCCGGTCCGCGCTTCGGCACGTTCGGGGTCGACCTGACCGCTGCCGACAAGACGGTGAAGCCGGGCGACGATTTCTGGACTCATGCGAACGGCGCCTGGGACAAGCGCACCGAGATCGCAGCCGATCGGACCTCTGCCGGCCCGTCCGTATTGCTGGTTGACGAGGCTGAGGCGCAGGTGCGCGATATCGTCAGCGATCTGGCGAAGAACCCCGCCGAATATGGCGTGAAGGGCAAACAGATCGGCGATTTCTACGCGAGCTGGATGGACGAGGCCGGGGTCGAGGCACGCGGCACCGCGCCGCTCAAGCCCTATCTCGCAAAGATCGCCGGGGTGAAGGACCGCGCCGGACTGGAGACCCTGTTCTCCACGATCGGCTATGCCAGCCCGGTCGATATCGAGCCGCTGCCCGATTTCGCGGATCCGACGCGCTATACCCTCGCCGCCGGACAGAGCGGTCTCGGCATGGGCGGCCGCGATTATTACCTGCTGCCGGACGCGAAATATGTCGCCTTCCGCAAGGCCTATCGCGACTATGTGATCCATATGCAGGAAATGGCCGGCATCCCGGATGCCGCTGCCAAGGCCGATCGGATCATCGCGCTCGAAACCGCGCTGGCGACCGAGCAATGGACGCCCGAGCGCTCGCGCGACATGAAGGCGATCTATAACCCGATGGACCGGGCGCAGATGAAGGCACTCGCCCCCCAGTTCGACTGGGATGCGATGCTCGCGACGGCAGGCCTCAAGGGCTTCCCCACCGTGATCATGACGCAGACCACCGCGATCACCGGCGCGGGTAAACTGCTTGACACCGTTCCGCTCGAAACCTGGAAGGACTGGATGGCGTTCCGCTTCGTCAGCGACCACGCGACCTACCTGCCAAAGGCCTTCGACGACGCACGCTTCGACTTCTACTCCAAGACGCTGAATGACGTGAAGCAGCAGCGCGCCCGGTGGAAGCGCGGCGTTCAGCTCGTCAATGGCGCGCTCGGCGAAGCGGTCGGACAGATCTATGTCGCGCGGCATTTCCCGCCGGAGAGCGAGGCCAAAATGGCCGAGCTGATCGTCAATCTGCGCGCCGCGCTTGAGGAACGGCTGAAGGGCAGTGCCTGGATGGACGACGCGACCAAGAAAGCCGCGGTCGCGAAGCTCACCGCGTTCGAGCCACGGATCGGCCATCCGGTGCATTATATCGACTATGCATCGCTCAAGGTCGATCGGGGCGATCTTCTCGGCAATGCGATCCGGTCGAGCGAGTTCGACTGGAATCTGCAGCTTTCGCGCCTCGGCAAGCCGGTCGACCGGTCGCTGTGGGAAATGACGCCGCAGACGGTGAATGCCTATTACAACCCGCTGCTGAACCAGATCACCTTCCCGGCGGCGATCCTCCAGCCGCCCTTCTTCGATCCCAAGGCGGATCCGGCGGTGAATTATGGCGCGATCGGCGCGGTCATCGGCCATGAGATCGGCCACGGCTTCGACGACCAGGGCAGCCAGTTCGACGGCACCGGCAAATTTGCCAATTGGTGGACGCCCGCATCGAAGACAGCGTTTGAAAAGCGCACCGCCGCGCTCGGCAAGCAATATGACGCCTATGAGCCGGTGAAGGGTACGCACATCAAGGGCGCGCTGACGATGGGCGAGAATATCGGCGATCTCGGCGGGCTTGAGACCGCCTATGCCGCCTATCACAAATATCTCGCGGTCCATGGTCCGGCGCCGGTGATCGGCGGCCTGACGGGCGATCAGCGCTTCTTCCTCGCTTTTGCCCAGGCGTGGCAGACAAAGGTGCGCGAGGGCGCAGCACTGCAGCGGCTGCTGACCGATCCGCACAGCCCGCCTTATTACCGGGTCAACGGCATCGTCCGCAACGTCGACGCCTGGTACGCGGCGTTCGACGTGAAGCCCGGCGACAAGATGTACCTGCCGCCCGAACAGCGCGTACATATCTGGTAAGCCGTCCCCCTTCCGGGGAGCCCCCCTTTCCGCAAGGAAAGGGGGGAAGCGACAGCTCTCAGGCAGGTTTGAGACACCAGAAGTCGTACATCAAACTGAACAGATGGGGCTCGCGCGTTTCCAGGCGCAACCACTTGTCATAGTCGCGGAACCAGGGGTCGTCGGGATTATCGGTGCGATAGCGCGCCCTCCTGGCCGCGGTCGGAAGAACGAACCCGAGCAGTTGGAGCTTCAGCTTTTCGATCGCCTCGCGAATACGCGGTACGTCGAACGAATCCTCATGCCTGTGCAGCAACATGTCGTGCACCCCGGCCAGATGATAGAAATCGGGAGAATGCGTTATCGGCCCGGGCGGGCGCTCCAGAAAATGGACACGGACCGCCCGTAGCAGATCGTCGTCGATGGTCGCGCCTGAAAGCAGATGCTCGATGTTGCGCCGCGCAGCCTGGACCGGGAGCCGCGCGAATTTGCTGTACAGCATAAGGCGCATCGCCCCGCCGGGCCGCAGCGTTTCAGCCAGCCTCGCCCAGCCAAGCTCCGGGTCGGGAAGATGGTGCAGGACACCAGATGAAACAATGAAATCGAACTGCCTGTTCAGCGACCCGACATTGTAGATGTCGAGCTGCCGGAAATCGACATTATGGACGCCGCTTTCCGCCTTTCGAGCGGTGGCGAGAGCGATCGCGCCCGCGCTGATATCGATGGCGGTTATCCTGAGACCGGGAAAGCGACGCGCCAGGCTGATCGGGTCCTTGCCCGTCGCGCATCCCGCCACCAGGACTTCCGCATCTTCAGGCATGTCCTGTGGTGCATCGGGTCCGAGCGAGCCGATGACCTTCCGGAAGGACTGGCCGGTCCCGGCCGCAGCACGTTGCCAGACAGGATAGGGCCATTGGTCATATTGCGCCGCGACCTCGGCGGTCACCGACGATTCACAAGGTACCGGGCTTCCCGGCACTGCCGGGCGAGGCGGGAGATAGGCCGCCACGAACGGCGCCGCCTCGGCCTGGCCAAGACGCATTCGCTCCTCCGAGTCGAACGGCCACGCCCCCCCATTGTGGCGCGCCTGATCGACCAGCGCCGCGGCAAGGTGCGGGAATTCGCGCCATCGGCCGGACAATAACATCCATCTGCGAACCGATCCCAGCGGGCGCTCGATCTCGGCGAGGGTGACCTGGGTTTCCGACAACAAGGCACAAATGAATGCGTCCTGCTCAAGCGCCTGGGAGGCGACTGCCATATCGGAACCGGTGCAGGGTATCCGATCGGAAGCGGCCAGCATTTTCCAGCCTGCGCGTTCGATCTCGCGCGGATTCACATCAGGGTCAGTGAGGAGCGCCAGCAGAACCGATTGATGCTTCGACGCCAGCGGCTTGTGCGGAAGGGCAAGCAGGCCGGCCACAAGCTGCTTGGCATGAGCATCCCCGGGTGCGGCTGCAAGGGAAGCCAGGGCCGCTTCGATCGCCCGTTCCACATCGCCCATGGCCTCGTGACGTAGCGCGTCTCCACGCAAGTCGGACACGGTTCCATGTGCGGTTCGGCTCATTGGCGGGAGGTAACGCAGATCGGCGCAGCGGGCGATAGGCTCGGTACGGTCGACGGCAAGCTGAAGCAGCGCGTCGCCGGGGCAGAACCCGAACCGGCTGGACAAGCGCCACGGCCGGCGCGAGAGGGGCCGCGTCAGTCCCCCCGCATATGAGGCCCGCATGCCTTCGCTCCAGTCCACCCCCGTGCCGATCGGCCGGCATGGCTGAGGCCGGGGCGCGTCCGCCGCTGGTTCGCTGGGCGTTGCTGCTTGGCCTGTCGGCGGCGTTCGCGGGAGTGTTCGAGGCGTTCAGGCTGCCAGCCGGTCTGCTGCTCGGCCCGATGATCGCGGCGATCCTGCTTGCGATCCGGGGCCAGGGCGTCACGGTCCCGCCCCTGTCCTTCCAGGCGGCGCAGGCGTTTGTCGGCCTGCTGATCGCCGGATCGTTCAACGCCGGCACCATCGGCACGGTGATCGAGCATTGGCCGGTCTTCCTCGCGGTCACCGCCGCGACGCTTTCCGCCGGCGTCGGCATCGGTCTGCTGATCGGGCGGCTCGGCTGGCTGCCGGGCAGTGTCGCCATATGGGGCTGCATGCCCGGCGGCGCGGCGGCGATGGTGCTGATGGCGCAATCCTATGGCGCGGAATGGCGGCTGGTCGCGGTGATGACCTATAGCCGCGTGGCATGCGTCGCCGGGGCTGCATCCGTCGTCGCCGCGCTGGTCGGCGCGCATGGCGGAATGGAAAGCCCGACCGCCGACTGGTTCCCGCCGATCGACCCGGTCGCCTTTGCCGAAACGCTGGCGATCGCCGCGGCGGGCGCCTGGCTGGGCGTCAGGCTGAAGCTGCCGGCCGGGCCGATGATCGGCGCGCTGCTGCTCGGCTCGGCGCTCAACGTCGCCGGGCTGGTGCGGTTCGACCTGCCGGGCTGGCTGCTCGCGGCGAGCTACGCAATCGTCGGCTGGCGGATCGGGCTGCATTTCACCCGCGATATCGTGAACGCGGCCGCCCGCGCCCTGCCCCGCATCCTGGCATCGATCCTGCTGCTGATCGCGATCTCGGCCGGAATCGGCGCGCTGCTGTCGCATTTCGGCGGGATCGACCCGATCACCGCCTATTTGGCCACCAGCCCGGGCGGCATGGATTCAGTCGCGATCATCGCCGCCTCGACCAAAGTCGACGTGCCCTATGTCATGGCGCTGCAGGCGCTGCGCTTCTTCGCCTGCGTGATATTGGGGCCGGCACTGGCGACATTCGCGGTGCGGCGACAACGCGCGGCGGCCGGCTGAGACTCAGCCGTCGGACGCGGATGCTGCGGTCCACGTTCATCGAATGGTGAAGGATTTTGGCGACAACTAGCGCAGCAGCACCAGTTCCTCCGCCATGGTCGGATGCAGCGCGACCGTCTGGTCGAACGCCGCCTTGGTCAGCCCGGCCTTCACCGCGATCGCCGCCGCCTGCAGGATCTCCGGCACGTCGGGACCGATCATGTGCAGGCCGAGGATCTTGTCGGTCTCGCTGTCGCAGACCATCTTGTAGAGCGAGCGTTCGTTGCGCCCCGCCAGCACGTTCTTCATCGGGCGGAAATCCGAGGTATAGACCTTGGCTGAGCCGAACTTCGCCTTCGCCTGCCCCTCGGTGAGACCGACGCCGGCAATCGGCGGATGGCTGAACACGGCCGAGGGGACATTCTCGTAATCGACCCGGGTCGGCTTGTTGCCGAACATCGTGTCCGCAAAAGCCTGGCCCTCGCGGATCGCGATCGGGGTGAGCTGGATCCGGTTCGTGACATCGCCGACCGCATAGATGCTGGCGCAGGTCGAACGGTTGTCGTCATCGACCACGATCGCGCCCTTCGCATCCAGCTCGACGCCGGCCGTTTCGAGCCCGAGATCCGCCGTGTTGGGGTCGCGCCCGGTGGCGAACATCACGCAATCGACCACGATCGGCTCATGCCCTGACATGCTGACCTTCAGGCTGCCGTCCTTCAGCTTCTCGATACCCTGGAAATCGGCGTGGAAGCGGAACTCGATCCCCTTCATCATCGAAATCTGGAGCAGCCGGTCGCGGATCTGCTCGTCATAGCCGCGCAGGATCACGTCGGTGCGGTTGATCAGCGTCACATGCGCACCGAACTGGTGGAAGATGCCGGCGAACTCGTTGGCGATATAGCCGGCGCCAGCGATCAGGATGCGCTTCGGGATGCTCTCGAGGTGGAACGCCTCGTTCGAGGTGATGCCATGTTCGTGGCCCGGGCATTTCGGCACCGACGGCGTTGCGCCTACCGCGACCAGGATCGTCTTCGCGGTCACCTCGCGCCCGCTCGCGAGCCGGATGCCGTGCGGCCCGGTGATCGTCGCACGCTCCTGGATGATCTCGACGCCATTGTTGTTCAGCGTGTCGGTATAGGCACCGTTGATCCGGTCGACCTCGTCGAGTACATTCTTGATCAGCACCTTCCAGTCGAAGTCGCAGTCGGGGACGTTCCAGCCGAAGCGGCGCGCATCCGCCAGGTCCTCGGCGAAGTGCGCGCCGTAGATGAGCAGCTTCTTGGGCACGCAGCCGCGGATCACGCAGGTGCCCCCAACGCGATATTCCTCGGCCACCGCGACCTTCGCGCCATGCGCCGCCGCGACGCGCGACGCGCGCACCCCGCCGGAACCCGCGCCAATGACGAAAAGGTCGTAGTCATAGCTTGCCATCTGTTCTTCTTTCCTCGTCACCCCGGATTTGCCGGGGTCCACGGTTCAACAATCATCGCCACAGGCTGCGGCACGGTGGATGCCGGAACGAGCCCGGCATGACGACATCATTCGCCGAATGCGCGCCTGATCAGATCCTCGGTCGAGACATCGAATGTCTGCCCGCCTTCCCCGGCGGCCTTCGCCATTTCCTTGCCGAGCTCAACCCCGAACTGGTCGAACGGGTTGATGCCGAGCAGCGTCGCATTCACGAACACGCGGTGCTCGTAAAAGGCGATCAGCGCGCCGAGCGTGCGGGCGTCGAGCACGTCGAGCAGGATGGTCGAACTGGGCCGGTCGCCCGAATAGCTGCGCGCCGGGTCCTTGTCGTTGGCGCGGCCCTTCATCAGTGCCGCCCCCTGAGCGAAAGCGTTGAGCAGCAGCTGGCGATGATGGTCCTCGGCCAGGCTGTCGCCCGGCTCGATCACCGCGACGAACTCGACCGGCACGAGATGCGTGCCCTGGTGGAGAAGCTGGAACACCGCATGCTGAGCGTCGGTCCCAACCCCGCCCCAGGTGATCGCCGCGCTCGGCCGGCCAAGCGGCTTGCCGTCGACCGTCACGCCCTTGCCGTTCGATTCCATCTCGAGCTGCTGGAGATAGGAGGGCAGAAGTCGCAGCCTTTCGTCATAGGCAAAGGTCGCGCGTGTCTCGGCATGGCGGACCTGCGTGTAATAGAGGTCGGCAAAGGCAGCGAGCGCCGGGGCATTCTCGCTCAGCGAGGCGAGGCGGAAATGCCGGTCCATCTCGGCCGCGCCGTCGAGCAGCTGCTCGAAACAATCCCAGCCAAGCGCGAGCGCGGCGGGAAAGCCGATCGACGACCAGAGCGAATAGCGCCCGCCGACGCTTTCCATGAACGGCAGCACGCGCGTTTCGTCGACGCCCCATTCGACCGCCTTGTCGGGCGAGGCGGTCAGCGCGACGACCCGGCCATAGGGGTCCTCGACACCGCCCTCCTCCATCCATTCGAGCACGCTTTCCGCGTTGAGCATTGTCTCGGTGGTGGTGAAGGTCTTGGAAGCGACAACGAGCAGGGTCGCCGCGGGATCGAACCGGGCAAACGCCTCCTCGAGCGCGACGCCGTCGACATTGGAGACGATCGCCGTGTCGTACCGGCCGGATTCGCGGCCAAGCGCATCGACCAGCAAATGGGGCCCAAGCGCCGATCCGCCGATGCCGACGTGAAGGACATGGCGGATCGGCCCGAGCGCTTCCGCCTCGATCGCGTCGATCAGCGCGCGCATCCGGGCATGGAAGGTCTTTGCGAGGCTGACATCCTCCGGCTTGCCTTCCCCCCGCTCGGCGGTGTGGGTCGCGGCGCGGCCCTCGGTGAGGTTGACGATCTCGCCCGCGAACAGCGCCTCGCGCTTGCCGGCAAGGTCCTGCGCCCTGGCCAGCGCCTCGAACGCGGCGATCGCGCCCGCGGTCAGATGAGTCTTGGACCAGTCGAAATGCAGGCCGGCGACATCGAGGCTGAGCTTCTTCAGCCGGTCCGGCTCGTCGGCGAACAGCGCCTCGAGTCGGGGCGAGGGCAGGGCTTCTATCGAGGTCCAGTCGGCAGGCATGGAAAATCTCCGCTAGTCGTGGGCGACAGGTAGGCGCGCATCGGCCAATATGCCACCTCGAACCTGCAATCATCCGGCACCACGGACGTGTCGGGCGATGGTCGGCCAGGCGCGACCGGCCCCCTTTTACCCCGCTCCCGTTTGTCCCGCCGCACACCTTGGCTCGCGACGGCTTGACGCCCCGCCCCAGCCACCGCAAACCGCCGCGCATGGCCGATACCCAAGACATGCCCGCATCCGAGCCCGCCCCCGGCGCGACCGTCAAGCCGCCCAAGCCGCGGTCGGAGACGCGCGACACGATCATCTTCCTGGTGAAGCTGATCCTCGCGGTGCTGATCTTCCGCAGCTTCCTCTTCTCCCCGTTCAACATTCCGTCGCAATCGATGCTGCCCAGGCTGTACATCGGCGACTATCTGTTCGTGTCGAAATGGAACTACGGCTATTCGCGCCACTCCCTGCCGCTCAGCCTGCCGCTGATCCCGGGGCGAATCTTCGGGCGCGATCCGGCGCGGGGCGATGTCGTGGTGTTCCGCGCGCCGCAAGGCGACCATGATGTGATCAAGCGGGTGATCGGCCTGCCCGGCGACACCGTCCAGATGCGCCACGGCCAGCTTATCCTGAACGGCACCGCGATTCCCAAGGAGCGCGTGGCCGACTTCACCCTGCCGATCACGCCCAATTACCCGGCTGGCACCGAATGCCCCTCCGACTTCCTCGACAATGGCGCCGACGGCAAGCAGATCTGCCGCTACAAGCAGTTCCGCGAGACGCTGCCCAACGGCAAGTCCTATATGGTGCTCGACCGAGGCGATAATGCCGCCGCTGACGAAACCCAGGTCTATTCGGTACCGACCGGCACCGTCTTCGTCATGGGCGACAATCGCGACGACAGCGGCGACAGCCGGTTCGATCCGCCGGCAGGCATGGGCTATGTCCCGATGGACCGGATCGAGGGCAAGGCAGTCGTCACCTTCTTCTCCACTGACGGCACGGCCAACTGGTTCCTGCCCTGGACCTGGTTCTCCGCCGCGCGCTGGTCGAGGATCGGGGAAGGCTTTTGAGCGGGCAGAAAGCCAGGAATGATCTCTCCGACTGGATCAGGGAAAGTTTCGGTCATCAGCCCCGCGACCTGGCCGGATACGAACGCGCGCTGACTCACGGCAGCCAGGCGGCGGCGAACTACGAGCGGCTTGAATTCCTCGGCGACCGCGTGCTCGGCCTCGCCATGGCCGAATGGCTGTTCGAGACCTTCCCAGACGAACCCGAGGGTGCCCTGTCGAAGCGGCTGAACGCGCTGGTGACAGGCGCCGTCTGTGCCGACGTCGCGCGTGACATCGGCGTCAGCACCCAGCTCAAGCTCGGCAAGCAGGCCCGCGACGACGGCGCGGCCGACAGCGACAATGTGCTTGGCGACGTGATGGAGGCGCTGATCGGCGCCCTTTATCTCGATGCCGGGCTCGAGCCAGCGCGCAAGGCAATCCGCAAGGCATGGGGCGACCGGGTCAAGACCCAGGGATCGGCCGCACCGCAGCATCCGAAATCGGCGCTGCAGGAATGGGCGGCGGCGAACAACCGCCGCACGCCGGCCTATGAGGTGATCGAACGCTCCGGCCCGCACCACGCGCCGCGCTTCACCGTGAAGGCCTCGATCGGCGCGCTGGCCGAGGCGAGCGCGACGGGTAGTTCAAAGCAGGAAGCTGAGACTGCGGCGGCGGCAGCCTTGCTGGAGAAGGTAAGAGGCGCGTAACAGGACTGCGCTCTCAACGCGGTTCCGTGCCACGCTCTCCGGTGGTTTCAGCCATGCCAAACACCCAACACCGTTCGTTTCGAGCGTAGTCGAGAAACCTGTGTCCCGCCCTGTCTCGACATGGGTCGACACCAACGGAAAGACGTCTTTCGTCCCTATGACGTAAGCGCCGCCAGATACCGCCGCGCCTCGTCGCGGAACTCGATCGTCAGGCGGGACGGGCGCGACAGGACCGAGGTGACGAAGGCGTATTCGTGGATGATCGGCGGCGCGAAGGGGCGGGCGAGCAAAGGCGCGCGGATATAGCGCCGCGCCAGCAGCGCGTTGACGATCGCGATACCCACGCCGCGCGCCGCCAGCGCGCAGGCCGAGCCATGCGTATGGGTCTCGATCGCGACGGTCGGGCGCAGGCCGTAATCGGCAAAGGCGCGATCGACCTGGGCGCGCCATTGGCGGCCCGATCCAAGCAGGATCAGCGAATGGCCGTGCAGTTCGGTCGGGGTAAGCAGGTCATGCGCGGCCAGCGGATGTCCCTCCGCCATGACGCAGACCGACCCGCTCGACACCATCGTCTCAGCCTCGAGATCCGGCTCGTCGATCGGCAGTTTCATGAAGCCGCAATCGACCACGCGGGTGGCGATCAGCGCCTTGGTCGTGTCGATCGTGCGTGAATCCAGGTTGAAGCGCACGCCCGGATTCTGCGCGATGAACCCGGCGACCATGTCGGGCAGCAGCCCCTCGGCAAAGCTGGGCGGCGCGACGACGCGCAGTTCGCCGGTGGCGGAAATGGCGATATCGCGGACCAGGCTGCTGACGCGCTCCATCCCGGCCAGCGCCAGCTCGACCTCTTCCGCCAGCAGCAGGGCGTCCTTGGTCGGCACCAGCCGCCCGCGATCGCGGTAGAACAGCTCGAACCCGACGGTGCTTTCAAGCTGCGCGATGATCCGGCTGACCGCCGGCTGGGTCATGCCGAGGTTGCGCCCGGCGGCGGTGGCCGATCCGGTCCGGATGATCTCGGCAAAGCTGCGCAGCGCGCGCAGGCCGATCGCGTCGCTGGCGATCCGGCCGACGCGCGTCATCGCGGCACCTCAGCCGCGCCGCGGAATGACCGGCAGCTCGATGCGCGAGGGATGGTCGCGGTCGACATGAACGCTGTTGCGCGCGACCTGCGGCACGGCGCCAGGCACGCGCCAGTCGACATTCGGATTGACGTCGAAATGCGGGAAGTTGCTGCTGGCGATCTCGACGCGGATACGATGCCCCAGGCGGAACAGGTTGCTCGTCGGAAAGCTGGGCACGGCAATGGCATGGATCGCACCGGGCTCCATCGGCTCGGGGTTCTCGAAGGAATTCCGGAACCGCGTGCGCAGGATGCCATGGGCGAGGTTCATCGCAAAGCCTCGCGGGTAATCGACGCTCGGCGGATAGACGTCGATCAGCTTGATGGTGAAGTCGGTGTCGACCGCCGACGACCTGACATGGAGATGCGCGACGACCGATCCGGTGACCTCGACATCCTCCGCCAGCGGTTCGGTCTCGAACAGCAAAACATCGGCGCGCCCCGCGCTGGCACCCTGGTCATAGGCGCCGGCGAACATCACCGGCGCGCCCGAGGTGATCGCCCCGCCCAGCGTCGGCACCGGGTTCGCCGGATCGGCATCATAGGACAGCGGCGCGCGCCTGTCCTCGGGCGGCATCACCGAGAGGCGGCGATCCGCCGTCAGGTACAGGCTGGTCGGCACCGTATCGGCAAGCGGCCAGGCGCTCTCGGCGCGCCAGCAGCCGCCATGGTCGAGCCGGCCGTCGGCGGTGCGCCGGCCGCTGCCGCCGCCCATCACGAAGATATGGACCGGGGCTGCCAGATGCTCGGGCGCATCGAGCCCGCGCAAATGCCGGTCGAACCAGTCGCGGCGCAGCGTGACGTAGTCGGGCGCGAGATTGCCGTCGAGCGGCGCGGCCGTCCCGAAATCGACATCGCCGGCATAAGAGGCCGAGCGCTGGCCGTGAGTCCATGGGCCGAGCACCAGCTTGACCGGACCGCGCTTGATCGGCGCGAGGCCGGTGAAATTGTCGATCGCCGTCTGGGAATAGGGGTCGTACCAGCTCGACATGTGTACCATCGGCACATCCGCATAGCGATCGTACCAGCCGCGCGCATAGATGCCGAGCCGCCGCCAGAAGGGCGAGAATGCGTCATTGTCCCATTGTTCGAGGATATAATCCTCATATTCGGGCGCGGCGCTCAGCGGCGAATAGCCGCGCGACCAGCGGCGGCCGATCCAGTCATTGATATCCTCCGCCTCAAGCGCTGCCTTGCGCTTCGGGTCGGCTTCGGTCTCCGGCGCGAGCAGTGCATGCTTGCGCGCCCAGGTGAGCTGCTTCAGCTCGAACGCCCCGCCCTGCCGCGCGCCGCCATGATAGGCGCTGGAGAAACCGCCTGAATCAAGGAACATCGCGCCAAGCCCGGGCGGGTCGAGGCAGGCAAGCGCACTCTGCACATGCGCGCCATAGGACAGGCCGAGCGTGCCGATCCGGCCGTCGCACCAGGGCTGTTCGCGCAGCCAGGCAAGCGTGTCCGCCCCGTCCTCAGCCTCGTTGAGATATTTGGTGAAGGTCCCTTCTGAGCCGTACCGGCCACGGCAATCCTGCAACACATAGGCATAGCCGGCGGCGGCGAAGGTCCGCGCGATCTCCGGCTTCGATCGCGGTTCGGGATCGGCGACGGTGAAATCGCCATGGTTGGTACCCTGCCGGTCGTAAGGCGTACGTTCGAGCAGCACCGGCAACCGGTCGCCCGCGACATGGCCCTCGGGCAGATAGACGTCGGTCGCTAGGCGGACGCCATCGCGCATCGCCACCATCAGGCCACGCAATTCCGTCGCCGCTTTTGTCGTCCCATTCGTCGTCATCGTCGTCACCACGATCAATATCCGATCAGGACGGCGATCATCATCGCTGCCACCGACAGGGCGGTGAACAGCAGGAAGACCGGCAACGCGAAGCGGAACCATTGGTTATAAGGAATGCCCGCCGCCGCCAGATAGGCGAGCAGCATGCCCGAGGTGGGCGCAAGCATGTTGACCAGCCCGTTGCCGAGCAGGAAGGCGAGCACCGTCGTCTGGCCCGAAACGCCGGCCGAGGCGGCGATCGGCCCAAGCACGGGGATGCTGAGCGCTGCCTTGGCCGAGGTCGACGGGATCAGCAGGGTGAGGACCATTTCCACCCCCATCACGATCGGCGCGACGATCACCGGCGGCAGGCCGTGGATCCACACCGACACGGCCTCGATGATCGTGTCGAGGATCTGGCCTTCGCGCAGGATCACCTCGACCGCGCGGCCCATGCCGACGAGCAACGCGGCGAGCATCATCATCTTCATGCCGTCGACGAAGAGATGGGCCGCCTTGGCCGGACGCATCCGCGCCATCGCCGCCATGCCGGCCGCCGCGAGGATGAACAGGGCGGAGAACTCGCCATCGTCCCATCCAAGCACGATCGAGCCATAGACCAATGCGGCGATGGCCGTACCGGCGATGAGCAGGATGCCGAGATGGCGCGGCGACAGATGCTCGACCGTGATCGGCGCCGGTGCGTGGGTCACCCGGCCGGCGCGCAGCACGACGAGCATGGCGATGCCGAGAAAGACGAGCCAGATCGTCAGGCGGAAGCCGAGGCCGCTGAACACCGGCACCCCGACGATCGGCTGGGCGATCAGCAACGCGACCGGGCTGGTGACGGAGGCGAGATAGCCGATCTTGGCGGCAAGCGTGAGCAGCGCGAAGCCGAACATGCGGCTGCGCCCCATGCGGTCGGCCAGCGCGATCATCACCGGAATCAGCAGCAGATATTCGGAGATCATGCCAAGAAAGGTGCTGCCCGCGGAAAAGGCCAGCATCAGCACCGGCACCAGGATGCGCACATCGCCCCGGCTCACACCGATCAGCCGCTGGATACCGGCATCGAGCGCGCCGCTCGCCCGCAGGATGCCGAACATCCCGCCGAGCATCAGGATCATGAAGATCAAGGGTGCCGAGCGCTTCAGCCCTTCGGGGATGGCGGTGGCCATGGCGAGCGGGCTGACCGGGCGCGCCACCCCGGGTTCGCGCGCCCGGGGGACAAGCCCGTCAAGCCCGATCGGCTTGGGCAATTGCTTGTAGGTGCCGGCGATGACCGGCGCATTGTCCTTGTCGGAAACGCGGTCATGCTTGCCCGAGGGGATGATCCAGGTCAGCGCGATCGCCAGCAGCATCGCCGCCAGCATCATCATCACCGGATCGAGCGCGCCGTGCGATCGCCGCTCGGCGGCGGGTGGCGCCGTGGTTTCGTCTTTCGCCATGTCGCCCCCCGCCTCGCGCCGTCCGCCTCGTGCCGTATTTACATCTTCACCGAGAAGCGCGCGTACATGTAACGGCCCCGCGCGTCGTAGGTGTAGATGTCGTAGTTGATCGGCGCATTGGCATAGGATGCCGGCGGCATGCGGTCGAACAGGTTGTTCACGCCCAGGGTGAAGCGGGCACGATCATGGTCGACCGCGAAGCCGATCTCAGCATCGGTGTAGAGGATCGACGCGGTGCGCGAATCCTTGACCGGGTTGGCGATGTCGGTGGTCGGGCCGATATAGCGGCCGCGCAGGACGGTATCGATCGCCCCGTTGGTCCAGCTCAGCGAGGTCTGGCCCTTCCAGCGCGGATAGGTCGCGCGCGGCTGGTCACCCTTGCCCGCCCGGTTGTCGACGATCGCGGCGCCGCCCGCGGGGTTGGGCGATACGGTGCGGAAGCTGCCCAGATAGCTCGCATCGACGACCGCGCTGAACCGCCCGATGCCGGTGGTGAAGTCATAGCGCAGCGTCGCGTCGACGCCGTCGGTGGTGATCGAGGCAAGGTTCTGCGACCCCTGCAGCAATTCGGTAATCGCGCCCGTGCCCGCATCGCGCGTCACGAGATCGCAGAACACCCCGCCGCGCGCGGCGCAAAGCTGAAGGATCTGCGTGGCCGACTGCGAGGCGATCGCGTTCCGCACGATGATCTTGTAATAATCGACCGTCAGCGACAGGCCCGGCACCTGGACCGGCGTGATCGCGATTCCCGCGCTGTAGCTGTCCGACGTTTCCGGCTTCAGCGCGCGATTGCCGCTGATGACGCCGGGGATCAGGCCGTTGAGATTGTAATTGGCCTGGTTGTAGCCGGTCGGCACGCCAGCGCAGCCCGGCAGGCTCGGGTTGGTCGCGGCGCCGCCATTGCAGGGATCGCTGCCCTGGAAGCTGGTCTGGCGCGCACCCTGGTAAAGCTCGAGGATCGACGGCGCGCGGAAGCCCTGGGCATAGGTGCCGCGAACCAGCAGCCCCTCGAACGGCCGATAGCCGGCACCCGCCTTGAAGGTCAGCTTGCCGCCAACCGTCGAGTAGCGCGAATAGCGCGCCGCGAGATCCACATCGAAGCTCTTGGCGAACGACTGGTCCTTGAAGATCGGGATGGACAGCTCGCCGTAAACCTCGTGCAGGTCGTAGCTGCCCGATGTCGGGGTACGGGTCTGCGCCGTGGTCTTGGTATAGGCCGAGCTCAGATAGAGCGACGGGGCATTCGCGATGGGATCGGGATTGTCGACGCCCTTGTTGCGGCGATATTCATAGCCGACCGCGAGATCGACCGCGCCCGCCGGAAGCTGGAACAGCGAGCCGGTCGCGTTGGCGGTCGCGTTGTACAATTCGGTATAGTTGGATTCGCGGGTGGTGAAGCGGATATAGTTGGCCTGCGCCGCCGTCATCGGGCCGAACAGGTTGATCGGCACGCAGCCCGGGGTCGCCGCGCAGGTGGCGGGCGAGCCGAGGCCAAGGAAAAGATTGTCGTAGTTGACGCCGTTCAGCGCGGTCGATTCGATCTTGTTCTTCGAATAGGCACCATAGACGTCCCAGTGCCAGTTGTTGCCGAACAGGCTGAACTTGCCGTCCAGGCCGCCGGCGAAACGGATCGTCTCGACATCCTGGATATTGTCGCGGTTACCGACATCGGTCAGCACCTTGCGTATACGGAAGGCCGAGTTCGCCCCGAAGGCGAGCGCATTGGCGCCGGGCACGCCGTTCGCGGTGCCGAACGGGTTGAACGCCTGGTTGTTCGGGATCGAGAAGCCGCGCACCGTGCCGGCGGTGCCGCCGATATCGAGCAGGACCGGCGAGAAGAGCTGGTCCGACTTGCGGCGGTTGTACATGCCCTCGACATGCAGGTTGATGCTGTCGGTCAGCTCATAGCCGAAACGGCCGTAGAAGCCGTAGCGCTCGGACGGGCCGGCGCTGTAGATGCCCTGTGCCTGGGTGTTGTAGTCGTCACCCGGCAAGGTCGCGACATGATAGCTGTTGTCGGCCAGCGCACCGGCGCCATAGCCTGCGCCGCCGTTGAACGCGATCGGGTTGGCGCTGTTCGCAAAGCCGGCGGCGGTACCGAAATAGGCGTTGTTCGCCAGGCCGGGCAGGATGAACAGGCCGTTGGGGCTGGTGCCCGGCGCGGTGGTGGGGACCAGCGTGCGCGCGGTCAGCGCGCGGTCGGCGGTCAGGATCGGCTGCGACTTGAAATAGCTGCCCGACAGGATGATCGACGCACGGCCGATACGCTTGCCGACGTTCAGCGTGCCGCTGTACTCGGCGCCGTCGCCCTTGTCGGTCACGCCCACCTTGGTGCTGGCGCGGATGCCGTCGAACGGCTGGAGCGTCTTGATGTTGACCACGCCCGCGATCGCGTCAGCGCCGTAGATCGCCGAGGCACCGTCCTTCAGGATCTCGATCCCGTCGATCATGCCGGCGGGCACGGTGTTCAGGTCGACAAAGTCGCGGAAGCCGCGCTGGCCGACCGCATCGACCCAGCGATGGCCGTCGACGAGCACGAGAACGCGGTTGCCGCTGCCCTCGGCACCGCCGAGATAGCGCAGGTTGATCGAGCTGGCGCCGTAGGAGGTGCCCTGCGTGCCGTTGGAATTGAGGCTGACGCCGGCCGATGGCAGCTTCTGCAACACGTCGCCGACTGAGGTCGAGCCCGACTTGGCGAGGTCCTCGCTGGTGATGGTCAGCAGCGGGCCGACATTGTCGGCGTCGCGGCGGCGGATGCGCGATCCGGTGACGGTGATTTCCGCGGTGGCGGCATCGGCTTCGTCTGCCTGTGCGTCGGCGGCGGCCACCTGGCTCGCAACTGGCTCAGCCTGCTGCGCGTGCGCCGGAAGGGCGATGGCGAGGGCAAGCAGGCTCGCGCCGCAAAAACCCGCCCGAAGTGCTGATGTTCTGGCCCGCATATTATGATGCTGCATTGCCCGGTCCCCCATTTTTTATCGATTCGGGCTGACCCTAGGGTGGCAATCCGGTTGCCGAAACATGATGGCTGTATTTCATTCGCTCATATCAGTTTTGGTATGAAGTTTCGGTACGGCGACCAATAGGCGTATGCCCTCCTCCCGAAGGAGTTACGATGACCAGCAGGATGATCGATCGCCGGACGATGATGGCGGGCGGGATCGCGCTGTCGGCGCTGGCCCCCGCCGCGTCGCTCGCCCGGCGCGCGGCCGCCGGTCTGCGCGCCGATCTCCGGATTGCGCTGCTCGGTCAGTCGCTGATCCAGCAGGATGTCTGCGCTGCGCCCTGGCCGGGCCGGGCAGAGATCGCGGCGCTGCTCGAACCAGCCGACGCGGTGTTCACTGATCTGGAGACGGCGATCCTCAACCCCTCGGCCGGCGCGCCGACCCGGCAGGGCGAGGTGCTCCATGCCGCGCCGCCCGTGGTGATCGATTGCCTGCGCGGTCTTGGCGTCTCGATCGTCGCCACGTCCAACAATCATGCCTGGGATCTCGGCACGGCAGGGATCGGCGCGACCCTCGCCGAGCTTGACGCGCGGCACATGTTCCATGCCGGCAGCGGGCTGGATCTCGCCTCGGCCTCCATGGCGGCGGTGCAGCCGACCCGACACGGCGGCGTCGCGCTGGTCGCGGCGGCGGCTGGCGCGATCCGCGACGGGGCCGCGGCGACTGCGGCGCGCGCCGGGGTCAACGAGCTGCGGCGCGCCGCCGACGGCGCGCTGGAGCCGACCGACGTGGCCCGCGCGCTTGACGCGATCAGCACCGCCCATCGCCAGGGCAACACCGTGATCGCCTATCTCCACAATCATTATTGGGAGAAGGACCCGGCGGCGACGCCAGAATGGCAACGCGCCTATGCCCGGCAATGCGTCGATGCCGGCGCGGCGATCTTCGTCGCCCACGGCCCGCCGCTGCTTCAGGGGATCGAGCGCTACAAGGGGGCGCCCTTGTTGCACGGGCTGGGCAGCCTGATCTTCCAGACGCGCAAGACCGGCGATGCCTATGGCCCGGCCAACTGGCAGTCGCTGATCGTCGACGCACGTTTCCGCGACCGGGCCTTCGTCGGTGCGCGGATCACCCCGGTGCTGCTCGACGAATCCCGCGCGACACCGGAGGCGGAATATACGAAGGGCGTCCCGGCGATCGCGCGCGGAGACGATGGCCGGGACATCTGCCGGCATGTGGCGGAGATGAGCGCGCGACTGGGCTGCGAGATCGCGGTGCGAGGAGACTCGATCCTGCTATAGACGCCAGCGTTCGATTCCCGCCGCACACAGCGCGCCGGCGGTATAGGCGACGAAGTCCATCGGATCGAAACCGGTGCCGAGCACAACGCGCGCGACCGGGTTGGCCTGGAGCCCGAGCGCGCCCAGCAGGCCGAACAACTGGCCGAATTCGATGGCGAAGGCGGTCGCCAGTGCGAGAAGGATTGCCGGCCCTGTCTCCATCGGCGTTACCGCCCGAAGCCCCAGATAGACAAGGATGACCGCAAGGCTATCGCCGAGGAACGGCCGAACGATCCCGTCATGCACGAACAGAGCGATGACCACCTCGATTGCAAACAGCGCCACGGCGGCAAGGGCATAGGGCAGGCGGATCGTCATGCTCGCGGTCTCTACGCCGGCTCCGTGCAGAAGGAAGGGAGAACCCGGCAGGATCGCGTGCGGTCCGATATGGCGTCCCGGTGCGAACCTACCCTCGCGCCGCCTCATTCCAGGCCCGCAAGGCGTGGCCTGCCCTTGCCCGCCTGCTTCGCGCGATAGAGCATCGCATCGGCCGCCTGGATCGATCGTTGCGGATCGTGCGGGACAATGGGCGCGCCGCCGACACTGGCGCCGATCTGGATCCTGGCCGGCGTACCCAGCACCTCGACGGGCAAGCCGGCGACAATGACCAGCCGTTCGGCCACCGACCTGATCTGCACCGCCGTCACCTCGACCAGGATGACGATGAATTCGTCCCCGCCGATGCGGCCGATGACATCGCCCGACCGCACCACGCCGCGAAACCGCATCGCCATCTCGCGCAACAGGTCGTCGCCGACGCCGTGCCCGTAATTGTCGTTGACCGCCTTGAACCCGTCCAGGTCGAGATAGAGCAGATAGCTCGACCGGATATCTTGCGGCGCTGGCATGCCGCACCGGACGGCAAGGGTTTCCATGATCCGGGCGCGATTGGCGAGACCGGTGAGCGAGTCGCTGTACGCAAGCTCCCGGTTGGTCTGGTGCGACCGGGCGAGTTCGGCGAGCAGGCGATGGCTGCGCCCGATGATGCCGAAGATGCCGATCAGCCAGAGCGGCGCCTGCAACGCGACCAGGCTGATGCCCGGCACGCCCGAACAGGCGACCGCGATCATGAAGGGCACCAGGGTGAGCGACACCTGCACCCGGGCGAACATCGGCGCCCCCGCATTGGCGAAGGCCATGCCGAAGGTGAGCCCGGTCACCACGAGCGCCGAGAGCGTGAGCAGGATGGGGTCGCCGGTCAGCGCGCAGGCCGATCCCACCACACCGACGATCAGGGCCCAGAGCAGGCCGGTCGCGATCACCCCGCGCTCGGCCTGGAACCGGTCGCCCGCATTCCGGGCGCGACCCGCCTGCGACAGCACCGACAGCCGCGACGCCAGGCCGAGCCCGGCGACCAGCAGGAGCGCGACGCCAGCCATCGGATCGGCCAGCCAGGCATAGAGCAGGATCGTCAGCACGATGCAGACCGCACCGAACGTCATCATGCCGATGGTGCCGAGGATGGTGCCGACCAGTTCCGGCCGCAGGTCGCGATCCCGCGGGGCATCAGGGCGCGTCAGCAGTTCGAACCCGCTTTCGAGGGCCATCGCCGCCCTGCCCAAGGGAGCAACCCGCATCCCGCCTCGCGTCGTCGCCACGTCCTCTTCCATTCGCCGCGCCCGATCCGATGCTGCGCCCAATTCGTTAACAACGGGCAAGCATCGGCTTGGGAAAGGACGTAGGGCGGAGCGGCACGCACCCGGATCGATCGATATGGCGGAACTCGTGGATTTGGGGCAGGCACGTCGCATGACCGTGCAGGACCGACTCAATTATCTGAACATCGGCCTGATGGCGGCGTCCTGCGCGGTGGCCTGGTTCCTGCCGTTCGAACTGTTCCTGCTGGCCTATGCCGTGCTCGGCCCGCTGCACTATCTGACGGAGATATCCTGGCTCCACGACCGGCGCTATTTCCTGGACAGCGACCAGTCGGTGCGGGCGCGGCAGCTCACGCTTGGCTGGCTCGCCCTGGTCGGCATCGCGCTTGCGGTGATGCTGTACGGCGTGGTGGCGGAAAAACTGCTTCATCGCGCCGCCTCCCCCCAATGGGAGATCGGGCTGTTCTACCTGGTGTTCGTTTCGGCCGCCCTGCTCATCTTCACCCCGCGACCCTGGATAGCAGCGGGCGTGATCGTGCTGACCGGGATCGGCGTGCTGCTGTTCGGCCATTCGCCCTGGTACGGGCTGATCGCCTTCTTCATCATCACCATCGTGCATGTGCTGGTGTTCACCGGTGCGTTCCTGCTGCTCGGGGCATTGAAGACGCGCAGCCGCTCGGGCGGGATCGCCTTCGCCGCGTTCCTGCTCTTCGCCGCCAGCTTCTTCCTGTTCTCGAGCGGAGGGTTCGACCCGACCATCGGCGAGCCGGTGCGGCAGGTCTACGCCCCGTTCGAGACGCTCAACATGCAACTCATCCAGGTGCTGGGGCTTGGACCGGGCACCGCGCTGTGGGAGATCTATGAATCGCCGGCCGGCGTGGTCGTGATGCGCCTGATCGCCTTCGCCTACACCTATCACTATCTGAACTGGTTCTCGAAGACCTCGGTCATCCGCTGGCACCGGATATCGACGCTGCGCGCCGGCATCATCCTGGCGCTGTGGCTCGGCGCGCTGGCGCTCTACTGGCACAGCTACATCACCGGTTTCGTCGTGCTCTATTCGCTGAGCGTGCTGCACGTCATGCTTGAGCTGCCGCTGAACCATCAGAGCTTCGCCGGGATCGGGCGGGAACTGGTGTCGCTGTTCCGGCCGACACCCCCGGCCGCGCCCAAAGGCACACGAAAGCGGCAGGGCAAGACCCGGGCTTCGACAAGAGCCGGTCAAAGGGTGTAGGGGCTCCAGCTAGTTCGCCCTGGCCTGCCGGGGCGTTGATCACCTGAATGAGGCTATCATGACTGACTCCCAAACCCATTGCGGCCTCGTCGCCGTGCTCGGCGCGCCCAACGCCGGCAAATCCACCCTCGTCAACGCGCTGGTCGGCCAGAAGGTCGCGATCGTCAGCCCCAAGGCGCAGACCACACGCGCGCGGCTGATGGGCGTGGCGATCGAGGGCGAGACCCAGTTGCTGCTGGTCGACACACCGGGCATCTTCGAGCCCAAGCGGCGGCTCGACCGGGCGATGGTCTCGGCCGCCTGGGGCGGGACCGAGGGGGCGGACGTGATCGCGCTGGTGGTCGATGCCAAGGGCGGGCTCGGCCCCAAGGTGATCCCGATCGCTGAATCGATCGCCTCGCGGCCAGAGCCGAAATACCTCATCCTCAACAAGGTCGACCTGGCCGACAAGGCGAAGCTGCTGCTCCACGCCGAGAAGCTCAACGGCATCGTCGATTTCGCCGAGACCTTCTTCGTCAGCGCCTCGACCGGCGACGGCCTGCCCGAACTGAAGAAGGTGCTGGCCAAGGCGATGCCCGAGGGACCGTGGCATTTCCCGGAGGACCAGGTCTCCGACGCGACCGAGCGCAGCCTTGCTTCCGAGGTCACGCGCGAGCAGCTCTATCTCCAGCTCCACGCGGAACTGCCCTATGCCAGCGCGATCGAGACCGAGCAGTATAAGGAACGCGAGGACGGCTCAGTCGAGATCCACCAGCAGATCCTCGTCGAGCGCCCCACCCAGCGCGCGATCGTGCTGGGCAAGGGCGGCGCCCGGATCAAGGAGATCGGCGCACGCGCGCGGACCGAACTGAGCAGCATCATGGGCCGCCCGGTGCATCTCTACCTGCACGTGAAGGTCAAGCCCGGCTGGGACGACGAACGCGACATCTACCGCGAGATGGGCCTCGACTGGGTGGAGTGATCGATCCTCCCGGGACGGGGCGGATTCAGGAGAGCAGCGTCTCCACCCAAGCCGGCACCAGCTCGCTCGCCGGGCCGAGCCGGGTCTCGTGGAAATAGGCGCTGCCGGCTGACGGCTCCAGGTTCATCTCAAGCGTCGTCGCGCCGTGATAGCGCGCGGTCTGGACGAAGCCGGCGGCGGGATAGACCGCCCCGGAGGTGCCGATCGAGACGAACAGGTCGGCATCCGACAGGGTGCGCTCGATCCGGTCCATCGCATAGGGCATCTCGCCGAAGAACACGATGTCGGGCCGCATCGCCGCCGCGCCGCACGAATCGCACCGCGTGCCGGGCGGCATGTCGCCAGCCCAGGGCACCCGCGCTCCACAGGCGGCGCAGAGCGCGGAGTTCAATTCACCGTGCATATGGAGCAGCCGCGACGCCCCTGCCCGCTCGTGCAGGTCATCGACATTCTGGGTGACGATCAGCAGCGCGCCCGGCCACGCCGCATCGAGCCGCGCCAGCGCACGGTGCGCCGCGTTGGGCTCGACCGTCGCCAATGCTGCACGGCGCGCATCGTAGAAACGGTGGACAAGATCGGGGTCGGCCGCGAGCGCTTCTGGCGTGCAGACATCCTCGACCCTATGCCCCTCCCACAAGCCGCCCGGCCCACGAAAGGTGGCGAGGCCGCTTTCCGCCGAGATGCCGGCGCCGGTGAGGATCACGATGTTGCGAAGCTTGGTCATGGGGCGCTCCTATCCGGCTGCGAAGGCCCGCGCCACCGTGCCGAATATCGCCATTTCCTAACCGGAATATTGATTATTTGTCATGTTGGCGTTTGACGCATTTCTGTAACGTTACGGCAGCGAAAGAGTCACAGGCTCTCCATAGGCCGACCCCGCGCCGATCGGGGCGCCAGGGAAAACCAGATCAATGTCGACCTCAACCAGGCCGCAGCGGCTGCTGCTCGGCGTGAGCATGCTTGCGCTTTCGATTCTGTCCTCCGCCGCTTATGCGGAAACGCCCCCGGCCCTCGCCCCGGCCGACGAGGCAGCGCCCGACCAGAAGCCGAAGACCGACCTGGCCGAAGGCTCCGACATCGTCGTGACCGCGACCCGCGCGAACGAGATCGCGCCCGTCACCGCCTCGCTGCAGACGACCCAGCCGCAATCGATCATCTCGCGCTCCTTCATCGAGGATTCGCTGCCGGCGACCTCCGACTTCAACCAGATCGCGCTGATCGGACCCAGCGTCTCGGGCTATGGCAATGCCAACGGGCCCGGCCTGTCCGAATCCAAGGCGCAGATCCGCGGTTTCCAGGACGGCGAATATAACGTCACCTATGATGGCGTTCCGTTCGGCGACACCAACGATCCGACGCACCATTCGAACACTTTCTTCCCGTCGAACACGATCGAGACGCTGATCGTCGATCGCGGCCCCGGCAATGCCAGCCAGCTCGGCCAGGCGACCTTTGGTGGCAACATCAACCTCTTCTCCCGCGCGACGCGCGAGGATGCCAGCATCGAGGCGAAGGCCACCTATGGCAGCTTCAACACCTGGATGCTGCGCGGCGTGGCGCAGAGCGGCGCGATCGACAAGCTCGGCGGGACCGAGATCGTCCTTAGCGGCCAGCATATCGGATCGGACGGTGCCCGCACCTACAGCCCGTTCCGGTCGAACAATGTGTTCGGCAAGGTCATGATCCCGATCGGGCCCGACGCGAAGCTGACGATCCTCGCCACCTATAACGAGAATACGTTCAACCAGCCCGACAAGGACGGCGCGACGCTGTCGCAGATCGCGCAATTCGGCAAATATTTCAGCCTGAACAACGACCCGAACTCGCAGACCTATTACGGGTACAACCACACCCACAAGACGACCGATTTCGAAGTGGTGAAGTTCGAGGCGACCATCGCGCCCAATTCGATCTTCGAGAATCGCGCCTATACCTACAGCTATGACAACGAGACGCTCAGCGGCAACGATGTGACGCTGTTCGCGACCGCCAGCGCGGCGGACATCGCCAAGGCCAATGTCTATACGCCGGTCAACGGCGTGGCCACGACCGCCCCCGGCGTGCCGGGCTATACCAAGACCAACAAGTACCGGATGTTCGGCGACATCGCCAAGACGCGGATCGACTTCGGCTTCGGCGCGATCACCGCGGGCGCGTGGATCGAATGGTCAAACACCTATCGCCAGCAGCGCGACGTCAACCTGGTGACCGGCGCGCCCAACTATGTCGAGAAGAAGGTCATCGACCCGGTTTCAGGCCTGGCCACCCCGCAGAACATCAAGTTCGACCAGAATTCGCACACCAACCACACCGAGGAATTCGTCGAACTCGAACTGCGTCCGATCGCGGGGCTGAAGATCACCCCGGGCTTCAAGCATGTCGATTTCAACCGCCAGGTCGATGCGCTCTACAACCAGACGACGCGCATTCCGCAGAAGCTGAGCAACACCTACAGCGCCAACCTGCCCTTCGCGACGATCAACTATGCGGTCAACGACCGGCTGGCGGTCTATGCGCAATATGCGCGCGGCTTCCTCGCACCCTCGCTGGGCGTGCTCTATGTCGCCAAGCCAAGCCTCTCGACGGTCGAGCCGGAGCGCTCGACCAACTATCAGGCCGGCGTCGTCTATCATGGCGGCAATCTCTCGATCGACGCCGATGTCTACAAGATCGATTTCACCAACAAGTTCGCGTCGATCAACGCGCCGGTCGCCAGCGACGGGGTGATCTGGATCAACCAGGGTTCAGTCCAGTACAAGGGCATCGAGGGCCAGATCACCTATGCCTTGCCGCACGGCCTCGCCCTCTTCGCCAACGGATCGCGTAACTATGCGAAGACGAACAATGACGGCTCGCCCAACTTGCAGGTCGCCAACGCACCGGAATGGACCGCCGCGGCCGGCATCCTCTACAAGAGCGGCCCGATCCGTTTCTCGCTGATCGACAAATATACGGGCCGGCAATGGTTCACCGATCCGTCGAGCATCACCAACCTGAACGCGAGCACCACGCTCCCCGTCTACAACAGCTATCGCAGCAACGGCTACAACAGCGCGATCCTGTCGGCGCGCTACGATATCGGCCCGGTGCGGGTCGGCTTCGAGATCAACAACCTGCTCGATTCGCAGCGGGTGACCAACATCAACACGGGCAAGACCACGCCGTTCGACCAGTATTTCTACCAGACCGGCCGGTCCTTCACCGGCGACATCACGCTGACCTTCTGATGAAACGCCTGCTCCTCGCCGCGGTGGCGCTTGCCGCCGCGGCCCCCGCTGCCGACAAGGCGCCCGTCCTGCTCCGCAACATCGATCCGGTTCTTGTCCTGCCGCCGCCGCCCGCGGCCGGCAGCCCGCAGGCCCTGGCCGAGCTTGCCGAACTCCATGCGATCGAGACGGCGCGGTCGCCCGCCGACGAAGCCGATGCCCGCGCCGATGGCGATACCAAGAACGGGTCGATCTTCGCGGTGGCGCTGGGCCCCAGATTCGACCTTGCCGCACTGCCCGCCACCAGCGCGCTGCTCGGCATGGTCCGCGCCACCGAGAAAGCGACGGTCGACCGCGGCAAGGACGAATTCAAGCGGCCCCGGCCCTATATCGTCGACCCCGCGCTCAAGAGCTGCAAGCGTAACGACGATCCGCTGTCGAGCTACCCCAGCGGCCATACCTCGATGGCCTTTTCGATGGGCGAGGTGCTGGCGCGGCTGGTGCCCGAAAAGGCCGGTCCGATCCTCGCCCGCGCCGCCCGCTATGGGCAAAGCCGCATCGTCTGCGGCCAGCATTTCCGCAGCGACGTGAGCGCCGGCCAGATGCTCGGCCTGCTGATCGCAGAACGGCTGATGGCGGAGCCGGCGTTCCGGGCTGCCTTCGATGCCGCGCGGAAGGAACTGGTCGCCGCCGGAATCGCCACTGCCTGAGTCCGATCCCGGCTTACGGCATGCGTCAAAGAGGGAAGGTCGCGACGTAACTCTGCACACCCGGAGTCCCCGATATCGCGAAGATCCCCATCAACGCATTCCGGTAGATGCTGTTGCCGGTGGTGAGGGCCGCACCGGGATAGGCATAGGGAATCCAGGTGGCATCGCTGTACGCCCCGTCGGGATTGATCGAGATGGAGGCGAGCAGGGCCGATGACCCGCTGGCGCCGCCGGCCAGGTTGAACCCTGTCGGCGTCGCGACGATCCCTTCAAAATGCGTCACCAGCGCCGGCTGGTCGAGATAGCTGTACAGCTTGAGGTTGCTGAAGGCGCCCGTCGCGGAATCATAGCCGATCACCATGCCCTGGTTGATACCGTGCCCGTTCCGCGTGCCGCCGACGATCGTGTAGCTGCTGCTGCCGATGCCGTGCTGCCAGATGCCATAGGCGGTGGTCAGGGTGCAGCCGGGTATGTCGAAGATCGTCCAGCGATCCTTCGCGATATCGTAGAGAAAGGCGTTGGCGGAAAGCGGAACGCCCTTCAGATCATAGTCGCCGACGACGAGATCGCCCATGGTGCTGTGCGGGATCGTGTTCCACACGGCCTGGCCACCGACCAGGCTGCTCGGCACGTCGATCTGGCTCCAGGTGCCGCCGCCCTGGGGCGGGCCCTGATACATCATGCCGTTGCTGTGCGCCGCGCTTCCCGAATATTGGTAGTTGCCGACCGCCCGGACATTGCCATCGCCCAGCGCCGGATTGAACACGAAAGTATCGGGTCCGTAGAGGGTCGAGCCTGTCACGCTCTGCCCCGGAAAGACCGGCGGACTTGAATAGAGCCCGTTCCCGTCGGTCGGCGTCAGCGGGCCGAGATAGAGCAAGGCAGTGGTCGCACCATCGCTGTTGGTCGTCCCGGTCAGGATCACGTCTGATCCCGTCCAGCCGCGGACGCCCGTGACGAACTGGTTGGGGCCGAAGATCGTCGTCGAAACCGGATCGCTCATCGCATCGCTCCTGACAGGCAGACACGGCGACGTTACGTTTCCCGCCGACACGCCGGGAAATCACGTCCGCCTTCACCGTGCAACTGAGTGATGATCCTACTATCGACGCCATCCATCGGAAAGAGTAACAATATCCGCAGTAGTTATGATCCCGCAGCCATATGATATACTTGATCAAATATATCAAAAATTGCCATTTCTCAGAATAGCAAGTCGAATTAATTTCGCATTGATTGACACCTCACATCACTGTGCCACGCGTAAAATACGCAAAGTCTTGCCAGATATGGCGAAGCATTCGTGAAGACGAAGGCCCTGTCCTGCCGCGTCGCATTGTGGCATCTGCCCGCCGACATCGGAAATATGGGCCTGTCGCGTGATCCACTGCATCGGCAATCGCGGCATTCCCGGGAGACCAGGCAAATGACCATGATCGGCATCATCGGCAGCGCTGGACGAATGGGGCAGGCATTGGCCGGCGTCGTCTCCGACCTGGGCGGGACCCTGGCCGGCGGGATCGACGCCGGGGGCGATCCCGCAACGCTGGCGCACGCTGCCGATGTGCTGCTGGATTTCTCGGTGCCCTCGGCGCTCGAGGCGAATCTCGCCGCGGCGGTGGCGGCGGGCACGCCGATCCTGGTCGGCACCACCGGCCTGTCGCCCGCACATCACGCCTTGATCGACGAGGCAGCAAAACGGGTGGCCGTGCTCCAGACCGGCACCGTGTCGCTCGGCGTCACGCTGATCGCGCGGCTGGTGCGCGAGGCAGCGTCGGTGCTCGGCACCGACTGGGATATCGAGATCGTCGAGACGCACCATCGCCACAAGGTCGATGCGCCGTCAGGCACCGCGCTGCTGCTCGGCGAAGCGGCGGCGGCCGGTCGCGGCATCCCGCTTGCCGAAGCGAAAGTGACCGACCGGGCCGGGCTGATAGGCGCGCGGGCCGAGGGGACGATCGGCTTTGCCAGCCTGCGCGGCGGCTCGGTCGCCGGGGATCACCAGGTGGTGTTCGCAGGGTCGGGTGAACGCATCGAGATCGGCCACCGCGCCGAGAGCCGCGAGATCTTCGCGCGCGGCGCGATCACCGCAGCGCTGTGGCTCGCGGACAAGCCCGCCGGACGGTACCAGATGGCGGAGGTGCTGGGTCTTTGAAGGGATTAGGGCTTTGAAAAAGGCGGATGTCGTCGAGTTCTTCGCGCGGCTCGCGGCGGACAATCCGCATCCCGAGACCGAGCTCGAATACACCAATCCCTATACCCTGCTCGTCGCGGTCGCCCTGTCCGCGCAGGCGACCGATGTCGGCGTCAACAAGGCGACGCGGCGCCTGTTCGCGGAGGTCGACACGCCCGGGAAGATGGTGGCGCTTGGCGAGGAGGCGCTGAAGCAGCACATCAAGACGATCGGCCTGTTCAACACCAAGGCGAAGAACGTCATCGCCCTCTCCGAAAAGCTGATCGCCGACTATGGGGGCGAGGTGCCGGCCGACCGCGACGCGCTCGAAACGCTGCCCGGCGTCGGCCGCAAGACCGCGAACGTGGTGATGAACACCGCCTTCGGCGCCGAGACCTTCGCGGTCGATACGCATATCTTCCGAGTCGGCAACCGCACCGGCCTCGCGCGCGGCAAGACACCGCTCGCGGTGGAGCTGGGCCTTGAGAAAACGGTGCCCCAGCCCTTCCGCCTCCACGCCCATCACTGGCTGATCCTCCACGGCCGCTATGTCTGCAAGGCACGCACTCCCGAATGCTGGCGATGCGTGGTATGGGACTTGTGCGCCTATAAACCGAAGACGCCGGCGCCGACACGCGGCGCCGCCAAGGAGGCCTGACCATGCGCATGATCCTGATCGCCCTCGCCATTGCCGCGACCGCCGCCCCCGGGGTCGCGAAGGACAAGAACCGGGTCCCGGAGGCAACGCCCGCGGGCAAGCCGCAGAGCTGCATCATGACGAACCGGATCCGGACGAGCCATGTGCGCAACGACTCGATCATCGATTTCGAGATGAATGGCGGCCAGATCTATCGCAACACCCTGCCGCAGAGCTGCCCCGGTCTGGGTTTCGACGAGGCCTTTTCCTACAAGACCTCGATCGGCCAGCTATGCTCGGTCGATACGATCACCGTGCTCCGGACCGGCGGCGGCCCCGTGCGGGGGCCGACCTGCGGCCTTGGCATATTCCAGCCCGTCACACTGGCGAAGAAGAAGCGATAGGGCTGGCGTAGCCCGCCGCGCTTTGCTAGGCGCCTGCGACCAGGCACCCGTAGCTCAGCTGGATAGAGCGCTGCCCTCCGAAGGCAGAGGTCACAGGTTCGAATCCTGTCGGGTGCGCCATTTTTCTCTTATAAATCAATGATCTATGCCGGTCATTTGGCCTCTTTTTTAGCTTTGGCAGTGGGGGAAACTCACCGCCATCGAGCTGAAAACTCCATAATTCATTGATTTTATTAGGCAATTTCCCCGCATATTTCTCACCAATCAAGTTGAGATGCGCGGAAACGACAACTGGTCGGCAGACTTGCTCGGTCCGCCCCCAAAATGCGCGCGTCTGCGGCACAGGATCAGTGGGAGAAGCGCCGGATCTTCGCACATTGAGCCGCGTACGCCGAGCCCTTCGCAATCCGCGCGGCGCTGCGCGCCAACGATAGCGCCCGGCTCGATGCGCTGGGCAAGGGCAAGCGCAAACCCGATCCCATTCCGGTCGTCCGATTCTTCAATCCCGCGGGTCAGGCAACCTGGATCGCCACCGAGATCGATGAGGACGGGGTCATGTTCGGCCTCGCCGACCTTGGCTTTGGCAGTCCGGAATTAGGCTATTTTGCGCTCGAAGAACTGGAGTCGCTTCGCCGGCCCTTCGGTCTCGGCATCGAGCGCGACATCCTGTTCGAGGGCAAGCTTCCCTTGTCGGTTTATGCCCAGGCCGCATGTCGGGCCGGCTCTTTGGTTCTGGTCGAACGCCTGCTCCATCAGGCCGCCGCCGTATTGAGAGGAGGCCGGTGACGGACTTTGTCAAATAGCCCAGCCCGACCGCCTACCTCGAATCCTGACGAAGCCGGTCCAATTGGTGCATGCGCTCATGCAGGATCGTGACGATGCCGACTGCTCCATCGCTCAGCCGTCGCCAATAGACATAGTGGCGCTCGTGCCGGCAATAAAAGCCTTCGACCTCGAACTCGGCCGGGATGGCGCGCGAGGCGATATCGCGTGTCGCGATCCTCTCGAAACAAGCGAACAGGCTGCGAATATAGGCCCCCGCCTGATTCTGCCCCCAGGTGTCATATGTATAGGCAAAAATCTCGTCGAGCCGCTGATTGGCGGTAGCGGAAACCCGAAACGACGCCATGATCAGGCCCGGCTGTTGCGTGCGATCACATCGTCCGCATCAAGAACAGCATAGCTGCCCTCCGGCTCCGCGAAGGCGTGGACCAGTTCCGCCTTCAGCCGCTCGAACGTCTCCGCCTCGCTGCGCTCCTTGTCGCGCCGGATCAGGTCGCGAACATATTCGCTGATATTTTCGTAGGCGCCATCATCGCCGACATGCGTCGCGACGAAATCGCTGAGCACGCCGCTGATCCGGACGTTCAATGTCATCGGCTTGTTCACGGGTCACCTCTTGTCCGCATATTATGGAATATTGTGGACAACAGCAAGACTCGAACGGCAACCTCATCCACCCCGCGTAGGCGCCAAGCCTCGGCGTCTACAGCGGAAGCCTGAGCTGGTTCGTATCAGGCATGGCCGCGCAGCGCGCGGCACGCGCGATGTCCGCTTGTCGGGCCGCAGGCTCGCCCCCCATCGGCGATCGTCACGGCGAACCCTCGACGACCCAGAACCGCATGCGAGGACAGGCCGGTCTCGCGATGGCACCAATATTTGCACAAGATATTCAACAGCTTGGTACCACAATGGCACCAAGAGTCTCCCACCAGCGCCACCCATCTCGTAAAAAACTATGCACAAACAATGGCTTACCCCGCAGGGGGAGCCATCCCTTTATCTTGCCTTCACTCTGACTGAAGGTTTTTCACTCCTCAAGCGCCCCTACAGGTCTTCATGCCGCAGAAGCATAATGGCATCACCGCCCCTGGCGAGAGCATCCTGCAACTCATCCGAGCGCGTCGTTTCGTTCACATAGAGAAGTAACTTGCTGTTCGGAAAGCTGTCTTCGGCAGGCACATCCTCAAACGGATCGCGATTTTCCTTGAGCATGAAGTGCTCTCCGGCTTCGTCACCGAAGGTGTAATATGTGCCTGCATGGTAGGTGCTATCTCGCTCCTCAAATGAGCACGCGAGCAACCTTTCAAGGATAGCTTTCGCATCGTCCAGACTTTCGGCTTCTATCCCATAAAGATCATAGAACGACATTTCTCAGCCCCCTCTAGCGCGGCAGGACGATGCTGGGAGCACGCTGCACAGCATGTTCGGCGCTGGCGCGTAGAACCGGCGGTTGACGTGATCGAGCGGGCACGGTGCCGCCTTCTCCGCGATCGACACCACCGCCGCCCAGCGCGACGGGTAATCGCGCTCGTGGTCGACCACCATCCGCACCGCACGCTCGCGGACTTCCGGCGCAAACTTATTCGTCGTCTTGCTCATACAGGCTCCACCTTCTCAGTAGTGGGAGCCTCCGGCAAAACCAGCGCGGTTCATCTTTAGGGCAGGCGCCGTCTCTGCGGCAACTACATATCGAGGCCTTCTTTCTCCAACTCATCTCTCATGCGACCCGAGAACTCTACAATCTGGTCTTTGTTGAAGCCGCAGTAGGTTGGCAGCGACGTGTTCGGCACATTTTGAGCCAATGCCGCTCCGCACCGGATTATGTAGCGCAGTTCTTCTGCGGTAATTTCAATCTGCATCTTCATCATCCTCTATTCACTTACCTACCGCGCGGGACAGGGTCATACCCCGGCAAGCGAGCGTTGCGAGGGACCTGCGAGTTTAGATAGTTTTCCCAACCAACGCCATAATCTGGCCGGAACGCCGTCGCCTCACCTCTAGAGCCGCTGATCACAATCGTGCGGGTGCTCTCATCAAGGAAGTATTTTGTTCCATCAGAAGCATACCTCGTGGGCGTCGCTGGATTGCTCACAATGCCTTCCACAAAGTCCTGAAACTGCGCTTTGGTCCGGATGCCCAACGGAGCAAACTCGCCACCTGCAAGGTGCTTTGCGAGAGCATGTCCGTTCGCCACTTCCTCCGCGAGAAGTTGGGGACCGAGACGCGCCCCATTCGCAACGCTACTGGCACCTACATTCTCTGCGGCCCCTTCGTTCCAAAGCGTGTATCCTCCGATGCTGAATGTGCGTTGATCGACAACGATTCCACTGGCACCTCCAATGCTGAGCCTGCCCGTTCCAGCATAGATACCCTCCGTTCCTCCAATCGAAATGCCACCATTGCCAAGATATATTCCGCCTCGCCCTCCAATGGTGATCGCATCGTTGCCAAGGTAAATACCATCACTTCCGCCTAGGGATAAACTTTCCGCACTGATCACGAGGCCACCCGAGCCTCCTATTGTCAGCGCCCCTCCCACGTAAGCTATTCCCAGAAAACTTGCCGATCCGGCAATACCGGCAGCCACGTCCGGAGCATTGCTCGGCAAAATAGAATCCCAATATGAGCTTCTATTGTATAGATTTGTTAACGCCTTGTCCTTCTGCCCTAAAGTCAAATCCTTTCTACTATTGATGGATTTTGTCACACCTTGAGTCTGAGCAGCATTCTCCTCTCTCGTTTGTGGTCTGCGGTTGGTGTAACCAATATTTTCGAGCAACCCGATATTGTGAGTTGGGGAATACGTACCGGAGACACTGACGCGTGACCGGCGCGCGGTAACAACGACATCGTCAGGCTGCGCATCCACTTCGGTTGCGGCCGGGCTGGAGATGGCCGCTGTCTGGCTACCGGCCGCTCCAATCGGTGCGTTGGCGCTCTTCTGTGCTTCGGCGAGCAACACTTTCTCGCCTGCTGATTGCTTACGGCCCCCGGCGACCTGGCGCGCCACCAAGTTACCGATGGTACTGCCGATCACATCCGGCAGCGCCGCCAATATATTGTCGCCAAAGCTCGATCCGTCGAGCAGGCTCCGCGTGGCAGCACCAGCCAGTGCGCCAGCGGCGCCGGACACTATGCGCCCCTCGAAGCCGCCCAAGTTGATTGCACTCGAAACACCGCCGACCATCCCGCCAACCGCGACGCCGACGAAATCGAACTTCGACTGCAATTTCGTCGCAACGCCGATCCCCTGGGTTATCACGCTGCTGAGCACGCCGCGCGCGGCACCACTCACGAAGCCGCCTCTCCCCAGGAAATTGCCGACCTTCCCGAGCGCGGAGAGAGCTTCGCCGGCTTTCGCCGCTTCCGTCGCCCCTCTTGCAAACTCTCCGATCCCACCGCCAACCGCTCCGGCGATCGCGCCCAGCGCGACCCCCTTCCAGCTGAAGCTATCCTGGATCCCGGTCGCCACCCCAACCACCTGGCTCGCGATGCTGCCCGCCGCACCGGCGACGGCGCCCGCGGCGATCCCGCCCAGAATTGTGGTGCTGGCACTGGTCAGCGCGCCATAGGTCACCGCGCTCACCGCGATCGCGATTGCCACAAGCAGAATCTGCCCGAACACGCCGCATTTGTTCTTGTTCGCAGCCTGGGGCTTGGGCGTGGTGGGGGATGTATCGCCGTACGCGTCGCTCGGGTCGTAGGGCTTGAACGTCGAACTGCTGTTGCCGTTCTTCGACACACCGCCCGGAAGAGTCAGCGTCTGGCCCTCGACCAGCGTGCTGGCGGCGTTCAGCCCGTTGGCCTCGGCGATCTTGTACCACAGGCTCGCATCGCCCCAGACCTGCGCCGCGATGCTCGACAGCGTGTCGCCAGTACGCACGGTGTAGCTGCCGCCCGAGCTGCCCTGCTGGAAGCTGTTCACCGGCGTCAGCCGCGTGTTGAAATCTCCGAACGACGCCCCAGCGGTCGCGCCGAACCGGAACGAGCCGGTGCTCGTGCCCGAAAAGGGAGTCCGCTCGCGATCCACCAGCGAGCCTGCATAGCTGCTGTCATACGTGCTGTTGTTGCCGTTGAACCCGATCTGCCGGCCATTGAACCGGTACCACACTTCATGCGGGTCGCCGCCGATCTTTGTGTTGCCGCTGTTCTTGGATTCGTCCCGGCGGATCACCTGGCCAAGCACGTCGCTCTTCACCGTGATCGTGCGCGGCTGGCCATCAGCCACGATCGCCGAGGTGAACACGCCCGAGCCGCTGTAATAATAGCTCGTGGTGAAGCTCGTCCCCGGCTGGCCCGTGTCGGGCGTATAGACCACGCTCGACTGGACCGCCCCTTCGTACCAGGCATAGCTGCTCACCGTGCTCGATACCGGCATCGTCCGGTAGACGCCGTTCTCGATCGCGAAACCGCTCGTCGTGCTCGAGGTGATCGCCCCCAGCGCATAGTCGGCCGTGCCGTCGCCATAGCTGTTGGTCACCGTCGTCGTGTAGGTGCCCGTGGTCCCGTAATAGACGCTCTTCTGGAGCTGCGTCGTCTGCTGCGTCGCGATCCGCCCCTTCGAATCATAGGTCTGCCGATTGTCGTAGATCACCGTCCCGGCCGCGTTCGTGTCGGCCTGGTGGAGCAGCCGGCCGAGCGCATCATAGCTGTAGCTGCCGCCACCCACGGAACGGTCGATCGCCCCGCTGGCGACGACGGTGCCGTCACCCTGATCCTCATAACCGCTTTCGGCAATCGCCGCGCTGATCAGGTTGCCTGCATTGTCGTAGCTATAGGTTTCCTGCCGCTGGCCGAAGAAATTGACCTGCCGGTACTCATAGTCGCCGGTCACGCCGGGATCCATCGGCATCGGCTCGTGATGCCCCGACCCGGGGTCATAGTCCGGATACCATACCCAGGTCTGGGCGTAGCCGATCATATAGTCGTCCGACAGCACCGTGCGGCGCTGGCCGGCCGCGTCATAGGCCAGGCTGACTCCCTTCGCGCCGCGTACGACCACGCCCCCCGACAATGCCCCACGGTCGGTCACGACCCGGTTCATCGAATCATAGTCGTACCAGAAATGCTCCGGGCCCGTCGCCGTCGCCGAGGCATTGCCATAGCTGTCGAGCACGCGATACGTCTGGCTGAGGTGCCGGATATTGCCGGACGCGTCATAACTCCATGTCACGCTTGCCGCCGGCGCGGTGCCGTTGCCGGCTTCCGCCCAGCTGGTCATCCGGCCAAGCGCGTCATAGGTGGCACTGGCATTCTGCGTCACCGCGCCGCCGATCGTCGCATATTCGGTCAGCTTGTTGCTGTTTTCATTGTAGCTGTAATCGGCATGCGCTGTTTCGTAGAAGACCGAGCCGTACATCGTGCCGGTCGAGATCGAGGCGGCCAGCCCGGTGTTGAGATAGGTGTAACGCTGCACCTCGGCGCCCGACCGTTCGATCAGCCGGCCGCCGCTGTCATAGGTGAAGGCGGTGACCCGGCCACCCATGTCGGTGTGGGAAACCATATGGTCGAAGCCGTCGCTGACATCCTCGGTCCATTTGCCATTGGCATAGGTGGTCCGCTGCGTAACGGCGCCGAAGGTTCCCAGGCCGGCCGTCGCCGTCGTGGCAGACCAGCTATAGGTCATCGTCGTCACGTCCCCTCCGAACGCGACGCTCGAGACGATGCGGCCCTGCACGTCATAATCGGTCTTCTCGACATCCGACGCGCCGAGGAACGAATTCCAGTGCCTGGTACGCTGGCCGAGCACGTCATAGTCGTAATTGTCGACCAGCCCGCCCGCATGGGTGACCTGGGTGAGCTGGCCGAGCTTGTTGTAGACATTGATGGTGTGGCGGTTGAGCTCGTCCGCTGCGTCCCGCAGATCGCCGAAGACGTCGTACACGTTGGTCCGCACACCGCCGTCGGAATGATATTCCTTCACGACCAGGGCATCCGTGCCGCCGAAACCGCTCCCGGCCAGCAACAGGCGCGATTTCCAGATGCCGGACGGATTCGCCATGCTGTTCGCATCGCGCGTCCCGATCAGCCGGCCGGACCGGTCATAGGCATAGCCTTCCGTCGGCGCGATCGTCGTGAACGAGCCGTGGGTGGTTTCGTAACCGACCCCGGCGTGCTGGACAGCAGTGGTGCGGCCCATCGTGTTGTAGCTGTAGCTCGTCGTTGAGCCCCGCGCATCGGTTTCAGTCAGCACTTCGCCAAACGCGTTGTACGTGCGTTCCGTCATGAGGTCGGCCGTCGTGGCCGTGCCGGTGGCTCCGCTGTTCAACTGGCGCTGGGGCTGGATCGCCGAGGTCGCCTGGTTGCGCGCATCGTAGACGGTGACGGTGGCGTTGATGCCGTCGATATAGACGCTGCCAAGGCTGTTCTCATTGCCATTGGTGGCGATCCCCAGCACATCCCCGATGCTGGCGCGGTCGACCAGGTCACCCCAGGCCCTGGCCGCATCCTCAAGCGTCAGCGTCCGGTTGCCGTTCGCGTCATAGACATAATAGCGCCAGACACCGTCGCCGGCGCTGCTCTTCCACAGATGCCCTGCATCGTCATACGCATATTGTTCCTGGACGACGGCAGTTCCGCTGCCAAAGCCCATAAGGCCGCGGCTGACGACTTCGCCATAAGCATTGTAGCTCAGGGTGGTCACGTCGCCCGCGTCGGTGAAGACACCCGAACTGACCGTGCCATATGCCTGGCGGATCAAGTTGCCGGCGGCGTCATATTGATAGGACAGCCCCTCATGCAGCGTCGTCAGGTCGGACCTCACGCGCTCATAGCTTTCGCCGGTCTTCCGGCCGGCCAGATCGTAATAGTAACGATGCGGGTTGCCCCCGGCATCGACCGTGCCGGTCAGGCGACCGCCCCAATACTCAGAGGTGGTGATGCGGTCCGCGCCGTTGTCGGCGCTCGCGCCGCCCTGCTGGGTGCGGGTGAGATCGCCCAGGCCGTTATAGAAATACCGCACCGTCGGCGTGAGCGACGGACTGGACGGATCGGCGATACGGCTTTCGACGATCAGCCGGCCACCCTCGTCATAGGTATAGGTGATGGTCGGGGTCGAGCCGCCATTGTCGACCGCTTCCGTCTTGGTGCGGACCTGGCCGAGGGCGTTATAGCTATAGGCGATGTCCGAGCTGCTGATGGTCGACGCGAGAGTGCCGGTCGACTGGCTGGTGAGCATATAATATTCGACATCGGTGCGCTGCTCGGTAAGCCGCCGGCCATTCCTGTCATAAGTGAAGTTGGTCACCCGGTCGGCGGCATTGGCAGACACCGTCGGCGGGGCGGCGATGGCGATCGCCTCGCTCGCAGCGTTGGCATGGCGGCGTTCGTTCAGGACATTGCCTTCGGCGTCGAACGTCCAGCTGGTGAGATAATTGTTCTGGTCGACCTGGGCGGTCTTGCGATCGAGCTTGTCGAACCAGGACCAGATGACGCCGCCATTGCCGTCGGTGGTCGTGACGACGTTGCCGCCTGCATCATATTGGTAGCTGACCGTCACAGTCGTCGCTGCGGAGGTGACATAGACACCCGAGACCCAGCTGCCGGTCCGGACATTGTCGATGACGGTCGATGTCAGGTGGCCCAGCTTGTCGAAATTGCTGGTGGTCTGGCGATAGGTGCCGGCGGGTACCGAAGGGGGCGTACCTCCGGCCGCCGGCAACGAGGCCAGTTGCACGGCATAGACACGGGTGACCTGGGTGCTGCCGGCGCCGGTGACGTCGCCATAGCTTATGGTCGAATAGGTGCCCGTTGCCCCGATCTGGACGGTGATCCGGTCGAGCTTGTCGTAATAGAACAGGGTGCGGGCGCCCATCGCGTCCGTTTTCTGGATGACGTTGCCGCGCGCGTCATATTGCGCGGAAACGACCGTCCCGACCACCCCGCTGCTGGTGGCATTCGCGGTCGTGCCGTGGGTTTCGACAAGGCGGTCCAGACGATCATGGACGTAGATGGTGGTGCGCTCTTCGGCGAGGCCCGCGGCCTCGACCATGCTGGTGCGGTTGCCGCGCGAATCATACCCATAGCTGTTGGTGACGGTCGTCGCCTGGACGGTGCCGTCGGACTTCACCGAAGAGACCGGCAGGGTTTCCGAGAGCAGAAGGCCTCGTTTATCGTAGGCATAGCTCGTCGTGTACAGCGCGGCGTTGCCGGCCCCGGCGACGCTGGCGAGCTTGTTGACGACCGTCGCGCGTTGGCCGAGCGCGGTGTAGGTATATTGCTCGTAATAACCGAGCGCGTCTGTCGACCGGGTAATGCGGCCCATGCGATCATATTGGAAGCTGGTCGTTGCATCCCTCCCGGCGTCCGCCGTGACTGTCGGGAGCGTCGTGGTGCTGGCCGGGTTGTCGGCCCTGTTGGCGCGGCGGGTGACCGAGATCGCCTCGCCCCGCGCATTGTAGGTCGTTTCGGTGACATAATCTTCGGCGTCACGCGTTGCGACGACCTGGCCGCGACGATTGTAATAGCTGTAGCTGGTCGCGTCCTTGAGCGCGTCGGGAGTATAGCCGGGCAGGGTCGCGACATCGCCGGCGCCGGTCGCCTTGTTGGCACGGCGCGTGATCGACACGATGTTGCCGGCGGCGTCATACGCCATCTCGGTGACATAGCCCTCCGCGTTGCGGGTGGTCGTTACCTGGCCGCGCCGGTTGTAATAGGTGAAGCTCGTCGCATCCCTGCTCGCGTCGGCGGCATAGACCGGCAGCGTCGCGGGGTCGGCGGTGTTGGTCGCCCTGTTCGCGCGACGGGTGACCGACACCGTCTGGCCGAACGCGTCATACGCGATCTCGGTGACATAGCTTTCAGCGTCGCGCGTCGTGGTGACCCGGCCGAGCCTGTCATAATAGGCGTAACTGGTCGCGTCGCTGGCAGGGTCAGCCACATAGACCGGCGGCGTCGTGGCGTCGGCGGGATTGGTCGCCTTGTTCGCGCGCCTCGTGGTCGAGGCGACCTCGCCAAAGTTGGTATAGCTATATTCGGTGACATAGTCCTCGGCGTCGCGGGTCGCCGCGACCTGGCCGAGGATCGTGTAATAAATGTAGCTGGTCGCATCGCGGGCGGGATCGGCGACATACGCCGGCAGCGTCGGGACCGACGCGGCATTGGTCGCCCTGTTGGCACGCCGTGTGACCGAGGCGACGTCGCCGAACGCATTATAGGTCGTCTCGGTGACATAGTTTTCGGCGTCACGGGTGGAGACGACCCGGCCGAGCCTGTCGTAATAATTGTAGCTGGCGTTGCCCAGCGCATCGGTGACCGAGACGGCATTGCCGAGACCATCATAGGCGAACCGGGTGGTCGCCTCATCGGCTGTCCCATACGCATCATGTCGCGCGATCACCCGCCCGGCATTGTCATATTCGTAGAGGGTCTGGACCTGGTCGGCGGTACCGTTTGCCCGATAGGTCGAATTCAGCGTGCCGTTGGCATTATAGGTATAGGTCGTGAGGACACCCTCGCCATCGCTGGTCCAGGCGACCCGGCCGTCATTGTCATAGGCGGTGGAGGTGGTGGCGAAGCTGCCGGTGGCGAGCGCCTGGACGTCGGCGATCGTGGTCGCGTCGGTCGCGGCGATCGGGCTATCCCACCGCCTGGTCGTGACGGCGCGGCCTTCGGCGTCATAGTCGATCCAGGAGACATACCCCTCGGCATCGACCGTGTAGCGCAGCTCGCCACGCGCCGTGTAATAGCTGCGGGTGACCCGGTCCGCCGCGGCGCTGGCATTGGCCGTCTGCCAGGCCGTCATCGTCGCGAGATCGGGCAAGGTCGAAGTCGGACGGCTGGCCGCGAACCGGACGGCCTTGGTGACCTGGCCGAGATTGTCGTAGCTGTATCCCGTAACCGCGCCGGTGGCGTCGATCGCATAGGCCAGCCGGTTCGAGGCGTCATAGACCGCCCAGCTCTTGCGGTTGTCTGGGTTCCCGGCGAGCGCCGCCACCGCCGCCTTGACCGTCGTGATCCGGTAGTCAGCCAGCACGCCGATCGTGCCGGCATAGTGGATCGTCTGCCGCACGACGCCAATGGCCCCGCCGGCGACACCCGAATCATAGACATATTCGGTGACGTGGTTCAGCCCGTCGATCTGGAACCGGAGATGGCTCTGCGCGTCATAGACATAACGCATGATCCGGTCGGCCGGGTTGGCGACGGCTGTGACGGATGCGACCAGCGCATTGAAACTACCCGTCGCGCGAAGACCAGCAGTAGTGATGGTCGCATAGCCGGTCTCGGAAACCTTGCGTCCGACATTGTCGTAGGTGATCCGGCTGAGATAGCCTTCGCCATCGAGCACGCCGATCAGCAGCCCGGCCTTGTCGTAGAAGTTGCGCGCCACGCTGTCGCGTGCAGCATCGGCGACCGGCAGTACCATCGCCGTCGGCAGCGTCGCCCTGATCGAAGCGACCTGGGTCGCGTCCAGCTTGTTGGCGTAGCGGGTCGTGCCGATCAGGCGGCTCTCGCCGTCATATTGATAGGTGGTGACGCCGCCATCGCCGTCGATCTTCTCGATCACCCGCCCCCCGGCGTCATAGACCGTCCAGGTCCACAGATCGAGGGTGGTCGCATCCGGGCGAAGCGCTGACATTTCCGGCGTCTTGGTTACGTCGGACAGGTCGTCGAACAGGGTGCCGGTGACCGGAATATTGTAGCGGACTGTCGCGACCAGGCGACTGTCCGCATCATAGCGATATTCGATCAGATTGCCGTAATGGTCGACATCGGCGATCTTCCGGCCGGTCTTGTCATAGACGCTATACGCCTTGTGGCCCGTCGCGTCGGTGGTGACGCGCAGCTGGCCGCGCTGGTCATAGGCATAGGTGGCGGTGCCGCCGGTCACGTTGCTGCCGGAATCGGTGAACGATATCAGCTCGTCGGCCTTGTTGTAGACCGAAGTCTGGACATAGCCATTGGTGAGCGTGACGATCGTCTGCTGGGCTGAATCGTTGAACGCGAAGCTGGTCGTGTTGCCGTTGAGGTCGGTCGACGCGATGACGCGGCCAAGCCCGTCATACACGAACGTCTCGATGCCGAGGCCCGTCGTTGTCCGGCTGAGCAACTGCCCCGCCTGGTCATAGACGTAATCCGTGTGGGCATAGGGCGCAGTTAAATCAGGAGAACCATTGCCAATGACCAGTGCGGTAGAAAACTCTCTCTTGAATCTTGTATTTCCTCTCGCATCGGGCAAATCTCTTAATATTACCGTACCACTTCTATCTGGAATCCCCTTGAACCAAGCATTCATCAAATCTACTGCGATTGATTCCGATGAATTCAATGAAGAGATATCATAAAAAGCATCATTCATGAAGCATTCGCCGAACAATCTGCCGAATGTATCTCGCGTATAGTACGTTACTCTTCCTTCAGGGTTGATATAATATGCCAAACTTCCAAATGAAAGATTACCCACTATGTCATTATATACATAACGACTGGTGTGGCTGACGATCGCCCCGCTGGCGTCCGATCCGGTGCGCGTCTCGGTCAGCACTTCGTTCCTCGCAGTATAGGTGCGCGTAACGACATTGCCGAGCCGATCGGTCGCGGTCAGGACATTGCCCGAACCGTCATAGGTAAAGGTCGCCGCAACCCCGAGCGGGTCGATGACGGAGGAAACATTGCCGCTGCCGGCGGCGGTATAGGTGAACTGCGTCACCTGCGCCGCCGCTCCGGCAAAGGCCGGCGGCGCCGTGATCTTCGCCAGCGAATCGTCCGCATTATAGTCGAGCCGGGTCACCTGCCCGAGCGAGTCGGTGATGGTCGTATAACCGGCGAAATAGGCGATCGTCGTGGTGCGGGCGACCCCGGCCGCCACCGCCTGGCTGAAGGTCGAGACCCGGCCTGATCCGTCGTAAAGGATGTCGATCTGCGAACCATCGGTCTGGCTGATCGAGGCGACGCGCTTCGACGAACCATCATAGGTGTAGGTCGTGACATAGGTGGCGCCGTCGGCGATGCTGTTGTCGTTCGGCGTCAGGTCAACGGTCACCGTCGCCAGCCGGTTCGATCCGTCATAGCCGTAACGGGTGCGAGTGAGCGTCTTGGCGACGCTTGTCACAAGATCGGTATAGCCGGTCACGATCTGCGTGATGTTCACGCCCGACCAGACATATTCCTCATAGTCGCCATTGTGCGTGGTCACGCGGCTGAGGTTCGCGCCGCTATAGGAGAAGCTCAGCTTCTGTCCGCGGATGGTGGCCAGTTCCGTGACCCTCCAGCTCGCACCATTGTTGCTATAGACCTGGGTGAGCGGGCTGCCGCTGTTCGACCACGTCCACACGCCACCCGAATAGGCGAGATTGTCGGTGCTCGCCGTGCCAGCACTGACAATGTATTTAGAAGTCGCCGAGTCCCAGCTGTAGGTACTGCTCGTGCCGTCGGCCAGCACCCGCTTGATCGTGCTGCCCGCGGTGTTGACCGTACCGGTCAGCCCATAGACACCGTGCGCCGCGTATTTCTCGGTGTCCCACGTGTCGCCGTCGGTCCAGGTCCATACCCCGCTCGCATAGCTCAGCTTGTCATAGGCTCCCGCGCCCTCGGCCGTCCAATAGGCAGCAACCCCGCCGATCGTCTGCCAGGTATAGGCGATCTCCGATCCATCCCCCGAGACCCGCTTGACCGTGCTGCCCGTCGTGTTGACCGTACCGGTCAGCCCGTAGACACGACGGTCAGTGCTCTGGCGCCAGTTGTCGCCATTGTCGTCCGACATGTCGCCGAGGCTGTTATAGGTCCGCGCAATCTCCGAATCCTGGCCGACCCCGACCAGGAAATCATCGCGCTGGCTGATCAGCAGGTTACCGGTCGCCGCGTTCAGCGACACCTGCTCATTGTTCCGCCCGATCGATCCCGAGCCGAGCAGGCCCGAGGACCCGAGCATCGTCCGCGACCCACGCTCGAAGCCAGCGCCAAGCCCGGTGAAAATGGAAACCATGGAATCCCCCGCCCAAAGCCAACGGAAATGACGGTTGTCGTGGCTTTAGAAGGCGATCAGGAAATCCCGGCGATTATTTAGGAGTTTTTTTCCCTCAGTCCGAATGTATCTATAATATATTGAAATATAACGATATTAACATCACCTCTTCAAAGAACCGGGAAGAATCTGGCGCCCAGTATCCCGGATGATCGCCGCGTGGTTTAGGCTATGTGGTGTCCGGAAAAAGGTGCCCCGCAGCCCGGAATGGGCGAATCTCGCGGGACACGATATGATCGCTTCCCGGACCAGCATGGCGCACGGGCAATATCATGAGGGCGAGGCATGACGGATCACAACGCGGAACCGGCGGACGTCACCATAGGCTTCCAGGAAGCGTGGAACACGCATGACATGGAGGCTTTTGGCCAGTTGTTCCATCCCGACGCGACGTTCGTGAACCGGTTCGGGACCTATTGGCGCGGGGTCGACCGGATCGTTGCTGGCCATGCCCATATTCACGCGACAATCTATCGCGATTCGACGCTTGCGATCGACGTGCCCGATATCGACCCCATCTCCGACGATGCGGCGATCTTGCATTTCTGGACGCGCCTCAGCGCCGGTGCCGCGCATCCGGCGGGGCCGCATCAGGTCGACACCCTGATCCTCGCGGTGGTGACCCGTCGCGATGGCGACTGGCGGATCAAGGCACTGGAGAATGTGACCCTGACCAATCCGATGACCGGGACCGCGATCCTGCGGCCCTGAGCCGCCGCCAGTACCGGAGATCCCGATAGTCTCGTTCAGCGTGCATCCACCGTCGCCTGGGGGGGGCAGCCTCGTAAAGAACCCAACGGCATCGAAGGCCGATCTCGGCGAGAGGACAAGCTCGGTCGTGAAATTGACGCGCATGGATTGATCCCGCGCGAGCCACTCCGCCGGAACGGGTGCGCGAATGGTGCGGATATCAAGCAGGAAATGCTCGAGCCCGGTTCCTGCCAGCGCCCTGTCGATGGTGCCAGACGGCCCTTCGCCAGGCGGAAGACCCGGGCCATTGGCTGCGGCCACCATGGGAATGATCCGCAACCGGTCGTGGAGAACGCCGCGCAGATGCTGCCCCATCGCCATCGGGGGATGCGCATAGACCGACCAGATGCCGCCCCGTAGCGGCGCATTCACGATGTGCCCGTTGTGCGCGAACAGCATGACCCGGCCGGATGCCCCTTCGCGTTCAAGCACCCAGCGCACATTGTCCGCCATGGCTGAATCGCGGACGGCATCGGATTTATAGTCTTCGCGCAGGAGCGTGTCGTCGGACGAGGCAGGACGGGAGACCCGGAACATCGCTTCCGCCTGGCCAGCAAGGATCGCGTTGCGCTTCGCCCAGGCGAAATCCTCCTCGCCGGATACCGCGATCAACCGTGTCTTTTCACGATCGAAGAAACGAACCAGCGCCGCAAGGGCCGATCGAAAGCGCGCCCGGCTGGCGGCGGGCAGCGCCGCGTAACCCGGCAGAGTGAAGTGGCTGAGAAAAGGGTCGATCGCGGCGGCGACATGCCTTGAGCGGTCGGGGGCCGTCGCCGCCAGATAACGGATGCTGTCGTCCAGGGTGATCCGTGCATTGCGCCATTCACCGCTGCGCTCGCCGCCGCTCATGTCGATGCCGTACAGGCGAATCTTCCGCCCATGCGCGCGATCCGCATTGTAGCGATGGATCCACTCGATCAGGTCGACATTCTCGGCGAAGCGACCGAAACCCCAACTCAGGCTGTCGCGAGCAAGGTGGCGGGGGTCACCCTGCCCGCCCGCCAGATAATCCTGAAGCCGGCGCGATTCATTGAGGCCGGATTCGACGGCGATCGCGGTAAATCCATGGCGCTCGACCAGATAGCGGAACAGGCAGTTGCGGAAGGCGAGCGGTTCGTGCGCGCCATGCGCCGGTTCGCCAAGGGCAACGACACGGGCGTCGCCAATGATCGAACTGGTTTTCCGCAGGAAATTCGGGTCGGATTGTTCAGTGCAGAACGGCAGGGTCACGGCATGTTCGCGCGCCCATTCAACAAAGGCCGCCGTCCCGGTGTCGGTGCCCGGTTGCGTCAGTGCCGGCGCCCGCGCGGAGACGAGCAGGATGCTTGCCGCGAGCAGCAGGAACCGGGCTGCAATCAAGGAAGTTCGATCCGGTAGAGCGGCATACCGCTCAGGATCAGTCGCTGAGCCTGCCCGGCAATGATCGTATCGAACCCAAGCCATTCCGGTGCGAAGACCGGCTCGGCGAAGCGGAACCGGCCCGGTCCCTCTTCAACCAAGGGCGTTGGCGGCGCGTTGGAATCCGCATAGGTCATCATCAACTGGCCGTTTCGAGCGAAGATCCGCACGCCCGGGCCTTCCTCGCCATGCGCCATGTAGCGCCCCACGAGCGAACGCCAGCCAGCCTGTGCAGGCTTGGGGACGGCACCGCCGCCCTGCCTCGCGTAGCTCGACACTCCCTCCGACACGTCAGTCACGACGCCTGTTCCGTCACGGAAGAAGAGGAAGGTCCGCGGCCCGCCGGGCGTCAGATAGGCACCCCAGACATCCCTGCCCAGGCGGTCCAGCGGCAGCATGCCTTCCCCCTGGCGGAGGGCCAGCCCGCCGGCCGGATCGGGCGCGAACACCAAAGTCTCGTCTTTGGCCCCGACGAAGCGCCCGGCGAAGCTGGCGGGAGGGGCGAACGATCGTGGTGCAACGGCGGAAGTCGCCTTCGGCCGCCCTCCCATGCCCTCGCTCAATCGGGCGATGACGCGGTCGCGCAAGGTCCGGTCGATCGGGCCGTTGCCAAGGAAGACGACCCCGACGCCATTGCCGAGATCGACATTGAGATAAGCCTCGAAGCCGGCGATCGACCCGCTGTGCGCGAGCACTTTCCCGCCTTCGAGCACGTCAATGCCATAGCCATAATCATCGAGCACCGGCGTCGCGAACCGATCGAAGGCCCGCGCCGAGATCAGGCGGCCGGAAGGTGTTTGCCCACGGCCGAGCAGCATGCGTGCGTAGCGGCTCATGTCGCCGACCGTTGAAGCGATTGCGCCGTCCGCTGCAAGATAAGGGAACCACGGCGCATCCCGCCGGCTGCCGTCGGGCGCGCGGACATAGCTTTTCGCGATGCGGCCAAGCAGCCGGTCGTCGATCTGGGGATCGGTATCGGTCATGCCGAGCCTGTCGAGGACTCGGCGCTTCAGGACGAGCGGATAGGGCTGCCCTTCGATCTGCTCGGTCGCATAGCCAAGCAGTTGATAGCCGGCGTTCGAATACCAGAAATGGGCGCCCGGCGGATAGCGCGGTTCCCAATCGTTGAGCGCTGAAGGAAGGAAACGCATTGACGCCAGCTGGGGCTGATAATTGGGCAGGCCCGACGTATGCGAAAGCAGCGCATGTCCGGTGATGGGCGAAAAGGCCGATCGCGGATGAAAATCGGGCAGGTAGCGGACGATCGGTGCGGCCGGATCGAACCGGCCTTCATCAGCCATTTGCAACAGCGTGATCGCGACGAAGGATTTGGAGATGGAGCCGATCGCAAAGCGCGTATCGGCCGTGACGGGGATATGTCGGTCGATATCCGCATCGCCATGAGTCGCCACCAGGCGCAATCGTTCGCGATCGGTGACGGCGACGGCGAGCCCCCATTTGTCGGGCACTGCCTCGACCATGGCGCGAACATCGGCGAGCGCCGCCTCGAAACGCGCGGGCTCCGTGGCATGCGACGCACCGGCAGGCAGCAGCACGCCGAACCCGAGCAGCAGCGAAAGGGCGACAAGCAAGCGCATCAGCCGATACATGCCTCTACCAGCCTGTCGAAATGCGGGCCAGGGCGCATCGGATCGGCAACCGGCAGCCCCCATTCGTCGGCACGGCGCGCGACGATAGCCGCAGCCTCGGCATCCGAAAGCCCCGCGGTGTTGAGGGATATACCGGCGCAGCGAACCTGCGGGCTGGTCAGTCGCGCAAGCTGGAGCGACAGCGCAATGGCGTCCCCGATCGACGGCAACGGATAGTCGGCAAGACCTACGATACGTTCGCGCCCATGAGCATGGCAGAGCACGAGGATGTCGGGCTGCGAGCCGTGCAGCAGCCCGAGCGACACACCGGCATAGGATGGGTGGAAGATCGACCCCTGCCCTTCGATCACATCCCAGTGATCGGGGTCCGCATCCGGGCTGAGCACCTCAGCCGCGCCCGCGACGAAATCACTGACCACTGAATCAATCGGAATTCCCGACCCGGCGATCATGATGCCGGTCTGCCCGGTCGCGCGGAAATCGGCGGCTAGGCCGCGTGCGCGGAATGCACCAGTGAGCGACAGGGCGGTATATTTCTTGCCCAATGCGCAATCGGTGCCGATCGTGAGCAGGCGCTTGCCCGTCCTGCGGCGCCCGGTGGCGACCGGCAGGCCGGGAGGAGGCGTGCGAACGTCGATCAACCGCCGCCCGAGCGCATCGGCAACGGACTTCAGGCGCGGGTCAGCGGAGAGCCGGTCGTGCGCACCGCTGACGATGTCCAGCCCCGCCTCGAGCGCATCGACCAGACAGGGAATCCAGGTAGGGCGGATCACGCCACCGATCGACGCGGCCGCAAGGACCACCGCCCGTGCGCCCGCGGCATAGGCTTCGCCGGGTTGCATCAGCGGTAGGCCAAGCGAAGCAAGGGCACCGTCGCATTTATATTCGGCGACGCACAGGTCCGGTGCCCAGTCACGCAGGCCGAGCCCGGTCTTCAGGAAGGCGGTATCATCAGCATCGCCGAGGAAAAGAAGATAGGGGCGCGGCAAATCGAGCGGCACCGTTCCCATCGGATATGTCGTGGCCGGGACAGCGGCATCGATCACGGCGCTCATTGCTTCAGCTCCGAACGAACCGGCCGGCCCGGCTGCACGTTCGACACCAGGGCACCGCCGTCGACCACCAGAACGCCGTTCACCATCACATAATGGAACCCCTCGGAATAGCGTGCGGCATCGCCATAGGTTGCCCGTTCGCCGACCTTGTCGGGATCGAACAACACAATGTCGGCATCAGCGCCTGCCTGGAGCCTGCCCTTGCGCCGCATCGACGGGACGAACGCCTCGAGCCGCTGTGCCGGCATCAGTGACATCCTGCGGATCGCTTCGCTCCAGTCGAGGACATGTGCCTCGCGCACATAATGGCCGAGCACGCGCGCGAACGTGCCCGCCGAGCGTGGATGGCCGTTGGAGCCGGTGATATTGCCACCGTCGCTTGCCACCATCACCAGCGAATCCCGCAGCAACGCCGTGATCGTCGCTTCGCTGTTCATATGCATGATCACACCGTCATCGCCGGTGCCGTTACGCAGCGCGTCGAAGTCAGCCTGGGTCAGCCTTTTGCCCGTGCTGCGCGACTGGAGATCGCCGACGCTGACCCCCCAGCGCTTTTCCCAGCCGGGATCGAAGATGACGCTGCGGATCGAATCCACCGAGCCGCCCCAGGGATAGATCTCGGTCGAAACGTCGACGCCATGCTCGCGCGCTGAGCGCATCAGCCCCACCATCAGCGGTGCCTTCGACATCGCCATGCTGTTGATGTGGACGATATGAACGCAGGCCCTGGTGATTGCTGCGTTGGCAATGTTTTCCTGCACCGATTCCAGGGTGCTGTCGGGCTCGACCAGACTGCCGTAGCGGACATGCGTAAAGACGCAGGTCCGCATCCTGCCGGCGACGCGCGTGACGTCCAGCATTTCCTCGTGCGTGATGCCGGGCGCATATTGCGTGCCGCTGCCGACCCCGATCGCCCCCTCGCGCAGCCCTTCCTCCAGCAACGGCGCGAGCTGGCCGTAAGCGGCGTCCGGAATGGGCTGCGCAATCTCCGGCCCAGCGAAGAACGCTTCCGGCTTGCGCAGGGCCTCAAGCCCTGCCGCGCCGCCGCCCTTCTGGAGATAGTAGCGGATCGGCGTGTGGCCGACGCTGGTGCCGTAGTTGAGAAGCTCGCGGCCCTGCCGTGCCTCGTACCAGGACCTGACCGGATAGGCGCCGATCTCGAGCTCAAGACGCGTGGTGACGCCGTCCCTTGCCTGATAGCCGGCGGTTTCCTGGTTGGTGGCATGCGAATGGAGATCGATGAAGCCGGGCGCGGCGATCAGCCCGCGCGCATCGATCGTGCGCCGCCCCTCGATCCGGGTGGCGGTCACCTCGGTTATGCGGTCGCCGTCGATCGCGATGTTGCGAATGGCGTCGAGCCCGGTTTCCGGATCGATCGCGCGCGCGCCGAGATAGACGACGTCGTGAACGGCCGCTTGCCGGGGCGCCCCCGCGGCAGCCGGCGGCACGAGCAGCGACGCCGCGGCGAGCATTGCGAAGCCGAAGCCATGGCCCTGGCGCACCATCATGAAACGCATTCTCCCATTCCATCCGCTTTTCGTGACATCGCGCTTGCGGCCGGGACTAGAAATCGGTCCGCACCGAGACGGTAAAACTGCGCGGCTCGCCAACGACGTTGCCGTAGAACAGCGTCTGGTAGTTGTTGATGTAATAGTGTTTGTCGAAGAGGTTCTTCAGGTTCAGCTGCAGCCGCCACCGGTCGAAACTGTACCCGGCCGAGGCATCCACCAGCGTGTAGGAAGACAGCTCGCGGGTCGAACCGTCGAACGCGGTCTTCACCGACCCGACGTACCGGACACCGCCACCCAGGAACAATCCGTTGTCGAGCGTGTAACTGGTGTAAACGCTCGCGGTCGTCCTTGGCAGGAAGGTGACTGTCTTGCCGACGAGCGCGGCATCGTCATCCTTGCGGATGGTGGGATCGAGCAGGCTGAGGCCGGCATTGACCTGCCAGCCCTTGCTGACCTGCCCCACCGCCTGGAGTTCCAGCCCGCGATGCCGTACCCTGCCGATCGCCGCGTAGCGATCGATCAGGTCGATCGTCTGGTCGTAGCGGGCCTGGTTCGCCTGCCCGATATCGAACAGCGCGCCGGTAAGGAGCAGGCGCCGGTCGGGCGACACATATTTGACGCCGATTTCATACTGCTCACCGGTGAGCGGCGGCAGCACGTTGCCGCGACTGTCGATGAAGAGCTGGGGCTGGAAGGATTCGCTGTAGGACGCGTAGAAATTGAGCCCCTTGATCGGCTCGAGCGTTGCCGCCAGCCGCAGGCTGACCTGGCTGTCACCGCTGAAGTCTTCCCGTGGCCGGGTGCCGGATTGCTTGCTGACGTCAGGCCTGGACCAGGAAACGCCCCCCAGCAGGGTGAGCGGTTCGGCGATCTTGATATTGGCCTGCCCGGACAGCGTCAGATAGCGCAGGCTGCGCGTCAGGCCGTAGGCGGACCCGGGATATTGGGCCGCATTGAGCTTGTTCTCGATCGCCCCGATTCCGTCGAAGATATTGGCCGTATCGTCGGGCAGGTCGGGGATCAGTCCGTTGGAATGGGTCTCGTAGTTCTGATAGTTCCCGGCCACCGTGACGAAGCTGCCGGCAAGACCCAGGTCGTCGAGCTTGTAGAGGCTGGAGAGGCCGGCGCTGAACGATTCCTGATCGTTCCTCGTGAACTTCTGGGCGGCGAGGAAGAAGTCGCCGTTCGGCTGGAGGCCGAAGCCGAAACCGGTCTGGCCGGTCGTGTTGTAGTACAGGTAATTGAGCTTCAGCGTCACCGACCAGCTTGACGACGCCTTCCAGCTCAACTCGCCGTTCACCCGCTTGACCTTGGTAACCAGGTTGAAGTCGCCCGAGCCGACGAAGAAGGAACGGCTGACCGGTGGCGACGATCCGTCCGGGAAGGTCGGGATGCCGTCGAAGGGCGTGCGCCGATATTGTTCGTAACCGCCATGGACATAGGCGGTCAGCGTATCGGTCACATCGGCATCCAGGCCGCCATACAGGACGGTCTTGTTCGAATCGATCCGCTTGATGAAGCTGCCCGCCTCTTCATGAGCCGCGACGCCGATCGCGCGGAGTGTCCCCGCTGCGTTCAGGGCGCCTGCGACTTGCCCCTCGACACGCCAGCGACCCCATGATCCGCCAAGCGCCTGGATGTAGGAAGGCGTGTTGGCATGAGCGCCCTTGGTCACCTGGTTGATGATACCGCCCGGATTCGCCGCGCCATAGACGACCGAGGTCGGCCCTTTCACGATTTCAAGCCGATCGAGCGTCGCAAAGTCGGGTTCGAAATCGAGCAGGCCGACATTCAGGCCATCGACGGCATTGCCCGCAGCGAAGCCGCGCAGCTTGACGGCCGACCCGAAGCCGCCCGGATTGCCGTCGAACAGCGCGCCGGGCGTATATTGGGCGACTTCTCCAAGGGTCTTGATATCGGTCGCCTTCAGGAAATCCTGGTTCACCAGGCTGATCGACTGGGGCACGTCCTCGATCGACAGGGGCAGGCCGGTCGTGCCGCTCGTGTCCTCGCTCAGATAACGATAGCCGGTCACGACGATGTCGGTGCTCGCCGCGGGCGCCTGGGTATCCTGGGCCTGGGCATCCTGAGCCTGGGTGGTCTGGGCCTGGGCGGTGCCGGCGCACAGCGCGATCTGCGCCACCATCCCGCCCGTCGCCAGTAACGGCTTCAGCCCGCGCGCTCGCGGCTTCGCGCTCATACCGCCAGGCTTTCCATCGAACATCTTCATCTCGCGCCCCTCGTCTTCGACCGAAATGGAAAAGCCGTCGCGACAACGCAGCCTGCGACACTCTCCCACGGCCCGGATCTCCCCCGGCTTTCGCGGATGAAGCGGCATGTGACACATTTCTGTCAACTGATAGTTTTAATGGAAAAACTAACAATCTAGTACTACATTCGCCTCACAATCGGAGGCGAAGAAATGAGTGAAGGTCGAACCGCCGGGGACAGCGAACAACCGTCGCCGCACCAGGCCATGCACGCGATACCCAATGTGCCGTTGCTGCGCAGGCTGCAGGCCGAAATCGACCGTTACTCAGCGGCGGAGCGCGCCATCGCCGCGTACATCCTCGCGCATTATGCGGTGCTCGGCTTCGAGACGGCGGATTCGCTGGCCGAGAAAGTCGGCGTGAGCGAGATCACGATCGGGCGGTTTGCCCGCAAGCTCGGCTACCGCAACTTCAAGGCGCTGAAGAACGAGCTGAAGGACAGCACCGAGGAAGCGCTGCCCTGGTTGATCGGTGATGAGTTCGCCGAGTTCACCGGGCAGCCAGGCGAGCATGACGGCAACTGCCAGCGCGAGATCAACGGGCTGCTGGCGGTCTATCGCCTGATGGAAACGCCGGCATGGACTGAGGCGGTCGCGCTGCTGGCACAGTCGCGGACGGTGCATGTCGCGGGTTTTCAGAGCGAGCGCGGGATCGCGATGCTGCTCGCCAACCGGCTGCAATATATGCGCGACGGCGTGCAGCTCGTTGATCTCGGCGCCGGCAATTATGCCGACGTGTTCGCGAGCGACAGGGAGGATCGCTGCCTCGTCCTGGTCGATGTCCGCCGCTACTCGCGCCAGGCCTATCTGATTGCCGAGCAGGCCAGTCAGCACGGCATCCCGTTGATCATGCTGACCGATATCTATTGCGACTGGGCGCCGCGTTTCACGCCGCATGTCATCGCCGTGCCGACGCAGACCGGCGCGTTCTGGAGTTCTCCGGTCGCGCTTGTCTGCGCAGTTCACCTGCTTTTGAACAATGTCGTCAAACTGATTGGCGCGGACGTGGAACTGCGGCTCGACAAGCTGACCCGCCTTCACAAGACATTCACCGGTTACGCAGGCCATCACCCGCCGCGGCCAAGGCGTCCCGCGTCCTAGCTGCCGATTCGCAAGTTGAGACAGTTTTTAGGTCTTACACTGTCATAGACAGAAAATCTGTCATCCCTTACTCCAATGCCATGGGAGAGCACGAATCATTCGAGGCGCCAGCGGCGCGGCATTGCCCGACCGTCGCGCAGGGAACCCGACCGATGCCATCGACGCCGGTTTTCAATATCGATGCCGCGCTTGCCCGGCTTGAAGCCTGCCGGCCCCGAATGGAGGTGCGTCGCGTCAAACTCTTGCTGCGCGAACCCTTCCGGATCAGCGACCATCAGTTCGAACATGTGGAAACGGTCATCGTCCGGCTGGAGGCGGACGGGCAGGTCGGCATGGGCGAGGCGGCCGGGGTGTTCTATCTGGGGGACGATCCCGACCGGATGATGCGCACGCTCCTGGAAGCAGAGCGCTGGATCGCGGACGGCCTCGATCACGCCGGCCTGGCCGCGCGATTGCCAGCCGGAGGCGCCCGCAACGCGCTCGACTGCGCGCTGTGGGACCTGCAGGCGCGCCGCGCGGGCCTGCCGGTCTGGCAACTGCTCGGCATGGCGCATCCGACGCCGCTGCTGACGACCTTCACCGTGGGGAATGACAGCCCGGCAGGGATGGCGACGAAGGCGCGGTCCTATCCTCACGCGCGCGCGATCAAGATCAAACTCAGCGGCGACGGGGACGACGCGGCCCGGATTCTCGCGGTCCGTTCGGCACGACCCGCCGCATGGCTGGGCGTCGACGCCAATCGCAGCCTGACGCCCGAGACTTTGCAGCAACTGGTGCCGACGCTGGTCGCGTCCGACGTACGACTTGTCGAACAGCCTTTCCCGGTCGGGCGTGACGAGCAACTGGCATCGATCGACCTGCCCGTCCCGCTCGCGGCCGACGAGAGCATTCAGGAACTGGCTGACATCGACCGGCTCGCCGGCCTGTATCAGGTCGTGAACATCAAGCTCGACAAATGCGGCGGGCTGACTGAGGCACTTCGCATGGTGGAACGCGCACGCGCGCTCGGGCTGGAGGTCATGGTCGGCAACATGATCGGAAGTTCGCTGGCGATGGCACCCGCCTATCTGGTCGGCCAGTTTTGCGACATCGTCGATCTCGATGGTCCGATCTTCCTCAAGGCCGACCGGACACCCGGCGTCACCTATCGCGACGGCTTCATCCAGTGCGAGGAACCGGTGTGGGGCGGAGGAGCGCGTTCGTGAGCAATCAAGGCTGGTCCAGGAGGGGAAAAAGATGATGCGCAACGTGAAATGGGCACTCCCCTGGCTGGCGCTTTTCCCGTCGTCGGTCCCTGCGGGAGCAGAGGGGCCGCCCCGCGCCGAGCGATGGTGGGGCGATATCGTGGAAATCGCCAGCGATGCGAACGAAGGACGCAGGACCGGATCGGCCGGTCATCTGCGCGCCGCCGACTATGTCGAGCGCCGGTTCCGCGAGATCGGGCTCGCCCCGGCCGGCGAACGAGGCAGCTTTCGCCAGCAGGTGCCGCTCGAGGAGCAGACCGTCGACTATGCGGCATCGAGCATCGAGCTCGTCGGCGCGAACGGCGCGCGCGTCCCCATAGCCCCGGGGCGTGACATGATCGTCGCCGCCTGGGGCGCGCCGCGCCCGGCAGCGGTCGATGCGCCGCTGGTCTTCCTCGGCTATGGCCTTCACCTGCCCCAACAGGGGCATGACGATTTCGCGGGCGTGGATCTTCGGGGCAAGATCGCCGTGGTCATCGCCGGCGGCCCCGCCACCATTCCGGCGCCGATCAAGGCGAGCAACAGAAGAGAGCGTGCACGATTGCTCGGGGAAGCAGGCGCGGTCGGCCTCATCACCCTTACGCCACCCGGGCAGATCGAGATCCCGTGGGAGCGCCAGGCTCTGCTCGCCCGGCAGGGCGACATGTATCTTGCCGACGCCGCGCTTCGCGACATGCCCGACGATTTCTTCCTCGCCAGCCTCGATCCGGCGGCGAGCGAGCGTTTCTTCGCCGATAGCGGCCACAGCTTCGCCGCGCTTGCCGCAGCCTCCGATACTTCAGCGCGCATGCCTGGCTTTGCCTTGCCGTTTCGGCTGAAGGCACGGCTTGTCACGCACCGACGCCGATTGACCTCACCCAACCTCGTCGCCCGGCTCGAAGGCACCGATCCCGAACTGGGCACGGAGCATGTCGTGCTTTCAGCGCATCTCGATCATGTCGGGATCGGCCCGGCGATCAACGGCGACGGCATCTACAACGGCGCGCTGGACGACGGATCGGGCGTGGCATCGGTCCTCGATCTGGCCCGGGTCCTCAGCGCCGGACCAAGGCCCAGGCGATCAGTCCTGTTCCTGATCGTCACGGCGGAGGAAGCCGGCCTGCTCGGCTCGACCTATTTCGCGCGACGGCCGACCATCTTGCCCAAGGATATCGTCGCCGATCTCAATTTCGATACGCTGCTGCCGCTATGGCCGCTGACGAGCATCCTGGCGCAGGGAGACCAGGAAAGCAGCCTGGGCGATGCGGCGCGCGCCGTCGCGGCCAGACGGGGCCTGACGCTGGTTCCCGATCCACTGCCCAACCGGAACAGCTTCGTTCGTACCGACCAATACAGCTTCGTGCGCGCCGGCATCCCCGCGCTCGCGCTCAAGTTCGGCTTCACCCCGGGCAGCGAAGCCTTCAGGCTTGAGCATGATTGGCGCGCCAACCGCTATCATGCGCCGAGCGACGACATTCATCAGCCCGGCGTGCTGCCCGCCGAAGCGATCCGTCTGGACGACTATGCCGCGGAACTCACGGCTGATATCGCCAACGCACCCTCTCGCCCCGGGTGGCGCGACGACAGCGTCTTCAAGCGCTTCGCGGCGCCCGAACCGGTCAGGCGATGAATGCCTCAACTGGTCCGGGCGGATGCGAGCACAGCGGCTCGAAGCGGCCCGGAAAGATGAAGCCGGATCCGAAGCGAGCATAGGCAGGCAGAATTTGCGCGTTTGCCGGCCGGGCGGCTATTCAAGGCCCGGATGACTGACTTCCGATCCTTTCGCGCCATCGCCGTCGGTGTCCTCGTCACCCTGCTCGCGGCATGTTCTCCCCCGGTCGGCAATCCCGCGCCGCCACGGGTCGTCACGCCGGCCGAATTGCCGCAGCGCAGTTCCACTATCGTGGTCCCGGTGTCAGCCCGACTGGCCGACCTGGAACGCGGGTTGAACGAACGCACGCCGAAAACCCTGTGGCGAATCGAAAAGCGCGGCCAGCTCTGCGTGCCGCCCAAGCGGGTCAAGCTGTTCGGCAAGAAGCTGAAGGTCACGCCCAGCCTGCATTGCGACATTGTCGGGCATGTGACGCGCGGGCGGATCAGGCTGAGCGGCCGCGGCGCGACGCTGCTCATCACCATGCCGGTAGCCGCCACGATCCGCGCGGAGAATGTCGGCGGCATCATCCGCCGGGAAACCGCGACCGGCAGCGCCATCGTGCGCGCGTCGGCGACGCTGTCGATCGACCGAAGATGGTCACCCACCGCCAAGGTGCGGATCGCCTATGACTGGACCGATCCGCCGGGCATCGATTTCCTGGGCCAGCGAATCAAGTTCGCCGGGAAAGCCGACGACAAGCTGGGGACAGTCATTGCCGGCCTGGAACGCGATCTGCCGAAGGAACTCGCGCGGATCGACCTGCGCAAGCGCCTCGACGGTGTCTGGCGGCAGGGTTTCACCTCAGTGATGCTCAACCGCGAGCGCCCGCCGGTGTGGATGCGCATCACGCCGCGCTCGCTTGGGTTCGGCGGCTATCGGATCGTTGGCGACCGGCTCGACATGACGCTTGCCGCCGAAGCGCTGACCGAGACCTTTGTCGGTGATCGTCCGGCCGATCCGGTGCCGACACCGTTGCCGCCGCCTTCCCGTCAGCCCGGGCCTCGCGGCCTGCGCTTCTTCATCCCCGTGCTGGCCGATTACGAACAGCTTCAGCCGGTCGTCGAGCGGGCATTGGCCAAGCTGGCGAAGAAGCGACAGATCGTCCTGACCGGGGTCGGCCCGGTCGACGCGACCTTCGGCAAGGTCACCATCTATGCGACCGACAACAATCACCTCGCGGTCGGCATCGTCGCCAGCGTGAAGGCGCGCAAGACCTCGCTCGTCGCGACGAAGGGAGAGATATGGCTGTCGGCCATTCCCTATAACGACGCCAATTCGCAACTGGTTCGGGTCAAGGACCTGCAGATCGCCGGCCGAACCGACAGCACCGGCGTCAACCTGCTGTTCGCCCTGTTCGAAAACAGCTCGGTGCGCGAAAGCATCCGGGAAGCACTCGTCCACGATTTCGTCGGCGACTATGAAAAAGTGCTGACCGCCGCGCGCGGCGCGATCGCGGAGCGGCGCGAGGGCGACTTCATCCTGTCAGCAGACGTCTCGCGCGTCGACAACGGCCTGATCAGGGCGACCGGCCAGGGCCTGTTCCTGCCGGTCGAAGCGCAGGGCGAGGCCCGCATCCTTTATCGCCCGCGCCGCGTCCGGGGATCGTGAATCGCCGAGCCAGCCCGTGTGCCGGGCGTCCCCGATATAGCCATGGAAGAACACCCCGACGCTGGCAGCCACCGTCGCATCGATCCGCGCCTCCGCGCGAACCTCTTTCCCGTCACCGTGACTGGCGTGAATCCGGCCTCAGGCCCGCACAAAGGCGGTATGAGCGAGATATTTTCTCCGGTCGCCACGTGGCGGCAGGTCATATCGCTCAAGCAATGCCTTGAAGGCTTGCGCGAGTTCACGCGCTTCAGGTTCGGTCAGATGGAGATTGCGCCACAATTCAGCGGCCATCGACGCGCTGCCACTGTCCTTGACCACCTGCATGCGCGGCCCGGAACCGTCGTGGGAATAGAGAATACCCTGCAGGGTACCGGCGGTATTGCGTTCGAGCGCTTCCCGCATCTGGCGGGCGACCGGATTGTCGAGGAGCGACCCCGCCAGATCCGCCGGGACGAAATATGTCGACGCGCTCGCCCGGTAGAATGTGATCGCCCTGCCCGCCCGGGCTTCGCGCCGGCTGACCTGTGCCAGCCCCAGCCGCACGAATTTGGAAACATGGCGATGAAGCAGGTTGAGCGGCGTATCGGAGACGGCTGCGAGGTCCGAAAGCGACCTTTCCTGCGCTACGAGCGCGAGAAGGATATGACGCTGGCGCAGATTGGCGAATACGCCGGCGGCTTCACGGTTCCCCACGGTCAGTCGGGCATCGACAGGATCGGACATGTCCTGACTTTCCAAATTTTCACATCAGCTTCAATCGAAGATATTTCAATTGAAGTAGCTGCTCGGCGACTGATCCACTCCCCCGAGGAGAGAGAGGCCCATGCCCCAACGTTGGACTATCCTGCCATGTTGTGTCGCCATGCTGTCGCCTTCGCTGGCAGACGCGGGCAGTGTCGCGAACACCCGGATCGACATGCTGCGACGCTGCGTCGCCGCTCACGCGGAGAGGCTCGATTTCTCGGGCGCGATCCTGATATCGCGTGACGGCCAGACCATGACCTATGCGCGCGGCGAGATGCGGCCGGGCGGCGCGCCAATAACCATCGGGTCGCGCTTCAACATCGGTTCGGCGGGAAAGATGTTCACCGCCGTCGCGGTGGGCCAGCTTGTCGACACCGGCGAGGTCGAGCTCGACGCGCCGATCGGACGATATGTCGACGGGCTGACGCCTGGAGCCTCGGTGGTTACCGTTCGACAATTGCTGACGCACAGTTCTGGCCTGGGGAATTTCTTCACGCCCGACAATCTGGTCGCGATCGAGCGGGCACGCGACCTCGATGCGCTCAAGCCCCTGATCTCGGCCGAGGCCCCCGCCTTCACGCCCGGGTCGCGGTTCGCTTATTCGAACAGCGGATTCCTGCTGCTGGGCCTGATGATCGAACGCGTGTCCGGGCAGACCTATGGGGCCTATCTTGCAAGCCATGTGTTCGCACCAGCGGGCATGACGGCCACCAGCCTCGATCCGGACAATGGTGCGGCGCTCGCGCAAGGCATGACGGGCATGCGTCCACCGCCGCCCGGCGGCATGGCGCCTCCACAGGCGGGCGGACCGCCCAGGACCATGGGACCAGGCCCCGACGCCGGCCCCGGTAACCTGCCCCCTCCCCGCGATGGCGGGCGCCCCCCACCACCGGGAGGACCCCGACCGGATTCGGAGCTACGCCTTGCACGGGAAGCCGTTTTGCCCGGAAGCCCCGCGGGCGGTGCCTTCAGCACGGTCGGGGATCTTCAACGATTCTTTGTCGCCTTGCAGTCCGGACGACTGGTGAAAGCCGGGACAGCCCGCCTGCTCCGGGAGAAGCAGATCGTATCCGGCCCAGCGCGTGGAAGCCTGTCCGAGCTTGGTTACGGGCTTGGCTTCGGGACGAGCAGTTTCGAGGGACACAATTGGTTCGGCCATAACGGCGGCGCCCCCGGCCTGAATGCCGAAGCCGTGGTTTTTCCCGAAGACGGTGTGACCGTTTTCGTCCTGGCGAACCGCGACCCTCCCATGGCATCCGAGCTTCTGAGGGCGGCACGCGCCACGATATTCGCTGGGAAATGTCCCGACGTCCGGCCCTAGAAAAGCGCTCCGTCGCGCCGGCTCGTCAAGAGAATGAACCATCCCCCGAGGGATCCCCGCATATGATTGTCTTTCGAACGCTCAGCCCATATGTCCTAAAATGAGACGATCGGGGGCAGATCGACTCGGGGGCAATGCCTCAGTTGCGTATCGCGGGGGGATGAATTGGGGGCGGATCGTGCACTTGGCATATTGAACGATATGCTGTGGAATAGCCTGCTGGTGGCTGGTCCCGTGTTGATTGCCACCTTGCTGGTCGGCCTGCTGATCAGCGTGTTCCAGGTGACGACCCAGCTCCAGGAAATCACCCTGAGCTATGTGCCGAAGATCCTGGTCGCGGCATTCCTGCTGATCGCGATCGGGCCATGGATGATGGGCCGGGTCACCCAGTTCGCCATTTCGCTGTACCAGATCATTCCATCGCTCGCCGGCTGATCGGCGGGACGATGGAGGACCTGACCGACCAGGCGATCGCGATCCTGCTGGTGTCGTTGCGGATTGCGCCGACCCTTGCCTTCGCGCCGCCTTTCACCCTGATCCGAGTTCCCGCCACCATCCGCGTGATGCTGGGTATCGCGCTGGCGGGCTGGCTGGTGTCGAGCCACCCGGCGGCGAGCTGGCAGGCGGATTTCTGGTCGCGCGGCCTGTTCCTGACGGTGATCGGCGAGCTGCTGCTGGGCATCGCGCTGGCGCTTTCGCTTCAGCTGGCGTTTGCGGCGTTGCTCACCGCCGGGCGCGCGATCGACATCCAGGCCGGGTTCGGGCTTGCCGTGCTGATCGATCCCACCTCGCGATCTCAATTGCCTCTGGTCGGCACCCTGTTCGCCTATGCCGCGGGCGCGGTGTTCTTCGCCACCGAAGGGCCGGCCGACCTGCTCGCCATCTGGTCGGAGTCGCTCGACCGGGTACCGCTGGGCAGTGCCGGCATCGGCGGCGACGTGACGGTGCTGACCGCTTATATCTCGGGCGTGTTCGTGATGGCCTTCGGGCTTGGCGGGCTGATCATGCTGGCGCTGTTCCTCGCCGACATCGCCGTCGCCTTCCTGTCGCGCACCCTGCCGCAGATGAACGTGATGCTGCTTGGCTTTCAGGTGAAGGCGATCGCCACGCTGGCCGTCCTGCCAGTCGCGATCGGCGTGTCGGGCACGCTGTTCCTGCGCATGCTGCGCTACGCGCTCGAAACCGCGCCGCGCCTGATCTGACATGGCCGAGGCGTCGCAGGACCAGGACAAGAGCGAGGAGGCAAGCCCCTACAAGCTCGCCCGCGCCCGCGAAAAGGGCCAGGTGGCGCGCGGCGTCGACCTCAGCTTCTTCGCCGGTCTGATCGCGCTTGCCGGTTTCCTGAGCGTCGCCGGCGAGGCGATGATCGGGCACCTGGCGATGATGATGCGACGGGCGCTCGCCGCCGGCATCTCGACGGCAAGCGATCCGCAACAGGCGCTCGGCGTGGTCGCCACTTCCTATGGCGCGGCATTGCGCCCGGTCCTGCTGTTCGGCGGCACGATCCTGGCGGTCGTCGCCTTGTTCGAGATCATCCAGCTGCGCGGTTTCGTGTTCAGCGCGCATCCGCTCAAGCCTGATTTCAGCCGGATCAACCCGGCCAAGGGGCTGAAGCGGCTCTTCTCGATGCGCCTGCTGAAGGAAGCGCTGAAGAGCGTCATCAAGATGGCGGTATATACGACGGTTGCGTATCTGCTGATCCGATCGGCCGTGAACGGCGCCGGGCTGGCGGTCAGCGACGCGGCCAGCCTGAGCGGCGCGATGCACGAAGCCGGCATGCGCATGCTGTGGGTCTTTGCCGGCCTCGCCTTCTTCTTCGCGATCCTCGACCAGATCCTGACGCGCGGCGAGTTCCGCAAGCAGATGCGCATGAGCCGGCGCGAGGTGACGCGCGAAGGCAAGGAGCGCGAGGGCGATCCGCGGCTGAAGCGCAAGCGCAAGCAGCTCCATGCCGAATTCGCCCAGCGCTCGGCAGGGCTCGGCGCGCTGCCGGGGTCGGACATGCTGGTGGTCAATCCGCAACATGTCGCGGTGGCCCTTGCCTATGACCGGGCGAAATCCGGCGCGCCGGTGGTCCTGGCGAAGGGCCGCAACCTCCATGCGCAGATCATGAAGCGCCGCGCCCGCCAGCTGAACATTCCGATCTTCGAAAGCCCGCCGCTCGCGCGCGCGCTGTTCGCCGAGTGCGAGGTCGGCAGCGAGATCGGCGGCAGCCACTATCACGCCGTCGCCGACCTGTATTTCAAGCTTGCCCCCGACCCTGCCCAAACGGCCGATACGAAGCCCGAGGATTTGCCATGATCAACCGCATTCTCCGCAACAACAAGGATCTGGCGCTGGTCACCGCCATGATCCTGATCCTGGTGATCCTGTTCTCGCCGATCCCGCCGGCGATCCTCGATCTGGCGATCATCGCCAATTTCGGGCTTGGCCTGACGATCCTGCTGCTGACCTTCTATGTCGGCAAGCCGGTCGAATTCTCGACCTTTCCGTCGCTGCTGCTGGTCGCGACCCTGTATCGCCTGTCGCTGAACGTCGCCGCGACACGCCTGATCCTGACCGGGGGCAGCGCGGGCGAGGTGATCGGATCGATCGGCACCTTCGCGGTCCAGGGCAATTTCGTCATCGGCCTGGTCGTGTTCCTGATCCTGGTCGTGGTGCAATATGTCGTGGTGACGTCGGGCGCGCAGCGCGTGTCCGAAGTGGCGGCGCGCTTCACGCTGGATTCGATGCCCGGCCAGCAGATGAGCATCGACGCCGATCTCAACATGGGCCTGATCGACCAGAAGGAAGCGGTCAGGCGGCGCGAGGAGCTTGAGAAGGAAGCGAGCTTCTACGGCGCGATGGACGGCGCGAGCAAGTTCGTGAAAGGCGACGCGATCGCCGGGATCATCATCCTGCTGATCAACATCATCGCCGGATGGATCGTCGGCGTGATGCAGATGGAAATGGACTGGGCGCAGGCGCTTGCCCATTTCACCCTGCTGACGATCGGCGATGGCATCGCCACGCAGTTGCCGGCCCTGATCATCTCGATCGCAACCGGCATCATCGTCACGCGCTCCTCCGCCGACAAGGAGCTGAGCACCGAGGTGTTCCGCCAGCTCGCCTCGGTGCCGCGCATTCCGCTGATCGTGGCGGGCGTGCTGATGGTCCTGCTGCTGCTGCCGGGCATGCCGAAATGGCCGATCGCGGTAATCATCGGCCTGTCGCTGTTCGGCTGGTACCGCGCCCGCCGCGCCGCCGCCGAGGCGCGCGCTGAAAGCGAGGTGATCGCCGAGGACGCCGGGGAGATGGTCGCTTCAGGGGCGGCCCCGCCGCTCGAGGTCCGGCTCGGCAGCGAACTGGGCGAGGCGTGGCGCAGCGAGGAGCCGATCATCATGGATCGCATCGCCAGCCTGCGCCGCCTGCACGAACAGGAATATGGCATCGGCTTCCCGGCGGTGCGCGTGATCGACGGGCCCGGCCTGGGCAGCCTTGAATATGAAATCCGCCTGTTCGGATCGCGCTTCGCGCTGGCCGAGGTGCATCCCGAACGCCTGCTCGCGATCCACCCGACCGACAGGAAGACCGCGATCGACGGGATCGAAACCTATGATCCCGCCTTCGGCCTGCCGGCGTCGTGGATCGAGCAGTCTCAGGCCGGCGAAGCCCGCGAAACAGGCCTGCGCGTGATCGATCCGGTGACGGTGCTGATCACCCATTTCGGCGAGATCGTGCGCAGCGAGATGGCGACGCTCGTCACCCGTTCGGTGATCGTCAAGATGCTTGAAGACGCCCGGTCAAACCAGCCAGGGCTGGTCGAGGAACTGATCCCCAACGCGCTTGCCGTATCGGACGTGCAGCGTATCGTGCAGAACCTGCTGTCCGAAGGTGTTTCGGTGGCCAATTTCGACCTGATCCTCGAACATCTGCTCGACCTGGCCCGCACGCAGAAGGAACCCTCCGAACTGACCGAGCAGATCCGCCAGCGGCTGAGCTACGCGATCTGCCACCAGTTGCGCGGCAAGCATCAGGACCTCGCGGTGCTGAGCCTCGATCCGCGGATCGAGAACCAGATTTCCGCCAATGTCGCCCAGGCCGGCGCGCAGGGGACATTGCTGGTCGAGCCCCGGCTGGCCGAACAGCTCATCCGTAAATTGTCCTCGATGGTCGAGGCGATGCACCATGACGGCCGCGCGCCGGTGCTGCTGTGCGGGCCGGAGCTGCGCCGGCACCTGAAGGCCTTCACCAAGCGCAGCATCCCGAAGCTCGCGGTCCTGTCGGTCAATGAAATCCCGATGCGGATCAACCTGCGTTCCTTCGACGTCGTGAAGGTCGAGGCATGACGCCGCACAATCCCGAGAAAGCCAGCCCCGAGAAAGGCCGATGATGAACGATCCCGCAAGCCCCGCCACGACCAGCCGGCTGGAGAGATTGCTGGCGCTGCTGGAGACCGATCCGGGCAATTTGCCGTTGCTCGCCGACACGGCCGAAGCGGCGCTTGACGAGCGGCAGCCGGAAACCACGGCCGCGCTGCTGGCGCGCTATGCCGCGATCGCACCGCTTGGCCCGCGCGAGACCAACCTGGCCGGCATCGCGGCGTTGCAGGTGCACGACTTCGGCGCTGCGGCTGACGCCTTCGGCAGGCTGTTCGACGGCGGCGCCGACGATGCGGCGGTGCGCTTCAACCTCGCCTGGGCGCGCGCGAACCTGAAGGAGTTCACCGCCGCGCTCGACGTGCTTGACGACGACAGCGCCCGCGCCCTGCCGCAGGCGGCGATGCTGCGGGTGCAGTTGATGCACGAGACGGGTGACTTCGACGGCGCCGGCGATGCAGCGCGGGCCTATGTCGCGCTCCACCCGGAGCATCGTGGCCTGATGGCGGCTGTCTCGGTGCTGGCGCTCGACATCGAGGACGAGGCGCTGGCGGCGGAGTGCGCGGCCAAGGCAGGCGACCATCCGGATGCGCTCACCACGCGCGGCACGCTGGCGCTCGCCGACGAGCATGCGACCGACGCGCTCGTGCTGTTCGAGCGGGCGCTGGCCGCCAACGGGGAATCGCCCCGCGCCTGGATCGGGCTCGGCCTCGCCAAACTGCTGACCGGCAAGGCGGGCGATGCACCGGCCGATATCGATCGCGGCGCTGAACTGTTCGGCCACCATCTGGGATCATGGATCGCGGCTGGCTGGGCCTATTTCGTCAACAACGACCTGGTCACCAGCCGAGCGAGATTCGAGACAGCGCTGGCGATCGACCCGACCTTCGCGGAGACGCACGGGTCGCTGGCGGTGCTCGATATCCTGGCCGGCGACCTGGAACAGGCCAAGACGAAGAGCGACGTGGCGCTCCGCCTCGACCGGCAATGCTATTCGGCTGCCCTGGCCAAGTCGCTGCTCGCGGCGAGCGGCGGCGACCAGGAGACCGCGCGACGCATCTTCGAACGCGCCGCGAACACGCCGATCGACGGCAGCGGCCGGACGATCGGCCAGGCACTGGCGAAGATGGGCATGGGGATCGGGTGACAGACTGGCGACAGCCACATCATGCTCGTTCAGGTCGCGATATTCAGACGCAAGCGGCGTCCAGCATCAAAGGCATGTCCCCTCGACGGGAGGCTGGCAGCATGGCGGATGTAGCTATCCGCCGCCTCACGCTATGGCGTCGGCCCATCCGTTGGCGGTGTTTACCACCCACCAGCCAGCGAAATTGCTGTTCCATATGCCCTGCACCTCGACTGTTCTAAAGTCGTCGCGGGCGGGAATGTCATAGGCGTTCGTGAGACCGTCATAGAAGTCGAGACAGATCGGCACGAGTTCGCCCTGACGCGGTTTCATGACGACCACCCTCCCCGCCGCCGGCATCTTGAGACGAGCGTCCTCGGCATCATCGTCGATCGCCCAAAGGAAGTCGGGTCGGCGCAGGATCAGCGCATCGCCCAATATAATGGACAGGTCGCCGATGATGCTGAGCACTACCGTGGCGGCGGCATTGGGCGCCTTGCGCATGGCTCTCAGCCCGGCTGCATCGTCCCGCCCGACTATATCTTCGTGGCTTCCACCTAGCCCGAGCTTGCCGAACAACGCGGCCAACCCGCCTTCCCGCACCCGGATCGTGGCGATATCCTTGCGCCACCATCGTTCGATCCGGTGCATTGCGGCCACGGCATCCCCGTCGGGCGCGGACAGCGCGGCGAGCGCATCGGCGATGGCGGGAAAACGCGTCGCGAAATACCGGGCCCGTTCCGCCTTGCCCGCCACGAACGCATCGAACAACCGCCCGCGTTCAGCACGCGGAATACGCCGCGGCGCTTCGAAGAACGGATAGTCCCAGGTTTCATAGTTCTTGATCATGGGGCAGCGTTTCCGCTCTCTTGTCAGCGCAACGCATCATAGGTGGCCCGGGCTCCCACGTCACCTCCTATGCCACCCGCTATGCCGCCAATAACGCCACCAACGATTCCCCCAACCACCGTGCCGACGCCGGGGACGACCGACCCGATCGCGGCACCGAGCGCGGCACCGGCCCATGCTCCACCAGCCCCGCCGATCGTGCCGCCCGCCACGCCGGCGGAGGCGCGCTGCGTCCGTACGCCGAACCGGCCACCATCATCCCGATAGGCGCCGTAGATTTCGGCGGCGTCCATCGCCCACCCGACCGGGCGCGCGACACGCCCCAGGACGTCGACCACGACACCAGCGCGGCGCACATAACCATTGGCAACGATTCGTCCGGCATCGAAATTGATCTGGCGCCCTATCTCGCTGCCATTGGTGCGATATCCAACCTTGGTTTCGACCTGAAGCGTGACGTTGTTCCGCGGGTGCCACCAACTCTGCCGCGAGAATTGCGAGTCGACGATACGACTGCCATTGCCGTTAATATCGATCTGACGTCCGTCGAAGGTGAAACCTCGGGACCGCGCGGACGCTTCGCTGTAGCGCTCGCCAGCAAGACCATTGGCCTGGTTGATGCTCTGGATCGTCCCGCCACTGCCGCGACCCGACGAGCCGGGTGGAACGACATTCTGCGTGTTCACGGTGATGCCAGCTGCCCGCAGGCGATCTGCCAGAGGACCGCTGGGACCTCCGCGCTGGGTAACCGCGCTCAGGTAGAAATCCCATTGGACCACGAGGCGCGGATTTTCGGTGAGAATTCTCCTGCCCGCGGCATCCAGACCCCAGCCCGCACCAGCAACCGCCGATCCCGCGCCCGGCCCGGTGTTCGAGGTCTGCTCGCGCGGAGCCTCCTGCACCTTTTCCACCGGTGGAGCCGGCGGCGGCTTCTGGCCGGCGACCATGGAATCGATGAAATTGTCCCAGTCCCGAAGATTCGCGGCATCGTTCGGCGCCGGATTGGCGGCAGCGGCGGCGGCGTAGGTTGCACGGCCTGCCCTTGCCTGTTCGATGGTGTCGACATGAACGACAACCGTTTCACGACATCCCTGGGCGCCAGCCGGGCAGTTGGCAACCACAACCGAGCCGGGAGGTGTCGACTGGTTGTGGACCCAGGCACCAATATCGCCGACGAAATAGGTGTGGTCCTGGTCTACCGCGAAATTGCATACCAGCGGTACCGGATGGGTACCGCCAACTGACTGGACCGTCAGGGCGCTGCCGTCGATCGCGACAAGCTCGTCACCGGGCTGCAGGTCGACCGCCGCAACCCACAGCCCGTTCCTGAAGAACGGATGCTCGATCGTCGCCAGGATCTCGTGCGTGATCCCGTTCGCGTCGAGCAAGGTGACGGTCAGGACCTTTTCCTGCTCGAAACGATATAGCTCCAGCACCTGCCGGCGGTGCACGCCTTCGGATCGATTCGCCTCGTCGCGAGCGAAGACCCAGTCGCCCACCTTGATTTCTTCGATGGCGATCAGGCCGCGCGGCGTGTGCACCGGCGTTCCCAGGACGAAACACGCGCCGCGGATTGAAGCCATGCCATCGCTGTTGGAAATCGCGGGGCTGCCCACGATCCCGTGGACGAGCATATTGCCGATCGTCTGGCCGATGACGTCAGGCAAGGCGGCAATCAGGTTATCGCCGAAATCGGTTCCGCTCACGACCGATCTGGTCGCCGCATTCGCCAGCGCGCCGGCGGCATTGGCGCCAAGGTGGCTGAGATAATTGCCGATCGAGTTGTTGCCGCCCTTGCTGGTATCAAATCCCGGCAGGTCGCCACCGACCAGATTGGAGACTCCGCCGCCGATACCGGCCGCCGCGACCGCAGCGAAATCGAACTTCGACTGCAGACCAGTGGCGACGGCGATCCCCTGAGTCAGGCCGCTCGACAATACGCCGCGCGCGACACCGCTGACAAAGCCGTTACCGCCCAGAAGCTTGCCGAACTTGCCGAGCGAACTCAGCGTCTTGCCCAGCTTCGCTGCCTCTGTCGCCCCCTTCGCGAATTCTCCGATGCCGCCGCCGACAGCGCCGCCCAGCGCGGCCAGCGCCACACCCTTCCAGCTGAATTTCTCCTGGATACCAGTGGCGAGTCCGACCGCCTGGGAGACGATCGAGCCAGCGGCCCCAGCCACCGCGCCGCCAAGAATCGCTCCGCCGATCGCCGCGGCGCTCCCAGCAACGACAGTGCCCCCTCCCGCGAGCAGGCCCTGGAAGAATCCGACCGCCCCCGGCCCTACCCACGCGGCAACCGCGATCGCGACGACCGCGAGCAGGACCATGCCGAACACGCCACATTTGTTCTTCTTCGGCGCGGCTGGCCTTGGCGTGGTCGGGGATACGTCGCCAATCGCCTCGGAGGGATCATAAGGCTTGAAGGTATTGGCGTTATTGGTGGATTTGATCACACCGGTAGGCAGGGTCAGCGTCTGCCCCTCGACAAGGCCGCCCGCGCCGGACATGCCGTTGGCCTGGGCGATCTTGTACCAAAGCGAACTGTCGCCCCACAGGCTCTGCGCGATCGACGACAGGCTGTCACCCGCGCGCACCGTGTAGCTACCGCCGGCCGAGCCCTGCGAATAGCTGTTGATCGGATCGTAGCTGTTCGCGAAATCGGCATAGGACACGCCATAATTGTAGCCGCCGCGGAATGCCCCGGGGCTGCTCGGCGAAACCTGCTGCCGCTCGGCGATCGAGGTCGTGGTGGTGACGTCGCTGGTGCCGTTATTGCCGGTATAGCCAAGCTGACGGCCGTTGAAGCGATACCAGATCTCGTGCGGGTTGCCCTGGGCGCGCCAATCCTCTTCGTCGCGGCGAATGATCTGGCCTTCGGCGTTGGTCTTGAAGGTGATCGAGCGTGCCCGGCCGTCGGAGACGTAGATCGAGCTTAACTGGCCGAAGCCGTTATAATAGAAGCCGGTCGTATAGGTCGTCGACTGGCTGGTGTTCGGCTTGAAGCTGATGCTCGACTGCACCGCGCCGTCCCACCATTGGTAGGTGTTTACGGTCGAGGTGTCGGGCGCCTGCCCGTCGTTCCAGTTGCGGTAGTTCCGGGAATATGAACTGACGACGCTGCCCAGCGCATAATTGGTGCCATAGCCATAATCATAGGTAGTGATGGACTGATAGGTATAGCCGTCGTATTTCTTGGTCGAGGTGCTGTCCGACGTCAGCTGCCCCTTGTTGTTGTACCCTGCAGTCCGACTATAGATGACGGTTGTGCCATTATAGTCATAGTCGCTCTGCGATATCTGGCGACCCATCAGATCGTAACCAAAGCTCGAACGCCTGGTGCCCGCTACCGGCGCGGCGGGAACGCTGGCCGGAGGCGTGGTCAGGCCCGTGTAATAGTCATATTCCTCATAGACGACGCCCCCGGTCGAGACCTGCACTTCCGACAGGCGACCGGCACCATCATAAAGATAGGTTTCACGATTTTCGTAATAATAGCCGGGATTATAATAACCATATTCATAGTCGTAATAACCGGCACCATATTCGGTCTTGAGGATTGCGACACGATCACCGGCCGCGTTGTACAGGATATCCTGCCCGCCGGCTTCGCCCCGCACGATCTGGCCTCCGCGCAGGGTTCCCTTGTCGGTGACGAGGCGGTTCAGGGCATCATAACGGAACCAGTAATCACTGGTCACCGGACCCGACGCCACACCGTGCCGGTCGAGCATGCGATACGTCGCGGTGGTACGGCGGACATTGCCGTTCGCGTCATAGCTATAGCTGATGTTTGCCGCCGGTGAGTAGGTTGTTCCCGCCTCCTGGAACGTCGTCATCCGGCCAAGCGAATCATATCCGACCGTAACGTCGGTCAGTGTCGCGGCGGTGGCGTAATAGCTCTCATCGACCCAATATTCCCCGTAATTCCCCCAGGGATCATATGGATCGCCATAATATTCATAATGACCTTCGGTATAATATCCCGCTTCCTCGGACTGCTGTTCCCGGACACGCTGGCCAAGCTGGTCGTAGCCATAGACAGCGACCGTACGCGACCAGTTGGTATTGACCTGCGGCGTGAGCGTGCCGACGACGGTCTGGGCGAGCTGCCCGGTATTGAAATAGCTGAAATAGGTCGAAAGCCCGCCCATCGAGGTCTGCGTCATGCGGCCGGAAACGTCGTAGGTGTAGGTCCAGGCGTGGCCGCCGAGATCGGTCTTGGCAGTGGTCCGGCCGAAGACGTCGCTGGTTTCGACCGAGGTCTTGCCATTGACGTAGGTGGTCGTCTGAACCCACCCGCCGGTCGTGCCGACGGCGGTGCCGATGCCGGCATTCCAGACATAGCCGACCGTGGTCAAATCGCCGCCGAAAGCCAGTTGACTGATCACCCGGCCGGAACTGTCATATTCCGTCAGCGCCTTTTCGGGCGTGTACCCGATGATCGGGGTGTAATATTCGTAATGCCCCTGGCCGGTATAATAGCCGTAATAGGGATCATAGTCTTCGACCCAATACTCCTCCGTCGGGCCATAGATCGGTGTCTGGAACTGATTGTTCCATGCCTGGATACGCTGCCCAAGACCGTCATACGCGTAGTTCTCGACCAGGCCGCCCGCCCGCGAGACCTGGATCGCCCGACCCATCGCGTCATAGTCCTGCGTCGTGACGCGGCCCACCTGATCGGTGAGGCGACGTGCATCGCCATGGATGTCATAGCTGGTCGTAGCGGTGCCGCCATCCGCCGCGACGGTCGCCACGACCAGCGCCTCACCACCGCCATAGCCGGTGCCGGCGAGCAGGCTGCGCCGCAAGAGGTTGCCGTTGGCGTCACGGCTGCCGGTCAGGCGCCCGCTCAGGTCGTAATAATAATATTCGGTCGGTCGCAGGCTGGACGTCGTGCCGTTTTCCAGCGTGACATTGACGTAGGGGCTCTCCGTCTTCACCAGCCGGCCCATATTATTGTAGCTATAGGTAAGCGTCGCGCCGATGGCGTTGGTCTCGCTCGCCACATCGCCGAACGCATTGTAGGTGCGGTAGGTGTTCAGTTCGTTGACCGCACCGCCGGCGGCGTTGAGTTGGCGCCCCTCTTCCTTCACCTGCACCGCCATGTTGCGCTTGTCGTACAGCGTATAAGTGGCATTGACGGTCGCCTGAGGGATCAGCGAGAGCGCTCCAGTGAAACTCTGTCCCGCGAGGCTGGTACCCGCCGAGGTGATCGCAACCGTCTGGTTTCCGTTCCTGTCGTAACCGAAGAACTTCCAAACCCCGTCGCCGGCATTGGTTGCGGTCAGGCGGCCGGCATTGTCGTAGAGATTCTCGCTCTGCCACACGCCGTGCGCGCCCTGCTTCCAGACGTCGCCGAAGTTATTGTATTGCGTCTCGCTGTAATCGACGACGGTGAAGCCGGCTCCGTCGAGCTTCGCTACCCCCTGGTAGATGGTCCGCCCGGCCAGGTCGTACCGCGTGGCGATCGCGTCGGTAACGGTCCCGCCAGCCGCGGTCGCGCGGGTATAGCTCTCCTTCTTGACCCGGCCCATAATGTCATAGGCGTAGGAACGGGTGAAACCGGAGGCGTCAGTCATGCTGGAGAGACGTCCGCCAGCGCCATAGCTGTACGTGGTGACGCGTGCAGCGGCACCCGTCGCGCCCGACTGAACCGTGCGCGAAAGATTGCCGAGGCCATCATAGAGATATTGCGTGGTCGGCGAGACGCTCTGGCCGTTGAAATCGACAAAGGCGGCACGGGTCTCGGTCGAAAGCCGTCCGGCACCATCATAGAGATAGTTGGTCTGGTCGCCGGTCGCCTCGGTCTTGCGAATGACCTGGCCGAGACCATTATAGAGATAGCTGATCGTTGCGGTGCTGAAGCCGGCGGTCGTGGTCGCGGCGCCCGATACCAACACCTCGCGCAGCGAATAGCGCGTCTCGCTCAGGCGATTGCCGTTCCTGTCATAGGTAAAGGTGGTATAGCGATCATCGTCGTTATAGCCGGCGGACGCGACCAGCCCTGACACCGCAGCATTCTGATCGAGCGTGACCGGAGATCCGCTCTGCGTGTTGATGCGGTTGGCGAAACGCATCTCCGCCACGACATTGCCGTCCGGATCATAGGTCCAGGTGGTCAGCGCCTTCTCGGCATCGACCTTTGCCAGCTTCCGGCCGAGCTTGTCGTAATAGGAATAGGTGATGCCGCCGTTGGGATCGGTTACCTTCACGACATTGCCGTTGGCGTCATAGACATAGGTCGTGACAAGGTTGGCTGCGGCATAGCCGGTCGCCTGCGTACCGACGACGACGTTCGAGACCTGACTGGTGCTCAGGCGGTTGAGATTGTCGTAGGTGAAACTGGTTTCGCGATAACCACCGGACGGCACGCCGGGCGGTGTCGCCGTGACGGTAGCCGGCAAGGCGATTGATCCAGCATATACGCGGGTCAGCGTGACATTGCCGTTCGCGTCATAGGCGTAGGTCGAATAGGTATTGCCACTGGCCGAGGTCTGACGAATCTCCACCGTCTTGCGATTGAGATCGTCATAATAAAGCAGGGTACGCGCACCGCCGGCATCGATCGTTTCGATGATGTTGCCACGCCCGTCGTACTTGATCTGCTCATTCGGTGCGGCGGGCGTAGTCACAGTGACCAGGTCATCGCCAATGACGCTCACCTGATCGCCGCGCGTCTCGATCAGGCGATCGCTCTTGTCATAGATGTAGAGCGTGGTGCGCTTGTAGGAGAGATTGTCCGCTTCGACGAGTTTGGTGCGGTTGCCACGCGCGTCATATTCGAAGCGATTGACGATGGTCGCGCTGACCACATTGCCGGCATTGTCATACGTCGCCATCGGCAACGTTTCGCTCAGCATCAACCCGCGGCGGTCGAAACTATAGTTGGTGACGGCGCCGGCCGCGACCGAACCGGTCGCGGACTTGGCGGTGGCCGAAATACGATCCCCGAACGCATTATAGCTGTAGGATGCATAGAAGCCGAGCGCGTCGGTCGAGGTCAGAACGCGGCCAAGCTTGTCATAGGCGAAGCTGGTGGTCGCATCTTCGACAGCATTTGCGGCGACTGAGGGCGGCGTACCGATCGCCGCCGTACCGGCGACCGGGTTGAAGTAGCGCGTTACTGAGGCGACCTCACCAAACACGTTGTAGCTGGTCTTCGTCAGATAGTTCTCGGCGTCGCGAGCATGAGTCATGCGGCCGAGACTGTCGTACCAGTTGCAACTGACGGCGCCGCGTGGGTCGGTCGTCTTCCAGACCTCGCCAAAGGCGTTGTATTCGAAAGCACTTACGCCGCCCAAGGCATCGGTCTGCGTCTTGAGCTGCCCGACCTTGTCGAATGTGTAGGTGGTGGTGATCGCGCGTGCGTCGATCATCGAGATACGATTGCCTAGGCCATCATAGGCGAAACCGACCGCCGAGACCTCGGGTGTTCCGACACCACGTACTTCTGAGATCAGCCGCCCGGTCGCGTCATAATTATAAGCGGTGAGCGCCTGATCGGGGGTATTGTAGGCGTCGTAGCGCGCGTTGAGCAGGCCGTTGGCAAGATAGTCGTACAGCGTGGCGACGCCATACGCATCATATTCCATGAACACATTGCCATTGGGATGATATGTGTAGGTACGTCCGGTATAGGTGCCGGTGGCAAGTGCCTGGACCTGAGCCAGCGTGGTTGCGTCGCTGACGGCAATCTTCGCGTCCCAGCTCTTCACCGCCACCGTCTGGCCGATTGCGTTAAACTCGCTGGCCGTGACATAGCCTTCGGGATCGACGGTGAAGCGCGCTTCGCCCCGCGCGGTGTACCAGGTACGGGTGATGCGATTGTCGGCATTGCCGATGTTCGTGGTGTTGAAGCTGGTCATGTCGCTGAGCAGCGGCAATGACGGGGTCGCACGCCTGGTGGCGTACTGAACCGCGCGAACGACCTGCCCCATGGTGTCATAGCCAAAGCCGGTGACGCCGCCATCGGCGTCGATTCCGTACGCAAGCCGACCGGCAGCGTCGTAAACCGACCAGGTCGTACGGTTCGCCGCGTTGCTCACCTGCCCGGCAAGCAGTGCCTTCACATTGTCATAGGTATAGTCGGCCGTTGCGCCCATCGCGACGGCAAATCGCGTCCAACTGGTCTGCTGCCCCGCGATGTTATAGCTGTACGACGTGGCCTGGTTGAGTCCGTCCAGCGCGTATCGCAGCAGGCCCTGGCCGTCATAGACATAGCGGACGCGGCGGTCGTCGGCCGATACGGTGACGCTGCTGAGCAGGTCGTTGAAGCTGCCGGCGGCGCGCTGGGCGACGGCGGTCGCATTGGCGAAGGACACGTCCTCCACCTTCTGCCCGGCCTTGTCGTAGATTACGCGGCTGAGATACCCCTCGCCATCGAGCGTGCCGAGCAGCCGCCCGTCGCGATCGTAGAAGGTGCGCGCGATGCTGTCCCTCGCGTCGGCCGTGGGCGTGGTCACCACGCTTGGTGGCGTGACCTTGTAGGCGGTGATCTGCGCCGCCGTCAGCTTGTTGAAATAACCGATGGTGGAAACAAGATTGCCGGCCTTGTCGTAGCCATAGGCCGTGACGCTGCCGTCGCCCGCGATCGCGGCGAGGACATTGCCTTCCTTGTCGTACACGGTCCAGGAACGCACGTCATTGGCGTGGTCGGCCGGGCGCATGGAGCTGAAATCGAACACCGCGTTCGGGTCCGACAGCGTGGTCATCTGCGCCGCGGTGAGCCTTGCGCCGTGGCGCCAGGTACCGACGAGACGGTTGCCGGCATCGTAGATATATTCGACGACGTCGCCATAGGCATTGGCCTCCGCGACCTTGCGGCCGGCCTTGTCGTAGATATGGAAAGTCTTGCTGCCGACCGCGTCAGTCGCCACGCGCAGGCGACCCAGCTTGTCATAGGCGTAGCTGGTGGTACCACCAGTGACCGCGCTGCCGCTATCGGTCTGGCTGATCAGGTCGCCCGACTTGTTATAGGTGTTGGTGGTGACGTAGCCGGAAGCAAGCGTGACCGTGGTGGTCGTCTGGGCATCGTCGAACACGAAGCTGGTGGTGCCGCCATTGACATCGGTCGAGGCGGTGAGCCGGCCCATGCCGTCATAGACGAACGTCTCGACAGCCTGTCCGCCGGCGTTGCGCTTGAGCAGGCGGCCCGCCTGATCATAGGTGACGAAGCTCTCGCTATAGCTTTCGTTCATCGACGCAGCGCCCGCCGTCGTGGCGTAACCGTAGCGGGTGGTCCCGGTCAGCGCGCCGCGCGCGTCGCTGGCGTAATAGGTGATCTTGATCGACTGCTTGTCGGCGATCGCCGCGCGCCAGCTGTCCATCGCCGCTTCGGTGACCGCGGTCGAGCCGATCGTGTAGGGATGTTCGGGGAATTCGAAGCTGTATTGCAGCTCGCCGGCCGGAGTGTAGCGATATTCGGTGACATAGCCTTCGCCGCTGACCGCGTAGCGCAGATGGTTCTCCGCATCATAGGCGTAGCGCGTGGTGATGCTGACCGCCGCCCCGCTGGCGTCCGTCGCTGTATGGGTTTCGGTGAGCAGCTGGTTCTTGCTGCCATAGGTCCGCGTGACGACGTTGTTGAGACGATCGGTCGCGCTCGTCAGGTTGCCGCCGACATAGGTGTAGGTCGAGGTGTTGCCGAACGCGTCGGTCACGCTGGTGAGGTCGCCGGTGGCGGCATCATAGCCGAACTGCACGATCTGCTGCGCTGCGCCGGCCGAGGCGGGCGGCGCCTTGATCCTGGTGAGATTGCCTGCCGCGTCGTAGGTCAACTCGGTGGTCTGGCCGCTCGCATCGAGGATGCTCGTGGTTTTGGTCGTGCTATTGTAGGTGAGTGTCGTAACGCGCGTGACGCCGCTTGCCGGCGTCTCGGTCAGCGACGAAACGCGACCCGATGCATCATAGAGAATGGAAAGGAGCGACCCGTCCTTCTGCGAGACGGAGTTGATCCGGCCGTTCGCGTCATACCCATAGGCGGTCCAATAGGATTGGGCGTCGGTCGGCAGCGTATTGTCGTCGGGCGTCAGGTCGGTGCGGACCTTGGTCAGCCGGCCGGACGTATATTCATACCAGGTACGGGTCAGCGTCTTGGCGGTCCCCGTCTGTAGATCGGTATAGCCAGTGACGATCTTCGAGATGTCGTTGCCGACCCAGCTATATTGAGTCCAGGCGCCGTCGGCGGTCGTTGCCTTGTCGAGCTTCGTGGTGCTGCCGACATAGGTGTAGGTGATCGCGTTGCCGTCGGTATCGCCCTGCCAGGTGATCCGGCCGCCGTTCAGGTCGTCATATTTCTCGACCTGCTGGGTATCGCCGTCAGTCCAGATCCATTCGTTGCCGACCTTGACGATCTGGTCATAAGCGCCGCTGCCGTCGGTGGTGACATAAGCGGTGCCGTTATAGGTGTAGGTGATGTCGCTGCCATCGGCGGACACCCGGTGCACGGTGCCAGCCGCGCTGTTGAAGTCGAAGACCCGGCGGTCGGTGCTCTGGCGCCATTTGTCGTTATTGTCGTCGGGCAGCGTCGCCTGGCTGTTATAAGTGCGCGAGATGGCGATGTCGGGGCCGCGGCCGACAAGGAACTCGTCCTGCCGGCTGATCATCAGATTGCCGTTCGCCGCGTTGACGAACACGCTGTCGCCACCGCGCCCGAGCGAGGACTGGCCGAGCAGCCCCCGGCTCCCCAGCGTCATTGCTGATCCGCGCTCGAAGCCCGTGCCCAATCCGGTAAAGATACCAGCCACCGCTGTTCCCCACATCTCTCCGCCGATGCAAGTTCATCGGTTCGGTGCGGGGGGATCAGGAAGAGTCCGGAGAAGTTTAGCGGAACTGCCGCCGCAATGGAGCCAATATCAAATCAGGTCTTTCCCAGTTGCTGGATGGCGCGATCGACCAGCGCGCGGCCTTGCTCGGACTCGCCGATGATGCGCAGCACGTCCCCAGCGATCGCCTCGAACGCCGGATCATTGCCGATCGCCTCGCCCAGCTGCTGAACCAGCAGCCCGCGCACCAGCGCCCGCCTGAGATCGTCGTCCGACAGCTCTTCCCGGCCGGCAAGCGCCCGCAGCCGCGCCATCGGTTCCGGCACGCCTGCACGCACTGGGGCCGGTTTTGCGGTACGGCCCGCGCGATCCTTGCCGAGGCGCGCAAGCTGTTCCTGCAGCAACAGCAGGACATGATCCGCATTGGTGATGCGCGTCATGCGGCCGCTCAGTTCGGGCGACGACCGGCGAACTGATCGAGCAGGAAGCTCGTCGCCGATGCGGCATCCCCATTCTCGTCCGATGCTGACGGCGGCGCGGTGCGTTGGATCGCGGTCACTTGGTCGATGATCAGCTGCATGTCGTTGTTGAGTGCCGGGTTCTCGTCATTGGCGGCGATGCCCTGGTTGAGCCGCTCGACCGTCGAGTCGAATTCGTCGCGGATCAGGTGAGTCAGGCCGCCCACGAAAAAGCGGAGATAATGCCCCTCCGGCATCAGCGCGATCGGCCCCCAGGTGGTCAGCGCATCGACCGCCTCGCCCGAAGTGAGCTGGAAGAAGCCGAGCTGGAAACGCGCGATGGCGAAGTCGGGCGCGATTTCCACCGCGCGCTTCAGCGACGCCAGCGCCTCGATCGGCCGGCCGATTCCGGCAAGCACCGATCCGCGCAGGAAATGCAGCCGGGGATCGTCCGGATGCGCGGCCATCAGCCGGTCGATCCGCGCGATCTCGTCGCGGTCGTCGGACGCGATCGCCGCCATCAGATCCTGCAGATCGGAATCGTTGCACAATGTGGTCATGTCTTCACCTCACTCATTCGATCGATCTCAAACGCTTGCGCAGCCGGTCCAGCGCGGCGCGGTGAAGCTGCGATACCCGCCCCCGGCTGATCCCCATCAAGTGCGCGACCTGCGCAAAAGGCAGGCCGTGGTCGTAATGCTGGCGGATCACGACTGCCTCGCTGTCGGGCAGGCGGGCGACCTCCGCCACCAGCATCGCCTGAGTCTCGCGCCAGGCCAGGCTGTCATAGCCATTGGGCCGGGGATCCGGCGACTGGTCGTTGCCGATCAGCCCGGTACCTTCGAGCATCAGACCGAGCGCGATGCCGACGGCGAGATCGGACAAAGCGACGAGCGCATCGCTATCCTCCCGCACGATCGAGCGCAACCGCTCCTGCTCGACGCGGTTCCGGTGGCTGGATTGCGCGCCGATCTCGCTCAGCGCGGCGATACCGTCGGCGATATTCCCGGAGATGCGGCGTCGGGCGAAAGCGCTGAAAGGCACGCCCCGCAGCGGATCGTAGCTGTCGAGCGCGTGCAGCAGGCCTTCGCAGGCGAACTGGTCGAAATCGCCGCGATCAGCCGGCCGGGCATTGCGCTGGCGGAACAGGCGCCCGGCGATGGTGCGGGCGAGCGCGAAATAGCGGTTGAACAGCGTCTCGCGGCAACGCGTGTCGTCCTCGAAGCGGAAACGCCGCCACAGCGACGCCTCCACCCGGTGCGGATCCACGACGAGCTCAAGCCCCGAACTGTCGCGCGCCTGCATCATTTGAAGCTGCCGAGCACTCCCTGGATGATGAGGCTCCAGCCGTCGATCAGCACGAACATGAGCAATTTGATCGGCAGCGATATGGTGGCCGGCGGCACCATCATCATGCCGAGAGCAAGCAGGATCGCCGAGACGACGAGGTCGATCAGCAGGAACGGCAGCAGGATGACGAACCCGATCGTGAACGACACGCGCAGTTCGTTGAGCATGAACGCCGGTGCGAGCTTGAGGATATCGACCTGATCGGGCCGTTCGGGTGGCGTGGCATGGGCGATGGCGTAGATCGCCTCGATGTCCGAATCGCGCGTCTGGGCGAGCATGAAATCGCGCAGCGGCGCGGTGCCGTTGGCCATCGCCTGCTCGACGGAGATCTTGTTCGAGAGCAGCGGCTGGATTGCGCCGGTGTTGAGCGCGCCGAGCGTGGGCGCCATGGTGAAGGCAGTGAGGAACAGCGCCAGGCTGACAAGGACCGGGTTGGGCGGCGTCTCCGGCATGCCGAAGGCGTGGCGCACCATCGACAGCACCACGACGATGCGGACGAAGCTTGTCATGCAGATCAGGATCGACGGGATCACCGCGAGCAAGGTCAGGATCAACGCGGTGCGCACCACGTCGGACGACAGGCCGAGGCCCTTGGTGGCCGCCAAGGCGGGCGTCGCCGCCAGCAGGGCGATGCCGGCAAGGACGATGAATGCGGCGCGCCTCATGCGGACGGTTTCTCGTCGACCGGGCATTCGCGCAGCACCTGCACGCTGCCCTGCTGCACGACCAGGAGATATTCGGTCTCGCGATGCTCCACGACGCAGATGTCGGCATGCGGGCTGAGGCGACGCGTCTCCACCACTCTGATCGCCCCCGCGCGCGGCTCGATGCGGGCGAACAGGGCGGCAAGGTCCATCTTACCGCTGCGCTGCCGGATCAGGAGGATCGCGAGGATGGCGATGATGATGCAGAAGATCAGCGAGACGATGATCCGTCCGAGCGAGATGTCGATCGCGCCGCCGCCGCCGAGACGCGGGCGTGCAGCCTCCTGCGCCAGGGCGACCGCGGGCAGGAGAAGCAGGGGAAGGACGGCGCCGCAGCGCCGGAACGCGCGTGACATCACGATGCGATTTCGGTCAGCCTGACTGCGAACTTGTCGCCCACCGCCACGAGCTCGCCCCGCGCCACGGCTGAACCGTTGAGACGAAGCTCGACCGCCGAATTGAGCGCCGCGTCGAGCGCGACGACCGAGCCCTGCTTCAATGCGGTGAGATCGCCGACGGTGATCCGGGCGTTGCCCAGAAAACCCTCGAGCGACACCTCGACTGCTTCGAGCAGCCTGGTGTCGATCTTGCGCACCGCATCCGGCGCCGTTGCAGGGCCTGCGCTCTGGGGACTCGTTTGCACCGCGGCCGTGCCGGGTTTGATCTTCTGCTCTGTCACGTGATGAAACTACCTGTTGAGGGGGGCGAGGAGATGGAGGTCGAGCCGGTCGCCCGAACGTTCGACAGTACATCGGCCAGCCGGTGCCGCGCCGCCGCCCAGCATGAGCCCCAGCGGCGCATCCAGCGCGGTATCGAACACCAGCACGTCGCCCTCGCTCAGGTCGGCGAAATCGGCGAGCGTCAGGGCACAGCGCCCGAGCAGCGCCGACAGCGAGACCTCCTGCGCGGCGAGGCCGGCGGCAAGCGGCGGCAGCGCGGCAGCTTTGGGTGTCGGCGGCAGGCCGGACTTGACCAGTGCGATCATCAGATCGGTACTGGCGACGATGCGCAGCAGCGCGCGCGAATCGACGCCGAGGCCGCAACCCCGCGGCTGCCCGATCTCCGGCGCGCCATCCCCGTCGAACGGCGTCCAGCGCGCCTCCGCGGGCAGGCGGAAGGCCTGCGCCACGCGGCGACACAGGTCGTCGAGACACGCGGAGGACAGGTCGGCGACGATCCGGGCATCGCCGTCGGTGGCCGCTTCGGCACCGGCGGGCGCCCCGAGCATCAGCCGGGCGAGCGCGGTACGCGCACCCGGTTGAACGGCGATGGCAAGATCATTGTCGAGCATCAGCCACTGCGCCTCGCCGGCGAGACTCGCCAGCGGGGCAACCACATCGAGCGGCCGCACGGTCGACCGCGCGAACCATTTCGACGACCATTGCCGCGCCATGTCGGCAAGGCCCTCGTCGATCGCCGATCGATCGAGCGCGCCGGGCGGCAGCCAGGAAATAGGGGTACGCTGCACAGGAATTTCCTAAAAACGTCAGCCCTGTCCGCGGATGCCGAACAGTTGCTGGATCATATCGTTGGTGACGCTGATGATCTGCGACGAGGCCTGGAAACCGCGCTGGATGAGGATGAGATCGCCGAATTCGCGCGACAGATCGACATTCGACGCCTCAAGCCGGCGCGAGAGCACCGTGCCGACGCGATCGTCTGTGCTGGTCAGCAACTGCCGCCCCGCATTGCCGCCGTCGGTGAACAGCCCGCCGCTCTTCTGCTTCAATGCCTGCGGATCGCGGAAATCCGCGAGCGCGATGGCGCCCAGCTGCACCTTCTGCTCGTTCGAATAGCCGACCTCGAGCTCACCCTTCTCGTTGACCGAGACCGAGGTGATCGTACCGAGTTTGTACCCGTCGACCGACGACGCGCGCAAAGACTGCGTCGTACCGCCGGAAAAGGACGTCACCGTGGTGAAATCAAGCACGACCGCCTGACTGTTGTTGCGGGTATCGGTGATCGTCAGCTTCGCGGTGCTCGGATCGACGATGCCGTTGATGAATTTCAGCGTGGCCGTGCCGACCGGATCGGTGCTGCCATCCCTGACCGTCACCGTCCACTCGCCGGTGGCAGTGGTGCTGCGATCAAGCTTGACCTGCCAGAGACGCTGGACACCGTTCTTGTCGACAACCTTGACGTCGTTCACGCTGAAGGTCGTCTGGTCGGAAGAAAGATTGTCCGAGAAAGTGATCTTGGTCGTCGCCTTGGGCACGCTGGTGCTCGACGTGTCGACCGACACGCTGACCGGGCGTCCCGATGCGTCGAGCATCGCAAGCCGGTACTCGGTACCGGTCAGCATGATGAAGCCGTCCTTGCCGACCTGGAAACTGCCGGTGCGGGTATAGGCCACCTCCTCCCCGCGCAGCAGCATCAGGAATCCGGCGCCATCGACCGACAGATCGAGGTCGCGTTCGGTCTGCCGCAACTCGCCCTGCTTGAGATCGATCCGCGTGCCGGCATTGGTCACGCCATGGCCGCCCGAGCCCCCGCTCGACGCATAGGACAGGCCGCCATTCCCCCGAATCCCGACCACGTCCTCGAACGAGACGGTCGACGACTTGAATCCCTGCGAATTCAGGTTCGACACATTGTTGCTGACCTGCTGAAGCCCCTTGGAATAGGCGTTCAGGCCGCTGAGCCCGATATAGATCGACCCGAACATTGCTTAGCTCCCTTCGCGGATTTGCGTGATGCTGCCGATGGAGATGTTGCTGATCGTCCGGCCATCGGCGGTCAGGATAGTGATGCGGGGATCGCCATTCTCGAACTTGATCGCGGTGACCTTGCCGGTGACGAGCGAAGCGTTGGCGCCGATATCGACGCGCCGCCCCAGCAACCCCGCAGCCTGCGAATTGCCTTGCGCCGTGACCAGCGTTTCGAGCCGGTCGTTGGTCGTCTGGCCGATCTGGATCTGCGAGAATTGCGCGAGCTGGGAGACGAACTGGAAATTATCCATCGGCTTCAGCGGGTCCTGATAGGTCAACTGGGTCAGGATGATCTTGAGCAGCGCGTCGAAGCTAAGGCCGAAGGCCGACGTCGCCGCCTGCTGCGCCGAAGGCGCGGCTCCCCCCACGACATTGTTCGATCCCGATCCGACGGGGTTCACCTGCATGTCATTGTCCTCCCGTTCCGGTGCCCGGCGTGCCCGCGCGGATCGTCCGGCTGTCCCCGTTGATCGTGATGTCCTTCGCCGCCAGTCCGTGTCGCGACAGCAGCGCGACGACCCGGTCGCGCAATTTCAAGCGGTCGGCCGGTTCAAGCTCGCCCAGTTGCATGGAAATCTGCAGGCCCTGCTCGACCTCCCGCACCGCGACCCGGGCCGAGAGCGCCGCGCCGCGTGTTGCGAAAAGCCTTGCGAGCAGGCGACGACCAACGGGCGTGCCAATATCCGGGGCAGCCGAGGACGGCGTGTCGTAGGACGACGGCGATGCGCTGGCCTTTTCGGGCCGGGGCGCGGCAGCAGGCGCGTCAGCCAGGAATTCGGGCGGCATCGGGACGACGGCCTTGCCTGAAATCATTGAGGCCGTGCCGGGTGTGGGCCTTGGCCGGGAATCCACTGCGGCAGCGGGCGATGGCAGGGAATGAACGGCGGGAACGGTCCCCGGCGCCGCTGGATCGGCGGCGGCGGCGATCGCCCCGGCGATATCCACTGCGGGAACCGGCGCGACGATATCGACTGACGGGTCCGCGACACGCGGCTGCCCTGGCAGGGCTGTCGCCCCCTGAAAAAAGCCGTCGGCATTGAACATGTTGGCATGGCCCCCGACACCGGCATCCTGATCGGTACCGGACGCGGCGCCATCAAAATCCGCCACGAACCGGGTGCCCATCCCGCCAAGCAGATCGTCGAAGGAAGAATCTGCGCGCGGTGCTTCCGGTGCCGGTGGTGGCGCCGGAGGCACGACGCGTTGCTGCCCGGCGGCACGCGGTCCAATGCTGACGGTCATCGCATCATCCAATTATACGTGACTCGGTCCGACAGCGCGTCGAGCCGCTTTTCCTCGCGACGGCGTGCGGCGTCGCGCCGCGCTGCCTCATGCTGCGCCTCGGTGAGCTGGACGCGCGCCTCGGCCGAACGCCAGTCGTCCTGCCGCCGCGCATGGAGGTCAGCCGACAGACGATGACGGGTGTCCGCCTCCTCAGCGAGTCCCTCGCGCTGCATCAGGCGACCGGCGAGTCCCCGCGCATAGTCGGGCGCGAAACCGGGCTCGGCGAGATGCGCGAACCAGTCGTCGCGCGCGCTGTCCGCCGCCTCCCGCGCCGATTGCTGCGCGCTCAACGCCTCGGCCTCGGCAGCGCGCGCCGCGGCAAGGGCTGAATCGGCGGCGGCGCGGCGGACATGCTGCACCGCGACCAGCTTCGCGACCTGGCGCGGATCGACTGGCCTAGCCATGCGCGCGAACCCGATCGACCACCTGCCGCAAGCGCTGCACCACCTCGGCAAAGGCAGTGCGTTCAGTCCGCGGCTGCCGCAGGAAAGCGGCGAGATCCGCCCGCGCCGCGATGGCGCGGTCGACATTGGCGTTGGTGCCGTTCTTGTAGACACCGCTTTCGATCATCACCCGGGCTTCCTCATAAGCGGAAAGCATCGCCGTCGCCTCGCGCATCGCGCCGGCCTGGTCCTTCGAGACCAGCCGTTCGGACTGGCGGCTAATGCTGCGGGCGATGTCGATCGCCGGGAAATGCCCCTGTTCGGCAAGGGTGCGGGACAGGACGATATGCCCGTCAAGCAACGACTTCATCAGCTCGACGATCGGATCGTCGACATCGTCGGTCTCGCTCAGCACCGTCATGATCGCGGTGATCGCCCCGCCGTTGCGCGTAGCGCCGCAGCGTTCGACGATGCGCGGCAAGGCGGTGAAGACGTTGGGCGTGTAGGCGCGCACGGTCGGCGGCGCCCCGGCGGCGAGGCCGATCTCGCGCAGCGCCATCGCCATGCGCGTGACAGAGTCGATCATCAGCACGACATGCTCGCCGCGCCCACGCCAATAGTCGGCGAGGCACAGCGCATATTGCACGGAGCGGACACGCAACGCCGCGCTCTCGTCCGATGTCGCCGCGACCAGGGTGAAGCGCGCGGCATCCTTGCGTGCCGAAAGCAGGCGCCACATCGCCTCGACCTCACGCCCGCGCTCGCCGACCAGGCAGAGAATGCAGCGATCGCCCTCCGTCTGAGTCGCGAGCTGTTCCATCAGGCTGGTCTTCCCGACGCCCGAGGCAGCGAAGATGCCGATGCGCTGCCCCTCCCCCAGCGTGAGCAGGCCGTCGATCGCGCGCAGCCCGGTGTTCAGCACGCGCGACGGGTCGGCGCGGTCCATCGGCCTGGGCACGCTGCCGGCCAGCGGCATGCCGGCATCGGCGACGATCGCCGCACCGCCGTCGATCGGACGACCAAGGGCATCGACCGCCCGCCCCGCGAAACCGTCGCCGACCGAGACCTGGCGGTGACGCGGGCGAGCCACGACCCGCGCATCCAGACGAATGCCGGCACCGGATTCGAGCGGGATCAGCACGACCCGGTCGGTATCGACCGCGGCGATCTCCGCCGGGGTCCAATGGGTGCCGCCGTCACCATCGCATTCGATCTCGCACAGATCGCCCAGCGCCGCGGCGGGGCCGCTTGCCTCGACCAGACCCGAAGCGACCTTGCGCACATAGCCATAGGGCTGCGCGAAATCCGCCTCGGCGATGCGTTGAAGGAAGGCGTGCGTCTTCACGACCCGCTCGCCAGACCGGCGAGAAAGGCGTCGAGTTCCCGCCACTGCGTGACCGGCCCGCAGGCGACATGGCCGAGTTGCAGGTCGATGCGGCACTCCCCGCTCGGCAACAGCTTGTCGACGATGATGTCGGTCCCGCCGGCCTGTTGCCGCAACAGATCAAGCGCATCGCCGGCAAAGTCCACGCCGCTGACGCGCACCGCAACCACGCTTTCGGCGCGCAGGGCGGCGATACGATGCTGGATCGCCTGCGCCGCCAGATCAGCCATGTCGGCACCATCGCCGAACATCCGCGCCAGCGACGCCCGTGCAACCATCACGGCAAGCGCATCGAGTCCGGCGAGGCGTTCGTCCCACGCGGCGCGGGCGGCATCCGCGGCCTCGCGGATATCGGCGGCGAGGCTTTCGCTGTCGCTCGTCGCGGCATCAAGGCCCTCGCGATAGCCCTCGTCCCGCGCGACGCGTTCGGCGGCGGCAGCGGTTTCGCGCGCCGCGAGCAGTGCCTCCTGCAGCGCCGCGATTTCCTCATGCGCGTCATCCAGCGCCAGTTCGGTGGCCGACTTCACCGGCGCCGCGACGCGAGGCGCGGGAATGGCGGGCGCAACCGCGGGCGCGCCGGCAAAGGATTTCACGCTGCCGCCGTCGCTGCCGGACTTGATGATCATGGTCGTGCCTTGCGCGGGCCGAGCAACCCGCCGACCGCATCGAGCAGCGAGCGACCCGAGGTGCCCGGCGGCACCAGCGCTGGCCGCTGCTCCGGACGGTTCGATCCGCCGCCGACCGCTTGCAGCAGCGCCTGGCGCGCGGCGCTCGTCATGTTCCCCGCGACAGCATGGCCGGTGGTAGTGCGGGCGATATCGATCCGCTCGGCGATCCAGGCCGAATATTCGCTGGCGGCCTCGGGCGGCGCATAGGCCACCGCGGCATCGGTCTCGGCCGCGAGCCGCCGGTCGAGCGCGGCGCGTTCGGACGGCGTCAGCGCGCGCAGGATCGCACGCCGCGCGCCATGCGGCATCGCGTCGAGCTCAGCGGCCAGGGCGATCAGGCTGTCAGCGGCCATCGTCACCCCGGTCGCCGGCAAGCTGCGCGCGCAGGCGCCCGACAAAGGCGTCACGGTCCTCCACCGACAAGGCACCCTGGCGATTGCGCACGACCAGGGTCACCGCGGTCGCCGCCACGAGCGCGGCCAGCGCTAGCGACCACCAGCTGAACAATCCGCCAAAATCGAGCGCCGTGACCGGCGTTACCGGATCGACCACAGTTGCCGGCACCGCCGCCGGGAGGACCGGCTGGGGCGCCGCGGCTGGCTGCGTGATCGGCCCGACTTCGAACGAGAGGCTGTCGCCGATCGCTTCGTCAAGGCCGATCGCCGTAGCGACGGCGGCGCGCGCGCGATCCTGATCGCCCGCTTCCAGTGGCGACAGCGTCAGCACAGTGACGCGCAACCGGAAATTGCGTGCGCTCGGTGCTGACGCGCTACCCGGCACGGTCCCGACCGTACCGGCATCTCCGCCGCCCAGCACCAGCGTGCGCACGCCGACATTCAGCCCTGGCAGCACGCCCGCCATCGCCGCCTTGGCACGGGCGCTGTAATAGTTCTGCGCGGCAACCTGTTCCTCGACCTCGGGCGACGCGATCGCCTGCGACGCCGGCGCCTGGCTGACGATATGCCCGTCACCGTCAAGCACCACGACTTCGCCAAGCGGCAGATCCGGCACGGCAGAGGCGACGAGCTGCTGGATTCCAGCGACGCGCTCCGCCGTGAGCTGCTGGCCCGGTTTCGCGATCACTTCGATCGCCGCCTTGGGCGTGCTGCGATTGCCGCGGAACAGCGAGCGTTCGGGGATGGCGAGATGAACCCGGGCGCTTTCCACGCCCTCCATCATCATGATCGTCCGGGCGAGCTCGCCCTGCAACGCGCGCTGATAATTGATCTTCTGCGCGAAGTCGGTCAGCCCCATGTCGGACTTGTTGAACAGCTCGAAGCCGACCGCGCCCTTCATCGGGATTTCCGATCCCGCGACCGACAGGCGCACATCGTCGGCCTGTGCGGTCGGCACCAGGATGGTAGTGCCATTGTCGCGCAGCCGGTGTGACACGCCCTTCGCCTTGAGCTCGGCGACGATCACCGACGCGTCGCTCTGCTTCAGCCCGGTGTAGAGCACGACATAATCGGTGCGCAGGAACAGATAATAACCGGCGAACAGCGCAAGGCAGATCGCCACGAACGCCACCACGGCGATACGCCGCTGGTTGGTGAAGGCCCGTGGGGTGGCAGTCTCGGTCGTCATCGAATCAGAGCTGCATGTTCATGAGTTCGCGATACGTCTCGACCAGCCGGGTACGGACCTGCATCGCGAGCTCGACCGACAGGCGCGCTTCCTCGAGCGCATAGGTCACCTTGTGCACCGGCACCGAATCGTCGAGCGCGAACTGGCGCACCAGATCGTCAGCGGTGGCGAGCTTGCTTTCGACCTGCTTCATGCCGGCGGTCAGGATGTCGCCGAAGCCGGAACCCGAGGGCTGCTGCACCTGCGGCATCGCGCCGAGCCGCATGGCGATCGGATCGGCGGAAAGCGCGGTCGTCGCCGCGATGCTCTCCACCCCGGTCACGACTGACGCCCCAGTTCGAGCGCGCGACTGTACATCTGGTGCGCGACGTTCATCGCGGTGAGGTTCGCCTCATAGGCGCGCGACGTCTTGATCAGCAGCGTCATCTCGCCGGCATGGTCGATCGCCGGATAGCTGACATAGCCTTGCGCGTCGGCCTGCGGATCGTTCGGTTCATAGACCCGGCGCAACCCGCCGGGCATCGGCTCGAGACCCATCACCTGCACGCCCTTGGGCTTCGCCGCCTGCGTCTTGCCTGCCATTACCGCGGCGAAACCCTCCTTGGCGGCGGACACCAGCCGCATGGCGCGGAACGGCTGGCCCGATGCGGTGCGGCTGGTGTTCACATTGGCCAGGTTCTGCGCGATCACCTGAAGCCGCTGCCATTCGACGTCGAGCCCGGTGCGGCTGATCTGCATTGCGTCCATGATTACTGCCCCCCGCGCACGACGGTGCGTGCGATCGACATCTGGCGCCCGAGCATGTCGAGCAGCGCGCCGTAGCGCAGCGACGTTTCCGACGCGGTGGCGAGTTCCAGGTCGAGCCGCGCCTCGTCGCCGATGCCGGTGATCGTCGAGGGCTTCATCGTCAGGACGAGGTCGCGCACTGCCTCCGGCCCCTTCGCCGCGGCCGCCTTGAGGCTGTCCTCGAAATTGACCTCCACCGGACGGAAACCGCGCGAGCTGGCCCCGGCGATGTTCTGCGCCGTGGCGAGAGCACGCATCGACAGCCCGTCGAGCGCCTTGTTGATGATGACGGAGGAAATGGCGTCCACGCTCCAGGCCCCTTATTGAACGATGATGTCCGCGTGCAGCGCGCCCGCGGTCTTGATGGCTTGCAGGATGCTGATCATCCGGCGCGTATTGACCCGGGCCCGCGACAGGCCCTGGACCAGATCGGAAACGGTCGTGTTGGGAAAGCTGACCACGGTGTCCCCGACTGAATCGTCGACATCCAACTTGGTGTTGGTGACAATCAGGCTGCGCACGTCGCTGGCGAAGCCCGAATAGAAATTCGGCTGCGACGCGATGTTCTCCGCCTTGATCGTCACCTTGATATCGCCCTGGGAGATCGCGACGCTTGAGATCATCACATCCCCACCGGCAACGATCGTGCCGGTACGCTCGTTGACCACGACGCGGGGCGCGCGATCGGGTCGAACCGACAGCGCCTCGATCTGGGCAAGGAAAGTGGTGAGCTGGGCGGGGTCCCCGGCGTAGCGGATCTTCACTTCATCGGCGCCTTTGGCGATCGCCGAACCGAAGCCGAAACGATTGTTCACCGTCTCGGCGATTCGCTGCGCGGTGCCGAAGCTCGGGTCGCTGAGCAGGAAGGAGAGCTGGCCGTCGCTGCGCAGGATCGTTGCGTTGACCGCGGTTTCGACCGTGGCGCCGCCCTGCAGCATGGCGGTGGTCGGATAGTTGCGCTGCTGCTGGTTGAGATCGCTTTCGAAACTGTAGCCGCCAGCGACCAGGGCGCCCTGCGCCAGCGCATAGGGGTGCTGGTCAGGCCCGAGCATCGGCGTCATCAGCAATGTCCCCCCGGCAAGGCTGCGCGCATCGCCGATCGAGGACACCGTTACGTCGATCCGGTCGCCGACATTGGCGGAAGCGGGCAAGGTGCCGATGACCATCACCACCGCGACGTTGCGGCTGCTGATCTGGTCGTCGGTCACGGTCGTGCCGAGCCGGTTGAGCACGTTGCGCAGCGCCTGCCGCGTCACCGCGCTGCGCCGCGTGTCGCCCGATCCGGCAAGGCCGGTGACGAGGCCGTAGCCGATCAGCGCATTCTCCCGCCAGCCGTCGAACCGGCCGAGACCGCGCAGCGACACTTCCTGCGCCGACGCCATGGCGGGAGAGCCGAGCGCGATCGGGACAAGCAGCAGGGCAAGCAACCTAAGCAAACACAACACGGGAAATCACCCAAGCCCGAGGAAACGGAACACTTTGTTGATGAGCCCGGGCTTCGCGCTGCGCGCGACGAAACCCTGGCCGTCATAATTGATCTCCGCGTCGGCGACGCGGCTTGAAAGGACGCGGTTCTCACCATCGATATCGGCCGGGCGGATCCGCCCGCGCACGCCGATATTGCTGGTCTCGCCATTGACGCGCATGCGCTGTTCGCCGGTGACGACGAAATCGCCATTGGGCAGGATTTCCCGCACCACGACCGTCATCTGGGTGACGAAGCGCTCGCTGCGCTGCACCTGGCCGCCGCCGGCATAGCTGCCGCCGACGCGCAGGGCGCCGGATTCGTCGAGCGACCCGGCCCTGAGCCCGCCGCTGAGCGCGGTGTTCTTCGACGAATCCGTCTTCGCCGTGCTGGTCGATTCAGCCGCCTGGTAGACGACGACGGTCAGCGCATCGCCGACCTGGCTCGCGCGCCGATCGCTGCTCATCGCCGACCAGCCGCCACCCTTGTAGAGATCCTCGGCCCCGGCCGGCGCCGCGAGCGCCAGCGCGGCGAACATGGCTGAGGCGGCGATACGAGCGGTCATTTCGTCCCTCCGATTTGCAGCGGCGCCGCGAAAACCCGGCCGTCGGCATCGCGCACGAAGACACGACGCCCGCGGCTCGGCTGAAGCGCGGTCACCTGCCGCTCGATCCGCACCGGACCGGCGACCGACACCAGCCGGAGCGCCGCACCCTTGCCGACGCCGGGCGCGGCCAATGGTGCGATGCGACCGATACGGGTACCGGCCGGCAGAGAGGCCAGCGCCACGGCCCCGCCAGCCGCGCGATCGAAACCGACTGAGCCGGGACGGCTTTCACCGCACGATGCCTCCGCGACCAGATCAGGCGTAATCGCCTCACCCTTCGCCACGGGACCCGCCAGCACGAAGCATGTACCGACGACAGGGGCGGGCGCGATGGAACGAAGGACGATCTCACCGTCCATCCCCGCCATGGCCGCGCCGGGCAGGCTGCGCCTGACCAGGCGTGCGAGCCCTTGCCGGGAAATCGTCACCGACGCCCCGTCGCGCGGCAGGGTCGCCACGATACGGGCCCGTGTCCGGGCGTCGAGCATCGATCCGGTCACCACATCGCCGATCAGCACCTGGCGACCAGCCACCGCCACTTCAGCGGCGGCAGTGATCGTCGGGGCTCCGGCGGCGAGCAGGATGGCGGCAATCATGCGAGCAGCCTTATCGACGCAGGCTGTTGGCGATCGACATGAGCTGATCGGCGGCCTGGATGAGCTGAGCGTTCGCGGCATAGGCCCGCTGCACCAGCATCAGCTGCACCATCTCGGTCGTCATCTCGACGTTCGACCGCTCGATCGATCCCTGCACCAGCATGCCGGTGCCGTCCTCACCGGCCTGCGCGTCGACCAGGCGCGCGCCGTCATTCGCCCGGTACAACCCGCCGTCGAGCTGCTGCAGCATCGCCGGATCGGAGACCTTGACCAGGGCGATCTGCCCCACCTCGACCGGGCTTGCCTCCCCGGTCCGGGCGCGCACCACGCCATCTGCGGCGATGGTGATCGCTGAGGTATCGTCGGGAATGGTGATGGCCGCCTTCAGCGCCATGCCGTTCACAGCGGAGAGCAACCCGTCCTCGCCGACCTTCATCGTGCCGCCGCGCCATAGCAGCGTCTGGCCGTTCGGCCCCATCAGCTCGATGAAGCCCTGCCCTTCGATCGCGACGTCCATGCTCGATCCGGTGACTTGCATCGTGCCGGGCTCGTTCATCATCGCGACCGAATCCGCGCGCACGCCCGACGTAGTCAGCGCCATGGTGTCGAGATCCGCGCGCGGCACATCCGGATCGTTGCGCATCGCCAGCACTTCGGAGAAACGCACCTGCGACCGCTTGAACGCGGGCGTGTTCACATTGGCGATATTGCCGGCGATCACATCCAGCGCGCGCTGCTGCGACTGAAGCCCGACCGAGCTGATATAGAAGGCGCCGTTCATCGCCCGCTCTGCCCGAATGTCGTGATCGCGCGACCGAGCAGATCGTCATAGGTCTGCACCAGCCGGGCCCCGCTTTCCGCCTGGCGTAGCGCGGCCATCATCGTCACCATCTCATCGCCGACCGAGACGTTCGACGCCTCGGTCATGCCCTGTCGCACCAGCGGATCGGCCACTTCTTCGGCCTCGCCAGTGCCGAGCCTGAACAGCGAGCCGTCGATCGCCTCGATCGCGCCGGCACTCGCCTGGAATACCCCGATCCGTGCGACCGGGCGGTCGCCATCAAGCACCGTGCCGTCGGCGAGGATCTCGACGCCCGCATGCTCAAGCACCAGATCACCGCCGCCCGCCTGTTGCAGCACCTGGCCCTGCGCCGTGACGACGGTGCCGTTGGCGCCGAGCTGGAACTGGCCCTGGCGCGAATAGACCATCGCATTGCCGTCCCGCAGCTTGAAGAAGCCGTCGCCGCTGATCGCGATGTCGAGCGGATTGCCGGTATCGACCATCTTGCCCTGGGCGAGATCCGGCCTGAGCCGCATCACGAGCCCGCCGATCATATCGGCCCGATCCCGCGATACGAGCGAAGCGAAACTGATCTGGCGCTTGTAGCCCGGCGTCGAAACATTGGATATATTTGCTGAAACTGCGGCGAGGCGTCTTTCGGACGCGCTGAGAATCGCAGTCGCGGCTTCCACCAAGCCAGTCATAATTTCCCCCCGGAATACCGTCCCAATATGAGACACATGATCCCGGCACGGTCAACGCCACTTTGGTTCTATCTTGCTCGATTTGAACGAATAGGTCCGGAATCAGCCGGATTCCGGGCGGAAATTTATTTTACGACGGTCATGGTTTTTGACGATTCGGACCGCCCCCAGCGATATCGCCATCCGCATCGGAGAATCGTTTCGATAGCGGCACGAATGGGTCGCCGGGCGCCGCCAAGCTCGCCGGCTTTTCTCCCGGCGCCGGCAAAGAATGCGGTTGGCCAAGATTGCGACGAAGCGCGGAACAATCGCGAATCTACTGTGTTCTACGTCGAGGTGTGCAGGAAATACGATCAAGCACCTGACTCGAGAGGAGTCCAAGGCCAGGTAAACGGAGACTGACAATGAACGGCACCATCTATTTCCGAGCCGATCACGAGCTTGTCGGCAGGGTTCTGGCGGAGAAGCTTCGCCTGCGCGCCGAACAGCGCGGCGTGGGCGACAGCTTCCGGATCGCGGGGCCGCGTCGCCGCCCCTTTGCGACCCTTCCCGCCTGATCAGCGCTGCGCGCGCGGTGGTGACGCCGCGCTAGATCTTCGCCGAGAAGAGCATTCGCCCGGGCCCGAGCCGGTCGAACAGGAGGTCGATTTCCGCCTCGCCCACGACGAAGCAGCCGTCGCTGCGGCCAAGCACCGGCTGGCTTAGCAGGATGTCCGGGTTGGCGTACCAGGCGCAGTGAATGACGATGGCGCGGCTTTCCGCGTTGTTGTTGGTAGCGTCCAGGCCGATCAGGCGCTGAGACACGCCATGGTCACTGGTATAATAGTCCGATGTCAGGAAAGCCCCCTCCGAAGAGGCAAGCGAGCCCTCGTCGTTCGAGAAGCGCCGCACCCATCCGCTATGGTCGGGGTCTGACCCCTTGCCGTGCGCCACGAGCAAGCTGACGGTGGCCCCGTTACGCAGATCGACCAGATAGAGGCGCGGCTGGAAGGACGGCGCGCTGAAGTCGGCGATGGCGATACGATCAGCGAACTCGATCCGATGGCGATGCCGGTCGAGCGCGACCAGCGCCTGGCCAAGCAAGGCTGGGGGCGTTTTGCAAGGCGCGCTGATCGGCGGGAAATCCTGCGCCATGGCGGCGTTGCCAGGGAAGTCGGGCAGCACGAATGACGCGGTCAGCGCAGCGGCGACACCCGCGCTGTTGCGCAGGACCGCGCGCCGCGACGGCATCCTGTCCCCATCCAGCATTGGCCCATGTCGCACTGGCACGCCTCGACCGTCCTCGGGGCCGGGATAGCAGATTTGGCCCTCGATTCCCGGATAAAGTTGCGGCACATATTAACCATTCGACCACCCGGGCGCCAAGGCGGGGTGGCCGATCGACAGTCCCGATCGGCAACCCCGATCGACAACGAGGTGCGCATGGCCCTGTCCCGGAGTTCGACCTGGCCTCTCGCCGCGATGCTCCTGCTTGCCTGGACCGCGACGCCGGCCCTTGCAGCGGACGGCGCCCCGTTCACCATGGACGTGGCCGCGACGCTCGAACCCGGCCAGTTCGTCTGGAACGACACCGGCGGCGGCGGTGACATCCGCATCCTGGTCAGCATCCCGCTCCAGCGCGCCTATGTCTATCGCGGCGATGCGCTGATCGGCCTTTCGCCGATTTCCAGCGGCGCCCCCGGTTTCGACACCCCGGTGGGCGCCTTCACCATCCTCGAAAAGGATGCGGACCACCGCTCCAACATCTATTCGAACGCACCCATGCCGTTCATGCTGCGCCTCACCTGGGACGGGATCGCGCTGCACGCCGGCAGGAACCCCGGCTATCCCGCCTCTCACGGATGCGTACGACTGCCGGTCGCCTTTGCCAGGAAGCTGTTCTCGATCATCAGCCTCGGCGCGCAGGTGATCGTCACCGACGACTATACCGATCCGCTCTCCATGCCGCAGTCGCCCGACATGACGATCGCCTCCGCCCGGGCCGTGCCGTCGGGGATGGTGCCGCTCGACATTGCGCGCCGCGCCGCAGCATCAGCCATCGCCTGGACAGCCGTCGGGCGGTAACCGTCGATCGCCTCCACGAGATAGAATCTGCCGGGCACGTTGCCATCCTTGTTGCTTCCGATCATGCTGCAACGCACAATCGATCGATTGATGCGTAAAGGGGACAGGGCATGAACGATTCGGGCATCAGCGATATCGATGCGATCGACTATCGAATCCTCCGCGAGCTGGCGAGCGACGGGCGCGCCTCCGATGTGGCACTGAGCGAGCGGGTCCATCTGTCGAGCACGGCGGTTGCCCGGCGCCGCAAGATCCTGGAAGAGCGCGGCGCGGTGCGCGGCTATTCGGCCGATCTCGACATGGCCCGGCTTGGCTTCGGCATCGTCGTGATCGTGATGATCGAGCTTCGTTCCCAGGCCGAGAACGTGCTGATGGAATTCGAGACGGCGGTCGTGAAGTGCCCGTCAATGTCCTATTGCAGCTTCGTCTCCGGCAATGTCGACTTCCTGATGATCGTCCATGTGAAGTCGTTCGAGGATTACGACCGTGTCTATCGCAGCGAGCTCTCCATGCTGCCGCACGTCGCCAAGATTCGCAGCAGCTTCGTGATGCGCGAGGTCGCGCAACGCTCGGTTCCGCCCGTGCTGCTCACCGGCCCGGCATAGGCCGTTCCACCGATTCGGACCGAATCCGGTTGCAATGTGGGAATCGGGCTAGCTGGCGTCGAGCAGCACCCGAAACCTGCGCCCTATTCATAGTTTTTGAAATATTCCACGCAAACGACGTAATTCTACGCGTGAAAATAGCGACATCCCCCAACTAAACTCTGCTAATCTTGCGCCGGGGCAGTTCCGAAGAGAGTTACCCCACCGGGAGAATCCATAATGCGAGACACCAACCGGGTACCGGCGCACCGCGTCGGCGCCACAGGTGAAGTGCGCGTTGAATATATCAGCCAGTAACGGGTGCGTGTGAAAACAATGTTCTAAATGAACAGGAAGAAGGGAGAGGTTGCCCAGGGAGTAACAATAATCGGGGGCGACCATGACAATTCTATTCAGCGCAAGTACGACTTTAGACCGCCAGTTGTTCAGACGGCGCAACCTGTCGACCGCCGGAATCCTGGCCCTGGTCGCCGCGGCGATGCCCGGCATCGCCAGCGCGCAGACGGCGCCGGTGATGATGACGAGCGTCGAGGACAAGGCCCCCGCCGCTGCCGGCGACGCAATCCCGATCGATGGCGGCGCCGAGGATCAGCCTGTGGGAGGCGAGACGCCGCAAGACGAGATTACCGTCACCGGATCGCGCATCGTGCGCGACGGCTATAACGCCCCCACCCCGGTCAGCGTGATCAGCAGCAAGGAATTGCAGGCGGAGGCGCCCGCCAACGTCGCCGACTTCGTCAACACGCTTCCTTCGGTGCGCGGCAGCTCGACCGCGGCCAATTCGAACGGCTCGCTTAGCAACGGCCTTGCCGGCGTCGCGTCGGTCAATTTGCGCAACCTCGGCTCGCAGCGCACCCTGGTGCTGTTCGACGGCCAGCGCTCGGTCGCGGCGGCTACCAGCGGCGTGGTCGATGTCAACACCTTCCCCCAGGCGCTGATCGAACGGGTCGAAGTGGTGACCGGCGGCGCGTCCTCGGCCTATGGCTCGGACGCCGTGTCGGGCGTCATCAACTTCATCCTCGACAAGAAATATACCGGCATCAAGGGCAGCTACGAATATGGCGTCACCACCTATAGCGACGGCCCGAACCACAAGTTCACGCTGACGGGCGGGGCGCCCTTCGCTGGCGGCAAGGGCCATGTTCTGGTCAGCGGCGAATATTTCACCCAGAAGGGCATCCACACCATCGACCGCGACTGGAACGACGCCGGTTTCTTCCAGATCGACAACCCGGCCTATAGCGCGGCCGCCTGTTCCGACACGAACCCCGCGACGATCTGCTACCCCTCGCGCCTGATCCAGGGCGGCATCGGCACCGGCCAGTTCACCGAGGGAGGCCTGATCAGCACCGGGCCGTTCAGGGGCGTCTATTTCGGCCAGATCAATCCGGCGACCGGTAAGGCGACCACCAATAATTTCGTGTTCGGCCCGTCCAACGGCCAGTGGATGGTCGGGGGCGACTATCTGATCGGGCGCGAGGGCCATGTCAGCAGCGCGACACTGCTCCCGTCGGAGGACCGCAAGAGCGCGTTCGGCCGCATCAGCTACGAATTCTCGCCGGCCATCGAGGTCTACGGGCAGTTCGCGTACAGCCGATACCAGGGCCAGAGCTATTACCAGCAGACGCCCACAACCGGCGTCACCATCCAGATCGCGCCGTCCGCCGCCAATGGCGGGCTGGTCAACGCCTATCTGCCGGCAAGCTTCCTCAACCAGGTCAACGCCTATAACGCGACGCCGGGCAACACCCCCGTCACCACGGCGCAGATCGGCACCAGCAATATCGGCATCCCGCCGCAAGGCAGCGACAATACGCGCGAGGTGTTTCGCTATGTGGTGGGCGCCAGCGGCGATTTCGGCCTGTTCGGCCGCAACTGGCACTGGGACGCCTATTACCAGAAGGGCATCACCAAAACCAACGAGCTGCTGACCAATGCGTGGAACATCGATCGCATGGCGCTTGCCACCGACGCGGTCGTGGCACCCGCCGGCAATGCCTCGGGCATCGCCGCCGGCACCATCGTCTGCCGGTCGCGCCTGACCGCCGCCAACGTCAATAATGGCTGCGTGCCGATCAACCGCATCGGCATCGGCGGAGTCTCGCCCGAGGCGCTTGCCTATGTGCTTTATGACGGGCTGCAACCGCTGCGGAAGCAGACGCTCAAGCAGGATGTCGCGGCGTTCAACTTCTTCACCAACAATCTGGTCGATATCTGGGCAGGCCCCATCTCGCTCGGCTTCGGCGGAGAATGGCGCCAGGAATCGGTTTCAGGCTCGGTCGACCCGCTGTTCCAGCCGCGCGTCGCCAACGGCGTGACCAGCGGCACCTGGATCTACGGCAATTACCTGCCCACCTTCGGCAAATACAATGTGAAGGAAGCCTATCTCGAAACCATCGTCCCGCTGTTCAAGGGCGCCGACTTCAACGGCGCGTTCCGCCTGACCGACTATTCGACATCGGGCACCGTCACCACCTGGAAAGCCGGCGTCACCTGGCAGCCGATCCGCGACGTCAAGTTCCGCGGCACCATCTCCCGGGACATCCGCGCGCCGAACCTGGGCGAACTGTTCGCACCGGGCACCGGCCGCACCAATACCGTCAACGTGCCATTGGCCGGCGGCGGCCAGCGTGCCGACCAGTTCAACGAATCCACCGTCGGCAATCCTGCTCTCGATCCGGAAGTGGCCAAGACCTATGGCGTCGGCGCGATCTTCACGCCCGGCTTCATCCCGGGCCTCGCCTTCTCGGTCGATTATTTCCAGATCAAGCTCAGCGGCGCGATCAACAACCTGACGGCGCAGACGCTGGTGACGCAATGCTATGAGCAGAGCAACGCCACCGCCTGTGCCGCCATCTCGACCACCGGCGGTCGCGGCGTCACCACGCCGGGCCTGGTCATCACCAGCATCGAGCTGAAGCCGACCAACTTCGTCGGCATCGAGGCGAAGGGCATCGATTTCGAGGCGAGCTATCGCAAGCCGATCGGGCCGGGTGCCCTGACGCTGCGCGCGCTGGTGACGAAGAATATCAGTCTCTACACCAACAACGGCGTCGACGTGCCGACCGAGGCGGCCGGCCAGAATTCGGGCAGCCTGCCCGACTGGACCTATCGCCTGACGGCCGGGTACGATGTCGGGCCCTGGGGCTTCCAGATCGTCGGGCGCGGTGTCAGCGGTGGCGTGTACGACAACAGCTATATCGTCTGCAGCACCGATTGCCCGGTCTCCACCGTCGCGAACCGCACGGTGAACCGCAACGATATCGCCGGCGCGATCTATCTCGATCTCCAGGTCAATCACAGCTTCGAGATCGCCGGCGCGAAGACGACCGCGTTCCTGTCGATCAAGAACCTGCTCGATACCGATCCGGTGCTGGTGGGCAACGGCCCGACCGGCAACAACACGCCTGCCTATCCGCAGACCAACCGCAACCTCTACGACGTCCTGGGCCGCGTGTTCCGGGTCGGTTTCCGCTTCGATTTCTAAACCCCAAGACCAGAAAAGATCAGGAGAATCCCAATGAAGAAGATGGTTGGATTGACGGTCGCCTTGCTGTCCACCGCGCTTTACGTTCCCGCCGCCGCCAACGCTCAGGCCAAGCCGGCGCTGAAGGCCGAGGCGATCGCCAATGTCGATGCCCATGCCAGGCTGGTGCAGCAGATGGTCGATTCCATCTACAGCTTCGCCGAACCGGGCTTCCAGGAGTTCAAGACCTCCGAATACATCACCGGCATCCTCGAAAAGGAAGGCTTCAAGGTCACGCGCGGCGTGGCGGGCATTCCCACCGCCTTCACCGCGACCTGGGGCGAGGGTGGTCCGCTGATCGCGCTGGGCAGCGATATCGACGGGCTGCTCGGCCTGTCGCAGATGCCGGGCACGCCCAGGATCACGCCGCAGGTCCCGGGCGCGCCGGGGCACGGCGAAGGCCATAATAGCGGCATGCCGCTGATCGTCGCCGCGGCGATCGCCGCCAGGGACGTCATGATCAAGCACGGCATCAAGGGCCGCCTGATGCTGTGGCCGGGCGTCGCCGAGGAGTTGCTCGCGACCAAGGCCTATTATGTCCGCGAAGGCCTGTTCAAGGATGTCGATGCTTCGATCTTCGCTCATGTCGGCAATGGATTCGGCACCGGTTACGGCGATCTCGGCAACAACGGCATGGTCTCGGTCGAATACAGCTTCCACGGCAAGACCGCGCATGCGGCGGGCGCGCCCTGGGCAGGCCGCAGCGCGCTCGACGCGGTCGAGGTGATGGACATGGCGTGGAACATGCGCCGCGAACACCTGCCGCTCACCCAGCGCTCGCATTATGTCATCACCAATGGCGGCGGGCAGCCGAACGTCGTGCCGGGCGAAGCGGCGGTCTGGTATTATTTCCGCGAGCAGACCTTCGATTCGATCCGTCAGCTCTACGAGACGGGCAACACCATCTCCCAGGCGGCGGCGATGGCGACGGGCACCACCGTCACGCGGCGCGTGCTTGGCTATGCCGCGCCCAATTTCGCCAACAAGCCGATGGCCGAGGCAGCCTATCTCAACATCAAGGCGGTCGGCATGCCGAAATGGAGCCCGGAGGACCAGGCATTCGCCAAGGCGATCCAGGAAACCAACGGCCTGAAGATCCAGCCGCTCGGCACCAGTGTCGATCCGCTCTCGACGCCCGAGACGCGCGGCAAGTCCAATGGCGGCGGCTCCGACGATATCGGCGACATCATGTGGGCGGTGCCGACCATCACCATCCGCTTCCCGTCCAACGTGCCGAGCACGATCGGCCATAATGTGACGGCGGCGATCGCGATGGCGACCCCGATCGCGCACAAGGGGGCCGTGGCCGGCGCCAAGGCGGTGGCGATGACGGTGCTCGACCTGATGACGACGCCGAAGCTGATCGCCGATGCCAAGACCTATTTCAACACGGTGCAGAAGAAGGACCAGAAATACGATCCGGTGCTGACCGCGGCCGACAAGCCGGCGATCGACCTCAACACCCAGCTGATGGCGCAGATGCGGCCCCAGATGGAGAAATTCTATTACGACCCGGCCAAATATGGCAGCTATCTCGAGCAGATGGGCGTCGCCTATCCGGCACCCGCCTCGCCGCCTCCGCCGGCCACGCAGTAACGCCACGCCCATATCCGTCATGCCGGACTTGTTCCGGCATCCATCGTCCCGCACACGCTGCAATCGTTGCGTGTGCGGAACCATGGACCCCGGAACAAGTCCGGGGTGACGGGAAAGGCAGGCCGGCAATCAACTCAATCAGGACAGATCCATGAATAAGGCGAAGCTGCTTACTTCCTCACTAGGCGCGATCTGTCTGGCCGCCCTGCCCCTGTCCGCCATAGCGCGACCGGCCGAGCCGCCGGCCAAGGGTGCGTCGCTGCCCGCACGGGTCGACGGCTTCATCCCTTATTATTTCGACGCGGCGAAAGGTCGGGTGCTGATCGAGATCCCCGCATTCGACGCGGACGTGCTGTATTACGTCTCCGCCGCGACCGGCGGCGGATCGGTCGAACTGCCATTCGATCGCGGCGTGATGGACAGCGCGGTGATCCGCTTCACCCGTGTCGGCGGCAAGGTGCTGGTCAACGAGCAGAATCTACGCTTCCGTTCGCTCAGCGGAGATGCGGCGCATGCGGACGGGGTGACGGACAGTTTCCCCACCTCGACCCTGGCGGCGTTGCCGATCGAATCCGAGGCGGGCGGCAAGGTCGTCGTCGACGCGACGTCCCTCTTCATGCGCGATGCCGCCAATGTGGAATCGCAGCTCCGCCGCGCCAACCAGGGCGGCTTCAAGTTCGATGCGGGCAAGAGCAGCTTCTACCCGAAACGCATGAAGGCCTTTCCCGACAATACCGAGATCGAGACCAGCGCGACCTTCGTCGCCGACAATCCGGGCGCGCTGGTAACGGGCGTGACGCCCGACCCGCGCATGATGACGATGCGCATCCACCACAGCTTCCTGCGCGCGCCCACGGGCTACACCCCGCGCAAGGCCGATCCGCGCATCGGCGTCAGCGCGATCCGCTTCCAGGATTATTCGAAACCGTTCAACGAGAGCCCGGAGGAAAGCTGGATCACGCGCTGGCGGCTTGAGAAGAAGGACCCGTCCGCAGCGATCAGCGATCCGGTGAAGCCGATCACCATCTATTTCGACCCCGCGATTCCAACGCCGATCCGCCACGCGATGAAGCAAGGGCTGCTGTGGTGGAACAAGGCCTATGAGGCGGCAGGCTTCAGCAACGCGATCGTCGCGCTGGACGCACCGGCCGACATGGACCCGATGGATATCCGCTACGCCTATGTCCTGTGGATCAACCGGGACGAGCGCGGTTTCTCCTCGGGCGGCACCTATCGCGACCCGCGCACCGGCGAGGTGATCGGATCGAAGGTGCGCATGGACACGCACCGCATCCGCACCGTCGGCAATTATTGGGACAGCTATAGCGGCGGCTTGCCGGCGGACGGCAGCGGCATCACCATCGCCGATCCCGGCCTGCTGAGCGAGGACAGGATGGCGGCGATGCCGGCCGGGCAGCGCGACATGGTGCTGCTGCGCCAGGCGCTGCTCACCGCGCACGAACTCGGACACGCCCAGGGTTTCGGCCACAACTTCGCCTCGAGCCTCAACGACCGCGCCTCGGTGATGGAATATCCCACGCCGCGGGTGAAGGTGGTGAACGGCAAGCTCGACCTGAGCGAATCCTTCCAGAAACAGATCGGCGCCTACGACACCTATATGGTGCGCTACGCCTATACCCCGCTGCCCGCCGCATCGGAAAAGGCCAGGCTCGACGCGATCATCGCCGACATGCGCGCCAAGGGTATCCTCTACGTGCCCGAGACCGATCCGCGCTGGACCTGGTATGACGACCGCGCCACGCCGACCGAGAATCTGCGCGAGGCCCTGGCCGCCCGCGCGATCATGATCGCGAATTACGGGCCGCAGCTGCTGAAGCCCGACGAGCCGGTCGGCTCGCTGCGCAATGTCCGGCTGTGGATGGCCTATCTCCACCACCGCTACGCGATCGAATCCGGCCTGAAATATGTCGGTGGCCTGTACGAGAACATCGTCGTGAAGGGCGAGACCCTGCCACCGACCGAGTTCATCCCGGCGAAGCTGCAGCGCGACACGCTCGGTCTGCTGATGGAGGCGATCGAGCCGAAGAACCTGGCGCTGCCTGAAACGCTGCTGAGGCAGCTCACCCCCGATCCCGGCAATAATCTGGAGGACCTGTCGACCGACGATGTGTTCGACCAGCTTCGCGCGGCGCGCATCCTTGCCGGCATGGTACTTGAGCCCCTGTTCGATGCCGCCAAGTCGACCCGCATGATCGCGCTTGCCGCCCGCCAGCCCGACACGCTGACCTTCCCCGAGATGGTCGATACCGTCTTCGCGCATAGCTGGAATGCACCGGCCGACGGCACCGCATCCGACCGCGCGCTGCGCCGGGTGACTCAGCAGGTCGCGCTTGAATCGATGATGATCCTCGGCGGCAGCGACGCCGCCGCGCCCGAGGCGCGGGCCTATCTGCTCGACAAGCTCTCGACGCTGGCGGCCACTCTGAAGACGAAAGCCGGCGCCGATGCGCTGACCACCGCCTTCCATCGCCAGACCGCGCGCGACATCGCGCATTATCTTGAGGACCCGAAGGCCAATGCGCCCAAGACCGCGACGCCGGCCTGGGGCAAGGGGCCACGCTCTCGCTTCCCACAGCCGCCGGGACCGCCGCTGGGCTGATAATGAGAACCCGCGAGCGAGCGGTTCTCGACAGCGCGCGTGGGATGCTATTGAGAGGGAGGATGATCCGGCGTGCCGCCTCCCCTCCCCCTGGCCTTCGCCGGGGAAGAAATAATGCCCATGGCTGAGCCGGTCTTCCTCGCCATCGACTGGGGCACCACCAACCGCCGCATTTACGCGATCGACGCACACGCCACCGTGGTCGCGAGCGAACGCGACCATCGCGGCGTCACCTCGGTCGCGCCCGGCGACTTCCCCACCGAGGTCGCCGGCATCCGCGCCCGCTTTGGCGACTTGCCGGTCCTCATCGCCGGCATGGCCGGATCGGTGCGCGGCTGGGTCGAGGTTCCCTATCTCGCCTGCCCGGCGAACCTCACCGCATTGGCAAACGCACTGCACTGGGTCGAACCGCGGACCGCGATCGTGCCCGGCCTGTCCTTTGTCGGGGACGGCGGCGACGTGATGCGCGGCGAGGAGGTTCAGTTGCTCGGCAGCGTGGCCGCAGGCTTCGCCCCGCCCGACGCCCTGCTCTGCCAGCCCGGCACGCATTGCAAATGGGCCCGCATGGCGGGCGGCAGCGTCGCGGCTTTCCGCACGGCGATGACCGGCGAGCTGTTCGCGCTGCTCCGCCGCCACAGCCTGCTCGCCGATTTCCTGACGGCCGACGTCGTGGAGGGCCCGGCCTTTCATGCGGGCATCGCTGCCTCGGCCGACGCCACGCTGCTGACCGCTCTGTTCGGTGTCCGGGCAAGCGTGCTGCTCGACCTGCGCCCGCGCGAGGAAGCTGCCTCCTATGTCAGCGGCCTGCTGATCGGCAGCGATGTCAGCGAACAGGCGCTGGTGCCGGGCCAGCCGGTCCATCTCCTGGCCGATCCAGCGCTCGGCCCGCTCTATGCCGCCGCGATCGGGGCCTATGGCGGGCGTCCGGTCGCGATCGACAGCCAGGCCGGCTTCATCGCCGGCATCACCGCCCTGTGGAGGATGATCGATGCACGCTGACTTCGCCGCGGCCATGGCCCGTTGTCCGCTGGTCGCGATCCTGCGCGGCGTGAAACCCGATGAGGTCGAGGGCGTCGCCGATGCACTGATCGAGGCGGGCTTCTCGATGATCGAGGTGCCGTTGAACTCGCCAGATCCGCTGGCGAGCATCGAGCGGCTGGCCCGACGCTATGGCGACACCGCGCTGGTCGGCGGCGGCACCGTGCTGTCGGTCGCCCAGGTCGAGAAGGTCCGCGCGGTGGGCGGCCGGCTGATCGTGTCGCCCAACACCAATATCGACGTCATCGCCGCCGCCGCCCGCGACGGGCTGGTCGTGCTGCCCGGCTATTTCACGCCAAGCGAAGCCTTTGCCGCGATCGCCGCCGGGGCGAGCGGCCTGAAACTGTTTCCGGCCGAGGCAGCCACCCCGGCCGTGCTGAGCGCGCACCGCGCCGTGCTGCCGCCGGAGATGGCCGTGTTCGCGGTGGGCGGGATCACGCCCGAGGGGATGGCACCGTGGCGCGCCGCCGGCGCGCAGGGTTTCGGGCTCGGCTCGGCACTCTACCGGCCGGGCATTTCGCCTGTCGAAGCTGGTGAACGCGCGCGCGCTTTCATCGCCGCATTGGGGAACGGCTGAAGAGAAGGCGGAAGAGAAGAGAGTCAGGCAGCGACGCTCTTCTGTGTCCCGTCCACCCCCGAGGCAACGATCACCAGGTTCCGCCCGCGCGTCTTCGCCTCGAGCAACGCGGCGTCGGCGCGCGCCACCAGATTCGCGACCGGCCCGTCCTGTGGCGAGGCGGCGACGCCGATCGATACCGAGATATGTCCGAGCACGCGCCCACGATAGGCAAGTGGGGTGGCGGCGGTGCGGCTGCGGATTCGCTCCCCCATCTCGCGCCCGGCCGTTTCGTCCGCGCCCGGCAGCAGCACGGTGAACTCCTCCCCGCCGAAGCGGTGGACCTGGCCGGCATCGCCGACCGCGTCGAGCATGATCGCCGCGACCTGCTGCATCACCACGTCGCCCGCCTCATGCCCGAATTCGTCGTTGAAGCGCTTGAAATGGTCGATATCGATCATCAGCCCCGCGATCGGAGCGGCGTCGCCATCCTGACGTCGGCGGTTGATCGTCCCATCCAGGCTGCGGCGATTGAGCAGCCCGGTCAGCGCATCGCGAATCGCGAGGCTGGTCAGCTGTTCACGCAACCGCAGATTGGCGAGCGCGAGGCCGATATTCTCCGCCATCAGCTCCAGATAGAGGCGCGAGGCACCGCTGATCGCGCCGCCATCCTGGCGTTCCTCGAAATAGAGCAGGCCGATCGTGTCGCCCTGCGCGGTCAGCGGCACGCACAGCGCAGCCACGGTCCCCTCGCCGACATGCGGGCAGGCGATATCGACATGATCATGGTTGCTGACATGCGGCCGGCCGCGCCGGAGGCCCCAGCAGGCGGCCGGCGAGAAGGCATCGACCGACACGACCGGATCGAGCCAGCTGCTCGCCAGGGTCAGCGCGGTGCGGGTGTGGTTCTGGACATAGAGATGCCCGGCCAGATTGGGGAAGGTCTGCGGCGCGAAGCAGGCGACCACCTCGGCCAGCTCGCCCTGAGTCTCCGTCGCCTGCAGGCGGTGCATCATCTGGAGGATGGTGTCCTTGGCACGCTGGTCGGCGGCCCGCTCTGCCTCAAGCCGGTCGCGTTCGAGGCCATTGTCGCGAAACACATGGATCGCGTTGGTCATGTCGCCGATCTCGTCGCGGCGGCGATCCTGCGGCACCTCGACGCTATAGTCCTGCCGTGCCAGCCGGGCGAGGATGCCGGTCATCCGCGTGAGCGGCAGCGCGACCCTGCGACGCAGCACGAAATACAGCACCGCGAGGAACAGCAGGGCAGTGAGCCCCAGCATCCCGCGGGCGACGCGGCCGAACCAGTCGCTGCGCTCGCGCGCCTCGCGCAGCGCGGCTTGGGTGCGGGTCGCGGCCAGCGCGCGGAATCGGTTGACCGGCTCGAGGACCCCCGTCTGCGCCCGCTCATGATCGGGGCCGAACAGCATCGTCTGGGCGGAGGCCATGTCGCCGGCCTGCACCTTCGCGATCGCGGCGCGTTCCAGCGCGTCGAGCTCCTCCAGGTTGCGCTGGACCTCCTGCAGCGCGGAACGCTCGGCGGGCGCGAGATCGAGCGCGTGAAGCCGTTCGATGATCCGCTCGCGCGCGTGGATGTCGCGCTCCTCGGCGCGGAAGGCGTTGAGGTGACGGGCCGCCCCGCGCATCGCATAGAGCCGCGCCTCGTCCGAGCGCTTCTCGGCGGCGATCGACAGTTCCTCGCCGAAATCGTCGAGAGTCAGATGCTGCTGGACCGCGAGACGCTCCTCATCGGCGGCGCGCACTGAACTGATAAAGGCAATGCCGGAGATGCCGGTGAGCAACAGCGTGAAGCCGTAGGCCCAGTTGGTGATGGTGCTGATACGCATGGCGACGCGGCTAGCACCGCCATGGTTGCCGCCCCGTTAAGGCGGGCCACGGCGCGGCGCCATCGCCCGACAGCCCGGTTATTTCTTCGCTGTGCCGTTCTGCCTGAGGAACGCGATCACGTTCGCCTGGTCCTGCGCATTGGGAAGTCCGATGAAGATCATTTTCGTCCCCGGCAGCGCCTGGCGCGGCGCGGCGAGGAAGCTGGCGAGGTTCTTGTCGTTCCACACCAGAGCGGACGCCTTCATCGCGGGCGAATAGCTGAAGCCGGGCGCCGCGGCCGCCTTGCGATTGACCACGCCGCGCAGATTGGGGCCAAGGCCGTTCCTGCCGGACGGATCGAGGCTGTGGCACGCGCCGCATTTCTTGAACACAACCGCCCCCGCAGCCGCATCGGCCGGCGGCGCGGCAGACGCCATGGTGGAACCGGCCAGCATTGCAATCGACGTCAGGCCAGCAAGATACCTCATTCGGATGCTCCCATACGCAAGACCACGAACCCACATCGCGTGTTCCGATTGCCTTTAAGGCGGCCCGTTCCGTGGCTTGCAATACGATTGTTCGCATCGCGCGCAGCCGGACGATCACCGTTCCGGAAAACTACCTATCTGGGTAACTACGGAATGGTTGACGCACCCTTTACCAGCCTAATCGGCCCGGCCAGCCGCTATCGAGTAGCTGTACGGCGGCGGAACCAGGCCGGGTCTTTAGGCGAGTGCCCCGGCCTGGTTTTACGCCTCTAACCCGCGACCTTTCGCATTCCCTTTTCGGACAGGCTCCGGAACGTCACCGACCAGCGGCGCCTTTCCATCGAGGCGATGCTGTGTTCCCAACCATGCCGAGCCTCCCCCCGGAGATGGTAGATCGACCGCGGCGAAAGCGGGAGCGCGGCCCGATCGAACCCCTTCTCCACGCGCCGCCGCAACCGCAGGGTCGCCTGGGTCCCGAGCGAGATGCCGATGATATGGTCGAACACCGGCCTGTCGCGGTGCCAGCCGATTCCGGCGCCGGGATCGTACCGCACCACCAGCGCCTGGACGAGTTCGCCGTCCACCAGTCCGGCGAAGCGCGCCGCGCGGGCACGCAGCGGCAGCAGGAAATCGGGGATCGGCTCGGTCGGTCCGAAGCTCGCATTGCCGAAATCATAGCGCCAGCCGAACGACGCGGTCAGCCTTTTGCCCAGCCAGCCCTGGAAGCGGAACGGCGAGACCTCGATCCCTTCCAGTCGCGCGATCAGGACCCGTTCCTCGTCAGCCGAGATGATGTCGGCGGCATAATCAAGGCCCGGTGGCAAGCCGGGCGGCGCCATGCCGAGCAGGTCGTGCGATACCGCCGCCATCAGGCCCGCGCCGCCCCACCCAAACCCGCGGCCCGGGTCGGCGCCTGCTCCCCGCGCGAATAGGTGCCGGTCAGCACCCCGGCCGCCAGCACCCGACCGCGGATTGCCTCGACGATCGCCGTCCGGCCCGGATTGGCTCCGGGCTCGGGCGTGTCCGACAGGGCGAAAAGCTGGAACACATAATCGTGCGATCCGTGGCCGGTCGGCGGATCGGGCGGCAGCCACCCCTGAGTGAAGAAGCTGTTCCGCCCGACATCGCGCCCGTCTGGCGCACCCGCGCCATCCCCGGCGATCGCGCCCTCGGCCAGCCGGCACCCGTCGGCGGACAGGCCCCAGACCACGGCATGGACCAGCGGGTTCAGCGACGGTGCGTCGGGATCCTCGACGATCAGCGCCAGGCTCCGTGTCTCTCGCGGCACCGCGCCCCACAGCAACGGCGGCGAGACGCCGGCACCATCGGCCGTGAAGCGCACCGGCAGGCGCGCGCCATTGGCAAAGGCCGGGCTCGACAGGTCGATCGGCACGCCGGTCAGGCCAAGATCGGGATCGGCGATGGCCAGCCGGACATGGCCCGCGCGAACGCCTTGCAGCATCCTGCCCAGCCAGTGCGGCACATGTTCGAGCATCGCCTGCCTCCTTCACACAGCAGATGGCACGCAGTAGATGGGAAGAACCCGCGGAGGTTGCGAGGTTTCCCAAAGTTACCCCGGCTATCGGTTCTCCCGGCCCGGCGGCGTGACCTCGACCGCCTCGGCGAACGGCACGGTGCGCACCGGCTCGCCGAGCGCATCGGTGATTTCAAGGCGGCCATCCAGGTCGAGGCTGCCCTCATCGACTTCGCCGGCAAGGAGCGAGCGGATGCCCGCCAGAGCCGCGGCGTGCGCCTCGCGCGGACCGGGGAGATCCTGCCCCTCCTCATCCGGCGTCAGTCCGGAGCCGTTGTGGATATGAAAATAATATTGGGGCATATCCGCCGAACGCCGGGCACACCGGTTTGGCTCCGTAACGATCTGATTCTGTCGATACGCTCGCCCCTGAAGATCGTGATGCGTCGACCGGACGCGACAATGGCGCCCGAAGGTCGCAGCCGATTCCAGTGTGTTAGCGCCTCCCCTTCGGGCCATTCGGACGCCCGTCGAAAACCTCCATTTCGGACTGGTCGCGGACCAGAAATCGCCGCCACAGACCCAATCTTTTGTTAGGCTTTCCAATATAGTTAAGGCCCCGGCCGTCTCGAGGGGAGCATGGCCCGGGAGGAACGCGTGAACCGCACGGGCGCACGCCCATCAACAGACCGCAGGGATAGGGCCGGGGGCTTACCGGAAGGACCGTCCATAACGCCAATGCCGCTCGGCGTTGGCGCGGTGGAGGATTCGATCCTGCGACGCATCGTCGCGCTGGCGATCGACGCGCTTGGCGCGCCGATCGGTTTCATCAGCTTCGCCGCAGCCGAACGACAACTCGTGCGCGTCCAGATCGGCGTCGCCGGCCCGTTGCGCCCCGCCGATGCGCTGCTGCCCGCCGGCCTGATCGGCCAGCCCGACCCGATCGTGATCCCCGATACCCAGGCACCGGAATGGCACGGCCTGATCCCCGCCACCGATCTGCTCGGCGCCCGCTTTGCCGTCATCCTCCCGATCGGCACGCCGGGAGAGGCTGACGCTGGCATGCTGTGCGTGCTCGACACCACGCCCCGCCAGGCCCCGGATGCCCGCGTCATGCGCATGCTCGCCGGTCTCGCCGCGCTGGCCGGCGCCGAACGCTGGCCCGATTCCAGGACGGCAGCGCCACGCCCGCCCTTGCGCGCCGCGCAGCTCGACACGGTGTTCCGCGAGGCGATGGTCGGCATCGTGCAACGCGACGTGGAAGGCCATGTACTGATGGCGAACGACCATTATTGCGCGCTGGTCGGCCGCTCGCTGGACGAACTGGAGAACCTGCCCGCCAAGGCCTATCTCCACCCCGACGATCTTGCCCGCAACGAGGGGCGGTACCGCCACCATCTCGAGACGGGCACGCCGTTCCGCATCGAGCTTCGCTATGTCCGGCCCGATGATTCGGTGATCTGGTGCGAAGTGAACATCTCCTTCGTCCGCGACGATGCGGGGCAGATCCGGTCGATCATCACCGTGGCCCAGGACATCACCCGCCGCCGTCTTACCGAGCAGGCCCTGCGCGAAAGCCGCGAGCATCACCGCCATTCGGTCGAGCTCAACCCGCAGATCCAGTGGACCGCGCGGCCCGACGGGTCGATCGAGGAAGTCGGGCCCCTCTGGGTCTCGCTGACCGGGACCAGCCCCGACCAGGCGCGCGGCAATGGCTGGATCGAGGCGCTCCATGCCGAGGATGTCGCCCCGACGATGCGGGCCTGGCACGAAGCGGTGCGGCAGCGCCGGCCGGTCGACATCGAATATCGGCTGCGTTGCGGCGACGCCTATCGCTGGATGCGCGCGCGCGCCGCACCCCGTTGCGACGAGCATGGCGCGGTGATCCGCTGGTACGGATCGCTGGAGGATATCCACGACCGCAAGGCAGCCAAACAGGCGCTTGGCGAAAGCGAGGAGCGGCTGCGGCTGGCGGTGCAGGCGGCGGGACTCGGCATCTGGGACTATGACACCATCACCGGCGCCCGGCGCTGGTCCGAGGAACTGCTCGGCATGCTCGGCCTGCCTGCCGATGCAGAGCCGACCATGGCGGAAGCGCTCGAGATCGTGCATCCCGACGACCGCAACAAGTTCCGCTCGATCGTCACCGCCGTGACCGGTGGTTTCCTGCCCGAGGCCTTCGAGGTCGCGTTGCGCGTCCGCCGCGCGGACAGTGGCGCGCAACGCTGGCTCAAATCGACCGGCTGGAAATCGGTCAGCGGCTCCGGCCATCTGAGCCGGATGATCGTCACCTTCCAGGACGTGACGGAGGAACGCGACGCCGAGGAGCGAATCCGCTGGGCCGCGACGCACGATCCGCTGACATTGCTGCCCAATCGCCTGGCGCTGCAGGAGGAACTGGACGGCGCGATCGCGCTGGCGGCCGGGACTCAGGAACGGATCGGGCTAATGCTGTTCGACGTCGACAACCTGAAGCGGATCAACGACACGCTTGGCCATGACGCGGGCGACGCGTTGCTGCGCGTCTTCGCCCGGCGCCTGGTCGAGGTCGCGCCGGATGGCGCCACGATCGGCCGGCTCGGCGGCGACGAGTTCGCGATCGTGATGCCGGCGGTCGGCGGCGTGGAGGATCTCATGCGCTGCGCCGCATCGCTGCTGAAGAGCCTGCGCGCGCCCTTCGCGTTCAACGGCCGGACGCTGGATTGCGCGGCCAGCATCGGCGCCTCGATCTTCCCCGAACATGGCAACGAGCCCACCGAACTGCTCAAATCGGCCGACCTCGCGCTGTACGCGGCGAAGACGGCGGGCCGGGGGCGGACCAGGGTGTTCCGGCCGGAAATGCGGTCCGAGTTGCAGCGCCAGTTTTCCATGATCAACCTGGCGAAGGATGCGCTGGCCAATGCGCGGGTCGATGCCTTCTACCAGCCGAAGATCGACCTCAACAGCCACCGCCTGGTCGGATTCGAGGCGCTGTTGCGCTGGCACGACCAGCAGGGTGGCACGCATATGCCGGCGGATATCCGCGCCGCGTTCGACGATCCGGACCTGTCGATCGAGATCACCGATCGCATCCTGACCAAGGTGACGGGCGACCTGAGGCGCTGGCTCGACCAGGGGTACGACCCGGTCTCGATCGCGGTGAACACCTCGGCCAATGATTTCCGCTACGATAATTTCGCCGAGCGCGTGCTGGAGAGCCTGGAGCGGTGCGGCCTGCCCTCCTCCATGCTCGAGATCGAGGTGACCGAGACGGTCTTTCTCGGGCGCGGCGCGCATTATGTCGAACGGGCGCTGCGCATGCTCAGCGCCGCCGGCATCCGCATCGCGCTTGACGATTTCGGCACCGGCTACGCGTCGCTCAGCCATCTGAAGCAATATCCGGTCGACATATTGAAGATCGACCGCAGCTTCATCAGCAATTTGGAAAACAGCCCCGACGATGCGGCGATCGCTGACGCGGTGATCGATCTCGGCCGCAATCTCGGCATCACGATCGTCGCCGAGGGCGTCGAGACCAGGGCGCAGGCGCAGCATTTGCGAAAGCGCGGCTGCGCGGTCGGCCAGGGCTTCCTGTTCGGCCATCCCGCGACCGCCGACCAGATATTCCCGCAGTGGCGAGAGGGGCTCTACCGGGACTGACCGATGGTCGGCCCGATGGTCGGCCCGATGGTCGGCGATGCGGGAACAGCGGGCGTGGCCACGCGTTCGAACCGCCTGCACCCAACGGAGAATATCCCGATGAAAGCCGTCACACCGCTCGCAGCGGCCGTCCTCGCCCTCAGCCTCGCCGCCTGCGGTCCGAAGGCCGAGCAGGCGGCCGACGAAACGATCAACACCACCAGCGAGACGATAGCCGATGTCGGGAACGCCGCCTCCAACGCGCTCGATGCCGCGGGCGACGCGCTCCAGCCCACGCCGAACGGCCAGAGCTTCGCCGACAGCGCGGCAAAGAGCGACGCGTTCGAGATCGCTGCGGCCAAGCTGGCGCTTACCAACGCGTCGTCGGCCAGGGTCAAGGCCTTCGCCAATGACATGATCAAGGCACATACCACGTCGACCGCCAAGATCGAGGCGGCAGCCGCCAGGGCCCGCCCGGCGATTACCCCCGACCCGGCACTGACCGGCGAGCAGAACGACGACCTCACCGATCTCGGCAAGCTGAAGGGCGCCGACTTCGACAAGGCCTATATCGCGGGCCAGATCGACGCGCATGACGATGCCCTGGAACTGATGGAAAACTTCGCGAAGGACGGCGACGTCCCCTCCCTGAAGGCCGCCGCCAGCGAGATCATACCGGTCGTGAAGAAGCATCTCGACATGGCCAAGGCACTCGAAAAACCCTGACTTCTGCCGAGGGAACCTGAGTCACGTCAAAGAACGCCACCGGATGATTCGATGCGTCGACCGTTGAAATGGACCATTTGATAGTCTATATTGCCAGGCAATAGACCATTGGATGGACCAGAAGGGGTTGCGCGGTGCGTATATCGGTGACTGAGGCAAAAGCGCAACTGACCGAGCTGGTACGCCGTGCCGAAGCTGGCGATGAGATTGTGCTCACCCGCCACGGTCACCCGGCCGTCCGTCTGGTACCGGTGAATCCGTTGCCGGACCGCAAGGCACGCCGGATCCTGCTCGAAGCGATGCGGGCATCCGGGGCAGCGAAGAAAATTTCGGGGCCCATAGCCGCGCGAAGCCAGGATTTCCTCTATGGTGATGACGGCCTGCCCGAATGATCGCGGTCGATACGTCGGCCCTGATGGCAATTCTGCTTGATGAGCCCCAGGCAAATGCCTGCATCGCAGTGCTCGAAGATGAAGGCGACCTTGTCATCTCCGCCGGAACAGTGGCGGAAGCGCTGATCGTCGCGGCACGGCGCAACGTCGGCGAAGAGCTGACCGGGCTTATCGAAGGCCTCGGCTTCGACATCGTGCCGGTGACACCGGCGTCGGCGCGGCGGATCGCGGACGCTTATGCACGATGGGGCAAGGGGGTACACCCGGCCGGCCTCAACTTCGGCGATTGCTTCGCTTATGAAACGGCGCGCGAGCATGAGTGCCGCCTGCTCTATGTCGGCAACGACTTCGCAAGGACCGATATCGAAAGCGCCCTCGCTGACGCGACGTGACCCAATTCCCCTGCCCATGCTGTGCGCTATAGAGCGCGCACGAGACAGGGCATGAAAGGATGACGATGGGTTCGAGGATGTGGGCAACGGCAATGACGGCCGCGATGATGCTAACATACGCCCCGGCGGCACTGGCGCAGGACACGCCCGACGCGACCAACAGCCAGGACCCGGGCTGGCATAACCGTCAGATGCTCTATCTGCTCGGCCTCAAGGCGACCGACGGATGGCACTATACCAGCAGCGGCCTGCGCTATCGGCGGATCAAGGCCGGGCCGGCGGGCGCACCGCATCCCACGCGGACCGACGTGGTGACGATCCACTATACCGGCCGGCTGATCGACGGCACCGAGTTCGACAGTTCGGTCGGCCGCGGCGCGCCCGCGACCTTCCCCCTGCCCCGGCTGATCCGCGGCTGGCAGGAAGGCGTTCCGCTGATGGCCGTCGGCGATACCTTCGAATTCGCGATCCCGGCCGACCTGGCCTATGGCACCGAGGCGACCGGGCCGATCCCTGGCGGCGCCACCCTGTTGTTCACGATCGAGCTGTTCGGCACGGCGCCGGCCGGGGGATGATCCCTTCACGCGAGGCCGGACGATCAGGCAAGGCCGGGCAGATTGTCCGGCATCATGCGCTTGAACAGATCGATGATCTGCTCGCCTTCGGCTGAAGGGAGGGTGATCGCATGACGCACGGCGGCGGCGATCAGCGTCATCGTCAGTTGCGACGCCGCCGCTAGCGCCGGCACGTCCCGTTCCGGCGCGATGCGCGTCAGCGCGTCGAGCAGCAGGCCGGAGAGGAAGGCACCGTCCGCCTCGTCCAGTTGCTGCAATGCCCGGTCGGCCTGGGTCGCCTGCCAGATATCGCGCATGACGGGCTCGTCGATGAACATGCGATAATAGCCGTCGACGACGCGGCACAGCGCCGGATTCAGGTCAGCGATGCCCTGCACCGGCGCCAGCTCGGCCGCCACACAGGCGCGCCCGATCGCATTGTAGCGCTCAGCCAGGGTGCCGATGATCGCCGTCTTGTCCGGGAAATATTGGTAGAGCGAGCCGAACGGCACGCCGCTCCGCTCGACGACGTCGCTCATGCGGAACGCTTCGCTGCCCTTTTCGGCCATCAACGAGGCGGCGGATTCGAGGATTCGCTCGAAACGCTCGCGGCTGCGCCGCTGCGTTGGGACCAGCCGGGCCATGCCGCCGCCGTCTCCGTCCGCCCCACCCTGTCCCGCCTTCGCCGCCACCGATCGTCCTTCTTCCCGGATGCTTGACGAACAAAATACGAGAGTTTATCGGGTTTAGCAAATACGAGGAGTTCTCGTATTTGCTAAACCCGAAGGAACCCGATCAATGACGAACGAGTCCCCGATCCTGATCATCGGCGGTGGCGGCAAGACCGGCCGGCGCGTCGATTCACTGCTGTCCGCGCGCGGCATCGCCACCCGGCCGGTTTCGCGCTCGACACCGATCCCGTTCGACTGGCTCAATCCCCAGGGCTGGGGCGCGGCGCTTGATGGCGTCTCCAGCGCCTATGTCACCTTCCAGCCCGATCTCGCGGTCGACGGCGCGGCCGACGCCATCGCCGAACTGGGGCGACTCGCCCGCGAAAAGGGCCTTGAGCGGATCGTGCTCCTGTCAGGCCGAGGCGAACCCGGCGCGCAGCGTGCCGAGGCCGTCCTGCAAGCCTCGGGCGTGCCATGGACCATCGTGCGGGCAAGCTGGTTCAACCAGAATTTCAGCGAAGGCTATCTGATCGGCGGCATCCTGGCGGGCGAGGTGGCGCTGCCCGCCGGCGCCATGCGCGAACCGTTCATCGACGCCGACGACATCGCCGACGTTGCGGTGGCGGCGCTGACCGATGCGCGCCACGCCAACCGCCTCTACGAAGTGACTGGCCCGCGCGCGCTGACCTTTGCCGAGGCGGTAGCGGAGATCGCCGCCGCGACGGAAAGGCCGATCAGCTATACCCGCATCTCGCCGGAAGCGTTCGCCGACGGGCTGCGACCTTATGTGGAGGCGGATATCGTCGACCTGTTGCACGACCTCTTCACCGTCGTGCTCGACGGCCGCAACGAGCAGGTGACGCATGGCGTCGAAGAAGCATTGGGGCGTCCGGCCCGCAGCTTTTCGGACTATGTGCGCCGTACGGCGGACTCGGGGGCGTGGCGGGTCTGAATAGCGCGAACCCGTTCAGGGGGCGGTCTTGTTGCCGGTCGCGCGATCAAGTCCCTCGGGGGTCGCAATCTGCAACAGGCCGCTGTCCTGCAGGATGACGACCCAGGCGCGCCCGTCCTCGCAATGCGCGGTCCAGGCAGGGTGGCCTTCCACCGGCGCGCGCGGTTCCGAGCTGGAGACCGCCTGGCAATCGCTGCCCGAATCGTCGAGCGCACGGTAGAAGACGACGTCACGCTGCTTCGGCGCGAGCGCATTGATCCGCGCGAGATAGTCGACGTTCGGCTTGGCTGGGGCCTGGGCCGGCACCTGGGCGGTCGCATTCTGCTGCGACGCGGGCTGGCCGCAGCCTGAAAGTGCCAGGGTAAGCACCGGGACAAGACCGGAAGCGAGCATAAGGAACTTCATCGCGACGACTCCGAGGTGATCCCCTCAGTCTCCGCCAATCAGCCGTCGCCGTGAAGATGAAAACGCGCGATTCCGATCAGCCAGCTTGAAACCGCGTCCAGGCCAGCTCTACCGGCATCGCCTCGTCGCCAAGCGCCATGGTCCGCTCGTCCTTTTCCGCGCTCGCCGCATCGAGCCTGAATCCCTCCGCCTCCAGCCGCGCGTCGATCCAGGCATCGCGGCGCGCGGCGAGCAACTCCCACAGGCCGGCACAGGCACCGCCATTGGCACGGGTGCGCCAGCCATGGCCGAAAAAATGCGCCGGGCACCGCTCATAGAGACTGACGACTGCGCCGATCTCGCCGCGCGCAGTATCCGCGCCGAGATCCGGGCGATCGTGCTGGAGCGCCTCCAGCCGCGCGCCCGCCTTGTCCAGGTCGCGCAGGATCGCGAACAGCGTCGCGATGGCGGGATCGGCGGTCCAGGCGGAAAAACCGGCCTGGCGCACGACCGCCGGATGAAGCCAGCGGACAATCGAATCGGCGTCGGCCATGCGCTGCTCCCGGGATGCGCGAAGATTGTCGATTATCGCGCGATTTGGCGCTGCGGTGAATCAAGGTCGGTGACGTCTTTAGGGGGCCGGTTGCTTGCGCTCGATCAAACACGCCGGCGTGTTTGGGCCGTGTCGGACATTTACATACGTCGATCTCGAGGGACCTACAGTTGTTGAGCGGCATTTTCGGAAAGAAGCGTCCGGCGGAAACCCTGACTTTTGCGGCAGACGTACGACCGGACTATCGTGGCCAGGCGAAGGAAGCGATCGAAAGGGGTCGCTATCTGGTGTTCGCGCCAGTGGCGGACGGCCGAGCCGTCCTGCTGCTCGGCACCACTCCCCGCCTTGTCGCATCGGTGCTTCGGCAGGCCGACCCGTCGGGCCGTCCAGCGATGATCGTGGAATGGGTTTGCGAAGCAAGCGCCGATCACCGCGACCAGCTCGCGGTCGACAATTTCGATGGCTCCTGCCGCGAGGACGCCGTCGACGCGGCCGGGACACCAATATCATCTTAACGCGGCCGGCCAGCTTCGCTCTCGAAACTTAACGCCCGTTTCGCCCATGTCGGCTTCGCGCCAGCCCGGCGCGAGGACGAAAGCGATGCGGACCCGATTGACGGGGGCCTTGATGGTGATGGCGAGCGCGGGTGCCATGATCGCGCTGCGGCTGCTGGAAACGCGGCCGCCGGACAATCATCCGGCGACCGTCGCCGAACTGCTGTTCGCTGCCTTCATCGTCCTTGTCGGCCTCTCCGGCCTGGCGATGCTGGTCGAAGGTCCGGCGCTTTTCGGTCCGGTCGATCGGCCAAAGCGAGGGTGACCCTCGGGCAAGCGGCAATCCGCGGGCAAAGGCGAGGCCGGGCACCTGGCAGGCTCGGCCTTCCGGAAGGTGCCCCCCCCGCTGTCGCCACCTACCTTGTTGCTGGTCAACGACAATGATTTCGACGTCGACGGCATCGCGACGCGCTTCCGGCAAGTCGACCTGCCCGGCAATATCATGAAGGAGTGAAGATGCGGGGGAGAGCGCCTGTGGCGGCTCGATCCCCCGCGCTGTCGTTTCGCCGGTGCCGGTCTTTCCGGCGGCTCTTCCGCTCCTGCGCGTTTCTTTTCTCGTGTCGGGCGATACGACGGCGACTCTTCATAGCCGGATCGCGGACAAAAAAAAGGCCGGTACGAGACCGGCCGTGAAAGTTTTAGGAGAGGATGCCTGAAAGGCACAGTCGTTGTGCACTGCAACAGATTCGCTCGCAAGTGCAAATATTGCATCGCAGCATACGCAAACTGCATGTGTTACCGCTATCACGGCATGCGCGTGACCTGGATATGCGCTGCCTGCCAGCGGCGGCCGGTGCGGCGGAAGGTGTCGGCGAAACGGAAATGGCTGACAAAGGCATCCCCACCCGAAACGCCGCGCAGGGTGGTTTCCGCCCCCACCACGCCGGCATCGGGACCGAGCATGACGACGGTGCGATCGTGCAGGACGATCGGCTCGAAGCGATCGCCGGGCGCCGTCCAGCCCTCAATGAACGCCTTCTTGTCCAGCCGCTTGCCCGACCCGTCGATGAAGACGAGATCGTCCGCCACCATTCGCTCGAGCGCAGCGCCATCCTTGGCGAGCTGCGCCCGGTCGAAGGCGTCGGCAAAGGCGACCAGTCCCGCGCTGTCCCCGGCGGGCGGCGTGGCCGCCGAAAGGGGCATCGCGGCCAACAACAGGGCCAGGACCGGGAACTGCATCGTCACCTCCCCATCTTTCTGATCGTCAGGTCGAGCGCCGTGACCACCCGCGCGAGCCGGTCGTAATCGACCTTGTCCGGCGTATCACCCACATGGTGATAATAGGGGTAACGGAATGGCGCGGTGTCGGTGACCATCAGGGCGGGAAAGCCTTCGGCCGAAAAGGCCCAGTGATCCGACCAGTCGATACCCTGGACGAAGCCTGGCGCGGTCCCGCCTACACTCGGGAAGCGCGCGACTTCCCGGAACGACCGGACCGTTCGACGCACGAAGCCACGCGCGTCAGTCGTTCCGACGAACGCGACGAAGTTGCCGGTCTGCGGATAGAGCATGCCGAGCGGCCAGGGATAATGCTGGCTGCCCGGCCGGTCGCTGTAATAGCCGAGCGTTTCGAGGCTGATCATGCCGAATACAGGCTCGCCGCTGCGTTTCAGTTGCGCCGCATAGACGACGCTGCCCATCAGGGGAGTCTTGAACCGGGGCGGCTCCTCGTTGACGAACAGTACCAGCCTGATGCGTAGCGCCGCCTTGCCGCGCAGATCGGCAAGACTCCGCGCCAGTTCGATCACGGCGGCGGTGCCGCTGCCATTGTCGTTCGCGCCCGGCGCGTCGAACGCGCTGTCATAATGGGCGCCGACCACCAGGGTCGGCGCATCGGGCGTGGCGGGATCGATCGCCACCTCGATATTGCGCACCCGCTCCCCGCCCGCGCTGAAGCTCTGGCGGCGCACGGCATAGCCCATGCCGGCAAGCGCGCCCTCGATATGCCGCGCCGCGCGCTCGAGTTCGATCGGATGCTCGACATTGTGCGGCACGCCGGCGATGGCGGTCACGTGCCCGCGCAGCCTTGCCGCGAGTTGAGCTTCGGCAGGAGCAAGCGGCGGAAGCGGGCCGGCATAGGAGGTGCCCGGCACCGCCGTCAGCCAGAGAAGGGCGAGAACGGGGAGAAGGAAAATCGCGGTGACGATCGCGAGCGAGATCAGCCGGGTCCGCCAGATGCCTGTGTCGTCCATCATCGGCTCCCCTCCCGCTATTGCACGGCTAACAGGCACTCCGCCTAATGCCAAACGGCCGTCTGTTCGCGCCACGTCATCGCCTTTTTCTGGCGTCAGAAGCGGTTGTCACACCCGGAACTCACATCGTGGAAATCTTAATGCGGTTCATGGCCAGATACAAAACGCTGGCGATGGCGACAGGCGCGACCTTGTTGTCGCTGCTTCTCACCGCGTCATCGCCACCACCGCCACAGACCGTCACCGCAGCGAGTTTCGTCCGCTCCCCGCCGCTGGTTCTCGCCACGCGGGAAACAGGCAAGCCGAAGCCGCTGGTCGTCCTTGTCGAGACGAACCCATGGCTCATGGTAACAGGATCGGATTCACCCAGCTTCGCGCTCTATGATGATGGCCAGGCAATTTACCTGACCGACGGAGGATACAAAACCGTCAAGCTCGACGACACGGAACTGTCCAAACTGATCGACCGCCTCGACCTGGGCACCCTGGCCTGCCTGAACGAATCCTATGACCCGGCAACCGCGACCGACCAGCCGACGGAGACCCTCACGATCTTCAACGGTGACAGGCGCTCCTCCGTCTCGGTCTATGGCTCGATGAAATCCCCTTCCGTGCGGTCGAAGATTCCGGAGCCCTTTGTCTCAGCCTACGACATGCTCCGCGCTTTTCATCGCCCGGACGCACGGGACTGGCTACCCGACAAGATCGAGGTGATGGTCTGGCCCTATGAATACGCGCCCGGCACATCGATCATCTGGCCAAAGAACTGGCCAGCCCTGGATGACGCCAGCACCGTGAAGCGAGGCGATTCCTACAGTATCTTCGTGCCTGCGGCTGACTATCCCGCGCTGACCCGCTTCCTTGGCAGTCGGCAGAAAAAGGGCGCAGTCGAGATCGGTGGCAAAAAATGGGCCGTCTCCACCCGCTTCCCGTTCTCCGGAGAAAGGGACTGGATGACACGCCCGACGAACGATGGTGCGGCGTCAGCTTGCCCGAACCCTCACCGATAAGTATCCAACGCCCGCCCTCTTGCAACGAGTGGCGACCTTCAAAGAGACTAATGGCATGTTCGATTTCCAGCCAACGCTATCCGGCCAGTTGCTCGATCTGCGCCCGCAGGTGCCGGAAGACTGGGACGCGCTGTTCGCGGTGGCGTCCGACCCGGCGATCTGGGCGATGCACCCGATGCGCGAGCGCTATCGCGAGCCGGTGTTCCGTAAGTTCTTCGAGGAGGCGCTGGCCGATCGCGGCGGGCTGGTCGCGCGCGACCGCGCCGACAACCGTGTCTTCGGCTTCTCGCGCTATTCGGAACTGTTCACGAACCCCGGCGAAGTGGAGATCGGCTGGACCTTCCTCGCCTGCGACCGCTGGGGCGGCGGCTGGAACCGCGAGATGAAGCGCCTGATGCTGACTCATGCGTTCGCCTCCTATGACAGCGTCATCTTCCGCATCGGCGACGAGAATTTCCGGTCGCGCAAGGCGGTCGAGAAAATCGGCGGCGTGCTGACCGACCGGGTTCAGGAGCACCAGGTCGGCGATGCGGTGATCCGCCACGTGACCTATGCGATTGCCAGGCGGGATTTCACGGACGGGCCGCTCGCCTGAATCTGTCCCCCTCCCTGACAGGGAGGAGAGATGGCGAAGGCAGCAACCACCCGTCATAATGGACCACCAGCCCGATCAGCGGCAGCGCGATGGGCACGTCGAAGCGGAAGCGATCGCCCTCCTGCCACTCCCGCGCGTCGCTCCGGGGGGCGAGCGCCAGCGGCAGGGGAATGTCCAGGCAGGTCCAGCGCCGAATCACCATCCGCAAGCCCTGCCCGTCGGACGGCAGATCGAAATGGAAACGCAGCGGCCCGAACCGCTCGACCAGCCGTCCGCCCTGCTGGCTCAGCCGGCTGGTGAAAGCTTGACGGCCAAAGGAACGCGTCCAGGTTTCCACTCCATCGCGCTCGGCAAACCCGACATGCAGCCTATGCGTGCCCGCCGGCGGAAAGCCCATGATCCGTGCGACGATCCGCGCCAGCAGGCCAGTGCCGCGCTCCACCCGCGCTTCGCCGGAAGCACCGCCATCGCGGCAAACCCGATGCATCGCGCGGACAGCAACCGGCAACGCGTCGAACGCCGGTCCCATCACGCGCCGGTAGAGCGGGTCCAGCAGGCCCACCTCGACCGTTTCGTGCCGCACCGCCAGCGTGGCGAACAACGGCCCGAACTCGGCCAGTTCAAGCAACCGCCCGGCGTCCCGCGCCCCCGCCGGCAACCGGCCCGCCAGCACCGCCTCCGCCAGCAGCACTGCCGCCAAGGTCGGCGTCTCCGGCCCGTCGCCGCGTTCGGCGATCAACGTCCAGCGACGCTCGATGAAACCCTCCGCCCCATCGCCCGCCAGCCGCACCGACATGGCCGACCGATCGCTGGTCAGCGCCCGCGTCAGGCGTTGCAGCGGCAGCAGGACCGGCGCGAGCGGCGTGGCTGACAAGCCGAACCAGCGGATCGGCCAGCTCAGCAGCCACAGGCCGATCGTCTGCAGCGCAATCTCGGTGCCCGCGCGGAACATCACCGCCGGGCGGCCCGGCAGCATATCGGGCATCAGGTCGAGATCGGGCACCTCGGCCAGCGCAACCCAGCCGCCGCGCACCTCCGGCACGCCAGCCACCGCGAAGGTCTCCCGCCGCAATTGTTGCCAGCCCCATCCGCGCGTCCAGCGGCGATGGCGCCAGAGCCGCACCGGCCTGCCGACATAGGAAAGGATCGCGGCGGCGACCGACGGCCCGGCGGTCGCGCGGTTGGACGCGCTGATCGCCACCTCGACTTGCGTGACCCGTTCCATCCCCCTGGCGAGGTGCCGCGCGACCGCGCCCGACAGCGCCGGCACGCTCGAAGCCCCGGAGACGATCGCCACGCCTGCCTCGACCGCCGCAGCGTCGAGCGCGCCGATCCCGGTCACGAAATCGCGCGCATCGGCCAGGTCGAGATAGGGCACCCCCGCCCGCGCACAGGCAAGCGGCACATGATAGCCGCTGTTCTGGAACGGCCCGGCCGCGTCGATCAGCAGGTCGGGGCGCTGCTCGACAAGCAACCGGTCGAGATCGCCGTCGCGGTCGGCGACCACCGGCTCCGTGCCGCCAAGCCTCGCACAAAAGGCACGCGCCTTCTCCGCATTGCGACCGGCGACGAGGATATGATAGCCACGCCCCGCGAGCCGGCGCGTCAGCCGCGCACCGAACCCCCCATAGCCCCCCAGGATCAGGATCCGGCTCATCCCGGAATTTCCTGTGTCAGGAGAGATGCATGGCATCCGATATCTACTGGATCGCCCACCCCTTTGCTCAACGGATCGCGATCGCGGCACGACCGCGTGCGGACGACTGGATCGAGGACGAGATCGATCACTGGCACCGCGCCGGGGTTCGGCTCGTCGTCAGCCTGCTCGAACCCGACGAAGTGACCGAGCTCGGCCTTCAGCGGGAGCCCGACCTGTGCATCGCGCGCGGCATCGACTTCAGCGCCTTTCCGATTCCGGATCGCTGCGTACCCGACAGCGGTGAAGCGCTGACATTCCTGCGGCAGGTCAGCGAAACGCGAAAGCCGGTCATCCTGCATTGCCGCGCCGGCATCGGCCGGTCGTCGCTGATGGCGGCCTCGCTGCTGGCGCTGGAGGGCATGGATGCGGACCGAGCCTTCGCTCTGATCAAGTCGGCACGCGGCGTCGCGGTGCCCGACACGGAGGACCAGCGCCAATGGGTGATCGATTTGCGGAGCCGTCTGGCACGCGAATGACAGGTGCTCCCGGCACAGGGTGAAGCCTGCCGTGCGGTCGCTGCCACCTGGCGCGAGATCGGGTATCGAGCTCACAGCACGCGCCGCGCCTGCTCCGCGGTCGGTAGCCAGCATGTCGCGCGTCGCCCGAACAGCCGGTAGCGATTGCGCGCGATCAACCGGTAGACCGGATCGCGCAGGAACCGCGGGACCAGGCGCAACACCGCCGCCGCGCGCCACGGCCAGCCCAGTCCCGCATAGATCGCCAGCACTGCGTCGCTGTCCCGCCTGACAGCATCGCCATCGACCAGGATGATCGTCTCCGGATTCGCCGGATCGATGCCGAACCGCCGGTACAGGGCAGCGCCGGTTTCCCCCTGCATCGATGCCAGGCGGAAATGCTCCCGGCGATCATGCTTCAGCACGAACTGGGCATTGGCCGAACACAGGACGCAGAGCGCGTCGAAGACGATGACCGGATGCCCCGCCATCCCCTCACCCCTGCCCGGGACAGCGGTTGACCGTGTCTTTCAACTGCTCGATCAGCCAGCGTCCGGCGGGGCCGGGCGGCATGTCCTTGCGATGGACCGCGAGCATCGGCAGCAGGTTGCCCTCGGGCCAGCCGTCTTCGAGCGGCAGTTCGACCAGCCGGCCTGCGGCGAGATCGGCCTGGACCATCGGGGAGGGCATGCTGCCCCAGCCGAGCCCGGCGTGCAGAAAGGCATGCTTGGCGCCGAGATCGGCAATGCGCCAGGTCCTGGGCGAAAGCACCCCGAATTCCTTGCCGAGCGACAGATCCGACCGGTCGGTAAGGACGAGCTGGACATGTTCGGCAAGGTCAGCGCGCGGAATCGGCCCGGTGCGCTGTGCCAGCGGATGCGCGGGTGCGGCGACCATCACCAGCGGTATCGACAGGAGCCTTTCCTGCACGAAATCGGCCGGGACGAGCGGCAAGGTGCCGACCACGGCAAAAGCCGCACGCCCGCCGGACACCGGCTCGATCACCGCGCCCAGCGCCTCGACACGGACACGAAGCGGCGTGTGCGGAAAGGTCGCCTGAAAATCGGTGACCGCGCGCGCGAAGACATGGATCGGGAACATCACGTCGATCGCGACCGACAGCTCAGGCTCAAGCCCGCCGGCCAGATCGCGGGCGCGGGCCTTGAACGAATCCATCCGGCCAGCCACCGCCCGCGCTTCGGGCAGCAGGGCGCTGCCAGCCTCGGTCAGCGCCGGATAGCGCGCGCTGCGGTCGAACAGCTGGACCCCCAATTGCCGCTCAAGCGTGCCGAGCGTCTGGCTGACCACCGATTGAGCCCGGCCGAGCCGGCGACCGGCGGCGGAGAAGCTTCCCTCCTCAGCCGCCGCGAGGAACGTTCGCAACTGATCGAGCGAGACTGAGTCAAGCATCTATCGTAATCCCAGATGGAATGCATCGTAACATATAGGCTTTTGCGCTATATCGCCAGGGCATATCTGGACCTTCGCAACCAGACCCTTTTTTCAGCACTCCGTTGCGAAGGATTCCATCATGAAGCTCCTCCACGTCGATTCAAGCATTCTCGGCCAGGGCTCGGTGAGCCGTCATCTCTCGGCCTCGATCGTTGCCCAGCAACAGGCGTTGCATCCTGGCATCGGGATCGTCCGCCGCGATCTCGCCACCGATCCGGTCGATCACCTTTCCGGCCTCCACCTTGCCGCGGCGCAGGGTGCCGTGCCCGAAGCCGAAGCACTGCAGCGCGATCTCGCGGCCGGCCAGGCAGCGCTCGAGGAATTTCTCGATGCCGATATCGTCGTGGTCGGCGCGCCGATGTATAATTTCGGCATCCCCAGCCAGCTCAAGGCATGGATCGACCGTCTCGCGGTCGCAGGCCGTACCTTCCGCTATGGCGCGAACGGCGCCGAGGGCCTGGCCGGTGGCAAGACCGTGATCGTCGCGTCGTCGCGCGGCGGCTTCTACGGCGCCGATACCCAGGCGGCGTTCCTCGACCATCAGGAAACCTATCTGCGCGGCGTGTTCGGCTTTTTCGGCATCACCGACATCAGCTTCATCCGCGCCGAGGGTGTCGCCATGGGCGAACCGCAGCGCCAGCAGGCGATCGACAGCGCCGAGGCGGAAATCCTCAAGCTGGCCGCCTAGAATATCGCGGCACGGCTGTGCTAGCGCCCCGGGGCAAGGCTTCTTCGTCAGGAAGGCGCCGACCCTCGGGGAAATTTGAATGCGTTTCCGGTTGGCCATGATTGTTGCGGCACCCTTGTTCATGGCCGGTTGCGGCGCCCCGACGCCGGAACAGCCCGCCACGCAAAGCCGCGAACGCGACTCAAGACCCCATGGTGCGATGGACACACCGGCAATACCGGCAGACCCTCTGCTGGCGCTGCCGGCCACCGCCAATGGCGGCACCGCAGCCCCGACACGCGATACCAGCAAGGTCGAGGGCACGGCGCGCTATAGCTGCGCGGGCGGGCTGACGGTGCTGGTCAATCATGACCTGGCCTGGGACGTGATGCACCTGACGATCGGCACCGCGACGTTCGAGCTGACCAACATGCTTTCCGACACGGACAACAAATACCGGTCCGAGACCGGCCGGGCGCCGGGCCGGAGCCTGATGTGGCAGACCAAGGGGGACGAGGCAAAGCTGATCGAGGGGCCGAAGGCAGCGCTGCCCGATTCAGCGGAACAAAAAATTATCGCGTGCCGCAGGGTCGCCGATCCGCGGCGGCCGGCCTGAAACGAGAGCGCCATGCCGCTCTTCATGCGCCGGGCATCCACCCCGATTTTAATCCGTTCTGACGCCAAACTGGCGGTTTCCCGCTAAAGCGAACAGGAAATTAACCAAAAATTAATTAATTTGAGTTAATCAATTCGGGTGTGGGCACCCCCCTTTCGCGCCCATGCGGAGCCCCGGCCTCCCCCCTTTTTGGCCGGGGCTCTTTCCCGCCGTGACGCGACTGGCTGCGCGAGGCGGCGTCGCTCCCCTCGCGCGGCCCCGCGATTTGTGGAAAGAAGGCGACGAATGACGAGAATCGCTTTCGGGGGAAGGCACGGTCTTCGCCAGGAGCGTCAGCGGATCGCGCGGGAGAACCAATGACCTATTCTGCTTCGGGCCGGGGCCTTTGTCCCGCGCCGGCATTCACCATGACAAGCGGCCCACGATGATTCCGGTCGTCATCGGGTTCGGGGCTATCGCCGTCATCGCCGGCGGCGCGACCATATTGCTGCCGCTGATCAAGGCCGCCGTCACCCACTCGCAGAAACGGCGCCGGTCAAAGAAGCGGAAGAAGCGCTCCCATGGGCCGCGCCAGCGCATCGACCTCACCGCGACGAAGGAGGACATCGTCAAGGTGACCGAGCCACCGCCTCCGGCGGATAACGGCCGGCGATCCGACAGTACGACAAGGCGCCAGGGATAAGGAGAGTTGCGTGGACCGGGGCGCCGCGGATGAAGTTGGCGGAAGGCTTTCAATGTCGCAATCGGTGCCGGCCCGCTCCCGCACCGTTTCAGCCTTGCTGAACAGACTCTAATCACCGCGCTGAAGGATGATACCGAGTTCCTCGACGTCAAGATCGCGCTCCAGTTCGTGAAGCACTTCATCCTCGATCAGTCCCGCGCGGTGGATACGGATCAGTTCAGCACGCCCGGCGGCAAGGGCAATCAGCACGACCTCGAAATGAGTCCGGGCACCTTCCATGAACCTGTCGGCGTCAGCGGCATAACGCTCGATGATTTCAAGGCGCTTTTGCGACTGCGCCAGCAGTTGCGGGTGAATCAGCGTTCCGTCCGGCGCATGGGCATGCGCCTCGACCATTTCATTCCTGGCGCGGGCGATGGCCGCTTCCGATTCAGCCATGCTCATCTTTGCCGGGGGGTCCCGGTCGACCGGGCGAACCTGCCTGATCAGCCAGCCAAGACTCGTCCCCTGGATGACCACGGTGGCGAAGATCACCGCGAAGGCGATGACGAGCATCAAGTCCCTGCCCGGCATTGATTCAGGCAGGGTCAGCGCGACCGCCAGTGTCACGACCCCCCGCATGCCCGCCCAGCTCAGCACCGTCGCCTGGCGCACGCCAAGGGGCCGCGCGCGCTTCAACCCAATGCCCCGAAGCGCGGCGAGCAGGGCGTCGCTGCCGAAGATCCAGACGAAGCGCGTCACCGTGACCGCCAGCACCACGCCGAGCACCGGAACCGCCATGGTCGTCGAGACGGCCTCGATTCCGCCGACGCGATCAAGCACGCCGCGAAGCGAGAAGCCGATCAGGATGAAAACCAGCGCCTCCAGCACGAAGACCAGAGTCTGCCAGAAAGCACCGCCACGAAGCCTGACCTGTGCCGGGAGGATGATATGCTGGTACCAGCCAAGCACCAGCCCGGCGGCCACCGTCGCGATCACGCCCGACACATGAGCCGCCTCGCCGGCACTATAGGCGACCCAGCACATGAGCGTGTTGGCCATGACGATCAGCGTCTGGTCGCGCAGGCGGCGGACGACGAACATCCATACCGCCGATACAGCGAGACCGACGACGACCCCGCCGAGCGCGAGGAAGAAGAAGCTCGAAACCGCCGCTCCCGTATCGAACAGGCCGCTCAGCGTCGCCGCGACGGCGAAGCGGAAGAGAACCAGGCCGGTCGCATCGTTGAGCAGGCTTTCCCCCTCGAGCAGCGCCGAAAGCCGCCGGGGAAGCGTCACGCCCTGGAGCACGGCGCGGGCCGATACGGCATCCGGCGGCGATACGATCGCGCCGAGCGCGAAACAGGCGGCCCAGGGGAGGCCGGGGACGAGCCAGTGGACGACGAAGCCGACCGCCAGCGTGGTGAACACGACAGCGCCGACGGCGAGCGACAGGATTCCCGGGAGGTGTCGCCGAAAGCGGCCGAAAGCGGTGTAATAGGCCCCGTCCATCAGCAGCGGCGGGAGGAAGAGCACCAGCGCCAGTTCGGGGTCGAGCGCCACCGGGGGCAGCCCGGGAACAAAGGCAAGCGCGCCGCCGCCGACGAGCAACGCCGTGGCCGGCGGCAAACCGACGCGACGCGCCACCCAATGCAGCGCCACGACGACGGCAAGAAGGGCGAGGACGAGTTCGAATGTCTCGACAGGATGCATCGGTCCTCCCCCACATCATCGGACCGATGCGCCGGCATGGCATTGCCTGGTCCGGCGCCCACTGTGCCACCGCGGGAGGGCGGGAGCAAAACCCTGATCGATGATCCTCCTGTTTAAGGCCTGACGGTTATTCCGACACGCTGCGGAACACGACCTGGCCGGGCGGTGGGACCACCCGGCCAGGCTGATCACGCTCGAACGGACGTGACCAGTTCGCAGAAGTGCGAGAAGAAAGCAGATCTACCTCCAGGAACCGGTACCGCCGCCCGTGCAGGTCAGGTTCGTCAACCCGCCAGCGTGCGCATGGCCCAGGAAGTTGCTGCTCCCATCAAAGAAATTGACGTTCACATAGCCCGCGGGGAAAATGCTGACCGCATTTATATTGAAGCCGTGAGAGTCTTTTGTCAGCCGTGCCACATCTTTCGTGTAGCAATGCCCCCAATATTTTCCGACCGCGACAAGGGTGGTTGCCCCGGCATTCCCTTCGAAGAACCAGCTCCTGCCATTGACATCCATATTTATCGTCACCTTCAGATAGCCTGCGATGCCGGCAACGGTGACTTCAATATTGTACCTTTCTTCCTGGCCACTGAGAAATTCCACTGCGAATTCAGCCTCTTTCTCCGAAATATCACCGCCGCTTGCCGCAACGAAATCCCGCGGATTCTGATGCTTCGTCATTTTACCACCTCCTATTTTTCTCATCTTTGAAGAATGAAAATCAAAACACAGCACGCACTTTTGTCACGACAACTGCCAAAACAGTTCGCATTTCAGACAAGGACAACAATGCCGCTCCGATTTACTAAGCAGAAACGAGAATGATATTTTGGCCCAATTTTGGGGCAATTCGGCTTCTTCGGGCCCAAATTTGTATGTATTGTGATTTCCACCAGAAACGCTGAGTTGACGGATCTCCAACCTGCCTCAGCCGGGCGTTCGCTAGGCGGGTGGGATCCATGACCGAATATCTCGATATCCGTGCACATGACGCGCTGTTCGCCAGCCGCACCACGGCAGAGGACTGGGCCCGGATTGTCGCCTTTCGGGATCGCCCGGCCTTTCTGGACGGGGTCCGCCGCCACGAAGGCACGATGCAGCCCTTCTTCGCGCACAACCTCATCCTCAACCGGGTGGTGACCGAGGTCTGGCGCTTTCAGATGCTGGTGATCACGCTCTATCTTCACGACACCCGCGACGCGCTCGATCCGCGAACCGGATTGACCGTCACCAACTTGCAGAAGAGCTGCGCCCAGCTGAAACTGGCGAGTCCCGGCCGGGTCTATGCCTTTTTGAACATCATGAAGCTGGGCGGTTATCTATCGGCGGTGCGCTCCCCGATCGACTCCCGGGTGGTCCATCTTGAACCCACGGCGCGCTTCATGGCGACTGTCGAGCAATGGAACGATCAGATCTTTGCCTCGATAGATTCGGCCGCGCCCGAAGGCGCACTGCTCGCGCTGCGGGCACGCCACCCCGAGCTTGGCCGATATATGCGCACCAGCGGCGCCGAGGGACTGCTTGAAGGGTGGGACGCTCTCGGCCCTTTTCCGGAGGTCCTCCATTTCGCCTCGACCGACGGTGGATGGCTGATGATGGAGAATCTGGTGCTGCGTTCGATGCACACCGAAAGCCGTGCCTGTATCGAACCGGTCTCGCTCAACATGCGCGCCACGGCCAAACAGTTCGGCGGCTCGCGCTCGAACCTGATACGAACGCTGGAGAGCGGCTATGAACTTGGCCTGCTCGACGCGCCTCCGCGCGGGGGCAGCCACATCCTCCCGTCATCACGCATGACGTGCGCGTTTCTGGCCTTCATGGCCTCGTTCCTCGGCTATTTTCAGCACCATACGCGTATTGCCCTTGCCAGGATCACAGGCTCGCCATGACGGGATCGAGCGGTACATGCGGCAACATTGCGCCCGCCGCGGTTATCCGGACGGATAGACGACACGCAGGACGAGTGACGCCGCGAGCGTGAGCATCGTAACGCCCACGATGGCATCCAGCACGCGCCACGCCGCCGGGCGCGCGAACAGCGGCTGCAAGATGCGCGCGCCATACCCAAGCGCCGCGAACCAGGCGAAACTGGCGGTTACAGCGCCGGCCACGAAGATCGGGCGCAAGCCGGCCGGCTGGGCCGACCCCGCCGCGCCCATGAGCAATATGGTGTCGAGATAGACGTGTGGATTGAGGAAGGTGAACCCGGCCGTGGCGGCAAGCGCGCGTTCGAGCGTGAGCCCTCCGCCAACGCTGACCGACATCGCATCCGGCGCTGCCATGCGGCGCAACGCCTTCACGCCATACCAGCCAAGGAAGCCCGCGCCGCCGATGGCCAGCAGTTTCGCCAGTTGCGGCAGGGCGGCAAGAAACGCCCCCACGCCGCCGACCCCGGCGGCGATCAGCATCGCATCCGCGCAGGCGCAGAACAGGACGATCGGGCCGACATGCTCACGCCTCAGGCCCTGCCGCAGCACGAAGAGATTCTGGGCGCCGATCGCCATGATGAGGGCCACCGACAGGGCAAAACCACTGAAAAAGGCATTGAAGCTGTTGATCATGACAGCGCTGTGGCCGCGACATCGACATTAGGACAGCTTGTTCTTCTAACCCGGATGAAGCATTGCTTCATCGATGCTTGATTATCCCGCCCTGGCCGCCGTCTCGGCAGTGGTGCGCGAAGGCAGCTTCGAACGCGCGGCGAACCAGCTTGGCATCACCCCCTCGGCGGTTTCGCAACGCGTCCGGGGGCTTGAGGAACGGCTTGGGGCCATCCTGATCGTTCGTGGCCAACCATGTACCGCCACGGAACCCGGCCTGGCGCTTTGCGCCCATTTCGATCGGGTACAATTGCTGGAAGCCGATCTCGCGCCGGCTTTGGCCCCGATGGCCGGGCAAGCCGGACCACGACCGCCACTCAAGGTGGCGATCAACGCGGATAGCCTGGCCACATGGTTCCCGTGTGCCGCTGCGGCGTTCACGCTGGCAACTGGCTTGCTGCTCGACCTCACGGTCGAGGACGAGGCGCACACCGCCGACCGGCTCCGCTCAGGAGAGGTGCTGGCGGCCGTAACCAGCGACCCCGAGCCGGTGCAAGGTTGCAAAACGATCCTGCTCGGCGCGCTGCGATATGGCGCCTATGCGAGTCCCGCCTTCATGGGCCGGCATTTCCCCGAGGGCGTGAACGCCAATTCCCTGGCGCGGGCGCCCTGCATTCGTTTCGACCGGCGCGACAGGCTGCAAACCCGCTGGGCCAAAGAAGCGCATCGCGTAACGCTGACCGCCGCGACCCATCGGGTGCCGTCAACGAATGGCTTTGTGGATTTCGCGCTGGCCGGGATCGGGTGGGGAATGCAGCCTGTTTCACTGGTCCAGGCCCATGCCGCCGAAAATCGGCTGATGGAACTGCCACCGGGATTGCAGCTTGACGTAAAGCTCTATTGGACGGTGGCGCGTCTCCACGCCACCTCGCTCCATTATCTGACCGACGCCATACGAGCGGCAGCAAGCGAGCATCTCTGCCCCGATCGTTGACGGCAATGCCTTTCGTCTAGCGCATCAGCCCTGCAGCGCGTCCTCGATCACCTTCTTTACGCCGGATATCTCGACCTGCGGCGTCCCGGCCAGCGCGAGCGGAGGCCTGGCACCCGCCGCGCGGGCGGCGCGGGGCGCGGGTTTTGCCGTTCGCGCCTTCACGGCGGCCGGATCGGCGATGCCCCAGAAGGCGGCGATGTGGCTGGTCGAGCAGATCCCGACATCGAGCATATGCGGCATGGCAGCGCCGCAGCCCTCATCCGGCGCAATCGGCGTGCCATGGCCCATGCCGGCGATGGTGTGCGCCTCGATCCGGACCTTCCCCTTGGCGTCGGTCCAGATGCGCCTGCCATGATTGCCCATGGTTTCGCTGCGGGCAGGCTCGGCGTCGATTCCCTGGAGCAGGCGCCATTGATCGACGATGTCGTCCATGTTGGAGACAGCGACCGTCATATCGGCGGTCCCGTGCCACACCGACAGCAACGGCCACGGCCCCTCATGGCCCGATGCCTGGCTGACGCGCTTCGCCAGGTCCGGCCCCGCCGGAGCGCCATGGCCGCGCATCCGGTCGAACGCCTGGGGCATGGTCGTGGCCGAGCCATAGGGCAGGCCGGCGACGATCGCGCCGCCAGCGAACAGTTCAGGCCAGGTCGCCAGCATCACCGCCGTCATCGCACCGCCCGCCGACAGCCCGGTCACGAAGACGCGCGACGGATCGAGATCCTGTTCGGCGATCATCTGCACGATCATCGAACGGATCGACAGCGCCTCGCCCCCGTTACGACCGATATCCTCGGGCACGAACCAGTTGAAACAGAGGTTGGCGTTGTTGCCGCGTTGCTGCTCAGGATAGAGCAGGGCGAAACCATGGCGGTCGGCAAGCGTCGACCAGCCCGATCCGCGATCATAACCATCGGCATTCTGGGTGCAGCCGTGCAGCACCACGACTAGCGGTGCGCCAGGCTCAAGCCCTTCCGGCACATAGGCGCGTGCCACGAGCTGGCCCGGATTGGCGCCGGTGATCGCCATGTCTTTCAACCGGTTCTCGCCGGCGGCGCCTGGCAGGCCCATGGCCGCCTGGGCGGCGGCGAGCCGGGTGATCGTGTCGGAAAGCGTACGCATGGATCGGTCCCCCTGGGGCGAACGACTCGTCCGCATGATCATCAACGGATCATAGCCCCGATTGTTGCTGCATTGCACAATAAACATGATGATGGTGCCATGTCCGATGGTGAAACCGCCGGGCGGTGGCTAGGCTCACGGCATGCGCCCTTATGCCTTTTGCCTCATGCTGCTCGTCGCGGCCTCCGCCAGTGCCAGGCCCGCCCAGAAACTCCCGCCACCCGCGACGATCGACGCTCAGGTCAACGCCGCCATGGCGAAGACCGGCGCGAAGGGCATGGCTATCGCGGTGATCGACAAGGGCAAGGTCGCCTATGTCCGGGCTTATGGCGCCCGCAACGCCAAGGGCGATCCGCTGCTGACCGACACGGTGATGTACGGCGCCTCGCTGACCAAGACGGTGATGGCCTATACAACGCTGACCCTGGTCGATCGGGGCGCCATCGCGCTCGACACGCCCATCGCGGCCGACCTCGACCAGCCGCTGACTGCGTATGACAGCAACGCGATCGCCCCGGGCAAATACGGCCCGTACAAGGACCTTATCGGCGACGATCGCTGGCGGCGGATCACGCCGCGCATGGCGCTGACCCATTCGACCGGCTTCCGCAATTTCTGGTTTCTCGAACCCGACGAGAAGCTGCGCATCCATTTCGATCCGGGCACGCGCTTCAGCTATTCGGGCGAGGGTTTCAGCCTGTTGCAGTTCGCCATCGAGAATGGCCGCAAGGCGCAAGGGCTCGGCGTCGATGTCGGCGACCTGACCGGGACGATCTTCGCGCGCCTCGGCATGGTCCGCACCAGCCTGAAATGGCGCCCCGATTTCAGCCCCAACCTGGCCGATGGCTGGAACGACAAGGGCGAGCCGGTCGAACATGACCAGCGATCGAAAGTGCGCGTCGCCGGATCGATGGATACCACCATCGCCGACCTGTCGTTATTCGTCGCTGCGCTGGCGCGCGGCGACGGCCTGTCCCCGGCGTCGCGCGCCGAGATGGTCAGGCCAAGCCTGCCCATCGCCACGGCGCACCAGTTCCCCAACCTCGCGCCCGACCTGCCCGTCGGGCAACGCCGCAAAGGTCTGGCGGCGGGCCTCGGCGTGATCGTGTTCGACGGGCCGCAGGGCCATGGTTTCTTCAAGGGCGGCCATGACGAGCAGACCGCCAATACGATGGTCTGTATCGACCGGGGCCAGCGCTGCGTCCTCATCCTGTCCAACGACGTGCGGGCCGAGGCGAGTTATGCCGACCTTGTCGGGTTCGTGCTGGGCAATACGGGCGTTCCCTATGACTGGGAATATGGGGATCACGCCGGCAAATCCTGATTCGATACATCTGCGTCACGATTTGCTGCACCGCAGCGCAATAAAGCAGGCGGGCGGCGCGATTTCTCCTGCGGATGTAAAGGAACTGCCTCGATCGCGATGCTAACGCGCGGGTGCACGGCGACGGTCCCAATTCTTCGACAGCTTGGGCTCACGCCGCCGCCGTGCACCCCGGTCCAGCGTCTAGCGCGCCGCCGGCTCCGGCGCGGCACTCGTCCGCGCCGCGCGGCCCGTCCTGATACCGTCGGCGGCGTAGACCGCCAGCCCGATCCAGATCAGCCCGAAGGCGGCGAGGTCGTGCGGGCGCAGATGCTCGCCGAAAACGAAGATCGCGATCAGGAACTGCAGGGTCGGCGCGATATATTGGAGCAGGCCGAGCGCCGCATAAGGCATGCGCCGCGCGGCGCCGGCGAACAACAGCAGCGGCGCGGCGGTGACCGCCCCGGCCAGTATCAGCAACAGGTCGGTCGCCACCTCCCGGCCGAAAACTCCCTCGCCTCCGCCATGCGCGACGAGCAGCAGCCCGAAGGCGAAGGGCGCCAGAAGGATCGTCTCGATCAGCAGGCCGCCCAGCGCATCGATCGCCACGACCTTGCGGATCAGCCCGTAGAAACCGAAGGTGAGCGCGAGCGCCAGCGAGATCCAGATGCTGCCGCCGTTGGAGAGCGCCATGACCGCGACGCCCAGCGCCGCCAGCGCGATCGCGACCCACTGGGTCCGTCGCACACGCTCACTGAGCACGATCACGCCAAGCGCGACATTGACCAGCGGATTGATGAAATAACCGAGGCTCGCGTCGAGCACATGGGCATTCTGCACCGCCCAGATATAGACCAGCCAGTTGAGCGCGATCAGCGAGGCGCTCGCCGAAAGCAGCAACAGGGTCCGCCAGGTCACCGACGCGACGATCGTCCGCACCCGGCGGAACAGCAGCGCCACCACCACCAGCATCACCACCGACCACAGGACACGGTGCGCCAGGATCTGGCCCGCCGGAACATGCCGCAACAGCCTGAGATACAGGGGCAGGACGCCCCAGAACACATAGGCGGCAGCCCCCAGCATCACGCCGGTGCCTTCCGGGGAAAGTGCGGGTCGGGACGGTGCGCGGTAGGTCACGGTTCTGCCCGGTTGTGCCCGGGCATGACGCCGCAGACGGATGATGGACGATCGAGGCAGCGAAATGGTCCGCTCGCGGCGCCATGGCAACCCGCCAGCCCGCAATTTTCCCTGGGGGCCGGATAGCCCCGTTATCGCCCTCCGTTCAGGTTGCCGCCATGGCCGGGCGGCCATATGCTCAGCCCATGACACCCGACCCGACCGATCGACGCTCCATCCAGCTCAAGCCACTGCCAATGCTGATCTTCAGCTCGCGCTGGCTTCAATTGCCACTCTATGTCGGGCTGATCTTCGCCCAGTGCGTCTATGTGTTCCTGTTCCTCAAGGAACTGCAGCACCTGGTGATGCACGCCTGGGAATTCACCGAGCAGCAGATCATGCTGGTCGTGCTCGGCCTGATCGACGTGGTGATGATTTCCAACCTGCTCGTGATGGTGATCGTCGGCGGCTACGAGACCTTCGTGTCGCGGCTCGGGCTGAAGGGCCATCGCGACGAACCCGAATGGCTCAGCCATGTGAATGCCGGCATCCTGAAGGTGAAGCTGGCGATGGCGATCATCGGCATCTCATCGATCCACCTGCTGCGGACCTTCATCGAGGCAGGGTCGCTGGGCCTGCCCACCGGCCGGGTCACCGAGACCGGGGTGATGTGGCAGACCATCATCCACATGGCCTTCATCCTCTCCGCTATCGGGATCGCCTGGGTCGACCGGATGTCCCAGCAGACGCAGCAGAGGCATTGAGCCGGGCGGCCGCCGCGACGCGCGCGCGCTCCGCGAGCAGCGCCGCGATCTCGACGCCTTCATAGCGATAGGGCGGCTGGCGCCGATCCGGGAAGGATATCCGCATCCGCCCGATATCGCTGGCGAAGCCAGCGGCGATGGCGTCCATCACGCGGGTCAGGGGACCCTGGGCAACGACCTCCAGGTCGCCGCTCGCCTTCCCGCCGTCGCGCGGGCGCATCACCGCGACCGCATCCTCGTTCCATGAGATATCAACCGACATAGCCATGCGCGCATCACTCCTTGTCGGGAGGAGCATCGGCCCATGGGAACGGGCGCGCAATGATCTGGCTCAAGGTGCCGGTGCGATCCGTATTGCCGGCATCGATCTTCGCTGCGTCAGGCGAAAGAAAGGATCAGCCACGCCCAAAGCGCGACCGATATGAAGATCAGGATCAGAAAGGCGATACCGCCCGAAAACCGGTCATGGTCCTGGAACAACCCGCGTGGTGGCGTCCGTTTTACTCTACGCATCCTGGCACACTCTGGCACCCACGCTCTCCAATCAGTCAATGCGCGAGAGTCGCCGGAGTTCCATGGCGGACCTCAGCCAGGCGAATCGTGAGCCGGTCGCGGCACCACTTCGAGGATCGAATCCCCCTGCTGGAGGTGCCCGGCCTCGATCTCCCAGAAGCCGAAGGCGCGATCGCCGCGATAGATGCGCACGCCAAGCCCGGTTCCGATCTGTGCGAGCGGCCTGCCCACCTCGTCCGCCGTCACCGGGCGTTCGTGCAGCGCGACCCGGCCGTCGGCGGCGGCGAGATCGGCCATGTAGTCGGCGATATGCGGACCATGGGTAGAGCCGGCGAGCAGCAGCCCGGCGAAGCTGGCCGGGTTGATCACGGTCGTCGCGCCGGCCTGTCGTGCCAGCGCCTCATTGTCCTCCGACCGGATGATGACGCTGATCGGGACATGGGGCGCGAGGCGGCGCGCGGTCAGCACGATCAGGATCGAGGTATCGTCGCGCCCGGCCGAGATGATGATCGCCTTTGCCCGGTCGATCTTCACCGCCTCCAGCGTCGCGTTGCGGGTCGCGTCGCCCTCGATCACGGCGGCACCGCGTTCCTCGGCATGGCGCAGCGCGGCGGCACGCTCGTCGATCACGACGATGGTCTGGGCATCCGCGCCGCGCCGGATCAGCTCGGACACCGCCTCGGTACCGCTGGTGCCGTAGCCGGCGACGACGATGTGGCCGCTCAGATGCCGCTGGATAACGCTCATACGCCATTTCTCCCAGACGCGCTTGAGAAGGAAATCATAAGCAGTGCCAAGAAAGATCAGCCACACGAACAGCCTTATCGGCGTGACGACGAAGGTGTCGAACATCCGCGCCTGCGGCGTGACCGGCACGATATCGCCGTAACCGACCGTGGTGATGGTGATCATCGTGAAATAGAGCACGTCGACAAAGGTGATCGAACCATCGATATTGTCGCGCAGCCCGTCGCGGTCGAGCCAGTGGACCGCCAGCGCGATGCCGATCAGCCCGAGCGCGAGCAGCACCCGCCAGACCAGCGACAGCCAGACCGGCGTCCGGCTCTTGCGGCGCAGGCCGGGAAAGCTGTCCCCTGGGGCTGGACGACGCGACATCCAGGCCATGTAGCGCGACCGCGCCGTCAGCGCGAGGATCAACGCCGCCGTATCGGCGGCCCTGCCAGCGATACGGCGATCGCCGCCCGCGATGGCTTGGCCCGATAGCCGGAATCTCGGGGGCGGCCGTGTCGGCATCGTCGATCCCGGGCGGATCGCACTGTCATGACACGCAATTCATTTGAAACCTTCGCGCGCGGGTGCGACGCCCCTTTCCGCCGAACGGCCCGGATACGGCGGATGCCGCGGATAGCGCTTTCGGCAGTTGAGCCCTTGGTCACCCCGGCCGCCACAGGCCGATCCGAGAGAGAAGCGATGTCGGCGCGCGCAGGAACCATCCGGATCGATCCCGGTTACGTCCGTTATGGCGGGTAGGCATTTCTACGAGGTCTTCCGCGCGCGCGCGGTTTCCGGTGCGCCAGCGTCGGGCACCTGGACGTGGCAGCGCATCGGCCGCGCCGGCGCGCCGGTGGCGCACGGCGATTTCTACCCGACCCTGCCCGAATGTTTCGCCGCGCTGAAAGAGAACCGCACCGAGCTTGGCATGGCGCCAGTCCATATCGACCTTGCGGGCGCCAGCCTGGAGGAGGCATCGTCAGTGGTCGCCGTCTCGGTCGGCGAGCAGGACGTGACGATCACCAGCACCGATCCCGGTCCCTCACCCAAATTCGCGTGACCCGGTCCGGGCCGGCAGGGCGTTTCGCGCCTTTGCGATGTTCTCGTTTTGATCTGCAATGCCGCCATGAGCCGATTCGCCCCAGACCTTGCCGCCGCCGACATCGCCCCCGTCATCCTGGCGGCACCGGCCTGGGCACGCATCGGCATCACGGTGCGCGATCCGCGCCTGCGCGCGCGGGCGGCCGAGACGCTTGCCAGGACGATCCTGGAGGAACTCGACCAGGATTTGCCCGCGCGCGACGCGAACCAGCTTTCACTGTCGTTGTAGCGGCCAAATGGGGAACGTCACGCGCGCCTGACCGTTCTATATCGAGGCCCCGCAAGCGAGGCCTGCGCGCCCGCGAAAGCCTCCGCGCTGTTCCATAACCATGGAGAGCAAGATGGGTCTCATTATTCTCTTGATCGTCGGCGGCGTGATCGGCTGGGTCGCCAGCATGATCATGCGCACCGATGCGCAGCAGGGCGTCTTCCTGAACGTCGTGGTCGGCATCGTCGGCGCGGTCCTGGCCGGATTCCTGCTGTCGCCGCTGCTTGGCGTGCCGCCGATTACCAGCGGCGGATACAGCATCGCGACGATCCTCGTGTCGCTGCTTGGCGCGGTCGTGCTGCTCGCGATCGTCAACCTGGTACGCCGCGGGTCGATCCGCTAACCGACCCTTCGAAGAGGGTCAGGCACAGGGGCGGGGCGGCAGCGGCTGCCCCGTTCGCGTTTCACTCGATCAAGGTCTGCGCGGCGTGCAGGAAGAGCATTGCCGAAAGCCCGGCCGAGCAGCCGAAGCAGACATGGCCGACATAGACCAGCATAGGCGGGTTGGGCCGCTTCAGCCTTTGGTTCCGGCTGGCGCCCGACAGGACGAAGCTGGTCAGCAAGCCATAGGCAAACGCGATCGCACCAAACATCGACTGTCCCGCTCATGGTTTCGCCACGGGCCCCGGGCCCGGTGGCCGAGGCCCAAATCACAGGCGGGCCGGCCCATCAAGCGGCGGGCAGCATATGTTCGGCGAAGCGCGGCGCGGGCGGGACGTTACGCACCCGAAATAAGCAGGGCACGAGAAAACCAGGCCGGAGGATGCTGTCCGATCCGGCCTGGTTTTACCCCCGACTAGGTGTGAGCCTGATGCGGTTGGCGGGGCTCTATACGTCCCGAATGTGAAACAGTTCCACCCCGTTCGGTCGATTTCGTCGCACAATCGTCGCCGGAAACGATTCTTTACGCCGGGTCATGTGGCACGGTTCCTGCTGAACGATGGCCAATGCGGAACCCCTTGCCATGACCCGGACGACACGCGGCACCCTGCTGAAGGTCGCGGCGCTGTGCGTGCTCGTCCTAGTACTCTGCATCGCACCCGCCCCGCGGCTCAGCGCAGGGCTTGAGTTCCGGTCGCTGCGACTGTCGCTGTCGGTGGGGGGCGACCCCGTCCATTTTCGGACGGCCCCGTCCGAAAATGGACGGCCGCGCGACATCAGCCTGAACCTTCATATCGGCAAAGCCCGATAGTAGACACCGCCCCCAACCGGGCGGGGCCTTTTCCCGGCGGTCAGGCTTCATACATGGGAAACCGGATAGATATTCTCGCGGGCGGCCCGACCGACCGCCTGGACGAAGAGGCAGAATGTTCCCCGATCTTGGCGCCACCACGCCCCTTTATCTGTTGCTGGCCGGCCTGATCGTCGCGGCGGTGATCGGGCGGCGCATGCCGGTGATGCGGACGCTGACCACGCTCGTCATCTGGGGCGTGCTGGGCGCGGTAGTCGTGATGTTGGTGCGCGATCGTGGGCGCTTCGACCCCTATCTGACCAAGGTTGCCGGCCTGCTCCAGGCCGACAAACAGGAAGTGGTGGGCAAGGAGGTCCGCATCCGCATGGCTGACGACGGCCATTTCTGGATCCGAGTGCGGATCGGCGGGGTCGAGCGGCGCATGCTGGTCGACAGCGGCGCGACGGTGACCGCGCTTTCCGCCCAGACCGCGGCCGAGGCCGGGATCGAGGTGGACGACACGCCCTTCCCC